>CAZFLY010000007.1:0-61484 GCA_964519995.1 uncultured Pirellulales bacterium | reverse complement strand
ATGACAGTTTTTGATTTTGTGTAAGACAGAGTATTAGGATCAGTGTTGCACAATTTAATCGTTGCTCTGCGAGAATAATTATTGTTATATTAAAAGTGGTAAAAACAACTACCTAATGTCAAAGGTGAGAATATGCCCTATCAGATAGAGGTGCCCAAAGATAAAATAACTGAGTTCTGCCAACGAAATCATATTCAAAGTCTCGCATTTTTTGGATCTGTGTTGCGGGACGACTTTGGACCGAATAGCGATGTGGATGTAATGGTGGAATTTGAGCAGGGCCAGGAGCCGGACTTGATGGGACTTGTCACGATAGAAGACGAACTGTCTGAGATTTTGAGACGAAAAGTCGATTTAGTCGAACGCCAAGCTATTGAAAGAAGTGAAAACTATATTCGGCGGCGTCATATGCTAAAGTCAGTGGAGGCGATTTATGTGGCGTGATGATGCTTATCTGCTGGACATGCTGTTGGCAGCTCGTAAAGTGAAGGAGTTTACCAGTGGCATGACTTGGAAAGCTTTTGAAGATGACGACCTGACACAGAATGCGGTTATGCGTCAAATTCAGATTATTGGTGAAGCTGCTCGTAAAGTCTCACTGGATTACCAGAAGGAACATGCGGAGATTCCCTGGCAAACTATAATCGGTATGCGGAATAGATTAGTTCATGAATACTTCCACATTATTCCACGAAGAGTATGGGATGTGGTTGAAAAGGACATACCGGAGTTGATTCAACTCATCGAACCTCTGGTACCACCGGATGAACTACAGCAAGCCATGGACTGATACGTGGCTAAATTCCTTCCCTTTATTCTGCCTTTGATTGTCATTGCTCCGCATCTCTTGTATAATCTGCGATGACAATAAAGTCTTTTCTGAGGTAAAAAATGGCAAAGAAGGGAAAAGTAGTTTTGGCGTATAGTGGGGGGCTGGATACGAGTGTGATTCTGCCGTGGTTGAAAGAGACCTACGGCTATGAGGTTATAGCGTTCTCTGCTGAGTTGGGCCAGGGTGATGAACTTGCAGGTATAAAGAAAAAGGCGCTTGCCAGCGGTGCGAGCAAGTGCATTGTAAAAGACCTTCGGCGGGAATTCGTGGAGGATTATCTGTGGCGACTGCTAAAATCCGGCGCGGTTTATGAAGGCGGGTATCTGTTGGGAACGAGCATCGCGCGGCCGCTGATTGCTAAGTATCAGGTGGAGGTTGCGCACGCCGAAGGCGCGACGGCGGTTGCACATGGAGCAACGGGCAAAGGTAACGACCAAGTGCGGTTTGAGTTGACATATATGGCGCTTGATCCGTCACTGAAAATTGTTGCGCCGTGGAAGGACCCGAAATTTACGCTTACCTCGCGTGAGGCAGCAGTGGATTATGCCAAGAAACATAAGATTCCGATTGAGCAATCCAAGAAAAAGATATACTCACGAGATCGAAATCTCTGGCATCTAAGCCACGAGGGAGCGGATCTTGAGGACCCTGCCAATGAACCGAAGGACGATCTGTTTGTTATCTCACAGCCTATTTCAAATACGCCGGATAAGGCGAACTATGTAACGATAGGCTTTCATGAGGGTGTGCCGGTAAAGCTCAACGGCGGGCTTACAAGTGGCGTGCAGTTGATTAAAATTCTGAACGAGCTCGGCGGTAAGCACGGTGTCGGTCAGGTGGATTTAGTTGAGAATCGGCTGGTTGGCATGAAGTCGCGGGGTGTTTATGAAACGCCGGGCGGAACTATTCTGGTGACCGCTCATAGTGCTCTGGAGAGTTTGACGCTTGACCGCGAGACAATGCACTATAAACAACAGATTGCCTTGAAATATGCTGAGCTTATTTATTACGGTCTTTGGTTTACTCAGCTACGCGAGGCTCTTGATGCATTTATCGATGTCACTCAGCGTAATGTTACCGGCGAAGTCAAAGTCAAGCTCTTCAAAGGCAGATGCACTTTAGCCGGTGCCAAGAGCCCGAACAGCTTGTATAGAACCAATCTTGCAAGCTTCAAGATGGGTGCTGAATACGAGCCAACGGACGCGACAGGATTCATACGTTTGTTCGGCTTGCCAGTGAGAGTCGTCGCGGCTGTAAATAGGAAAAGGCAAAAGTAAAAAAGGTAAAAATTAAAATGAATGGTCATAATGAAAAAGAAATAATCGATAGGCAAGAGTGCAGACTATGGTAGCGATAAATCAAATAAAGAAGTTCGGCAGGCAAATCGGTGAGCAGTTTAACGCTGAACGGGTAATCCTGTTCGGCTCTTATGCTCAGGGCAGAGTTACTGCTGATTCTGATGTTGATTTATTAGTCATCGGGCCGTTCAAAGGCAGAAGTGTTGACAAATCCGTAGAAATCCGGATGAAATTGCGGCCGCAATTTCCTGTAGACATTCTCATCAGGACCCCAGAAAAAGTGCATCAGCGAATAAAAATGGGTGACTGTTTTATGCGAGAAATCCTTGAAAAAGGAAAGGTGCTTTATGAAGCCGATGACCGCTGAATGGATTGCCAAGGCCGAGGCGGATTTTGCCACTGCACAACGGGAAAGTCGGGTGAGGAAAAATCCTAATTATGACGGCATCTGTTTTCATTATCAGCAGTGTGCTGAAGAATATCTCAAAGCCCGTCTAAGTAAAGCTGAAATTCCTTTTGGTAAGATTCACGACCTGGTTGCATTGTTGGAAAAAGTTCTTAAGGTTGAACCTAATTGGGAAATTTTTCGTGAGGATATTGCTTACCTATCGGATTTTGCTGTGGCGTTCCGTTATCCTGGCGAATCTGCTGATAAGAAATCTGCAGTTGAAGCCAAACGTCTTTGAAGTTTCTTTCGCAAGGTAGCACGTATTGCATTGAGATTAAGAACATAAGAAATGAGCAAAAAGATATAATAAATTGCAAAGGATTGCTGTGGCTGTGCCGGATTGGATTTGGCTTGTTTTTATCTTTGCGTTCGGCTGTTGTGTCGGGAGCTTTCTGAACGTTGTTATTTATCGCCTGCCGCGTGAAAAATCCTTGATAAAACCGGCATCCTTCTGTCCGCAGTGCGGCAAGCACATTCGCTTTTATGACAATATCCCGCTGGTCTCTTGGCTGTGTTTGCGTGCTAAATGTCGCTACTGCAAATCGCCGATCTCAGTGCGGTATTTCCTTGTTGAGTTGTTGACCGGCCTGGTTTTCACGGCTCTTTTCATTATTTATTTTCGGACGGATTTGAGGGAGGGCATCGCCGGCTTTGGGCATGGCGGCTGGCTCGTTTATCTTCTCCACATAGCCCTGTTGTCGGCTTTGATTGCCGCATCTGCGATTGACCTGCAGCTCTGGGTGATTCCGTTATCCATCTGCTGGTTTGCCACGGCAGTTGGTTTTGTCGGCTCATCTCTTGGTGCGTGCATGATTGAGCCCTCTTTGATTCAGGCATATTCATTGCTGCCGGTAGCTTCGCTCAGTACCGGTGCGCTGGCAGTAGGTGCAGCCGCTGGCTTGGGGATATCGTTGCTTTTTCTGGCATACGGCTTACTTAAGAGAAGTTATGAGACCGACGTTCCTCAGGGTGCTGATAATCTTGGTTCTGAAACAGAGCTAAAGCCTGGTCAGGCACCAAAAGCAGGTGGCGAAATGCAGGAAACTCGCTTCGATCATAGACGGGAAATTCTAAAAGAAGTCGTCTTTTTACTACCGATTATTGCTTGCTCGTTGGTCATTTTGTGGGTTGTTCGAGAAAACACGGTGGTCGGCAACTTGTGGGGTCGCTTAATCCAGCGCCCTGTGATGGCGGGTCTGTTAGGAAGTGTTTGGGGCTATTTTGTCGGTTGCGCTATAGTGTGGGCTACGCGTGTTTTAGGTACGCTTGCCTTTGGCAAAGAAGCGATGGGACTTGGAGATGTGCACTTGATGGGAGCTGCTGGGGCCGTCGTCGGGCCGGTTCCGGTGGTCGTGGCGTTCTTCATTGCCCCTTTTTTGGGGCTGGCTTGGGCGGCTTTTCAAATGTTTTTTAGAAAAACTCGACAAATTCCTTATGGTCCGTTCTTGTCATTAGGGATATTTGCTGTTATGATTCTACACGATTGGATATACAGCTACTGGGCTTTACTGCGAGGTTACTAAGGATAGATAGCCACAATTCCACTGACATAAGGAGATTTCAAATGCGAGGTACCAGCCGAAAGCTAATTGCCCTGTTAATGTTTATCATAGTAAGCATTCTTCTGCCTGGGTGTACCAACTGGCGACAGAAGTATGAATATCTCGATGTCGAGCATGAAAATCTGAAAGGTAGATTCGAGCTTTTACAATCGGAAAGAGAACAGCTTGCTGAAAGGATTTCGCAGGACCAGCAGACGATAGAGGAGCTCCAAAGGCAAATTAATGAGCTCAACCGAAGCCCAGCCGAGGTTACCGGGTTCGGAGAGGGCTACGATGTTGCGTTTGATCCTTCGGCGGGCACTATTACAGTAACACTTCCGAACACTATATTGTTCGCATCCGGTAAGGCTGAGCTGAAAAAGGCCACCAGTGCTGAGCTGGACCATATTTTGTCGGTCTTGCAGCAAAAGTATGCCGGTAAGGAAATTGAAGTTGTTGGTCATACCGATTCGGATCCCATCAAGAAATCACCTTGGAAGGACAACTGGGAGCTTTCTGCCGAACGTGCACTTTCGGTGGTTAGATATCTCATCAAGCGAGGTATTCCTGAAGAGAAAATTCGTGCAATTGGTTGCGGTCCTGCCAGGCCAATCGCTACAAATGCTACTGCTGCGGGCAAAACAAAAAATCGCAGAGTTGAAATCGTTGTGCACATAAAATAAGGCCGAGTCTAATACATCATCTCTCAATTCGGCCGAACGAACGCATTGGCTGTTACGAGGCCATTTTTATTGATACGGATGTTTATAGCTCCATCTCTAGCAGTATAGAAAGCGTCTGCATAATTTTCTACCTCATTTGAATCCTGTCTTTTATATTGACTGTAGCTGCAACTGCAAATCAAAAACTCCGGACCAAGATTTTCGAGAAAGTCTTGTTTTAGTGTTTTGCTTGAACCGTGATGCGGAATAACAACAATATCGGCTCGCAATTCCGGATTGAGACGAAGTAGCTCGGCTTGCGCAAGCTCTTCAATGTCGGAGCATAAAAGTATTCTTCTATCTGCAAATTCTATCAAGCAGACCAGCGAGCTGTCATTGTCGCTGAGTTCAGTAAACTGAGATGCCGTTTCGTCCGGCCAGAGTATCCTTATGTTAGTGCTGCTGTCAAAATTCAAGGCTTGCCCAACTGATTCAATGTCAAAGCCCTTTTCTCGCATGTCTTTTCTCAGATACTCGGCTGTACCCCACGTATCAGACGTGCTAAGAAATGCGTCGTTTGCATATATCTGTCCGACGTTACAGTGTTCTACGATCTCCGGTATGCCGTTGATATGGTCAACATCATTGTGACTTATAATAATTGCATCGATTTTGCTTATTCCGCTGTAATCAAAAAATGGTGCAACAGCTCTCCTGCCGATGTCATGTATGTATAGTGAACCTGCATCAAATAGAATATTGACTTGGCCCGGGAGTTGTGCCAGTATTGCCTGGCCGTGGCCGACATCGAGACAAGTAAGAATGACGCCATCTCGATGAGTTCTTTGCCATTTTGTGACACCTAAAAAGACGATTATTGTCAAAACTGCTGCCGTGCATATAGCTTTCTTCAGCAAGGGACGCCGAAAATAAACGAACGCAGTAAAAAGAATAAGACAGTAATATAAAATTATTAGTGCAAGCGGTACGTGGCCTATAAGTATTTGTGAGATATCTAACCGGGCGATATGCTCAACAATCCAAATCAGCGAAATAGCTAATCCTTTCACGATGACACCTAATCCCAGTGCTGCAGTAGGCAGCAATAAGGATAGAATTATTTTCAGATATCCAAAGGCCAAGATTAAAGCCACAAATGGAAAGACGATTACCGTCCAGATGGTTGTGAGCGGATTAATCGTGTAGAAATGATATAATAGAATGCCGGCCCCACCCAGCCAGGCTGTGAGGCCTGTAGAAAATAATTCCAATAGATATGGTCCAGGTCTCGAGATTATGCGAAAAAACGGTCTTGTTGTTGGAGATTTTTTAAACCAGGAAAAACCCGTTATTTTTTCGTACATAAAGAAGTGGACTCTCTCGCAGAAAAGCACAATTCCAAGTACTGTAGCAAACGATAGTTGCCAGCCAGCCTCGAACAACTGTGTCGGCCTTATGAGCAAAAGGATTATCGCTGCCAATGATAATGTATTGATGGAATTGGGTCGTCGGCGAAAGAAAAATGATATGCAGAAAGCGAAGGCTATAATAGCTGCTCTTACCGTAGGTGCTCTCGGCGGGACAATCAACAAAAAGACACTTATTGCAATTATACAAATCATCGCTCTGGCGTGCTTCATTAGACCTGCTGTTTTGCACAACCACCAGATAATCCCTACAAAAATACCCAGATGCATCCCGGAAAGGCTGATGAAGTGCAGCAAGCCCGTTTTGCGAAAGGTTTCGTAAGTGGCACTGTCGATATTTCTTCTATAGCCTAAAAGCAGTGCCTGCAGGAGACCTTCGCCTGGACTATCCGGTGGCGTATCACCCAATAAGGCCTGTGTTGCTGTCTCCCGAAGCTTTCTTTTTACTTGTGTGAAGTGACCTATATGATGGCTTTCTAACAGTTCAATTCCGTCTCGTGATTTAATGGATGCCGCGATGAAAACATTTCTCTGTGCAAGATACTTGGCGGTATTAAATTGGCCCGGATTAGTGACTCCCTTGAATCTATCCAACCAACAGTATGTCTGTATATAGTCACCGGCTTTCTGGTCGAGCACTGGCTCATTAACTTGTACTCGTACGGTACCGGTGACTTTTGCCCAGCCGTTAATGGTTTTCACTTCGTTCAACTTAAGATAAAAACTGCTCGTTGGATCATTGTGAATAAACTTTGCAAACTTCCATTGCTGATATTTGTGAATGCATGGGTTGGTGATAATCAAGCCACGTATAGTTGCCAGTTTCTGTTCGTCGTGAACAAAATTGCGTATGTCATTTGGCCTTGGCTGGTGGAAGGTTATCAGTCGAATCGCACCCAAACATACAAAACCCACAAAAACAAAAATACTAAGAAGCACAGAAACATAAATGGTCGTATCGTTGCCCCTTTGTATGATGAGTAGTGGTATTGCAAAGAACGTAAAAAGTGCCAAAGGTGTCAGCCAGAGCCAGATAAATGGGATTCTGCCGATTGTGTCCCATGATGTCGGTAATGTTTTCTGTACCAGTATGCCTGCCATCAATCCTGTTGCTGCAAATAGTAGGGGGCAGGTAGTTGTGATGCGCTTGTAGAAATCGGCAAATCCGGCGAGCTGGTGGTCAATCGAAATTAATTTTTTTTGTATGTCGTCCATGCTCAGCTTGCGATTTTACCGAGGCCGGCGCCGGTTGGCCATAAGTAACTAACAGGTCAACTTAATGTGGTATTTGTTGCATCCGCAGTGGTCCACCGGAAACTTTGTGAACAAAGAGTTTTCTAACCGGTATACAACTGGTAGTTGACCTTCAGGTTAAGTTGTGTTACCTTCGGCTCAAAAATCGGGCCAGGCCAAAAGCAGCTTTGCTGAGATGAGCGTTTGGAGTAGCTGCTCCGTTCGCAGGATAATTGGCTTGATTTATAGAGGATATACAAACTATGGGAACGAAGATTATGGATATTGGATTTAATGCTTTTGAGGTTTTTGAGATAGCTGAAAAAATTGAGCGTAATGGAGTGAGCTTTTACCGCAGGGCTGCGGAGCTGTTTGATGAGCCACAGGTCAGAAAAATGTTTTTGGAGCTGGGCAATTGGGAGGCTAAACACGTCGAGGTCTTTACAGATATGAAAAAGCAGCTATCCGGGCAGAGTCAGGAACTCAAGACCTTCAAGCCTGAGAATAATTTGGTAATTGATGCTCAGGCGATGGCAGGTCTTGCTGTTTTTGGCATCCGGCCGGACCCTTCTGATGAGCTGACCGGAAGTGAGACTGTAGTGGATGTTCTCAAAAAGGCTATTGAGAAAGAAAAGGATTCCATTGTATACTATACCGGTTTGAGAAGTTTTGTCCCCACACGGGCTGGCAAACACAAAATCGACGATATCATCAGTGAAGAGATGCGCCACATACGAATTCTTGGACAGTCATTGGAACAAAGAAGGGAACTTCAGGCCTGATTGCGCCTATGTTAGTTGCCTGGCATAAATTCTTAGCGATGTTGGCAGACTGCGGACCTATTTCAACTCGTTGACATATTAACAATGTGCAGTGGACGTCGAGCATATCTCTGTGATGTTAAAGGACTACCTGCGCTATAGATAAATTAGAGCAAGAAACTGATTGTTGAAAGGAGACAAAGATGGATGAGAAAATGAGAACAATTGCAGGAATCACAGTTGTATGTATTGTGATGGCATTGGTTGTGGGTTTTGCAGTCGGTGGCTGCAAAGAATCCGAACCTACGACCGAGACAGCAGCAGAACCTGCAGTGCGACCCGGTGTCGAAGCTGAAGTAAAAAAGGCAGTGACGGTAGCTATCGAGCAAACGATGTGTCCTGTGGACGCCGGACCGATCAATAAGGATATCTTTGTTGAGTATAAGGGGAAAAAGGTCTATTTCTGCTGTGAGGATTGCAAGACAAAGTTTGAAGAGAATCCCGAGCAGTATATTGCAAAGCTGCCGCAGTTCAAGAAATAGCAGTCCTAAGAGGCGATTCAGATTTGGCTGATGTTGATTGTATCGGGGAGGTGGGAAGAGTGTTTGTCTGAATTTTCTAAGTATGATGTCTTTCCGGTTTGGCAGCGATGGATTCGGATGTGAACCAATGCAGCCGTTCTGAGGGTTTCCTAAGCTTTGTGATTGCAAACACTTAACGTAGCAAGAAATGAATTTCTGAGTAGAGTTTTAACATAGGAAGAGCATAACTATGGACATTTTCGAATACGCGATGCAAATGGAGAAAGATGGCGAGCAATACTACCGGACATTGGTCGAGCAGACAGAAAACAAGGGCCTAAGGACCATATTTACAGAGCTGGCCAATGATGAGGTTAAACACTATAAAGTCATAGAAAAAATGCGCAATGAAGCATCTGAAATGGTAGATACAAACATACTTGCTGATGCCCAGAATATTTTTCAGGAGATGAAGGAATCGGGCCAGAGCTTCGACTTCGATGTCAAACAGATAGACATTTATAGACAAGCGCAACAGGTCGAGCAGAAGAGCCGGGATTTCTACCTTGATAAGGCCGACGAGATAAAGGAACCGTATCAAAGAGAACTTTTTCTCAAACTTGCTGAAGAGGAGAAGAAGCACTACTTTATACTGGAAAACATAATCGCGTTTGTTTCGCGCCCTGAAACGTGGCTGGAGAACGCTGAGTTCTATCATCTTGAAGAATATTGATAATCCCCGTATGCAAGGAGGCGGTTTACCTTCCGGACAAGTGAGCAAGAATCGGCCAAAGGATGAAATGTCGATGCGCAAAGGCTTGAAAGATATTTCGATTGTTCTATGTGGCCAGGCTGGTCAGGGTATTCAGACGGTTGAGTTTCTGTTGACGAGAATCCTAAAACTTACCGGCTATAATGTATTTGCCACAAAGGAATATATGTCACGGGTTCGTGGAGGAGCCAATTCAACGCAGATACGTGTGTCGTCAGATAGGGTTTCTGCTGTTGTTGACAGAATTGACCTTCTGATAGCTCTAAATAAAGGTGCAATTCAACACGTCCAAACGAGGATGTCCCCAAAGACGCTTGTTCTTGGAGAAAAGGATGTGATAGGTGATGACATTAGCCGGGGCCAATACAAGTTTTTCGACATGCCGTTTACCAGTATCGCTACCGAAATTGGCAACAAGATATATTCGAATGTTGTTGCGGTAGGGGCACTTGCCGGTTTGCTCGGTGTCGAGTTAGAGCGCGCATCGGAATTCGTCGTGGGGTATTTCGGCAGTAAATCGCAAGATGTGGTGACAGGTAATCGTAAGGCGGTCGAAGCCGGCCACAAGATCGGCAGAGAATTAGCTGAATCGGGCAAGTTTTCCGCTGAGGTTAAACCTGATAAGAAGGTTACTGATGAAATCTTAATAAACGGAGCTGAGGCAGTTGGGCTTGGAGCGATAGCTGGCGGATGTAATTTTGTATCTTCATATCCGATGTCGCCTTCGACGGCTGTGCTGGTTTTTCTTGCTCAGCACGGTAAAGACTTTGGCGTCGTCGCTGAGCAAGCCGAAGATGAAATTGCGGCAATCAACATGGCAGTCGGCGCATGGTATGCCGGCGCACGGGCGATGGTGACAACATCCGGCGGTGGTTTTGCACTTATGACGGAGGGGCTTAGTTTGTCGGCTATGCTGGAGACGCCCGTGGTTGTGCATCTTGCGCAAAGGCCGGGACCTGCGACGGGCTTGCCTACCAGAACCGAGCAGGCAGACCTGGAACTTGCGCTTTATGCAGGGCACGGCGAGTTTCCGAGGATTATCTTAACGCCGGGCACACTTCAGGATGCGTTCTATCTGACACATCACGCGTTCAATCTCGCGGACAAGTACCAGGTGCCTGTGTTTGTACTGACAGATCAGTATCTGATCGACTCATACTACAATGTACCCAGTCTGAATTTGAAGGGCGTCAGAGCTGAGAAATATCTCATCAAGACGACAAAAGGATATAAGCGATACGAACTGACAGCAGATGGCATTTCACCTCGTGGAATACCTGGATATGGCCGAGGGCTTGTGTGCGTAGATAGCGACGAGCATGACACCGAGGGACATATCACTGAAGACCTTGATCTAAGAGACAAGATGGTTGAAAAGAGGCTCAAAAAAAATGAGCTACTACTGAAAGAGATGATTGCCCCTGAGTTGGTTGGTCCGCTGGATTACAAGAATCTGATTGTTTGCTGGGGTTCAACATATCATATCGTGCGTGAAGCCTTGGTAGTTTTGGATCAGGACGACACGGCGATGCTGCATTACAAACAGGTACATCCTTTACATGCAAACACAGGACAATATCTGGCCAAAGCGAAGAAAACCGTAATTATAGAAGGTAATGCGACAGGTCAACTCGCCAAACAGATTAGGCTGCATACCGGAATGGATATTGATGAAAAAGTCCTGAAATATAATGGACTTAGTTTCACGGTCGAAGAGCTTGTCGACAAACTCACGACGATATTAGTTTAGGTATATAGAATGGAAGCCAGAGTTTTTGATATAGGTGATATTGATATTGCGTGGTGTCCTGGCTGTGGGAACTTTCCTATTCTTAAGACATTGAAGCAAGCCTTGGCTGAGCTAACTATTGAACCGACGCAACTTGTGCTTGTTTCGGGAATAGGTCAGGCAGCCAAGATTCCTCATTATTTCAAGTGCAATTTCTTCAATGGTTTGCACGGTAGAGCCTTGCCGCCGGCGACGGCTATTAAGGCAGCTAATCCTTCGCTTACGGTGATAGCGGAAAGTGGCGACGGCGATATGTATGGTGAGGGCGGCAATCACTTTATCCATACGATACGAAGGAATCCAGACATCACGAATATAGTCCACAATAATATGGTCTATGGCCTGACAAAGGGCCAGGCCTCGCCGACCAGTCAGATTGGATTTAAGACGCCTGTGCAGGTGGCGGGAGTCTTTTTGGAGCCTTTTAATCCGCTTTCTGTGGCCATTGCCTTGGATGCGGGCTTTGTGGCTCGGGCCTTTGCAGGTGATGCGGAGCAGACGAAAGAGATTATAAAAAAGGCGATTGAGTACAAAGGTTATGCGCTCGTAGATATTTTGCAGCCTTGTGTGACATTCAATAAGGTCAATACCTATCAGTGGTTTCAGGAGCATTGCTATTATCTTGATGATTCACATGATCTTTCTAATCGCAATGAAGCTTTCAGAAGGGCAACAGAAAAAGACAAACTACCGCTCGGTGTTTTCTATGTGAATAGCAACAAAAGCACGTTTGAGCAAAATGTAGCAGCATATAAAGAGGATAACCGGCCTTTATATGAACGCGAACCAGATATGGCCACTTTGCGTACATTGATTGACAAGTTCAAAACGTTGCTCTAAGAGGAGTCTAATATGTTGCAGGACGGCGATAAAGGTGTAATTATTCAGCGGGATAAAAAAACCTACGCGGTGGCACCGCATATTCCGTGCGGCGTAGTTCAGCCGGAAACGCTTAGGAAACTTGCGGATGTTGCGGAGAAATACGGTGCGCAGGCAATGAAGATCACAAGTGCTGCGCGGATTGCGATAGTTGGCGTGGATGAAAAGGATGTGGACAAGATATGGTCCGAGCTTGGGATGTCACCCGGTTTTGCGGTGGGATTGTGTGTCAGAAGTGTCAAGGCCTGTCCTGGTACGACATTCTGCAAGCGCGGCCTGCAGGATAGTCTCAGCATAGGTCTTAAGCTCGATGGCAAGTATCACGGCATGGAGCTGCCTGCTAAATTCAAGATCGGTGTGAGCGGCTGTCCAAATCAATGCGCTGAGACCTGCATAAAAGATGTTGGCCTTGTAGGTACGCCGAAAGGGTGGAAGATGCTGGTCGGCGGCAATGGGGGAGCCAAGCCGAGATTGGCGGTTGAGCTTGCGAAGGATTTGACAGCGGAGCAGGCGATAGAACTAATTGACAAAGTCATTCAGTATTACAGAGACAATGCCAAGCCGCATCAGAGGCTTGGTTCGATGATAGAAAAGATGGAGTTTGATGAATTCAAATCAGCAGTGCTTAGTTAGTGGGCGCAAAAATCTAAGGCTGGTGCTGAAGCGGTTGTATCACAAGTATAACCGTCGCAGTCTTATCAAGCCGGACCCGTTGCAGTTTGTTTATCAGTATAAGAACCCTGCCGATCAGGAGATAGTCGGATTCTTGGCTGCGGACCTGGCCTATGGCAGAGTCGAGCAAATTGAACGGAGTCTGACGGACCTGTTCAACCGCATGGGCGAGAGTCCATACAAGTTTGTCCTGAATTTCGGACGGACGCAGAGAAAAAAGCTGAGGAGTTTCAAGCATCGTTTCACCACCGGTGATGATATTTCGGATTTGCTGAGTGTGTTGCGGCAGGTCTTGCGCAGATATGGCAGTATCGAGGCGTTTTTTATTGAAGGTTACAGGGCAAGTGATGAGAACATTGTGCCTGCGCTTGCAAGATTCTGTGACCAACTGTGCATAGTGCATGCGCAGAATGATGGCGGCAATGTAACAGCGGGATTGAAGTACCTGTTGGCAAGTCCTTCGAGGGGAAGCGCCAGCAAAAGGCTAAATCTTTTTCTTCGGTGGATGGTACGAAGAGATGACATTGACGTAGGTTTGTGGAAGGGCGTTGACAAATCGAAACTTGTTGTACCGATTGATGTACACATGGGCAGGCTTTGCAGGATTCTCGGATTGTTCGAGCACAGAACGGTCTCGTTGTCCGGGGCGCTACGGATAACAGAAAGTTTCGCAAAGATTGAGCCGGATGACCCGGCTAAGTATGATTTTGCTTTGTCCAGAATCGGAATTCTTGAGGATTGCAATGGCAGGCGTCGGCCGCAGTGTGAGGACTGTGAGCTTGTGGAGTTCTGTAAATAACTGCTGTCCTTTTCCCTTGCCTATATTTACCAAAATCCGTAAAATTAAGCAATCATGCGAGTAAAAATACTACAGCTATTAGCGAGGAGGATTTTTAAGGGTAAAATAGACTCTGAAGAAAAAGATTTCGGTACTATTGTTGAACTGCTTAAAAAAGATTATTTGTTAAAAACTGAAAAGAATCTTAAACAAAAAATAGGAGAAATAATACACGACTTCATCAATCGTGGCTTATACAATTCCACGCATTGTACTGGTAAACAGCTACAGGCCCACTTTGACCATATAGACAAATTGATTGACCATATTGTAAAATCTCTAGAAGAAAAATTCACTGATATTCCATTGGAGCAATTCAAAGGGAAATTACTCACAATTACTGATGAAGAATACAAAAAATTAGTTCCATTCGCCAACTCTCATTTAGTTAATGCGGGATTAGCTCAACAAAGTAATTTAAAAAATTTTGAACAGATAATTAACAACAAGAAAGAAAAGACAAAACAAGCAATTGAAACAAGATTTGCTATCTTAGAGAAGCAAAAAGGGATGCTTGAATCTAAACCGCCTGAGTTTCTACAGAAAATTCTGTGGGTACTAAGGTATGGTGGAAAGTACTGGTGGCTTC
Organism: uncultured Pirellulales bacterium; assembly: GCA_964519995.1. Lineage (GTDB taxonomy): Bacteria > Planctomycetota > Phycisphaerae > Sedimentisphaerales > Anaerobacaceae > CAZFLY01. Next base: position 47,222 of record CAZFLY010000007.1, on the reverse strand, counting down.
TTGTTCTGGCGCTATTGGTATTGTTTATTTACTGTATCTTGCTGAGATTAAATCCGTTTGGTATGAGACATCAAAATATACATCCAGAAGCTAAAACAAGTGGTGATTCTTCCCCGGCGATTGTTTCTTCGGGACCTAACAGTCCTGTGACAGTACATTACAATATAGATCAATCAAGTAATGTTTATCGACCTTTATATAAAGAAATGAGAGAAAATTTGATTACGGATCTGGAGCGGATTCGGAAGTACTTTAATGACCTTGATGTAAGAATTTCAGTTACGTCTGATAAAGGTAATAATCTTCGTCGTCATGTTGCTGAGGAAATATCTGATATTCTTTCAAACGCTGGGTATGATGCAAAAGTAAATAATCCCATTATAAGATTTAGTAATGATACTTCAGATGTTGTTATAAAATTGAATGAGGATGACGCTGAATTTGTCAAACAGCTCTGCAAAGTTCTGAAACAATTTATTAAAACAAATACACCATTCTCAGGGATGAAGAATGTAAACTTACAAAGGGGCGAATTACAGATTATTATAGCAGGTGACCCTTTGTTTTCACCTGAGGGGATTGTCACATTTCAATAGATACTTTGGAGTCTTTTGAGCAAGTAACTTTTTGCATTTTAATTTTTGACTTTTAATTTTCCTGTCAATTCTGTTATCCTGATTAAGAGATTGCCACGGCCCCGAGCTTTCCTGTGAAAGCAAAAATGGGGCCTCGCAATGACCTGCCATCGTCATTGCGAGTGAAGCGAAGCAATCTCATCTTATTTGAAATTCTTAAAAAAGATATGTCTGGTGTTAAAAGCAAGATAAAGGTTCTGTTTCTTTGTACGGGCAATTCTTGTCGCAGCCAGATAGCTGAGGGTTGGGCGCGGCATCTGAAATCCGATGTAATGGAACCGTACTCCGCAGGGATTTATCCTGTGGGAGTCAATCCCAGAGCGGCTAAGGTAATGGAAGAAGCAGGGATCGATATCTCAGAGCAAAGTTCCAAGCACGTAGATGAGCTTAGCGAAATTGATTTTGACTTTGTAGTGACATTGTGTGACTACGCTCGCGAGCAATGTCCTGTTTTTCCAGCCAGTACCAAGATGATTCACAGATCATTTGAAGACCCCACTTTTTTGCTGGGTAGCGAAGAGGAAATTATGCAGGCATTCCGCAAAACACGCGACGATATAAGAGTGTTTGTGGAGACGATGCCTGAGTCTTTGCAGAATAAATGATTGATTGCACGATCATTTTTTACATAGCGATGCTGGTTCAGCGCACATTCGTTGGGGACTGCTGATGGACGAGAGAGACCTTGAGAAATATTCTTCTGCATTTACTCTTTCGGATATGGAGGTGTTTGTCTTTCCGGAGTTAATGTACAGTCTGGTTTTGGCCAATATCATGAGCCCAGTCATCTGGCAATGGCGTCAGGAGGATTGCTTCCGGAAGCTGGAAGGTAAGAATAGCTATCGAAAGCTGATGCGGCTGAGACAGTTCATAATGGACGAGTTTGAATTTAACCTTGACCTTGAGACGTGGGGACTTACGACGAGAGACAGAGAAATTAAACGATTTGAAAAGTTCATCTCTCCCGACGAGATCGCCAAGAGCAACGCACTGTTTGGCTATGGGGGTGATAAGTACTATTTCGATGTGGATATTCGCCGGCATTTTGGGCTCGATAAGTACAATACTGAAGTTATTCCCTACTGGAAAACGGAAACGGCTGAAGCTATGCAAGCATTTCGTCGAAAGCCCGATTACAAGACCGGGGCCGGCGAATGCGTGTCCCTGTCGACTCTGTATGCCGCGGCGGCGTTCGTTGTTTGTGGTGTGCCGCTTAAAGACATTTATATGGTGCTGACGCCTCTGCACTCACAGAATTTTATCGACCTGCAGGATGGTATCCTGACGAATAACAGAAGACTTGTAACCGAGACAATGTGGTTTAACGGTACGGCAATCTCCAACAAGGCCCAGCGTGCATTGCGAAATGAGCAAGTGACAATTGTAGCGCATTCGACAGGTTATGTGCATTGTTTATATGACGACGCTACAATGGATAAAAGTGCATACGAGCATCTCGCGCAGAGGCTTGCATCATATTTATCGGCTGAGATGGATATGGAGTTGTTCGCGAGCTTTTTGCGGAGCAAGCGGGAGTACCAGAAATACTTCCAGATTTGCCGCGACTGTCATGGCCAGCCTCAGTATCTCAGAGCTGAGGTGCTGTTTCATTATGAGCATGGCAGCAACCACAAGATAGGTTGCAAGACACAGGATAAACTAATTGCGGAGGTCTCGGATGAGGATTTTTTGCCGTATGTGCTGCCCGGGAGGATTCGTTGTGATCAGCTTGAAAAGATTCTGCACAAAAGCAAGCCTGACTTGAGAACCGCTGAAGGTAGGATAATTCTTAAAAGGTTCATTGAGAAGATTGTTCCTGATGCGCAAAAGTTCGTTGATGAGCTGGCGAATTTCAGTCATATCGAGGCTAAGCTGCCGCACCCGCAGAAGAATTTTTTGCCTTCCAATCCCATCGAGATTTCCGCTGAGCAGAGCAGAGAGCAGATAATCGAGTATCTACGCCAAAAGCGCAAGAGCAATATCGTCGCCGACCTGGCCTTTTATGCTTACCGTGAGATGGAAAGCTGCGATTGGGCGCCTTTTGTCAAAGCGGCTGTTGAGCGTAATCCCGTCTCGATTGAGATGACAAAATCCATGTCGGCTGAGCAGGTCTACGCGAGGCTCAAAAATATGTCTGATGAGTCAATTTACGATGGTAATCGCCTTGCTCAGCCTGATGAAGTTGTGAATTATAAAACGGGCGACGGTTTGGAAAAGGCGTTTGTCCTGGCAAATGTGATCCGGCAGAGTCGGCCAGAGCAGGCTGTTGAGCTGTCCGTGGATGGTGCTGAGGTATTGGTTGGTGCGGGTAAGGAGTACCGATTTGAATCAGCCAAAACGCTGAGAAAGAAACTGAGAATATTGCCGAATGGCGTCATTGAGGCTTCAACAATGTGATTTTAGGCGTAATTATTTGTTAGATGGGGTGGTGCAGGGCTTGCTGCGGGGGTGAGGATTTAAAAAATTTCTATTTTTTATTATTAATTATGCGAACAAGTAGGACTATATTAGTCCTATATATTATAGAGCATTTTGTGCTATGAATCATGGGGTTTTTACGGATGGATATTATAAGGAGAAACACGGATTACGCGTTGCGAGCTATGGTAAACCTTGCGAGGAACTATGGAAATGGGGCAGTATCGACGCGAGCCATCGCCGAGGAAGAGAACGTTTCGTATCAGCTTGCCTGCAAGCTACTGCAAAGGTTGCAGAAACAGGGTTTTGTGAGCAGCAGCATGGGTCAAAAAGGTGGATATTCGCTAAGTCGGGTACCGTCAGAGATAAATCTTCTTGAGGTGATTGAAGTAATTCAGGGGCCGTTAAGATTAAACAGATGTTTGTTGGATGTCAGGGCGTGCGAGCGACAGGACAACTGCACGGTAAGAGTCAAACTTGGCGAATTGCAGCAGTGTATGGAATCTAATTTGCGTGATATTACGCTTGAGCAATTGTGTAAAAGTCGTGGTTCGAGAAAAAGGCGTGCACGTCGCACAGCAACAAAGAGGAGAAAAGGCCGATGTTAAGATGTCCCGGACAGGATCAGAGGTTTTGGAAGCCTGAAGATGTTTTCGAGGTTCAGTGCGGCAAGTGCGGCGGATATGTTGAGTTCTTCAAAGATGAGCCGAAACTGAAGTGTCGTAATTGTGATGAGTTGGTTAGCAATCCAAGAATAGATATGAGCTGTGCACAATGGTGTCGGCACGCACAGCAGTGTCTTGGTGTAGAGACAAAAGGTGTAAGATCGCCCGCGAGGTAATTGCCGATAGCGGTGTTGAGGTGCCCTTCGAAAATGCTACAATTGACCTGCGTGGAAACACAAGCAAGCGTCAGACAGTTGGTACTGGTCGCTGATTTGAGTTTGGGATTGCACGATGACTGATTTTGTGAAGACACTTGTAATGGATTTTTGGGATACGTTGGCTGAGATGTCCCCATATTTGCTATTTGGCTTTTTTGTAGCAGGTCTACTTTCTGTGCTCGTATCCCAACGACTTGTAGAGAGACATCTTGGTGGTAAGGGGATATGGCCTTTAGTCAAAGCGTCTCTTTTCGGCGTCCCGCTGCCATTATGCTCTTGCGGCGTCATACCTGTTTCAATGTCATTGAATAAGCATGGAGCCAGCAAGGGGGCCACCATTGCATTCTTGCTGTCTACACCTCAGACCGGCGTAGACAGCATCTTTGTCACTTATAGTCTTCTTGGACCAGTCTTTGCTGTTTTTAGACCTGTTGTCGCATTTGTGACCGGAATCGTGGGTGGAGTTTTTGTAAATTTGCTTGAACGTAATACAAAAGGCGACAGAACGGTACGTCAACAATGCAAAGATGAATGCTGTAGTTCTGGCACGATTATCGGCAAAATCACAGGTGGATTGAAATACGGATTTGTGACATTGCCTCGCGATATTGGCAAGGCAATGTTGGTAGGACTTATTGTCGCAGCGTTCATTTCTGCGTTGGTGCCGGATGCTTTCTTCGCAGAGGCTCTTGGGACGGGTATTTTTGCAATGCTGGTGATGATGGTGTTAGGTATACCAGTGTATGTTTGTGCAACGGCCTCTGTGCCTGTGGCGGCGGCGCTGATAATGAAAGGTGTCACTCCAGGTGCAGCTTTAATCTTTCTGATGACCGGACCCGCTACGAACGCCGCGGGACTGGTGACGGTTTGGAAAGCGCTGGGAAGTAGAGTTGCAATCATTTATCTTCTTACGGTTGCAGGTTGTGCTCTCTCCGCTGGAATCCTTCTGGATTTTATTATCCAGAGTGTGCAAATCGATATCATCTCTAAGCCGGGGTGGATGCTGCCCACGGCTGTCAAATATGTCTCGGCTGTCATCCTTCTGACTGTTTTGGCATCTGCTGTTTTTCATCGCAAAGCACGTTAAGCGATGTAGTAATTTCTCCATTTGGTAAATTACCATTTAACCAATCACCACTCGTCAAATATTGAAGTTATTCATTTTCGGCTCTATTTTGCAAAATTTCTTTCACATGGGACTATTTGTATCAACCATGGTAAAGCTGCGATTATCGGCCTCAGACTCAGTGTGAGTTGAACAATCTCCACAATGGTTGAGTACATATGATATGACTGGTCGTTGTTATGATAGACGAGGAGCGGCAGGCCGGTTCCTATCATTCAGTTGCTAAGGTTCGTAACTATTTGTGATGATTGAAGTTGCTGTGTGAAAACACGCATTCTTAAGCGCCGGAGCAAAGGTTTTGACCGGAACCACGAACGCGTCCCAAATTAGCGTCACCACATTTGGTTCAATCGGCACCAAAAAGTTAAGCGATCAAGGTATTGAACCGATAAATTTCATCTGTAGATGAGTGGTCTTTGTATTGGTTTATAGGCCGATATAGCACATGGAGCTTAAATATTTTTTGTGTGAGTCCTGGTGACATGAAAAGGGCGCAGGCTGTAAATCTCGCTTTTATGTTGTGTATTCTAAGCATCTGTGCCGGGTGCGGCAAAAAGTTCTTAGATCCCACTCAGATGGGACGATTTCGTCCGATGCCAGCGGTCAACGTGATATTGGACTCTCTTGGTGTGGCGGATGAACCACCGCTCGCCTGGGAGAATGCCGAAGAACCCAGCCCAAGAGATATTGTTGCTTTGGAGTCTGATTATGTATTTCAAGCCGGCGATGTTATTAGGATATCAATCTTTGAACTACTTCAGGAGGGTGTTCCATTAGTAAACACCTATATTGTTACTGAAAGCGGTAAAGTATCAATACCTGATGTTGGTGTTATTCAAGCAGCGGGCTTAACAGAAACTCAGCTCGAAGAAGAGATAAGGCAAATCCTGTCACCAAGCATATTGAGAGATCCTTCTGTTTCTGTTGCTCTGGCCGGTTCACAGCAACGTGCGTTTTCTATATTGGGTAATGGTGTGCCGGCTCCGAGCAGGTATCTTATCCCTCGATATGATTTTAGATTGACTGACGCACTTGCTACAGCGGGGGGGCCAAGGCAGTTTAATGTCAGCTATATTTATGTCTCACGGCAGGAAAAGAATAGTAACCATATATCGCCGCTAACTGGAACAAAACAAAGCAAGCCGGAGCTTATGGATTTAGAGATTGTTGAACCTCGGGTACCCTCTGTAGCGAAATCACCTCTTGAAATTCCAGAGCCAACTTCTCTTGAATCCGAGTCATTTGAGTCAGCGATTCCTGAGCCGGAGGGGCTGGCACAGCCTTCGGGATTGGAACGTGAGACGTTACAGATGATATCGCCAATAGCGCAGCTTCATTTGCCTAAAAGTAAGAAGGTAGTCGTAGCTTCTACGGAGATGACCGGGAATAAAGAACTTGCAAAATACGTTGTTCCGGGTAGCTTTCGAAGGCTAAATGATCAGCGAACCAGAACATCCCCCCAGCGAACATTTAGTTCAGCCACTGAATTAACTGATCGGCAAGTTTTGAACGAGCAGATGGATGAGCAGGAACTTGACGAACACATAGAGTGGATTTTCCAGGACGGCAAGTGGGTACCAGTTAAACTGGAGCCGCCAAAGCTGGCCGAGCCGATTATAACTGAAAAAGAACGTCCAACTGAAGATGTTGGCGGTGGCATCGAATGGATTTTTCAGGATGACAAGTGGATTCCGGTTCGCAGTGGTCCTCCATTTCCAACGGAGCCTCCAACTAGGTTTGAACCGAAAGAGCCGGTTATTCCACTTGAGAATGAGAAGCTGCCTACGGAGATGGCATGGGAGCAGGCAATACAAGCACGGCTTATAAGGATTCCAACGGACAAGCTGCTGGCCGGCGATCCACGATATAATATCATCATAAAACCCGGAGATACAATCTATGTGCCTGTTGATGTTATTGGAGAATTTTGTATAATGGGCAACGTTAACCGAAGTGGCTACATCAATATCACGGGCCGGCCGATGACGCTGAAAATGGCCATAGCTGCAGCAGGTGGTCTGGGACCTTTGGCATGGCCGAAGAGCTGTGAGGTGATAAGGAGGATCGGCGAAAACAAAGAAGAAATAGTGATGGTGGATTTGGACAGGATTGCTCGAGGTGAGCAGCCGGATTTCTTTATCAAACCAAATGATTTGATCAATGTAGGAACACATGCGACGTCAAGATGGCGTGCGGTTTTGCGAAATGCCTTCAGGGCAACCTATGGATTTGGTTTTGTGTATGACCGCAATTTTGCTTATTCAGATTATGCATACGGTACGTCATTTTTCTGGTAGAGTCATCTAATTATGGTGGTAAATATTGGCTCTTCTGTTAAGAATGCGAAAGTTTCAAATCTGGGCCAAAGGGGCTGGGGTGAATATGGACTGCATAGCTACATCAGAGTTTTAATAATAGGATGTCTTTTATGTTTTCTTTTTCGTAGTGAGATTATTAATATCGTTCACCTTTGGCTTACTGATGCCAGTTGGTCGCATGGCTTTCTGATCCCGCTGTTTAGTCTTTACTTTATTAACCAGCACAAAAAGGAAATATTGGGCCTTAAATATGTAAGCGACCCCCTGTCAAGCTTACTCCGTGGTCAACACCCCAGTCGGTTGTTACCTGGACAGACAAGGCCGAATTATCTCGGCTTGGTTTTTCTGATTTGCATAATCGCCTTCTACTTTTTCAATATAGTCAGCCCATCAGGTTATGCTTATTTTCGCCCTATGTCTATGATAGCTGCGCTCGGCGCGGTAGTGCTGTTTTTAGGTGGATGGCGATTGGTCAAGCATACTTGGCTACCGATTGTGTTTTTGGTCTTTGCGGTACCTTTGCCACGCAGATACTATGTTGGTCTGACTATGCCCATGCGTCAGCTTTCGGCCCGTCTTGCAACTGTTTTGCTTAATTTGGTCGGTGGAATGGAGGCTACTGTAAGTGGTGTGGTGATAGATGTGGTTTACAAAGGCCAAAGAATTGAACCTGCGCTTAACGTGGCTGAGGCTTGCAGCGGAATGCGTTTGCTGATGGCCTTCTTGGCTCTGGGTGTTGCCATGGCTTATTTACACTATAGGCCAATATGGCAGCGTGTTGTGCTTTTGGCCTCAACAATACCAATTGCAATATTGTGTAATATTATCCGAGTCACAGTGACTGGATTCATCTATGTGTTAATACATCCTCGGTATACTCAGGGTATTTACCACGATATGCTCGGGCTGGCAATGTTGCCATTGGCATTTGTTTTTTACGGATCCCTTGCTTGGTTTATGTCGAGTTTGTTTGTTGAAGAAACGTCCCCGGTCGCTGAGGATATTATAGTCCGGAGGAGATCACAAGCGTGATGAACTCCGTCAGAGAAGCTCGAATGTGAGGTGTGATGAAAAGCATAGTAAACCAACCAAGCCTTTTTTTGCAGCCGGCATTTTTAATATGCACGGCTGTCCTTGCGCTGGCAGGAGGAGGGATGTCACTGGCGATAAGGAGCTTGGGGGGTTACCTCAAAAAGGAACCTTTACCTTTGAAAAAGTCCTTGGAATTACTGGATGAAGAGCAATTGGCCCCTTATAGAGTAACATCCAAGTATAAAATCGAAAACCAAGATCTTCTTGAAGAGCTGGGCACCGAGGACTATATTCAGTGGGTTCTGGAGGACACCGATCCAAATGTTGACGGTGCTATGCGAAGGGTATTGCTATTTATTACTTATTATGAGCTTCCTGATCGCGTACCGCATGTGCCGGAGGAATGTTATACAGGCGGTGGTTTCCAAAGGTCATCTTCAGATAGCGTTACTTTCGAAATTAATACGCCTGATTTTCAAAGGACAATAGAGGGAAAATATCTTGTTTTTGGTAGTACAAAAGTTGATTTTTGGGACACCGGCAGACAATTCCCTGTTCTGTACATTTTTAGAGTCAACGGGGAGTACGCTGGGGATAGGGACCAGGCAAGAATAGCTTTGAATAAAAACTTTTTTGGCAGATATTCGTACTTTAGTAAAGTAGAATTGGCTTTCAATCAGGCGTTGGTTGCACAGAATAAAAAAGAGGTAATTAAAGCCAGCGAGAAATTGCTGTCCGTGATCCTGCCGATCTTGGAGAGGGAGCATTGGCCGGAATGGAACAGCAGGTAGCTCATGGGTAAAATGCGCTGTGTAATTCGTTCCCCGCTACGGCTTCGGCCTTCGCCGAGACGAGCTGAACTAATCTGTCTTGACCAAACTACATTTGGCAGGCTTGAGTATGTATATGGTCTTGAGCACCGTTGTGTCTGAAGGCCGTGTTAGTTTCGAAATGGAGAAAGGGGCAAAATCATGGCCAGGAAGAGACTAAATAAGAAAGTTGCACTTATTGGCTCGACAGTTTTGCTGTTGGTAATCCTGGGGATAGTCGCAATAATTTTGCGTCTGGGTCGGGACCCGGAGACGTTTATTAAAGATGGCGATGCTGCTTGGCTTGCTAAGGATTACAAGACAGCTCAACGTAACTATCTTAAAGCGCATAACTATGCGAAAAGCCCCGACCTGAAAATAGAGATACTTTTTAAGCTTGCCGATATGTACATCGAGACCGATGGGTGGCCTAAAGTCCGTGGCTGCTGGGAGCAGATAATCAACATAGACACCAGGAATGTAGAAGCTCGGCTCGCCCGATTCAAGTATGTCTACACTGTCGCCGACATTTATGCCAGTGCTGGTCGGGATGTGGGCACAGTCTGGAAGGAAGTGCAATCGCAGGCGTCTGAACTTGTAGAAGTGGCCGAAGAGAAGGGATTGCTTGCGGATGATAGAGCGCAGTGGGAGCCTTCCTTTGGTGTGGCCGAAGAACAATGCAGGCGTGTCTCAGCTCAACGTATGGATCTGTATTTGTACCTGCTTAAAGGTAGAGCCGGGTATGAGTTGGCCAAAATGGGGGCAGTTACCGTCCCTAAAGAGCTCCTCACTGAGGCGATTGATGATTTAGAGAAAGTTCGGCGGCTCGATCCCAACAACGTCGATGCTTGTTACTATCTCGCTTTGGCTGCAATTGAAAGGGGCGAAATCCTCGCATCAGAGGGCAATCTTGATGAAAGAGATAGAGCAGCTAAGCAGGCAGAAGAGCTTCTTGAAAAAGCTGTTGAGATTGTGAGTTCTGATCCAAAAGCGCATATTAATCTTTTATCAAGAAAGCTCCAGTTTGCCAGGAAAGGTGATCGTGCACAGGAAAGACAACGGATACAGGTACTTGAGCCTGAGTATCAGGCGCTCGTAGAAAAATTTCCTACATGCGCAGACGTATTCGCAGCTCGTTCCCAGTTTTATTCGGTCTACTCAGTCTGTTCGGAACCTCAGCTCGGCCTTTCTCGCCTTGATAGATCAATCGAATCGGCTGAAAAAGCGATGGAGCTTGACCCGAGAAACGTATCATATCCATTGAGCGCAGCAACCTTGCATTATCGCAAATTTTCTATCTATGGACAGAGCGATGAAATCCACAAAGCAATTGAGATAGCTAAGAAAGCCTTATCGTTGCCAGGTGTACAGGAAACAACAGGGCCTTCAAATTATTTAAGTAGAATTAGTAGATTCTCATTATATTCATTCTTGGCGAAATGCTATGTCGAACAGTTGCTTGAACCAAGCGAAGTACTAACAGCCTCAGAAACTGACCTTTTACTGGCAAGTGCTGAACAGGCAGTCCATGAAATCGAGCAGATTTTTGGCAGTGGTGAGGAGCCGGAAGTTGTAAAGTGGCAGGGCATGCTTGAGCTTGCGAGGGGAAAAACAGCCCAAGCTGTAATGAAGCTATATGCAGCTTATGAACAGCTTAAAGCATCAAAGCCGCGTGGCCGGAGAGATGCGCAACTTTCCTACACTCTTGCCGAGCTTTTCAAAGATACATATGAACAGGGTGCTGTTATTGAATTTTTAGTAGATGCTCTCGAATCAGGGATTGAGCTTACAAAACCTCAAGCGATTTTAGATTACCTTGAGGTTCTTGGCAGGTTAGATATGTGGTCACACGTTTTATCTCCTGCCAATCCCTACAATATAAATGCTTATGAGGAGAACTTCGGCCCTAAAAGAAAGAGTCAAGTGATTCGGATCAAGGCGTTAATTGGCACTAATCAAATCTCTGAAGCTGAGGAAGAGTTGGCAAAGTTCAAGCTAGATGACCCTAATACAATCAAACTCAGTCTCACACTGACTGGGGCCAAGATTAAACAGCTCAAAGTTGCCATAGAACAGAAGCAAACCGTAGATGCTTCAGGTGGCATCGTGTTCGAGGAGGAACAAGAGGAGGTTGGATCCGACGTATCTGTGCAGTTAATGAGAAATGAATTAGATGGTCACGAAGAGCGGAGGGCGCAACTAGTGCGGAAACTACTGTCGGTGGAGCCAAATTTTGTTACGGAAGCTTCTATCACTATCATCTGTGATAATTACGTATCGCGAGGCCGGACGAGTGAGGCTAAAGATCTGGTAAATAGATACTTGCATTATTTTCCAGACAATGAAGCTGTTTTATTCTATAAGCAATTGCTCTCTGAACCTGAGCCCGGAAATGTTTCACAGCAAAGGCAAGATGAATTAAAACTGCGGGTTATTTCTAATATTGCTGACCCGATTCTTCGCGCTTTGAATCTGGGCAGATTCTATGAAAGACACAACGAACCGAACAAGGCGATTGAGCAATTGACAGAAGCTCTGGAAATGGGTACCAAGCAGCAAGCGATTCAAGGAGGATTAGCATCTAATCTATATCGTCTTGCTGCCAACCATCTTTTAGAAATTGCATGCGCAGTAGAAAATTGGCAACTGGCGCAGCGCGTTGTGGATATTGCCCGGCGTGACAATCTTGATGATTGCCAAGGTCAGCTTTTTGAGGCTCGCCTCGCGGTGATTAAGGGTGAATTTGAAGATGCACTGAGCAGAACCAATGAGTGTTTGAAACAAAAACCTATTTTCTCACATACTTACATGCTCAGAAGCAATATTTATTCTGGACTCGGAAACGAAAATGCTGCTATAGAGAATATTCGGAAAGCGGCTTTATTGAACCCAATGGATAGTGTTATCGCAAAGGGATTAGCCAATACATTATACCTTCGTAATAAGAGGCTTGGCAATCGTGTCACGTCTGACCAGGTGCTCGAGACCAAGAAAGCTCTTGAAAGGGCCGTACGGCTTAATCTAGGCGATTTGGCTTTACTCAGTGCCTATGCTGGATATATAAGCACCACAGAACCCATGAAGGCATTGGCCATTAGGCAGACCATCCAGAGAAATACTACAAGCGTGCAGAATTCTGTGCTGCTTGGAAGATTGGCAACTCGATTAGCTCAGCAAGAGCGAGATGCGAAACGCAAGGAAGTTTTGTTTGCGATTGCGGTTGGTTCGCTTGAGCAAGCCAAGCAAATTGAGCCACAAAACGAGGCGATGCTTGAGAGCTACGCAGAGTATTACCACGCAAGAGGTCAAGAAAAGGAGGCTCTAAAATTATTGCAAGAATCTGAGGGCCATGGTCTGCTTTGGCGTCATCATTTTCAGCTTGGTCGATACGGTCAAGCCAAGAAGACTTTGGAGCAGTTGTATCGTGAATCGTCGCTCGGCCCACGTGACCCGTCGCTCGGGGCAGGTGAGCCGTTGACGGAAGACGAGATACGAGCGACGAGCGACGTAATAGAAGGCCTTATGCTTGTTGCTGAACGAACTGACGACCGAGAAGGTGTGATGAAATATTCGGAAGAGCTTTTATTGCTTGAGCCAAGCGAGCAGAACTATTTTAACCAACTTAGAGCTCTGCTCAACGTCGGCCTGACCAAGGAAGCTGAGCATAAGTTGCAGAGCTTTAAAGAAAAGCATCCAGCTGATCCTAGAGTACCGGCGATTGAGGGTTGGTTAGCCATGAGACAGGGACAACTGGACAAAGCGTTGGAGTTTGTGAACTATAGTCTTGAAATCCAACCGGACAATGCGGGTGCGTGGCGATTAAGAGGTGAGATAAATGCCCTGAGGGCAGATTACGATCAGGCAATAATTGATTTGAAAAAGAGCAAAATGTTGTCGGACGAGCCTAGCACTAAGCTGTCACTTGCGAGGGCTTATTTACAGGCTGAACGGGTAGACGACGCAGTAATCGAGCTTAAAAACACGATTAATGATCCAGGGACTCCTGAACAGGCCAGGTTATTGCTTGAGTGGATTTATTTGAAGCGTGGAAGAAAAGAGACGCTCGAAAAGTTCTATGAGGATAATCTGCAGAGATTCCCCGAGGACGCGATGTGGCATAATAAGGCTGCGGCTTATGCTTTAGGTGAGGGAAAACTGGACAGAGCAGATCAGTTATTTGAAAAAGCCTATCAACTCAAATGCCAAGAACATCTTGGGGATGATCCCGATACTGAACTGCAAGATGCGCAGTATGCAACGGCTTTGGATGGATATTTAAACATACTTCTGTTGATGGCTGGGAGGCGGAACAATATTTACCGTCCGGAAAAACTGGATAAGGTCTTTGAGGTTGGAAAAGAATTTGTTGATACAGCTTTTGCTCCCATTGTTTTTTATAGAATGGCCGAGGCGAAGCTAAAACTCGGTGACAGAGACGCGGCTGTCGATTATTGTCGCACTGCTGTCGATAAAACGGGCACAAATGAGAGTCTTGCATCTGAAATCTTGTATGGAATGTCTTTGTTGCTGGGGGAACAGGAGGTCTCTAAGTACTGTCTGCAAAGACTGCAGGCTGATCCGAAATCGTTGGTTGATAATTTTGTTATGTTTAACTTGACGCAGTTTAAGCATCAGCATAATGAGGCTATAGACTATATTGACAAATGTATTCAGATCGTGGGATCGGATAGCGACGCTGGATTTAGATATCGTGCGAAAAAGGCACGGCTCATGAATATAGCCTATGATGAGACTTCCGATAAAAGTTATCTCGACGGGGCTATTGCAGTTTTCGAAAGTCTGTTGGATAAAATGCCGAATAATACCCATAACTTGAACAATCTTGCGTATTTACTTGCTAAGAAGAACGAAAGGTTGCCTAAGGCTCTTGAATATTCCAAGCGTGCAGTTGAAAATCAACCGAATAATCCAAATTTTTTGGATACTTATGCATGGGTTTTATACAAAAACGGTAAAAAGGCCGAGGCAGCTGAATTTCTGGCGGCTTCTCTGCAGCAATACCAACAAAGCGCCATAACTGCGCCAGCGGAAGTATATATGCATTTAGGTGTAGTTAAAGAGGAGCTTGGAGAAAGGATACAGGCTCTTGCCGCTTATAAACAGGCAATGGAAGTGGGAAAGGATGAAGGACTGTCTGGAGCGGTTAAGGAGCAGATAAGCGTGGCTATTGAACGTCTTTCACAGTAATTTTTTTGCTAAGGGAGATGTTGAATATACGGTCTGAGCGACAGGACGTCCGCTTTTTCTGATTGGAGGATACGACGGTGGAAACCAAAGCAAGGGTTGCGGGCGGGCCGGTCAGGCCAAGCGGACAGCGTGCCTCTAATGCTGTCTCACTTACCCCTAAGGAAATGTTTGGAATACTGCGCCGCCACGTGCTGCTGATTATTATTTTGACTATTCTGGGTTTCGCAGTAGGTGGTGCCAGTTGGTATTTCTTAAGACAATACCTGCCGAGGTATACTGCTAAAACCTTTATAGAGGTTTTGCCAGCCGTGGAGACAGATCCCATGACTATCGTGGCCGCCCAGGTTCAGAAAGATATTCAATACGGTTATCGTGTGTCGATGGCCAGTTTGATAAAGCAGCAGAGTACGCTCCAGGAGTTGCTAAGGCAGGATAAAGTCAAAGCTACCAAATGGTTTGCAGGCAGAGACAGAGATATTAGAAAAGCGGTCAAATATCTACAAAGATATATGAATGCTTATGCACACAGGGATGCAGATTATGTTGAAGTATCGATGACTTGTGGTGACGCTAAAGAAACGGCGGACATAGTTAACGAGATGGTGAGATTGTTTATTGCTTCGCAGGGCGGGACCAAGAGAAATGAATTAAGTGAAAAGTTAGCAAGGCTTGAGGAGCGTCGAGCACGGGTTGAAGCAGAAGTGGCCGCCGCCTATCGAGCGTTGGATGATGTTCGCACTGCATGGGATATAACCGACCTTGAAAGACCTGCAAACCAAAGTGTTCAGCACATCATTACCCTCAGATTGAACGCTTTGGAGCTTCAAGAGAACGAACTTGTCCTGGCTGTAAGACAGGTTCAAGCAAATATAGAGAATCTAAGGGAGTTGGCTACGGGTCCTATCGCTGAGCAAATCGAACAAGCGGTTGAAGGCGACCCTGTTATGGTCGTACTTGCTCAGCAGCTTGCCTTCCAGGAGGCCCAGTTATCTGCCAGACTTAGCAAGTTTGGCGAAAATCACAGAGTCGTGCGGCAGGCTCGAGAGCTGGTTAATGAAATCAGGGAAAGAAGGCTACAGAGGAAAGCCGAAATGGCTGAGCAAACCAGGCGTGCAAATCTCGAAAACGGTCGAGACACCTTGATTGTGATGCAGGAACGGCTTGCAGAGTTGCAGAGAATACGCGAGCAAGCGGCTGCAAAGAAGAGAGATCTCGACATGGCTCGTGTGCAGTACGAGCAACGGCAAAAGATAAGGGATGAAAGAATAGAGACGCTCAACGCTATTAAGGTTCAGGTTGAGAAGTTCAGAATAATGATTAACGACCCGGAAACACCTAAGGTTCAACCGGTTGGTTTGGCTCCGGAACCTCTTGAAATGACATCTTCTCGGCAGTGGTGGCTCTGGTTTCCAGGCGGCACAACTTTAGGGTGTCTGTTTGGTTTAGGTTTTGCCTTTCTTATTGAGATGGCTAACGATCTTGTACGAACTCCCAAAGATGTGGCTCGATTTCTGCATGTCGCGCTTTTGGGTGTTATTCCTGACGAGTCCGAAGACGACCAAGCTCATGACATTGATCTCTGCCAAGCTGTTCATCAGGCACCGTATTCTCTCATAGGTGAATCTTATAGGAGGTTCCGTACAAACTTGGAGCTTTCAAGCACGGCGGAGTCTGTCAAGGCTCTGCTTATCACCAGTGGCGGTGCCGGTGAGGGTAGTACTTCTGTGGCGGTGAATCTTGCTGAGGCTTTTGTCGCCGAGGGCAAAAAGGTGCTGCTTATAGATGCGAATTTCAGGCGGCCGAGCTTGCAGACGCTTTTCCCCAGAACACAAGCCAATAACTCGCGGATTGAGCATGGCAATTCTGGACTGAGCACATTGCTCACCGGCAAGTGTGGCTACAAAGAAGCGATACGGTCCAGCGGCATCACGGGCTTTGACCTAATTGACTCAGGGACGATGCCTTCCAATCCCGCGGAACTACTCTCCAGTCGACGCATGGCGGAACTGATTACCGAGCAAAGAAAGAACTACAATCACATTGTTGTTGACAGCCCACCTGTATTACTGGTCAGTGACACCAAAGTGCTGGCCAGGCTTGTTGACGAATCAATTTTGGTACTCAACGCCGCTGCCACAAGGAGAGGCGCTGCTCAAAGAGCAATTTTCGAACTGAGAGAAGTAGGCGTCAAAATAGCTGGCTGTGTGCTTTTTGCGGCGCAGGCGATGAAGGGCGGCTACTTCCGAGAACAGTTCAAGTCCTACCGCAAATACCAGACGCAGCTTGCCGGCGCAACATAAGGCTTGTAAAGGTTATATCTTGTTTTTTCATGAAGTCTCTGGCTTTAGCCGGTGATTTCAAAAAAACAAGGTTCCCATTTTGCGAGAGAATTCGTAGAATGGGAATCTTCTTTTGTGCGCTAAACTTGTTTGATGAGGTGTAATCTCAATGGATAAATTCTTGGTAACCGGAGGAGCGGGCTTTATCGGCTCGAATATCTGTAAAAAACTCGTTGCGCAAGGCTGCTTTGTCAGAGTTGTTGATAATCTGCTGACGGGTAAAAAAAGCAATCTTTCTGACATTATTGGGAAGATCGAATTTATCGAAGCTGATATGGGCGACGAACAGATTGCTCGTTCAGCTATGAAAGATATTGACGTCGTTTTGCATCAGGGTGCTTTGCCCTCTGTGCCAAGAAGTGTTGATGACCCCGCTGCTACGCACCGACATTGTATTGATGCAACGTTTACACTTCTTTTAGCCGCTCGTAATGCCAGCATAAAACGGTTTGTATATGCCTCAAGTTCCTCAGCCTACGGTGACACACCCACCTTGCCCAAAGTCGAGACGATGCCGCCAAGTCCGCTTTCGCCTTACGCGGTGGGTAAGCTGGTGGGCGAGTATTATTGTTCGGTCTTCTACCAAGTTTATGGCTTAGAGACGATTTCACTGCGGTATTTTAATGTCTTCGGCCCGTACCAGGACCCGACCAGTCAATATGCCGCTGCTATTCCTGCTTTTGTAACAGCTATATTAAAAGATCAGCCGCCGACTGTTTATGGCGACGGCGAGCAAAGCAGGGACTTTACTTACATTGATAATGTTGTCGAAGCTAATTTACTCGCTGCGCGAGCGAAAAAAACGAAGGGCGAAGTTGTCAATATCGCCTGCGGCGAAGCTGTTACGGTGAATGCAATTATTGATATGATAAATGAAATTCTTGGCAAGAATGTAAAGCCGGTCTACACCGACCCACGCCCCGGCGATGTAAAACACTCCCTCGCCGACATCACCGCTGCCCAAAACCTAATCGGTTTCAAACCAACAGTATCATTTAAGCAGGGCCTGGGGCTTGCGATAAATTGGTATCGTGAAAATCTTCTGTGACTCTGTCATCTCTGAAAGCAAAGACCGACGGCATGTTCTCACTTTCCTTTTGTATGGACACGTTGATCCCCTTAGGTGTTTCTCTTATTGAAAACTCCTCTCTGGCCAGATCATAAACAGGTTACATTAACAACTGTGTACCGGCTTTAAAAGAATACCTAAGTATCTTAGGTATTCTTTGGAAGTTAATTCTTGATTGTTGTTGGGTAAATATTAAAGCCTGCAAAGCCGATGCAGTAGGGCTCTTGTCATTGTAGGACGACAATACTGTCGTGTAAGACCAGATCGCCTTCAAACCAACAGTATCATTTAAGAAGGCCTGGAGCTTTCGATAAATTGGTACCGTGAAAATCTTCTGTGATTCTGTCATGCTGAGCGAAAGCAAAGACCGATGGTATGTTCTCACTTTCCTTTTGTATGAACACGTTGATTCCCTTAGGTGTTTCTCTTATGGAAAACACCTCTCTGGCCAGTTCATAAACCGGTTAAATTAACAACTGTGTACCGGCTTTAAAAGAATACCTAAGTATCTTAGGTATTCTTTGGAAGTTAATTCTTGATTGTTGTTGGGTAAATATTAAAGCCTGCAAAGCCGATGCAGTAGGGCTCTTGTCATTGTAGGACGACAATACTGTCGTGTAAGACCAGATCGCCTTCAAACCAACAGTATCATTTAAGAAGGCCTGGAGCTTTCGATAAGTTGGTATCGGGAAAATCTGCTGTGAGGTCATTCTCACGCATCATTTAAATAAACATTAAGTGCACGATTTCCCAAACTCACTTGACCAATCCCAATTGCACCATTGCTTTATTTGTTTCTCGTAACCTCCGAATTGATTACGCATAGCCGTTATATCATCCTGCGATGCTAATGGCTTATCTAAATTCTCAAAAACAACCAGTATATTACCGGCCAAAAAACTCATTTGACCGTCGCATAGTATACTTTGTGCAATAAAGTTTGCTGTCTCACATAATATTTTGTGAGCCTCAGAAATTTTACGAAGTGTTATCTTCATATCGTTTGTATTCATCCAGTTCCTACTTTCAGGAGTTGCAGCGTGCGCCACGAATTTATGCCTATATTTTTCTATATCCTTCAACTCAACAGCCTCAAACCGTTTCTCAATCCAATCAAGTACGCATCTCTTAATCGTATCTGTCGGATTTCTCTGATCTGTAGACGAGATACCCGCCAAATTGTCGATCCGTTCGTGCATGTATTCTGCTGTTACACATCGATTAAACTCACTTTGATTTGTATTGTCGATAGGTCTCCTTGTTAAGCCACTTGTATAATCATACGGAAGTCCAAGAACGTCCAGTATGTTCTTACGTGTAAGACATTGATAATTATTCTGAATATCAATTACTAATCGTCTTAAAGAAATCACATCATTCCTTTTGTCAAGCAACCGCATGATAGCGTTAGTTTGTATCTCAAAGTAGCTATAGTATATGAAATTCCAAAAAGCCCAGTTTGGCAGTTCTTTGTTGTTATTGTAAGACAATGAAATATTATGTACTTGTTTTAAAATATCAAATATCGCAGCAAACCACATCATATCACGAATTTGTTTGAGAATCGAATTCTCATCATCACCTTTCCACAAGTCCATCCATCTCTGGAATTTATTCTTAAAATCGCACATTATCGAATCCCCCAATTCTTTATAGTTAGTCCTTCAGGTTATGCTTACTGTTAAATACGTGGTTGAAAATTGTTTCTCAAATTCTTCAGCATTTTGTATTAGTTCTTCTCTGCTCGGTTGTTGATGAGGGCTACCTGGTCTAATTGTTCGCCTTCCAATCGTGCGACTACGGCTGCTCCACAAGAGTCGCCCCATACATTAACAGCTGTTCGCAGCATATCCAAAAGCCTGTCAACAGCTAAAATCATCCCAATTCCCTCCAACAGCAGATTCACTGCCTTTAACACAATGACCATCGTGACCAGACCCGCTCCCGGAATCGCAGCCGACCAAAATCAATGTCACTCGCTGTTAAGCTGTTCCTTTAGCTCTTGTGCGTTCTGGATTAGCTCTTCTCTGGTTGGCTCCTTTTGCAGAGCAAGTTCAAATGTCCATTCATACGAATCGACGGTTCTCTTTGGATTTAGCATGGCGAAGAAATCGAACGGAAATTGGTCGTACCATGGTGCTTTTAACTCGCGGTGGGTATTTAGCGTTTCGTAGCCTTCCTTGGTTATTCTGACATTGTAATCGCCGTACCACTCGAAGGAAACGGTTACCGGTGACAAACCAATTTCCTCATCGTTCAACAGCACTAGCGCTCCCTGCGGCTGGGTGTTGATTGTCAGCTTGCGCTCAACGCAGCCTGCGAGCATTGAGCCAATAACTGTGAAGACAATCGGCAGTGCCAATAACTTGGACTTTACCATAGCTTGCTCCGTAAACAAACTTATCGCATTTTGACCGCCATATTATAAGGCGCAAACAGCAACACAAAAGCCCTAATTCGCCTGTTTTTCTAAGCGTGGCCCTTTTGCAGCGTTGACAGCAGCGCCCTGCGAAGATAAAGTTGTTATCGATTTTATCACTTTTTCTTTTCCGGTGCTGATATGAAGATTCTATTAAGTTGGCTAAATGATTATATCGAGACCGGCCTTACAGCCGAGCAAACCGCAGAGATATTAAGCAACTTGGGTCTTCCATGCGAAGGCATAGAATATCTGGGCGACGATGCTGTTATTGATGTGGAGGTGACCAGCAATCGTGGGGACTGCTTGAGCTATATTAGCATTGCCCGTGAATTGGCTGTTGCGACCGGCAAAGAGCTAAGGATGCCGAAGGTCAAATTGGACGAGTCAGAAAAGAATGTAAGCGAACTTGCCAGTGTTGAGATTGTCGAACCTGAGTTGTGTGGCCGATACACCGCTCGCATTATCGAAGGTGTCAAGATTGGGCCATCGCCCGATTGGATGCGGAAACGCCTCGAAGCGGTTGGCCTGCGAAGTGTCAGCAACGTAGTTGATGCAACCAACTACGCGATGATGGAGACAGGTCAGCCGCCACATGCCTTCGATTATGCCAGGATTGCCGACGGCAAAATAATAGTCAGGCGAGCCATCGCAGGTGAGCGAATAGTGAGCATCGATGGTACTCAATGTGATCTCGATCCCAACATGCTTATTATTGCCGACAATCGCAGGACGGTAGCGATTGCCGGGGTCATGGGTGGTTTGGAAACCGAAGTTAACGACTCAACAACAGCGATCCTGCTGGAGGACGCATATTTTGACCCTGTAAGCGTACGTACAACCTCTCGCAAACTTGCACTGCCTTCAGAGGCGGCTTTTCGTTTCGAGCGCACAGTTGACATCGAGAATATAGATTGGGCATCGGCCAGAACTTGCCAGCTTATCACTCAGGTTGCCGGCGGCAAGGTAGCAAAGGGTATCGTAGATATTTATCCCAAAAAGCCTGCTCCAAAACAGGTGACATTGAGGCTGCCTCGTCTTAACAAGCTGCTTGGGATTAAGGTATCTACCAAAGAGGTAGTGCGCATTTTGTCGGCTTTGGGTTTCGAGCCGAAGCTTAACGGTGATTCAGCGGTTTGTACGGTCCCTTCATGGCGAAGTGATGTTTATCGTGAGGCTGACCTGATCGAAGAGGTGGCACGCGTACATGGTTACGATAAGGTGCCTACCAGGCGCAAGATTGAAATTGAAGCCGTCCCAGCCGATCTTCGTCATCAGCTTACCCAGTCGGTTATAAGATATCTCAACGGCTGTGGCTTTTACGAGACTATCAACGTCGGTTTTGTCGATAATTCTGTAGCCCAGCTTTTTGCCGGCGGCAGTATCACTGAGCATTTGAGCGTAAGCGATGTCACCAGGAAAGGTGCGAATATACTTCGCCAGAGCCTTCTTGGTTCTTTGCTGGGAGTGTTAAAAACGAATCTTAATGTCAAGAATAGACCGTGCCGGATTTTTGAGATTGCTGATTCATTTGTGCCGGCAGGTCGAAAGGATGCTCTGCCAACTGAAAAAGCTAACTTGGCCTTCGTATGTGATAGTGAATTCAGAGACTTGCGGGGCGTGATTGAAGGTCTTGTCAGAAGTATTGATAGGAATATCTCGATTATTTTCAATCCAACCAATGTGAAATGGGCCGAGGTGGGCGCTGAGATTCTGGTCAATGAGCAGGTCATAGGTTCGGCAGGAATTTTTTCGCAAGCGGTGATGGATAAGTTTGATTTCAAGGATGTGGCGCCATGCGGGGCGGAGCTGGACTTTGAGCAACTTGCATCTCTGCAGAAAGGCCCAATAAGTGTCAGGCCAATCCCACGGTTTCCAGCGATTGAACGGGACCTTTCGATTGTTGTGAATGAGACGGTTCGCTGGGCTGATATTGCTGAGGCCGTTAATAGCAAAGCACTTGGTAAGTTAGAAAATATTCAGTTTGTCGGGATATATCGCGGCAAGTCAATTCCATCCGGCAAAAAGAGCGTCACTTTATCTTTGCGTTTCAGAGACGAAGACGGCACACTGACTCACGAAACTGTCGACAGCTTCCAGGCTAAAATAGTGGAGAGCCTGGCAAAATCCATCGGGGCAAAACTGCGAACCGGTTGATTCCCGCCATATTATAGGTTTAGCGGCGTTGATCGGTTATTTCATACTCTTCTCGTTTTTTTCACAAATCGGTTGACAGCGGATTCTCAAGCCCTATAATCCCAGAGTTAAGCGTTTTTGTGAGAGGCAGGGTCGCCGTGGAAAAGGGTGAAGTTACGAGTGCAATTCTGCGAAATTCAATAGCCAAATAATGGTGCGCAAACTGTGCGCCGTGAAATATTAGCCATTTGTGGAGGACTAACAAGATGAAAACTAAGATATCATATTTATTGCTTTTAGCTTTGATAATTAGTGCAAGTAGAAGCGTGGCGAATGGTCAGGACGGTCTCTCGGGACGCATCTACGAAGGAGAAGTGGGAGATCAAAGCACGCCGCTTGAGGGCGTAACGGTCGGGCTGTATGGCTCCAACGATTCTGGTGAACGAGGAATTCTTCTCGTGAGCACCGCCACGGATTCAACTGGAGGGTATGGGCTGGAGGTTCCGGATGTTCCTGTTTACGAGTTCTACAACATAATAGTCCCGGAGCCCTTATCAGGCTATGTATTTGTGAATGCGACTACGGTCAGTGGGACGGTTAAAGAGAGTAACTGGATTCAATATGCGTATCCTTTGTACGACAAGACCCTAACCGGCAACAAGTTCTGGCAGCTTCATGATCTCATAAATAATCCGCCGGTTGTTAATGCCGGTCACGATCCATGTCTTCGGTACACCCGTGCCGATACCGATTCCTTATCCTGTACCGCTTGTTGGCAGTGTCACGGACGACGGCCTGCCAGACCCCTCAGGCCAGATGACGGTCGAGTGGAGCGTGGTCAGTGGCCCGGGCGACGTTGATGTGGACGACGGCAGGATGGACCTGAAGGATCCTGATAGTAGTTATCTCGTAGTTGCGACGTTCTATGAGTACGGCACCTATGTGCTGCGTCTGACGGCCTCTGACGGCGAGCTCGAAGCCTATGACGATGTGCAGGTTAGCCTCATAGGTGAAAACGGCCTGGTCGCATACTATCCAGTTTACGAAGGTGAAGGTGAACTACTCCATGATGTGTCAGGAAACGTACATCACGGAGCGAAAATCGGCGATCCTTGTCATATGGCCACTCCAATTAACATTCCTGGCATGGCACTTGAGTTCGACGGTGACGACTATGTGAGTATCGAGGACGTCACCGTGGAAACTGTCGCCACAGGCCAGATAACGGTCTCAGCCTGGGTCAGCTTTGAGGGCGTGCCGGAGGGTGCGTTTGTGACCATTCCCCTAATTGAGAAGGGCGAAGTCTATAAGCTTACTGCGGGCCTTCACGACTCTGACGATCCCTTACGGTTTGGTTTTGCCGTACTTGGCGAAGAGGCATCGTGTGAACATCAGCCGGAATTCGAAGCGCGGCGGTGGTATCACGTGGTAGGCACATATGATGGCCAGCGGATCTGCTCATACATCGACGGTACGCTGTGGGCGTCGAAGGACCATGTCACAGTGCTGACGCATACTAATCCCACTACTATTGGGGGACCTGTTCCGGCCGGGGACACGCCGCTCTTCCGCTCTACACCCTACAGGATCGATGAAGTGCGTATGTATAGCAGGGCACTGACGCCGGCAGAGGTGTACGAGCGATTTTACACGGCTTCGCAGGTTCTCAGGTACGAGCAAAGTCTCATTCCTGGCGATGCCAGTCGGGACGGCCGCGTCGACTTACGGGATTTAGCTATCATGGCCGACAACTGGCTGGTTAGTGAGAGTCCATGAATTTGAACTTACGGCGGTGCCGTAAGGCCTGGTGGCTTGCTCAGAAACACGTTTCCCTGATGTTGTGGGCGAAGGAATCTGCTGGGCTGATATTAGTGAGGCCGTCAGAAGCAAAGCCTCACCTGAACTTGAAGACATCCAGTTTGTCGGCATATACCGTGGAAAAGGTATCCCCTCCGGCAACAAAAGTGTCACCCTTTCACTGCGATTTAGGGATGAAGACGGTACACTGATCCATGAGGTGGTCGACGGTTTTCAGGCCGACATCGTGAAAAATCTCAGTAAGTTGGTGGCAGTTGAGTTACGGACTGTGTAGCGTGTATTGCGTGACGATGGGCCGATAAGTAGTAAAAAGATTAGGAAAATTGGTTGACATAGTAAGAAAAATCAGCCATATTGCGGAGATAGTGCCGTTTTAAGCGTAAAGCCGTTATTAGCGATGAGCAATAAGGGCCGGAATTCCGGGATGATTTTTTATAGTCAAGCTTTAAGAAAAGGAAAGCCAAGTGAACATCTATGTAGGCAATTTATCGCATGATGCGACCGAGGTGGACCTGCGCCAGGCTTTTGAGGCTTTTGGACAGGTCGAGTCCATCAATATTGTAAAGGACAGGTTTAGTGGCGAGTCAAGAGGATTCGCGTTTGTGGAAATGCCATCCCGAAGTGAAGCCCAGGCTGCGATTACCGGTCTGAGCGGCAAAACTGTGAAGGGACGAAGTGTTACTGTTGATGAGGCTCGACCCCGCACAGAACAACGTCGGCGAGAAGGGGGAAGTGGCGGTGATAGAAGGCGGCGCTTCTGATAAACATCACTCAGATATAAAGAACTCATAACGGAAATTCGCCCATTGGCATGCTCGTGGTTCGTTTGACTTGCCGAAATGGTTTCATACTTCGCGGGCAAATAGAATCTTATACGGATCATATAAAATAAATGCGCTTTGTCCGTTTATTTGGTATTCATTACCAAGCCGGATAGATTCCTGTATTTAGCCCCCATTCTTGCTTTCGCCTGCTGCCTCGTCTTGCTCCCTATCCTTCTTCCGAAGGAAGCAAGGGGGTTATCTGTCGTTGGGTTATTTATTCGGTTAATTGCCGAGTAGCAGAGCATATTCTTTCTATGATTGGTATTATTTGTGTTTAGCCATTACCGGCATGGTAGGAGCTATCTTTTTGATTATTCAATTTTAAATTTGCCTTTAGAAAAGTCGTCTGAGGGGTCGAAAGATATATATAGATCAAGGCTGGAAGAGCCGGAATAGCCGTCCGGGTTCGCCGGTATTGTCTTGACTTTTTGCCTTAGATTTGATAGAAGGGAATATTGCAGGCTGACCCCTGCGGTGTTCGTAAAGAAAGTGGACGTTTGAAAGAACCGATACCCATACTCAGGGAAATCAGGCCTTGACGGACCGGAAATGCCTACTCGATAGGACTTTCGGACACAAGCAACGATTGCCCACTTGGAAATAATGGGTTCTTTTCAAAATCCTTTCTTACGGCACCAGTGGAGGTAAGCCAGCAATTAATAAAAAGGCCTGTGTGATGCAGGCCTTTTTATTTTTTCAACTCTTAGCTTATTGGAATCAATAAATATAGGACCTACAAAGCATGTCAAATCACTCATTTGCAGGGTTTTTTTACTGTTAAGCTTTAGAGCGTATTTGCCGATTAAATTGATGAAAAAACAGTTAGTGATGATCTATTAGTGTTTGTAGATAAAACACTTACATTTTGGAGAGGCACAAATGCCAAATGTGCATAGCTTCACTGTTCTGCCAGCTCTGCCGGACCCCTTGAAGGGCCTTCAGACAATTGTCAAGAATATGTTTTGGCTTTGGAACGCTGATTTTATGGAATTGTTCAAGCGCATCGACAGCAATCTGTGGTTAGCCTCTGGCCACAACCCGGTCAAGCTTCTCGGCAGCGTTTCACAGGCTAAATTGGAAGCGCTTG
The DNA here is from genome assembly GCA_964519995.1 of uncultured Pirellulales bacterium. GTDB lineage: Bacteria > Planctomycetota > Phycisphaerae > Sedimentisphaerales > Anaerobacaceae > CAZFLY01. The sequence goes on along the minus strand of CAZFLY010000007.1, from coordinate 21,101 downwards.
CAACGAACCAAAGTTTCATCCGTGATCTGCAGCGGGCAACTGAAAAACTCAATTCGTACCTTACCGGCCCCACTTGGTTTGAGAAAGTCTGTTCGCGTGCCACTGAGCCGATGATTGCATATTTTAGTGCCGAATTTGGCCTTCACGAGTGTCTTCCTGTTTACGCTGGCGGTCTTGGAATTCTCGCTGGTGACCACCTAAAAAGCGCCTCGGATCTTGGTGTGCCTCTGATCGGCGTAGGTCTGCTGTATCAGAAAGGTTATTTCCGCCAGTACTTGAACATCGATGGTTGGCAGCAAGAGGCTTACATTGAAAACGATGTCCACAATATGCCTATCAAGCTGGTGTGCAAAGATAGCGGCAGGCCTTTGACGATCAGCGTTGAGTACCCCGGCCGATGTGTGTTGGCGCAAATCTGGTCTGTTTCGGTCGGCCGGGCTAAGCTGTATCTGCTGGATACCAATATTCCAGCCAACTCGTCTGCAGATCGTATGATTACCAGCAGTCTTTATGGCGGCGACCGTGAGTTGAGAATCCGTCAGGAAATTATGCTGGGGATCGGCGGCCTAAAGGCTCTAGCAGCTATGAATATTTCCCCTGCTATTTGCCATATGAATGAAGGGCACGCTGCCTTTATGGTGCTGGAAAGAATCCGCCAGTTACGAAGTAATAAGAATATGACTTTTGATGAAGCTATCGAAGCCACAAGGGCTGGTAGCGTTTTTACAATGCATACGCCCGTAAAAGCCGGACTTGATGATTTTCGTGTTGAGCTGATGGATAAATATTTTGGTAACTATTTTCCTCATCTTGGAATCAATAGAAATCAATTCCTGGCGTTGGGTAGAATACTTCCTGACGATGATAATGAGCCATTTAAGATGGCTATTTTGGCTATCAAGCTTAGCGGCTACGTCAACGGTGTGAGCAAGCTACACGGGCATACGTCACGTCAGATGTGGTCTGGTCTTTGGCCGGGTCTTCCTGTCGAAGAAGTGCCGATTATATCGATCACCAATGGTGTACATACAAAGAGTTGGCTTTCTGAAGAGATGGACAATTTATATGAAAGGTATCTTGGACCTGGGTGGTCTGAGCAGTCAAATGACAAGTCAATCTGGGATAATGTTGACCAGATTCCTGACGAGCAACTCTGGAGTGCACATCAACGCTGCAAGGAGCAGTTGATTATTTTTGCGCGCAGTCGGCTTAAGGTTCAATTGCAGCGCCGAGGCACCTATCACTCCGAGTTGGATCGAGCAGAAACCGTCCTCGACCCGGAGGTGTTGACCATAGGCTTTGCCAGAAGGTTTGTCAGCTACAAAAGGGGCGATTTATTGCTGAAAGATCGCAGTCGGCTTGTGAAGCTGTTGACCGACCCTCAGCGACCTACGCAACTCGTGTTTGCTGGTAAAGCGCATCCCAAAGATGCTGCGGGCAAGGATATCATTCGTAACATTATCCACTTCGCCTCGCAGGATCAGCTCAGACGCAGGATAGTATTTTTGGAAGACTACGATATCGATGTTGCCAGGGTGTTGGTCAGTGGCGTTGATGTTTGGTTGAGTAATCCTCGCCGACCAATGGAAGCGAGTGGCACAAGCGGTATGAAAGCAGCGATTAATGGCGTTTTGAATATGAGCACTATTGATGGGTGGTGGTGTGAGGGCTATACACCCGAAAGAGGCTGGGCTATCGGGTCAGGTGAGATCTACGATGATACCGAATATCAGGACATAGTCGAGTCACAGGCATTGTACAACATTCTGGAGAATGAAGTTATTCCGCTTTTTTACACGAGGCCAGCCGACAATCTGCCGCGGCTCTGGATACGCAGAATGAAAAGCTCGATAAAGTCGATAGCGCCTCGGTTCAACACGCATAGGATGGTGGCTGAGTATACACGGAGGTTCTACAATCCGGCAGCAGCCAGATGGCGGTACCTGAATGCGGAAGCTATGGCCAGGGCACGCGAAATTTCTAGGTGGAAGTCTGAGATAAGACAAGCCTGGCCCGAATTTGCCGTCAGGGATGTGATAATGCAGATCAATAATGGTGAAGCTAACGAACGGCTAAATCCCAAACGTCCGCAGTTAAAGGTCGGCTCAGAATTGACCATCCGAGCCCTGGTTAAGCTTGGCAAGGTTAGACCGCATGATGTCGCAGTTGAACTTTATCACGGACCTGTAGATAGCTGGGGCCATATCAATGATGGTTCGGCTGTGAGACTGGATTACGGGCAAACCTCTGAACAAGATGGCGAGCACTGGTTTGTTGGTTCGATGCGCTGTAGAAAAACAGGTCAGCATGGCGTGGCTATCAGAGTACTTCCGAAGCACCGTGACCTGATTAATCCGTATGAACTCGGCCTTATCCTATGGGAGAACTCAACCACGAAATAAATGCGCTTTGTCCGTTTATTTCGTATTCATTGTCAAGCCGGATAGATAGATACCTTTATTTATTGACGCCTGTAATAATAATGCTAAAGAAAATTATCTAGACTTGTCACTCCTGCGAAAGCAGGAGTCCAGAAAACAACAATAAACAATAAAGTGGCTGGATTCCCGCCTTCGCGGGAATGACATTTTTGTTTTGTATCTCCTGTGTTGTATCATTGGTTATACAGGAATCAATAGCCCCCATTCTTGCTTTCACCTGCTGCCTCGTCTTGCGCCTGCACTCGCATAACCGCAGGTGCTAGCGACGAGAATCGCAGATGCACGCAAGAAAGTATGGGGGTTATCTGTCGTTGGGTTACTTATTTGGTGAATTGCCGAGTAGCAGCGCATATATTTTTATGATTGGTATAAGGCGAGGTCAACTGAGACTCCGGGCTTGGCGGAAAATCATAGTTAGCTCATTCGTTTTCCTTATTGCTCAGAAGCTCATATACCTCTTGGGCAGATGTTGCCTTCTCGAGCGACTGTCTGAATTGTCCGTCAAGCATTAGTTTGCTTATTTTGGCGAGGGCCTGAATATGTGGGCCGGTTTTATCGGTTGGTGATACCAGCAGAATCACAATCGTCACGGGTTTTCCGTCGACGCTTTCAAAATCAATAGGTTCATGTGCTATCCCAATTGCCATCACCAGTTCCTTAACAGCTTTGCATTTGCCATGAGGAATGGCGATGCCGGAGCCGATTCCGGTGCTGCGGGTCTGCTCACGCAGAAGGACCGCCTGCAGGGCACTATCTCTGTCGAGCAATAAACTGTTTGAGTCGAGCAGATCAATCAGCTCGGTTATAATAGATCTTTTGTCTTTGCCTTCCAGCGGAACTATAATGCAGGTCTGTTGCAATATCTGTACTAAGGTCATTGTCAATAAAGGTCGAAGTATTCTATTGTACCAATTTATACAAAACTAGGATTCTATATTTTTCTGGGCTTACTTGCAAGGACTTTTCAGGCTTTTTGGCTGGCTTTTCTTATCTCGCTTGGTGGCTGCCGTCCACTGCTCGGCACAGGACTTTACCCTTTACATTCGGGCCGGGGATTGTAAAATTCGTTCATACTGAAATTGTGATGTAACGTGGCGAACTAATAGTCAAATACTATATTGTCCATGGAAAAAATAAAACTTTACGATACAACTCTACGCGATGGCATGCAGACCGAAGGGGTTAGCTTTTCGCTCGAGGACAAACTTTCGATAGCTAAATGTCTTGACCAGCTTGGTCTTGATTATATCGAAGGGGGTTACGCGGCTTCAAATCCTAAAGAGATGCAGTTCTTTAAGCGGATAGCAGAACTGTCGTTGGACAATTCCAAGCTTGTAGCCTTCGGCAGTACCCACAGAGCCGATACTAACGTCACGGATGATGTCTCTCTCAACTCGATACTTGCCTGTAAAACATCAGCAGCCACCCTTGTAGGAAAGGCGTGGGACCTGCACGTCAAAGAGGTGCTTGGCTGTTCATTGGACCAAAATCTGACTATTTGTGCTGAGTCAGTCGAGTACTTGAAAAAGCATGGTCTTGAAGTGATCTTTGATGCCGAACACTTTTACGATGGCTACAAAGTAAACCCTGAATATGCGATGAAGGTCCTGTCTGCCGCCGCCGAAGCCGGTGCTGATGTGCTGGTGCTCTGCGACACTAACGGCGGTTGCTTAACCGATGAGGTGTACAATATCACGAAAACGGTCTGCGGGCATTTTAACACTATGTCAATTGGGATTCACACCCACAACGATACTGATTGTGCAACAGCTAATTGCCTTGCTGCCGTTAAGGCTGGTGTCCGCCATGTTCAGGGGACCATAAATGGTCTGGGTGAGCGATGTGGCAACGCAAACTTGTGCGTTGTCGTACCAAACCTTGCCTTTAAGATGGGCTTCGATATTCTCAGTCCGGAGAAAATCAAAACGCTGACTGAAGTGTCCCGCTTTATTTTTGAGATGGGCAACTTGACGCCGGTAATGAACATGCCGTACGTGGGCGAAAGTGCCTTTGCGCACAAAGCGGGCCTGCACGTGGATGCCTTGCGAAAAAGCAAGCGCACCTACGAGCACATAGCTCCGGAGCTTATTGGCAATGAAAGGCGTTTTCTTATATCTGAACTAAGTGGCAAGTCCAACGTCCTGGCCGAACTTGAAAAGGAAAGGATCACCCAGGACAAAAAATTGGCCGGAAAGATACTCCGCAGAGTACAAGAGCTGGAGAACGAGGGTTATCAATTTGAGTCTGCCGACGCGAGCTTTGAACTGCTGGTCAAGAAGATTATGGGTACGTACAAACCGTTTTTTGACTTGATTAAATACCACGTTAACGTCGAGAAGCGTAGAACAGGTGAGCTTGTCACCGAGGCCACAGTTAAGCTCGAGGTGGCTGATAAAGTCGAGCACGTTGTTGGCGAGGGCGACGGCCCGGTTAATGCCCTGGATGCTGCTTTGCGAAGGTCATTGGAGGGTTTCTATCCGCATATTAGGGAAGTTCACCTTATCGACTATAAGGTTCGTGTTGTCAATGCCGGTGCCGGCACTGCCGCCCGAGTGCGCGTGATAATCGAGTCACGGGACAAGCAATCCATCTGGGGTACGGTTGGTGTCTCTGAAAATATCATTGAGGCGTCTTGGCTTGCCCTTGTTGATAGTGTTGAATACAAACTGCAAAAGGAGGCTAACCGCCATCCTGAGGACAGTGGGTAATCTCACGTCTAACGTGCGCAGATTGAGGTAATAGGGCCGGAGTCACATTAAAATTCTTGACGAGCTTTTATGAATCTCGCATAATTTTTTATTGTTTAGCGGATGTGGCGGAATTGGCAGACGCGCAGGCTTCAGGTGCCTGTGCCCTTCGGGGCGTGGAGGTTCGACTCCTCTCATCCGCATTTGATTCGTATATCGTATTGTGTGTAAATTTAACGCAATGCACACTACGCATCACGTACTACGTAAAAAGCTCCTACCGGACTACCAGCAAGTAGGAGGCTCCGTCAGGTACCATTGGACCACAGTGTTTAAGTCGTTGAAAGTGATACTTAAATCGTGGTCATAGTCAAAGCAAGGTTCATAGTCAGGATCGGGGTACTCGGTACCTACTGCGTATGTAACGGACAATAGTTCGAAATCTCCAACAAATCCATCGCAATTGCTATCGCCGTGGCACTGAGCTGGGCAGCACCAGCAATCTGGCTTGCCGGCGACTACCCATTCAGCATAATCCGGATGGTCGCTGGGGAAACATTCTACTTCGATGGTGCACTCAGCAAGCCAATTTTTTGTTAAAATCGCAATATCTTCGAAGTTGACGATGCAGTCTTTGTTAATGTCACCTTCAATGCCGCCCGCAATACATCTGGGACTTTCAGCTACGGCAATATCAATTCGGTTCAATAACGGGTAGTCTAACAAGCTCGGATATCCATCACCTCGGTCTCCAAGCCGAAAGACATCCTCTCCATCCAGGTTATCGTCCGGATCATGCACCTCAATAACAATATCACCGTTTGCATACTTCGCGTATCCTGTAGCTGTGACCCAGTGACCTCCTTTATTTGGATCATCGAATGTCATGCCGAGTTCTACATCTTCGCAACGCTTCAATTCTGACAGTATCCAGGCAATACTTGGGATATTGCCTTCACCATCGTCCTTGTGAGTGGTTACGATCGGCAAATCAAGCTCATCGGTGATATCAGCCTTTCCAGAGATGAAATCAGAGTCATAAACTCCATGTTTATAAGACCACTTCATTTTCTCTTTAATCAGCTCTATAAGCTCTCTTGGGCTTTCCGGTGATCCAGGCAACTTTTCGCTGAAGCCGTATGCCGCACCGAGATAATACAAGGAATTAGCTGTAGATGTTGGTGCACACTCATTCGGCTCCTGTCGAATGTCCGGCACCGGATGTTTCTTTACTTTATCAATAGGTTCAGCCGCCATGCCGGGACCGGGATCAGGACCAGGTGCGGTTCCTGGACCGCCGCTGGGTCCAGCACCAGGCGGAGGTTGCGGTAGTGGTGGACCAGCCGGCTTACGTCCCGGCGGTACCGGATGAAATGCAAACGTTGATAGAATAACGAAATGGTCTTCGGTCTCCCCACGAGCAAAGCCCGCATCGGGTCCCGAACCGTCCCAGCCTGGATTGCCAAAGCCGAATATGCTGGGGTCAATGATCTCTGTGGTTAGTGTTGCACGCAGCCATACTGCCGAGCCGATGCCGATGTTGTTATCAAGCCACACAAACGGAACATTCACCTGTACGAAAGTTTTTGTGCCGGGGAAGACCAAGGCCACGTTCTTCGCCACCCATTCTTCCTGAGGAGTCGGCCCTCCATAGTCGTAGGCTGCCCACTGTCCGTTTCTATTGAGGTCAACAAGGACATTCATGTATCGAATGTCTCCACTTGTGTCGGCTGCAACTGTTATTGGCACACTGACAAAACCAATTTGTGTTGGTACACCGCTAATGATAGCTCGTCTGACTAAGATAGTGGCATCGTCGAAGTCATTGTTAACTATAAGGGCCTGAGTTTCCATAGTTGTCGTGGATGGACTCGTAGGTCCTATCCATTCTTTCATCACGTCTAAGTGGTATGGTCCTCTTCTATCGGGATATGGTGTGCTCTGTGTTGTGTATAATGTTGGAAATTGCGGATCCGGCGCATCGCCGTAGTCGGCAAGTGGTTGACCCGTTTCATACATCCCTCCAACTCGAATTAGGGCATCACCCAACGGTTCATCCAACCAGCCCTGTCCGTTGTCGTAGGACTTAACGGTTCTGTAAGTAGTGGTGCCGTAATCGATACCAATCCAAAAACCTGGACCGGGAGAAGGACCGCCCATTTGGCGCACTACCACGAAGAAATCACCCTGGAAATACATTGGGCCGGCAAGGTCAAACTGGATCCATGTCCTATCCGGAAGTGGCGGCGGCGCATATCCAACATAGGTTGCAGGCCAGGCGGGTAAACCTCCACTGTTTGGAGCTACCCACAGAGTGCATCCATCGGTAGTGTTATAATCGTTGCGGACCATGAAATAAATTGCTCTGAGGTTAAAAGGCTGCGTAGGAGTGAACCTCACCGCGAACAAGGCATTTTGGTTGATGTCCATCCTCAGCGGATTGCTATCATCATAGAAGATAACATTCGGTTGTGGCGAAGCTTGTATAAACCCTACCATCAGCAAAATAATAGAAGCTAAATAAACAAATTTTCTGCACATAATACAATTCCTTTATTCAATCTCACTTTTCCGCACGTAAATCCAGATTATCGAGCTAAAACTTTGCTTCATTAATCTCGGAAATTTCGTGTTTTCTCATTAATTATACTTTTACCACTCCCCTGTCCTAATTACAGCCGGATTCTCTGCGCAAAACACACTATCGAAATGGAATATATCTTCCTTCGTTGCTTAACTCGCGATGATTAAACAATTTTATTATGTTCAGACATAAACGTCAATAGAAATATAGGACTTTTACTGGTCTACCTGGAATCTTTGTGCAGAATTGGTCCTAATCCCCCTATTTTCTCAATCATCTAACGGGAATTGGGTCAATTGACCGATAAATAAGTTATCAGTATTCAGTCGTTAGTGTTTAGTTTGTGAATCGCGGTACGAGCTTCGAACAGCGAGCTGCAGGTCACAGATTATGCTTGAGGTTTTGCAAAATTTTCAGTCTGACTCTGGCGTACTAAGTCCTATCGCCTTGGTCGTTCCTGGGCTTATAGCCGTCGTTGTTGGCCTGTTCGTCTGGCTCGGCGGACTTGGTTTCAGAAAACTTCTGTTTGCACTTTTGGGCGTAATTATTGGGGCCACTTTGGGATTTTTCGTGATTGGCCAGAATATTGTGGCTGTTGTGATCTCCGCTGCAGTAGTGGCTGTTATTACTTTGTTTTTTCAAAGGTTGCTCATCGCAGTATTAACAGCGGTCTTGGTGGCTGCTATTGCCTTTGCCATCCTGGCAAGAGCTAACGTTGGAGAAGCAACTGAAACAAGGCAGGAGCATTCGGCCGGGATATTGCGAAGTGGTGAAACTCTGAGCATCGGTGCGAGCATTGAAGCAACTAAGGCCTATGCAGTTGATTTCGGTGAAGCGATACGGCAGGTTTTTTCCCGGATGCGGGTCTATCAATGGTTGATAATGGCGGCACTGGCAGCCGTTTGTTTTGTGGCTGGAATTTTTCTGTGGCGCCTGTCTACAGCTTTTTGTTGTGCGACAATGGGTACTATGCTGATTTTCACAGGCATGGTTTTGCTTTTACTATATAAAGGCTCCGAGCCTATAACTAAAATAGACAGCAAAGCTCCATTTTATGCAGGAGTATTTGTCGTGATGACCGCCTTTGGTACCGTGGAGCAGTTGCTGCTTTACCGATCTAAGAGCAGGCACCTGAAGCGAAAAGCAAAAGCTACTCCTGAAGAACAGGAACCGGAAAAAACAAAACAAAGCTGGCGGACTACATAATAAGGCGTGAAAGCCAATTCACCTTACAGGGAAAGATCAGGGAGTGAAAAATGGATTGCTTCACAATTCTTGCACAGGCTGCTGAGAGCACTCAAACAGCAGAAACAGCACAAGAGGGAATAGTCCCTATCGATTTGTTCTGGAACCAGATCACGGCGCTTGGGCTTATGGAGGCATTGATGTTCATATCGTTCGGGACGGTTTGTTTGTTCTATGGCTGGCGTGTGTTTAAGGTACTTGTGACGATATGCTTTGCCTTGCTTGGTCTACTTGTCGGTGTATGGGCTAATAAAGCACTTATTGGCGGCAATGTTATATGGTTAGCTATCATATTCATCGCGACCTTTGCGTTTCTCTCCGTTCCGCTTATGCGATGGGGTGTGAGCATCCTGGGCGCAGTCGCCGGCGGCGTGCTTACTAGTGGCGCCTGGCTTGCCATTGGGCTGCCGGAACAGTACATCTGGGCAGGGGGGCTTGTTGGACTTATTGCAGGCGGTATGATCTCGTTTATCATATTCAAGGCAGCAGTGATACTTTTTACAAGTCTGGGTGGCAGTGGACTGGTCGTTGTCGGAGTTCTGGCGGTAATGTACCAGTACCTTGGAGCAGCGGAGAAGCTCGAATCGCTCGTGTTTAACCATAAATGGTTCCTTCCTGGTGTGCTTGTGATTCCGCTTGTCGTAGGGATAGTCCTTCAATACAAATTCATCAAGAGCGCAAAGAACTGGACTGTTTAGAACCTGCCGATTTGAAACTGCGATTATGAACACTCGGTGATTTTCTGCTTCCCGCAGGTAATAACTGATATGAAATCTGCCGGTGTATTTATTCTTTCGATTTTCGTTTTTCCTACTGTGGTTTCCGCTTCAGCGGATGTTCTCGTCTACCACGGGATGAGCGATGCCTCAGCGGCGGTACCTATCGCTGATGATATGTTTGTTGTAGCTGATGATGAGAACAACGTGTTGCGTATATACCGCCTCAGCGGTGATCTGCCTATAGCAAACAGCGACTTGACAGATTTTCTTGAAGTTGACCAGGAGCATCCGGAGGCGGATATTGAGGGAGCAACAAAGGTTGGAGAACGTATTTATTGGATAACCTCCCACGGCCGAAACAAAGATGGCAAATTGCGACCAAGCAGGTACCGGTTTTTCGCCACTGTTGTGAAAGTGGAAAACAACATAGTCAGTATTCAGCCGGTGGGCAAGCCATGTAAAGACCTTGTTGACCGATTGGTAAATAATGATATTGGGCGACGTTTCAATCTTAATAAAGTTACACGTTTGGAAGCTAAACAGCTTGGTGAGAAAGAGCGCAAAAAACTTGCGCCCAAGAGACAGGGACTAAATATAGAAGGACTCTGCGCGTCTGCTGATGGTATGGTGCTGTATATCGGCTTTAGAAATCCACGTCCGAGTGGAAAGGCATTTGTTGTGCCCTTAACAAATCCTGTGGCGGTTGTAGAGGCTGGTGCCGAGCCGGCTTTTGGAGAAATAATTTTGTGGGATTTAGCGGGCTTGGGTATAAGAAGTATGGAGTATTCGACTTTTCACAAGGCATATTTTATTATTGCCGGGCCTCACGATGAGGCTGACAACTTTGCCCTTTATCGGTGGTCAGGCAATGAATGCAACCAGCCTGTATTTTTGCGGAGGCTATCTAAGGATCGCAGGCAGTTCAGTCCTGAGGCATTGATGTGCTTTGACAACTCTGCTCGAATCCTATTGCTGAGTGATGATGGTACTATTGCCATAGAAGTGTCTGATAATTCAGAGTGTGTGCAAGGCAAACTCAATACTGATGGGAGCTGTCCGAACAAGTTCTTGATCGATCCTGATAGGAGGACTTTCAGAGCAATTTGGCTAAATCTCTGATACCGAGGTTCATTTGAATGAAAATCCGGCAGCCGCATCTTTTTTATTGCTATAGGGTCAGGGGACATTGACTTTACAGCCCTGTCGCCGGTTGTTTCCACCCAACCGTCATTATTCATCCACTCATCAACTATCTGGGCATTCACCTGAATATAGCTGTTCTGCCATTATCTTGTGGCGTTGTATCGCAGCCGCAATAGAATGACCCTTTTTCAGATGCACGACCATGAAATGTCTTTTTAACAAGAACCAAGCAAGTAGCTCACACAGCATCTGGCCCTTATATGGTGCGGCCTTTGCGATGGCGATTAGTCTCAGCGTATGGTGGACGACTATGCCGTTTATCATACGCAACATCGGAGGCACCGAAGAGCACGTCGGCTACGCCTGGGCGTTAAATATGCTCGGATATATGTGCTCTCTGCTCGTGGCAGGCGCGGTCTTAGATCAGCACAATCCAAGAAACACGACGCGAACGGCTGCCGTGATAATTTGTTCGGCAGCCGTTCTGATGTGTGTTTTAGTCTATCATGCCCTTTCCCGAAATTACATAGCCAGTGCGCCGCACATCTGGATGGTCATTGCAGCCGGAATAGTTGCAGGCTCCGCTATGTCGCTTTTCTGGCCGTTTCTTATGAGCTGGGTCTCGGCGGATTTCGAGGGCCCCACCCTCAACCGCCGACTCGGCACATATAACGGAGCCTGGTCTGGCGCAGCTATAATAGGACCCTTGCTTGGATGTCTGCTGGTCGATTTCAATACACTGCTGCCCATCGTCACCGCCGCTGTGTGCTTGGTTATATGTTTTGTGTTTCTAACCAGAGCACGCGACGGCTCTCTTCACACAAGCTTGTTTGAAAAAACCAGCCAGGTCACGGCAGCAGGCTATGAGAATTTCTCTTCTCTGCTTCGATTTCGCTGGTTGGCACGCATTGCACTTTTCTGTTCCTGGGCCTGCCTTGGAGTCTCACGATCTCAGTTTGCATTGTTATTCACAGAAATGGGCTTCTCGGAAACATGGTTCGGCATAATTATTACTATCTTCGGTATCTGCAATTTCTCGGTTATGACCGCTGCAGGTAGATTCGCCTTTTGGCATTTCAAATCCGTCCTTCTGCTCACGGTCCCGGTACTGCTTTCGATGTCGTTGCTGCTGATAATTTTTGGCCACTCGCTCGCTGTATTCATCTTGGCATTTGTCATTATGGGCTGTGCGTTCGGCTTCGCCTACAGCTCGCACCTATACTACGGTGCCTGTGGCAGTAGAAGACGGTCTAAGCAGATGGTCATTCACGAGGCTACTTTATCGCTGGGAGTTATCATCAGTTCCGGCGCAGGCGGCTATCTGGCAAAAAACGTCAGCCTCTACTCACCCTACTGGTTTGCGGTTGTCGCACTTTGCGTAGGTTTCATTACTCAAGCCGTTATATTATTAAGTGGGTTGTCCGCAGAGAAGTAAGGCGGACGCGGACCTTCAAGGTTTTATGATGTGGATGTCATCCATTGAGCCGAGCAGACCGTTGGCGAGGGTTAGATACTTCAATCTTTTAGGATTGTGGCCGAGTAGTTCGCTAGCAACCGTATCAACAGCAACAGGGTCGAAGCTGGCAAGAATACAACCGATATTTATATGTCTGCCGGATAGGTGATTTCCTTTCAACGCCACGGATGCGTCTACAATAGATAAGTCAGGTTTCTTATACGTGCAGATATCAAAAACGGACTTGTCGGTCGATGGACTATGTAATTTTGACTTGTTCCAAGAGCCGGCATAGAACTTGCCCGGAGCGATGCCGAACATATTCTTAAGTGCCACGGTCGTGCCAGTGAAGCTGTGGTCTTTTAACACCGGCAGCGAAATAATAAATGCGTCGCGGACAATTTTGGGCATCTGAAATTGCTTTAACTGTAGGGCATCTTGATTTTTAAGAATAACTGTTTCAGCCTCATTAAAGTCGATGAGTTTTATGCCAAAACTTTTTGCCAGCTCTGTGTATCCGAGTGCAGTAAACACTTCTGGTGTTCTTCCACTTCCACAGCCTTCCCCTATAGCAATCTGAGCTTTTGTATAAGTTTTGCAATACGTGTATACAGCTTCGGCTGCAGCGACATTTGTTGTCACTGGCGGCGGCGAGGAGTTTGTCAGGTTGGGCTTGATAATAATCAGTCCCTGCTGCGGCAGGTGAGAGTCAGCATTGATAAGGTCGAGAGCCTTATTTATACTGCTTTGATAATCGCAAAACTTTACTTTCGCAACAAGGCTCATAAGTTATAACCTGTTATGCAATTAGGGCTTCGGAACAAAATAATCCGGTCGGGGATATTAACCCCATTAGAAGCAATTGCCCCGTTGATAATAGTGTTTCTAATTGACATCGTAAGACCGAAGCCGAGCTTAGGGATAAACAGAGAAAAGCCTCTAACGGGGTTGACTGTCAAGAGATTTTGGGTAAACTTGCGTATTTTACACGAGGGCAGATGACCAATAGTTAACCCCGCGATAAATCGCGGGGCTAAATATAAGTTGTATTTAGCCCCCAAATTTATTTGGGGGTTGTTCCGTGTGTTTAATGTGGATTTTTCTGCTTGGTGGGGACAAATATGATAAAGGTTAAGGAACTTCGGCGTAGTTTCGGACCAGTCGTGGCTGTTGATGGCATATCGTTCAATGTCAGAAAAGGAGAGGTTCTGGGTCTTCTCGGGCCGAATGGAGCCGGTAAGACCACCGCAATGAGGATGCTGGCCTGTTTCATCACGCCTGACAGTGGTACAGCTTCTATATGTGGGTACGACATTCTGCGAAATCCTCTTGAGGTCCGGCACTCACTTGGATATTTAGCGGAGAACTCTCCGGCCTATGGTGAGATGACTGTGGGCGGTTTTTTGAACTTTGTCTGCGATGTCAGACAGATCAACGGCAAAAAGCGCAAGCAGACGCTCGACAGCATTGTCCCGATGTGCTCTATCGAATCTGTTTACCACCAGACAATCGAGACGCTATCGAAAGGTTATAAACGTCGCCTCGGACTGGCGCAGGCCTTGATTCACGACCCGGATGTACTCATTCTTGATGAGCCTACCGATGGTCTTGACCCAAATCAGAAGTACGAGGTTAGAATCTTGATAAAGAAAATGGCGAAAGACAAGTGCATCATTATCTCAACCCATATTCTTGAAGAGGTGGATGCTGTTTGCTCAAGAACAATCATCATTTCACAAGGACGTGTCCTGGTGGATTCTACGCCTGCAAAACTGAAGGAGAAGTACCAGTGCAGTCTGGACGAAGTCTTTCGCAAGATTACCAAGGGCAGAAGCAGATAGAGAATTTATCAGCACAGGAGTACAGAAATGAATAGCTTTTGGGCGGTGTTCAAAAGGGAGCTAAGAAGTTATTTCACAACCCCTCTCGCATATGTGTTTCTTGTGATTTTCTTGTTTTTTTCGGGGTATTTGACATTTAAGCAAGGTTTTTTTGAAGCTCGGCAGGCTGACATGAGAGTGTTCTTCATGAATTTACTGTTATTGTATGTTTTTATGGTGCCGTCGACAGCTATGCGCTTATGGGCTGAGGAGCGCAAGAGCGGTTCTATTGAGCTGTTGCTCACTCTACCGATCACGGTGCCGCAAGCTGTGCTGGGTAAGTTCTTCGCAGCTTGGTTTTTCATGACAATTGCGTTGGCGTTGACATTTCCTATGGTGATTACCGTTTGTTATCTCGGCAATCCTGATATGGGTTTGATAATTACCGGTTACCTTGGTAGCTTTTTTATGGCTGGGGGATTTCTTGCTATCGGGTGTTTCTTCTCGGCAGTCAGCAAGAATCAGGTGATAAGTTTTGTCCTATCGGTCGTTGTCTGTGCTGTGCTTGTCTTTGCTGGTATGCCTACAACACTGGATTATCTCTCGACCTTTTTACCGTCTGGTTTGGTCTCAACTATAGAGGGTATGAGTTTCAGTACACATTTTGAGTCAATCCAGCGAGGCGTGCTGGAGTTTAAAGACCTCGCTTACTTCGTATTGTTAATTGTTGGTTGGATTGCTGCTTGTGCTATTGTCTTGGATGAAAGGAAGGCAAGCTGATGAATCCCGTTAGAGACCCAGCGCGAAACCCGGTTAGAGACCAGAAGAAAAAAGTCTCTAAAGGAGTGAACCGAACAATACAGGCAATTATTGGTGCAGTTCTTGTTTTGATAATTACGTTCAGCGCAATCAAGATTTGCCAGGACATCGGCCGTGGATTCACACTTGATGTTACTGAGCAGCAGATTTATACACTTTCGGATGGGACCAAGGCGATTTTAGCCAAGTTGCATCAGCCTGTTAAGCTTAGACTCTATTATGCAAAGACCGCGGCACTGAAAGGGCCGGATCAAATTCGATACTTCAACAATTACTACGAGTTTGTTAGGGCGCTGCTGGAGCAATACGTTGCAGAGGCCAAGGGGATGATTAACTTGGAAATAATCGACCCAAGGCCTTATTCCGATGATGAGGTACAGGCTCTGCGTTATGGTTTGAAGCGTTTTTCTATAACTGAGGAGGAGAACTTCTTTTTTGGTTTGGCTATCCAGACGCAGTTTGGTGTAGAGAAGGTTATATCGTTCTTTTCGCCGGACCGGCAGAATTTTGTTGAGTATGATATAAGCTATCTGATTGATACTGCTGTCACCCGTCAGAAGGGAAGAATCGGCATAATGAGTTCTCTGCCAGTAATGGGCGATGACGTCACCGATTATATGGCTCAGATGATGCGAATGCAGGGCCAGCAACCAAGTCCACCATGGACTATCGTTGAGCAGTTGCGCAGAAAATACGAAGTTAAGTCAGTTCCAACGGATGTGAACGATATAAATGATGTCGATATCCTTTTGGTCATCCATCCGAAAGAGCTGCCGGAAAAGGCGTTGTTTGCGATAGACCAGTTCGTTCTCAAAGGTGGCAGGACAATCGTTTGTGTTGATCCTCATTGTGTAGTAGATCAGCCGGATCGAAGGGCAATGCAGATGCCGACCGCAGTTTCTCAGAGTTCGGATCTGAACACTCTTCTGCGTACCTGGGGAATCGAGATGCCGGAGAATACATTTGCTGGGGACAGAACCTTGGCCTTACGGGCTTCAATCAGGCCCAACCAAAGACCGGAGACTATTATCGGCTTCCTTAATCTTATGCCGGGCTGCTTTAATAAGAACACCGTGGTTACCACAGACCTCAACCAGGTAAGAGTCCTTTTTGCTGGTGTGCTTAGGGATGTTAAGCATAAGGAAGATGAGGGGGAAGAAAGCAGCAAGATTGAGCGAACTCCGCTTATTATGACAACTAAAAGGGGCAATAGTTGGAAGATCTCCAGTCCGTATGAGTTGATGATGCTGGACGCTTCAAGGCTTATGAGCAAGTTCGTCGACGGCACAGAACCGGTAACAATGGGATATTTATTAACAGGGCGTTTCAAAAGCAGCTTTCCTGAAGGTATTGAGATCGAGGTTGAGTCAACTGAGGAGGAATCCTCCGGTGAGGCTGAAGACCCAAACGAACAGAAGAAAGTCAAAAAACAGATAACTGGACTGAAAGAAGCGCAAGAAGATTGCGCAGTAGTGGTCTTTTCCGATGTGGACTTTATCAGCGATATGCTGGCTTATCAGAACGCCTTTTTTGGCAAGGTCATCGTTGGTGATAACAGTGCTCTGATGTTGAATGCGATTGATGACTTAACCGGTTCGAGTGATTTGATCTCGATAAGATCGCGAGGTAATTTCAGACGGCCGTTCATTGTTGTTAACGAGATTGAAAGGCAGGCCGAAGCCGAAACTGCCGAAGAGGTGGCCAAACTCAACGCAGAAATTGAAGGTTTTAATAGGGAGCTGCAGGAACTTCTGGCCTCGGCCAAAGCGGAGGAGGCGGAAATTGTCGGTAGTTCCATATTGCAAAAGCAGCGGGACCTTGAATATAAAAAACGGCAGGCCCAAGGCCAGTTGAACGAAGTAAAATTGAAAAAGCGCGAACGGATTGAGCACTTGGGAAATCGCGTTCGTAATTTCAATATGTTGATGGCCCCTACGGTTATTCTGGCGATAGCTGTGGTTTTGGGTGTCCATCGCAGCGTGAGGAAGAGACACTATATTAGTCATGCAAGTGATGCCTGATTAGTTGTAATGCCCGCAATAAACCCGTCCTGAGCTGGGTCGAAGGATTGCGGGGCTAAATGATTTTCATATTTAGCCCCACGTTTTATATGGGGTTTACTGGAGTTTTGAAATGAGCAATAAGAAATTAGTGATATTGGGCGTTGTTGCAGCTTGTATGGTTATATGGGCTGTGGTTCAGTCACAGATTTCCAAAAAGCCCAGAGAAGCACCCTCTCAACAGGCTTATCTGATCCAGGGGCTTGATCCTGCTGATATCGGTAGTATTGTTTTAGGAACTGATAATGCGGTGACTCTTAAACGCACAAGTAGAGGCTTTGTAGTCACCAATAAAGATGACTATCCCGCTGACCCAAAACAGATAAACGATCTGATTACTTCTTGTCTCAGTATTAAAGTTGGAGAGCTTTTTACAGATAATCCTAAGAACCATGAAGACCTTGAGGTTACAGAGAAGGACGCACGCAATGTTGTTAAATTTTTAAGAGGGGATTCATCGGTACTTACGGGTGTTATTGTGGGAAAGACCAAAGAGCAGGGCCAGGGCTCCTATGTCAGACTTGCTTCGAGCGATAAGGTTTATTTAACTGCGGATGTGCCTTGGATTCGCAATCGCCCGATGGATTACATCGATCAAAAACTCACTCAGATCGATCACAAAGATATTGAGTCAGTGATGGTCACCTCTCCGGATGATAAATATACACTAAAGGCCAAAGAGAACAGTGACGGCATTGAACTGGAGAACATTCCGGCAGGCAAGAAGCTGAAGGTCAATGATGCTAAGAAGGTTTTCGATGCTCTGACATACTTATCGTTCGAGGATGTTAAGAAGCGGGCCGGCGAAAATGAGGAATTTACTTTCGACAAGGTATATGCGTGTAAGCTGAAGGATTCTTCTATCTACACCTTAAGAATCGCTGAAAAGGATAAAACGTATATAACTTGTGAAGCGGAGTATACGGATCAGACACCTGTGTTGAAAAAACTACAGGAGGTCGAGTCTGAAGAAGAGCTCAAAGAGAAAGAAGCCAAACTCCTCGCTCAGGAAAAAGCCAAGAAGTTCGCTTTGGCGCATGAGGCTTGGATTTACAAAATTCCACAATACAAGGCCGACAATATGACAAAGAAGCTCGTGGACTTACTCGAGGATGAGCCAAAACCTGAGAAATCCGAAGCACAGGAGAGCACGACCCTGCCGGAGGCGGAAGAGACAGAACAGTAATACCAATTGAGAATAATTAATGCGCTTATTCGTGTCATTTCGAGCGAGCCGTAGGTGAGTCGAGAAATCTATTTGAACAGTTTTCTCCACTACGCCCCAGTGCTTTCTTGCGAAAGCAAGAACGGGGGCTTCGGCCGAAATGACATGAGCGCAAATTTTAATCACAATTGGTATAAGGCCCTTAAAAGCCCATTTTTGTAATGAGATATTTTCAGTATGTTCACTTCTCAATCGGGTTTCTTTCAAGGATACCTTTCCTGCTGTATCAAGTCTGTTTTTATCAACGCTGCTGATAATCCAAACATTAAACACCATAAATTACTTAATTATAGGTCTTTTAAGATACTATATTTCGGCCGTTTGTTCTTGACATGCTTCGATTATTAGAATAAAATAAATTTTTGTTGAAAGGGCATTCAACACCTTTTTGTTGCTTTCGCTGCGGATGGAGGTGTGTTATGAGGAGTATAGTCTTGACCGCATTTTCCGCGGTCTTCTTCATGGTGTGCGTTAGTAGTCTCGCCAATGGACAACCGCTCAACTTTGCGCAAGAAGAGATCGTCCAGGTCGATGGTATTGATATAGAGGTGCCGGGCTATTCGGTGCCGTCCTTTGTTGACTGGAACAACGACAATCTCAAGGACCTGGTTATTGGCCAGGGTAGTGGTGCTTTCTCACCTGCCAAAGTCCGCGTATACCTGAACGTAGGTACCGAATCCGATCCGCAATTTTCGGATTACTTTTTCGCTCAGTCTGGCAACTCTGACTTGACTGTCCCCGCCTCCGGCTGTCTTGGTTGTTTTCCTCGCATCGTTGACTGGAATGGTGACGACCGCAAGGACCTGCTCATAGGACTGGCTAATGGAACTATCAAAATCTTTTTGAACATCGATACTAATGAAAATCCGAGATTTGATGCTGGCAGCACGCTACAAGTAGGCATTCTTATTCTTCAAAGGGACCTTGATGTTGGAAGTCGAGCAACGCCCGCTTTCTTGGATTGGGATAACGATGGCTTGAAAGATTTGGTTGTTGGTGCTCTGGATGGCAGAATGCACATCTATCAAAACTGTGGCTGCGAGCATCCTGTCCCGGCCTTTTATTATGAGCCGGCTGAGGGCTCTTTTGTCCGGGAGAATGGCTCAATCCTGATTGTACCTCAATTGCGATCAAGTCCGGTGGTCTTTGATTTTGATGGCGATGGCAGTAAGGACCTGCTCACCGGCGACACTGAAGGGCAGATTTTGTTCTACCGAAATGTTGGTACTGACGCTGATCCCGCTTTCTCAGGTTATTCACTCGTTCAATCCAATGGCAGCGCAATCAATCTTCCGGGTTCGCCTCGTTCCAGGCCGTTTGTCTGCTATTGGACGGGGGATGGCATCTTCGGCCCGATAGATGGCTATCCCGACCTATTGGTTGGCGC
This sequence comes from uncultured Pirellulales bacterium, assembly GCA_964519995.1. Taxonomy (GTDB): domain Bacteria; phylum Planctomycetota; class Phycisphaerae; order Sedimentisphaerales; family Anaerobacaceae; genus CAZFLY01. The sequence continues at coordinate 1,515 of CAZFLY010000007.1, read as the reverse complement.
AGGAGATGGAAGAGTGCATCTTTATCGTGGCATACCAAGAGCGGGTGACATGAATGTTGATGGTGCCATTGATTTCGAAGATTTCGCCTTGTTCGCTACGTATTGGCAGCAAACTGAATGTGGCCAATGTGGCGGAGCTGACTTTACCGGCGACGAGGCAGTGGACTTTAATGACCTGCGCGAGCTTGCTGCAAACTGGCTGATTGGCACGTAGCAGGTGGTGATTTGTTTCAATCTTAGAATAGGCTTTCGGACTGTAGGACTACGCTTTGACCAATGGGGGGAGGGGTGAATTGTATAAAGTCGCCATCTTTATATTGCAGCCATCTTAACGAAGGGTCCTCGAGGGGAACTGAAAATGTAAAAGCAGCCTCAGCCGGTCGCCCGTCGCCGGTTAGCTCCAGTATTTCAACAGTCATACCGGTCAACTCACCCCAGTCTCCGACGGAAAAGGGATGATGCTCGTTTCGAAATAGTGCATCAAGAATATACGCGTAATATCCATACCCGGGTTTGACTAACAGAGTCTTGGCATCAGGACGGTGTATTTTGACCGGTTGAAGTAAGCTTGACGTTAGAACTCTTAAATGGCGAGGTGTAGGCTGATTGTTGGCTTCCCATGTTAGCGCAGATGGCGGGCGAGTCGAGGCAAATTCAACAATTAAAAAAGTGCCACCTGAGGGTGCAGGCGGATACCTTTGATTCCTCCCCACTTATAATCATATCAACCTCAATTGGATATCTGCGCGACTTAGAAATAATACCTTACCCGCAATTCTATCCTGCAATCATTTTGTTTTTCTCCGAACTCGGTATATGAATCCCCCACGAGAAAGGTTGTTTTCAGTCGAAGTTCCAGATTTTTGATGCCGGTGTATAATAATTCTGGGCCAATTGAAAAGCTTTTGTCATTAATGTTAAATATTCCTGTTAGTGAGGGCGTAAAATATAATATATCAAACGGCTCTTTCTGACTGACGCGTAGATAGAGATAGTCTCTCATGGGATTTTTTCTGTTGTAGTTTCCTCCAGCTACGTTTGATGCTTTTTTTAAAAGAGAATCATCGCCTGAAGTAAGATACGTATCGTAACTCTTGTCTATGAACGAGTAGTAATCTCTCATTTCGCTTTCAGCAAACCCTGTCGCATCATGAAAAAACTCAAAGATATAAGTTGTGTCTGATTTGGTCAGGTATCGGAGGCCGAGCAGATAGCTTGTTGCATCGTATTCCTTGTTAAAGACTGTTCCATCACTGTTGATAAATCTTTTTTTGTAGTCATTTATTAATGCAAGCTCTCCGTGTATCTCAAAATTAGAGGTAATGTTCTTGGAAAAATCCATCCCGTATCGGGTTGTCTTACTTCCACTAGTAAGAAAAATAAGGTCAATATCTGTATCATAGAGCAGAAAGTACATCTTCCCTGCGAAATTCAAGCGGTTAGTCTTTCCGAAATCATCATTTATATGGTCATAAACGGGCATTAAAACCGGTGTGAAAGAAAACGTTTTCAATG
>CAZFLY010000006.1:0-64403 GCA_964519995.1 uncultured Pirellulales bacterium | reverse complement strand
CCGAGAGTTCATTATGGTCCGGAACGCGGGTCCTCAAATTGATAACACCGGTGAAGGCATTGGTTCCGTAGAGCACTGAACCGGGGCCGCGAACCAACTCAACGCTATCGAGACTCACTATCGGAAACGTCATATAAACCGGAAAATCAAGGCCACCGAAACCGCTCTCCCGGATGGGACGGCCATTGAGCAGAATAAGGGTGTGAAGATCCACGTGTGTCGGCATGTCGCCGCGGAAAGAAGCCAGGTTGTTGAGGAACGGGTAGGAGCCTCGCGTGTACACACTGGGCTGACGCTGCAAGAGCTGATGGAGGTTCCTGTCTCCATAGACCTCGATTTCATCCCGGGGCACGACGACAACAATACCCGGGGCCTCGGACGTCAACTCTGGTTTCTTTGAAGCTACGGAGACCTCGACATTGAGGAGTTCCTCGAGGTCCATATCAAAATAATCCTCCGAGTTATCGACATCCTTAGCTATAACCGACGATTGGATAGGCACGATGAGACCCAGGATAACTGCCTGGACGGCGAAGCGAATAAATATATTTTTCATTGAAAGAGCCCCCTAAAAACCACAAACACCCCCAGCCCATAAAAGGGTCATCGGATGGTAAACAAACTGCCATTATTTTTGTTATCGGTTAGAAAATGTCCGCACTTTCTAAAAAGGAATATTATTTTTAAATAATTGTTATAGGACATAATCTATTCGTCCTTTTTTGGCACTAAGGAAGTTGATGGTTGACAGGTTCCCCACGGTCGAGAAAGGCGGGACCAGACATGTTTTCGCCCTTATTGTTGTCTGTCAAATTCATAATGGTCAATGGTGTCTGGCTCGCTCTTCAAGCTGTGCTATCATATACTGTCTTATCGGTGTGAACGTTCACGTAGTTTTTTGTCGACTTTCCTGAGAAGCTATTAGGTACAAAGAGGCACTGTCAATAGTCAAGGAGTACGGTTGCCAGGCGCTCCTACTGAACTCCGCGGGCTGTATCAGAGCACGCTACACTTAGTTGTGCAATTCAAATCCGATATAGAACGTCCTGCCCGGCAAATAAGGAAAAGAGTTCGGAGTGCCGGAATATGCGAGTGTAGGCACGTAAATCTTTTCGTCAAAAAGGTTCTCTACCCGGAACGTAAAAGTGGACTGCCCTTTCTTTAGCCCTATCCGTTTTGACAGGTCAAGGTCTAAGTTCATATTAACTAAGTTTATTTCTTTAGGTTCCGGATTGGCCATAAGCGTCGAGCCGAAGGGGGCAGGTAATGAAGCGAAGTAGATTTTCGGCGGATTGCCAAAGAAGCAATAGAATACCGATACACTCCCTCCATCCCAGGTGTAGGCTGTACCAAATTTAGCCATGTCTTCTGGCACTACGCTGGGATTGAGGCCGGCATCTGCTTTGTTTTCCTGGTGCATAAACGAGCCGAGGACGTGCCAGTTCTGCGTGAAGAAGTATTTGGCTTCAAGTTCAATTCCGTTGAATATATGCTTACCTCCGTTCAAATAAGACATGTCAGGGACGGCACTTGCATCGTAAATAATGAGCTTATCAATCTCGCTTTGGAAGTAGGTAATAGCGGCATAGGTTTTTTTGTTGTGATAGAAAAGCTGTACATCGTATGTCGTGACAGTTTCGGGTTCGAGGTTCTTATTGCCCCTGAGAATCCCCGGGTCAAAGAGGTCAGTTTCCACTGCGGTCGGAGCCCTAAAGGCCTCGCCTCGAAGGAGTTTGACGCCCCATTTCTTGAACGGTGTTGCGATGACACCATATCGAGATACAAAATCAGTGAAGCCCTGTGAGGATTCATTCCATTGCGTCCCTGCGATGAGCTTGAGGAAATTGCCGATTTTGTAGTCACCCTGTGCGTAGGCGCTCTGCGGTGAATAATCGTACGGTGGAATGGATTGGTAGCAATCGCTGTCAGGTGCGTAGTTCGAGCGGTACTCCTGCAAGTATCCCAGGACGACATTCAGGTTGTCCAGGGGATTGGCAAAGAGGGTCGCCTCAACGAGGAAATCCGATGTGTTGTTCCCGATAATCTGCGGCTTAAAACTGGTCAGGCCGTTTTCCTGAAGATTGTAGGTGGCGTTCAACTCCAGGGTTGCTCGTTCATGCACAGGGATTAGGTATCCAGCGTTTAAGAATAGCTTTTTATTGCGAAATAATTTATGTGGGTTGGACCAAAAAGGCACAACTCCCATCGAGAACGCATCATAATCCGACCAGAAGCTATCAAAAGTGAAGTTTCCATAATTCAGATGCGCCACTGCCGAGTAGCTTTTGTATTGTTTGTTATCCTCGCCGTAGACACCCAACGCATCGGTCATATTGTAGGGGTATCCCTGCTGGCCGGCAACGCGGACGGCGGTGATATACCCGAGTTCACCAGATCTTCCTGCAGCCGTAACATCCGTTTCGTAGTATCCGTAACTGCCCCCCATGCCGGAGACTGATAATTCATTTTGCTCCGGGATAGCCCGAGTCTTCAAGTTGACAACACCTGTGAAGGCATTGCTTCCATAGAGTACCGAACCGGGTCCTCGAATCAACTCTACACTCTCTAAAGTTGACAGTGGAAACGTTTGATACATATTAACATTGAGCCCCTGGCCGCTTTCCCGGATGGGCCGACCGTTAAAAAGTATCAGGGTGTGCGAATCCGTAACCATCGACATATCACCACGAAAGCCCGCTACATTGTCAGTATAAGGGAATACATCTCGTGTATAGATGCTGGGCTGGCGCTGCAAAAGTTGATGTAGATTCCTATCTCCATAGACCTCGATTTCATCCCGGGGCACGACAACGACGACACCTGGCGCCTCGGACGTCGACTCTGGCTTCTTTGAAGCCACGGAAATCTCCAACTCGAGGAGTTCCTCGAGGCCCATATCCATGAAATCTTCCGTTGGGGTGGCGTCTTTGGCTAAAAGCGGCGACTGGATTGCCACAATAAGGATCAAGATACCAGTCTGGATGGCGAGGTGAGCATACGTCCGCTTCATTATGGCACCTGCAAGAACACGATGTTTTGTAGTTTTACGCCTATATTCAGCACTCAAAACAGTGTTTTGGTTTATAGAATCCGTTTTTTCAGAGCTCTCCATGAGCAGAGTTCCCCAAAAAGATAAAAGATTTCAAGCTATTTAACGTAAAGAGCAACAGACTTTTTCATGTTCGCTTATCGGTCAGGGAACGCTCGGACTTTGGGAAAAACAGCATTTTTCCCTGTAGATTCTTGGGTTGGATATGGCTGCTTTGACCTTTTACTATTCTCAAGCAGTTGATGGCCAATATGTGGCAAGGCCGAGGTTGCCGGGATTGGCTGCAGCATCACCACAAGCCTTACAATCATTAACTTTATTATTATTGGAAATACCGCTATAGGCCGAAGGAAAGACAAAGGTGCTAATAGGGCTTATTTGATAATGGTCGATCTTAGCTTGTGTATATGCCTTGCAGGTAAAAGCGGAGTCACTATTTATCGGAGGGATATTTTAATTTGACGTAATAGCTAATATTGGTAAAGTTGTGAGGAAATCAAGCTTGAAGGTGCTCAATGTTTAATAAAATAGGTCCTATTTCAAATGGTGAAAACACAAAAGATAAACGTCAAGAGCAGGGGAAACTGCCATATTGTCAACATTACAGAGCAGGTTAGTAATGCCATAGCAGAGTCGGGCATAACAAAGGGTGTCGTAACGCTTTTTAACATCGGCTCAACTGCTGGTATCACCACAACGGAATATGAACCAGGATTGGTCAATAACGACATAGAAGCAGCGTTCGAGAGAATAGCACCTGAAAATGTCAGGTATGTGCACGAAGAAACCTGGCATGATGATAATGGGCACGCTCACGTACGAGCGGCACTTTTGGGCCCTTCTTTGAGCGTGCCAGTAGTAAATGGAAAGCTTACACTAGGAACCTGGCAGCAGATGATACTGGTGGATTTCGACACTAGGCCGAGAACAAGAAATATCGTCTGTCAGATAGTGGGAGATTGACTGGCAAGTAAAAAGTGAAAGGACGGAAAAAAATGAAACTCAAAGTGTTTAGGACAAGGTTGTTTGAAGAGATTACTGTTGTTTTTGCAGTACTGCTTGTCGGTTGCGGACTGGCAAACGTTTCGGATGCTGCCGTGCAGGAGGGATCGGCAGTAAATAGAATGATTATTCACACGGACAAAGGCAAAGAGAAAATCAACAAGAACATTTATGGCCATTTCTCCGAGCATTTAGGGCGGTGTATTTACGAGGGCTTCTGGGTTGGCGAGGATTCATCAATTCCGAACACTCGCGGTATTCGCAACGATGTGGTCGAGGCCCTGCGTAAGCTTAACATTCCAGTCCTCCGCTGGCCCGGCGGATGCTTCGCCGATGAATACCACTGGAGAGAAGGTATCGGCCCGCGCGATCAACGGCCCAAGATGCTTAATACGCACTGGGGTATGGTCACGGAAACTAATGCCTTCGGTACTCATGAGTTTCTGGATCTTTGTGAACAACTCGGGTGCGAGGCCTATATCGCTGGTAACGTGGGATCCGGCACGGTCGAAGAGATGCAGGACTGGGTTGAGTACATGACGTTCGATGGTGATAGTGAGATGGCCAATATTCGCCGCAAGAATGGTCGTGACAAGCCTTGGCGGGTGAAGTACTTCGGCGTGGGTAATGAGAACTGGGGTTGTGGGGGTAATATGACTGCCGAATCTTACGCTGAGCTCTACAATCGCTTCCAGACCTATGTGCGCAGCTACTCCGGCAACCAGATCGTCAAAGTTGCGTGTGGCCCCGGAAGCGCGAACTACCCCTGGATTACCGTTGTGATGGAGCGGTGTCACCGGAACATGGGTGCAATCAGCCTGCATCATTATGTCCGGGGAACGGGCAACTGGGTACGAAAGAGTAGTGCAACGAAGTTCGACGAGGCGGAATGGTTTGCACTAATGAAGAACACGCTCACCATCTACCCATTGCTGAAGAAAAATATCGAAATCATGGACCGGTTTGATCGGCGTGGTCGTATCGCTTTGTTTGTCGATGAGTGGGGTACGTGGTGGGATGCCGAGCCAGGCACGAATCCTGGCTTCCTATACCAGCAAAACACCATACGCGATGCAGTTTCTGCTGGCATATTCCTCAACTCTTTCAACGAGCATTGTCATCGTGTCAAAATGGCAAACATTGCTCAGACCGTCAATGTTCTGCAGGCGATGATCCTAACCAAAGGCGAAAAGATGATTCTCACGCCGACGTATCATGTCTTTGAGATGTATAAGGTTCATCATGATGCTACGCTACTTCCCGTTGAGTTGCACTGCAATGATTATCAGTTTGGCAACGATAAAATTCCAGCGTTAAACGTTTCAGCGTCAAAAGACAACTCAGGCAGGATTCATATATCGCTTTGCAATTTGGATCCGAGCAATGCTGCCGAAGTCCGTTGCGCACTTGAGGGTGCCGAACCTAAGGGAATGTTCGGGCGAGTTTTAACCGCAGAGGATATAACAGCTCATAATACTTTTGAGAATCCTCAGGTCGTAAAGCCCGCGACTTTTAGCGACTTCGAACTCGAAGGCAACATCTTTACAACGACGCTTCCGGCCAAATCAGTTGTGGTTTTAGCAATTGAGTAGGCAAAACAAAGGTACAGTCACCTACTCTGTACGGTATATCCTGGTCGATTTTGATGCGAGGCCAGGAACAGAACCATCATCTGTTAGATAGTGGGAGAATAACTGGCAAGCCGGGAATTGTTATTGCCGAGGGATGCAAGGCACTTAAATTCGAGATGTACAGCGACGTGCTTTGCGTTTATCTGCTTACTCTCCTCCGTCGGAACAGGGTTGACGGGAGGCTTCTCCGGATTTACTATCTAAGCCAGATTTCAGCTCAATCCCAGCGATATTCGGGCATTTTGCATTATGGACACGACGCGTCGAGGTACAATTTGTGTGATGGTAGTAATATCTATCACCACCTTAGTCAGCGGCTGTGGCGAAGTAGACCGGTCCGTGCGTGGCTCAGTATCTCTTGCGCCGGTCGAAGATTTGGGCATAACCGTGGGTTCAGTTGCCGATGTGCTTCTGCCCGATGTCATCCCGGTGCAAGGCTATAGCCTGGTCGCTGGCTTGGCAGGTACAGGTTCGGCTGAATGTCCAGCCCAACTTAGAGCGTATCTTTCCCGATATATCATTACGCAGACAGGGGATAGCCGAGTAGATATTGATAAACTAATTAGCAGCCAGAATACCGCGATAGTACGAGTGGAAGGGATGATACCCGCAGTAGCAGCACGGAACGAGCACTTTGATGTCATAGTAACTGCTTTGCCAGGTACGCAGACAACGTCTCTGGAAAACGGCTGGCTGTATCGTACCGAGCTTCAGCCTACAGTTTCAGCAGGTATAGCAACACAGGTCATCGCAAGCGCAGAAGGGCCAATCTTCGTCGATAAAATCAGCACCAATGAACAGAGCAGGAGGCTTGGATATGTTCTTGGCGGCGGCGAAGTCCTTCAGGAGTATAGGATGAGCCTGATACTTAGCAGACCTGATTACAGCATTGCCAGCCATATTCGTAACCGTATAAACGAAAGTTTCAGATACGAAACAGCAAAGGCGATGTCACCCGGTCGGATTACATTAGAAGTCCCGGCTAAGTACCACAATCGAAAAGCGAGGTTCGTCGAAATTGTTAAGGCAATTTATCTTGACCATGCACCTGCAGTTACCCAGGAGAGAATAAAAACGTTTGTTAGGAAGCTTGCGGTTTCGGAGGACAAAGATGCAAGCGAAATTGCTCTTGAGGCGATAGGCAGCAAAAGCCTTAGTAAGCTCGGTGTCCTGCTGAATTCGTCAAATGAGGAAGTTAGGCTGCGAGCGGCTCGATGTATGCTCAACTTGGGCAGCGACCGAGGGCTCCAGACTCTTAGGGAAATTGTGTTAGACACTGGCTCATCCTATCGAGTTGAGGCTCTGGAGGCGATAGCTGCCGGTGCAAAACGAGACGATACAACGGCGATATCACGGAAAATGCTGCGCGATAGTGATTTTAATGTTAGGCTGGCTGCTTACGAGCAGTTGCAGAAGCTGGAGGATCTGGCGATCACACAAAAGTTCGTAGGACGAAGTTTTTTCCTTGAGCTGGTACCGCAAACCGAACACAAAACAATATATGTTACGCGTAGTGGTCAACCGCGAGTAGTATTGTTCGGTGCACCGATATATTGTCGCAATAATATCTTTGTAGAATCGTCCGACGGTAATATCATAATAGACTCACGCGCTACTGACGAATATGTCTCCGTGACATGCAGACATCCGACCAAGCCTATAGTAATAGGTCCATTGAAGAGTTCATTCAAGCTCAGTGACATTATTCAAATCCTTTGTGAAGAGCCAATCAGAGAGGATAAACAACGTGGAGGCCTGGGTATTTCTTACGCCGATATGATAGCTTTGCTGAAGCGTATGAGTGACAAAGGTGCAATCGAGGCAGAGTTTCGCGTAGGGCCTCTGACCGAAATGAGCTTTGGTGTCAAGAAATAATAAACTATCGGCCGATAACAGTATTGTAGACTGTTCCCAAAATAGCTGTATATGATAAGAGACACTTTACCGGACGTTGCAACAGCAGGACAAAAGATGAGATTGGAAAAGACTATTTTTGACGGATTCAAAAGTTTTGCTGACAAGACCGAATTTGCTTTTGATTCACCAATAACCGCAATTGTAGGTCCCAACGGCTGCGGTAAAAGCAACATTGTCGATGGTGTCAAGTGGGTGCTGGGTGAACAGAGTGTCAAGAGTCTTCGCAGCGATCAAATGGCTGATGTGATATTCGGTGGAAGCGGCAGCAGAAAACCTCTCGGTTCGGCTGAGGTGGTGTTAATTATTTCCAATCCTGATGGCAATATACGCAGCCGTTTGCCGATCGATGCCGACCAGGTGCAGATATCTCGGCGGATATATCGTTCTGGTGAAAGTGAATACCGCATAAACAACAAACTTTGCCGCCTGAAGGATATTAGAGAGCTGTTTATGGACACCGGCGTGAGCACAAAAGCCTATTCGATTATCGAACAGGGGCAAATCGAACAGTTGGTAAGCGCATCAAAGACAGACAGAAGAACAGTTTTTGAAGAGGCCGCCGGCATAAGCAAGTATAAAGCCCACAAAAAAGAGGCACTGCGCAAGCTCGAACGGACCGAGCAAAATTTGCTCCGGCTTGCGGATATCCTGCAGGAAGTGGCAAAGCAATTGCGCAGCGTCAAGCTTCAGGCAGGCAAGGCAAGGAATTATCTGCAGTACAGCCAACGGCTTAAAGAACTCCAGGTCAACTATTCGCTTGTTGAATACGATAAGTTTTACTCCCAATTTAAAGATAAACAGGCTGTTCTTGAACGAGCGGAAAAGCAGTTTGCCCAAATGTCTGCTGAACTGGCAAAAGCTGATGCGACGATGAGTCGGTTGGGCAATGAGATAATAGAGAAAGAGCACGAGCTGAGCGATAAGTCGAATTGCCTTGTGGCTGTACAAAGCAAAATCGAACAGCAGCTTCAGCGAATCGAGTTTTTGAAAAGCAAAATTAAGGAACTGCAAGAGAGGCGGGAATCGCAACGGCAGAAAATCGAAGAATTGCAGCAGCAACAAGACATTATCAAAACAGACCTGGCAAAGCATAAAAGTGAACTGACAAGCTGTGAACGCATAATTAACGATAAGAATAAGGCTATTGAGCAGCTTCATGATGTCTTAAGACAATTGGAGATTGAGTGTAGCTCGCTTGAAGCAAACCTGGAGGACGAGAAATCAGGCATTATCGACATAGTTAGAAGAACTGCTCAACTTCATAACGAAATCAGTAGCATATCGGATTACAGGAGCAATCTATCGAATCAAAAGGACCGCCTTACTAACCGGGCCGAAACAACCAGGGCGGAGCTCGAGAGACTTCTTGCTGGGAAGGCACAGTATAGTGCTCGTCTTAAGGATATCGAGAATGTTATAGGTGAGTTACAGCAGAGCTTAGAATCGAAGCGCAACGAGGCAGAACAAATCGATAAGTTAATCGAGACAGACAGTAAGCGTATGGCTCGCAGTAAGGAAGCAAGAAGTGCGCTCAGTGGCGAATTCGCTGTGCTTACAGATATGGAGAGAAGGTGCGAAGGTTTGGCCACAGCCGTTAAGGCAATTCTACAAAGTCGTTCGGATGCTGATGGAAGATTAGGCTATGTCGAAGGAATACTCGCGGAAATAATAACGACCGACGTCGAACATGCAAATGCTGTTGAAGCTGCGCTGGAGGGTCGAACAGATTCTGTAGTAGTTAGTAGTACTGCCGAATTGCTTGCTGATAAGCAGACGATTGAGAAGCTCGATGGGAGGATTAGTTTCCTGCCACTCGACAAGGTTGAGCCTTTTAAGGACAGTCAAGATTCCTCGAATTTGCCTGGTGTAAAAGGCAGGATTATTGAGTTCGTAAGATATGATGACAGGTATGCGCCTTTAGCGTGGGATTTGCTTGGCAAAACACTGCTTGTGGACTCGCTTAATACGGCTCTTAAGCTCACCGGAAGCTTGGCAAAGGGATACACATTTGTAACTGTTAAAGGTGAATCCGTAAGAGTTGATGGTTCGCTGAGCCTTGGGCCTTTAGGAAAAACGACAGGTCTTATTTCACGAAAAAGCCGAATGAGCCAGTTGGAGCAGACAATTGCCGGCATCACTTCTGAGATCGAGGCAATTGAAAAGCATATCGAGGAAAACAGCAGGACGAGGGCACATCTGGAAAAAGTAATTAAGGATCTGCGTACCGCTGTCTATGAAGCGAATACGGAAAAAATGCAGACAAGTTCAAAGCTGGCCTTATATGAGCAGAGTATCGATAAGCTCAAGCAAGAAGAGCCCTTGATTGTCAGCGAGATTGAACAGCTTCAGTCGCAGATTGCCCAGTCTGCGCAGAAGGAATATGAATCCAAGCAGAAACTCGATGAGCTTGAGCTCATAAACAAACAACGGTCGCTGCATATAGAGGAACTTGAAGCGAAAAACGCCGAGCTTAAAAAGAAACAACAGAGCGATGGAGCACAGTTGACTGATTTAAAAGTAGCTCTGGGTCAGGCCGTGGAGCAAAGTAAGGCTCTGCGGCAGATAATTATGAATCTGCAAAGCCAAACGCAGGGAAATCTCAAGGCTGTTGCGGCAGCCGAAGAGGAAAGGCAAGACTGTGGTGAGCAATTGACGAATGCTCAGAGTGATATTCTTGCCAGTGAATCGACTGTTTCGGGACTGTTCGTTGATAAGGACAAGCACCAACAAATGAATCAGTCGCTGCGGACGGAAATAACGGGATTGCTCGAACAACAAAAAAATGCTGAGCAACTATTGCACACAAAAGGAGCGGAAAAGAACGAAATTCAGCAGCGTATTAACCAGCTAAAAATAGAGCTGGGTCAGTTGGAGGTCAAGCAACAGGACCTTATTGAAAAGGTGCAGGAGGAATTGCAGATAGACTTGACCCAGGCCTATACAAATTACGAAGATAGTGAGGTTGACTGGGAAGGCATCAGGGAGGAAATATCCGAGCTTCGAGGCAAGATAGAACGGCTCGGCAATGTGAATATTGATGCGATAGAAGAACAGCAAAGCCTTGAAGAGCGGCACAGCTTCCTAAGCAATCAGGTCGAAGATTTGAATCGCAGTAAAGCCCAGTTACAGCAATTAATAAACCGGCTGAACAAAAAGAGTAGAGAGAAATTTCTCGAAACCTTCGAACAAATCAGAGGTCACTTCCAGGAAATCTTCCGCAAGCTTTTTGGCGGCGGCAAAGCTGACATTGTGCTTGAGGATGCAGAAGATGTCCTGGAAGCAGGAATAGAAGTGATAGCTCGGCCCCCAGGAAAAGAAACTAGAAGCATTTCCCTGTTAAGTGGTGGTGAAAAGTCAATGACGGCGCTTGCACTGTTGTTTGCGGTATTTAGAACGAAACCATCGCCGTTCTGTTTTCTTGACGAAGTTGATGCAGCTCTGGATGAGGCGAACAATGAACGCTTCAATCTGCTATTGCAGGAATTTCAAAAAGACACGCAGTTCATAATAATCACTCACGCCAAGCGTACTATGAGTATCGCAGACGTACTGTTGGGTATTACGATGCAGACGCAGGGGGTGAGCCAAAAGATTAGTGTCCGGTTTGACGAGTATGAGGAGGAGCCTGCGGCGGCCTGATCTCTTTTAATCCTTTTTTAATCAAATTCATATCTTATATTCATTTCACCTACTTTTCATAGCGGTCATTTTCTTCGTTATATCAGCCAAAATTTTCATTAACCACACCCGGAATTCTGCCGATAGCACGAATACAACTGGGGGACTGTGCATCAGTGAACGCGAGGAAAAATTCGATTAGCGAAACTATAACGGAGTAGGCTGGCTGAGATCATAAGATGCATTTTAAGCCCCAGACAGATGCCTTAAAAGGATAGTCCAATGGCGCGAAGAATGACAAAGAAAGAAACCGTGGTGGTAATATGGCTCGTAATAATAGGGGCAGTTGTCGCAGCGATCTTCAAGTTCTTTGAAGCTTTTGGGTATGTTATTCCATTAGTAATTGTAGTTGTTGTTGTGTTCCTTTATTGGTTGTACAAAGAGAACCAGAACAAACAACGGCTTTCATATATTAGAGAAAAATATAAGAATGAAGATCTGGTTCAAAAGATTTTCAAAAGGTGCATTTGGCAAGGACAAACGGCGGAGCAGCTGATAGATACTCTCGGTCAACCAGTAGAGGTCGACAATAAAGTGCTTAAAACCAAAAAGAAAGAAACTTGGAAATATGGGCATCAAGGCGCTAACCGATTCAATCTACGGATTACACTAGAAAATTGTGTTGTGGTTGGGTGGGACAAAAAAGCATAACAACCACTTACAGTCAACAGGTTCCAACACGTTGGGAGCGCGGCGGGTGGCAGCCTCAAGTGCAGCACCCGCTTTTGCGGGCACAAGCTTGGGGATGGTTAAATTTATAGTGATATATCAAAAAGCTATCGTCAAGGCCTTCAGCCTTGACGCTATCATCCTGCCAAAAAACATCACGTTTTTAGCATTAGATTATTTGAATTTCGATATTGTTTCGGATTTAGTATTTAGAGCCTGTAGTGCTTTGTTGAAAGGCCTCACCGTCATTTCGACCGGAGCGATGCGGAGCGTCGCGAAGTGGAGAAATCTACTTAAAAACAGATTTCTCGACTCGCCTTCGGCTCGCTCGAAATGACATTTTGAACTCTTTTCAACAAAGCAAGCCTCTAATAAAATGAGTATAGCCTTATGTTGTCATCCCTTCGGCAAGCTCAGGGCAGGCTCTGAGCGAAGCGAAGGATCTGGGTAACGAATGAGAAATTTCTTATGCGGGCCAGATTCTTCGCTCCACTGCGTTCCGCTCAGAATGACATTGTCTCATTTCGTTAGACGCTCTTAGTGCTTCGAGTTTTTGGCAAGTTGCACAACCCCGTTTTCTTTTAATTCAACAGTTGCAAACATTCCTGTTTATTAGTAGAATACGAATTCTCTTAATTGGTTAGTGGTAGTTGGTAAATTAACTATTCACTACTGGCCAATTAAACAATCATTCGTGGTTCGTCGCTCTATTCACGAATTACTAATCACGGCGTGTGATGGCAATGATAGAAAAACTTGACAAACACACACTAAAAAATGGGATGGTCATCCTTGGTGAGCAGATGGAGGCTGTTCAGTCGGTAGCTTTCGGTTTTATGCTGCCTGCTGGGGCAGCTATGCTGCCGGATGATTGCTGCGGGGCCGCAAATGTCATTGCCGACTGGATTTTCAGAGGAGCGGGTGACAAGAACAGCAGGCAGTTAAGCGACGCGCTCGATGGGTTGGGTCTGCACCGTGCCAGTTCAATTAGCAGCTCTCATATTTCCATCGGAGCAGCCCTGGAGGCAAGCAACCTTTCACAAGCTCTGGATTTACATGCTGATATTATTATCAGGCCAAGTTTGGATAAAGACCAGTTTGAGTTGGCCAGACAATTGGCCATAGATGGTGTACAAGCCTTGGATGATGACCCAAGGCAAAAAGTTATGCTTAAACTGAAAGAGCAGTTTTATCCTGCTCCTTTAGGAAGAAGTACTGCTGGTGATATTGAGCAATTGTCATCTCTTACCGCCGAGCAGACCGGGCAGATTGTCAAAGACAGTTTCAGCCTCTCTGAATCAATCTTTGCAGTTGCGGGTAAGTATGACTTCGACAGTGTGTGCAGGCAGTTGGATGGATTATTTGGAACAGTTTCGGCCAGGCAGGTTGAGCCGTCTGTTCTCGGCTTAAAAGCAGAGAAATACCAACACATACCCAATGAGGGTGCGCAGGTCCATATTGGCTTGATGACCGAAACGGTAAAATTAACTGATAGTGACTACTACAACGCCCGAGTTGCTATGTCGGTTCTTTCCGGTGGCATGAGCGCCCGGCTGTTCACAGAAGTTAGAGAGAAACGTGGCCTTTGTTATGCAGTGGGGGCACGATACCACGCTCTGAAAGAAACTGCAGGTATAATGTGCTATGCAGGCACAATCCCTGAAAACGCCCAGGAAACTCTCGATGTTATAATGCGAGAATTCAATCGACTCCGTGAGGGTATCAGCGAAGATGAAATTGAAAGGGCTAAAGCCGGCCTGAAAAGTATGTTAATTCTGCAGAGCGAATCAAGCAGCAGCAGGGCGGGCGGAATTGCAACTGATTATTATATGCTCGGCAGAGTCAGGAGCCTTGATGAAATAAAGAACAGAATCGATGCTACGAGCGTCGACTCAATTTTACGGTTCTTGCAAAATAACGAATTTAGAGAATTCACAGTGGTAACGATTGGTCCAAAACAGGTTTCGGTTCAGTAATATGCAAAATGGAATTTAGAAAAAAAACACTAACAAACGGTCTGGACATTGTAGGGGAGTTAAACAAGTCTGCAAAGTCAGTGGCGGTGGGCTTTTTCATCAAGACTGGCTCCAGAGATGAGACCAAGCAGATAAATGGCGCATCTCATTTTTTGGAGCATATGTTGTTTAAGGGTACAGAAAGGCTCAGTGCTATTGAGGTCAACGAGGCGTTTGACAGAACGGGTGCACAGTATAATGCTTTTACAAGTGAGGAAAATACCGTCTTTTATGCCGCAGTACTGCCTGAATATTTTGCGCGAGTGACGGAGCTGTGGATAGAACTTATGCGGCCCGCTCTTCGTGACCAAGACTTCAATATCGAGAAAAACGTAATCAAAGAAGAAATCGCAATGTATAAGGACCTGCCGAGTTTTGATGTTGTGGACAGATGCAGAAGCCTGCATTTCGATACGCATCCATGCGGCAACAGCGTCCTCGGCAGCGAAGAGAGCGTTGAGGCTTTACAAGCTAATCAGATGCGTGATTATTTTATGAGGCGTTATGTACCGAACAACATGGTGCTGGCTTGCGCGGGAAATTTTGAGTGGGAACGTCTCTGCTCGCTTGCTGAACAGACCTGCTGTGGCTGGCAAAGGCAGACCGTTGAGCGAGAGCTTCAACATTTTACCGGTAGTAAAAGGAAGGAACACATCAAAAAGGCAAACCTGGCTCGCGAACACATATGTCTGATGAGTGCTGGT
Source organism: uncultured Pirellulales bacterium (assembly GCA_964519995.1). Taxonomy (GTDB): domain Bacteria; phylum Planctomycetota; class Phycisphaerae; order Sedimentisphaerales; family Anaerobacaceae; genus CAZFLY01. Next base: position 49,738 of record CAZFLY010000006.1, on the reverse strand, counting down.
GTCTCTGCTCAGAATGAGAGAAGATTTGCCGCTTCGCTATTGGCGGCTATTATTGGCGACGAAGTTGGATCGCGATACTATTGGCAGCTTATTGATAAGGCAATAGCCGAGACCGCCGTCATGCAATTTGGGGCTATGGATGGAACCGGGGCATTTTGCAGTTATATCCGTTGTGGCAGTGAGAACGTTCCTGAAGTCCTCGGTATTATCAATGGGATTTTTGTTGACCTTTCTAAAGCCGGTATTACCAAAGAGGAGCTGATAAAAGCAAAAAATAAGATGCTCAGCGCCTTGGTTATTAAAAACGAACTGCCAATGGGTCGGCTTATCGACTTGGGTTTTAACTGGATATATCTGAAGCAGTATCGCACTGTCGATGACGATATTAACGCTATAAAGGCTGTCACTGTTAAGGATATAAATTTACTGATAAGGCATCTCGAACCTGGTGATTTTACGCAATTCTCCATCGGACCTACACAATCGGAGTGAAGAATCCTTACTGATATTAGGATAGTTCTTGGCAATTCTTGGCTATGAATGACGTGACATGGCAAGAATGTCCTTGATGTATTCCCATAGTTTGACTATAATGTTTTTGATATTTAGGGAGGCTGTGGGGTGAGTAAAGCCGACAGTAATAGCAAAAACGGCTCTGATGTGCTCCGGGCGAAGGATATAGTTCCACCATACAATGGTGAAATCCGCTCGACTGAAGCGGCAAAGGGGACACAGTCACACACCTCTCAGCAGGCAGCCAACAGACCGGCACATGATATAACGGTTAATGCTGCCGATTCAAAGATGACGTCTGATGATTTTAATCAAGTCGAGCATACAGTCTCGCGGCGAGATGATGGCCAAGTCCCTCGCTTTGACCTGGCCGAGGATATTATGGCCGAGCAACGCAAAATCACAGGCCTTAGGAGAAAGGGGCCGCGTAAGAGTTCTGAAGGCGCAGACTTGCAGGAGCCGATCACATCGTTCGGACAAAATATCTTTCAGCCCATACAATCAGAATTTGAACAGCAACAAATAGTTTCTGAGATTGTGGCACGAGATATTGAGAAATTGTTTCGAACAGGTCGTTATCAAATCGTATCTAAGTAATCGCAATTTAGGATATTAAAAAATGCTGAGAATTATAAAAAAGCACAGACAATCACATACCCCAACGAAACAAATGAAAAGATGCTGTTTGAATACTCGTGTATATTCTAAAACCAACAACAGTACTGTTAAACATCGTTGGCTTTCTTGGATATTGCCTGTTACGGGCCTTTTCGCACTTATATGGTTTTTAGTGCGTGTCATACCAAAACCTTCCCGCGCAACGTATCCATGCCAAAGAGTGGCCTTTCCACTGGCTTCTGGTTTTGTTGTTTGGCTTCTGGGTTTGTTGGGTTCAGCCGCTGCATATCGTAAAGCGAAACACTGCTTTACAAGGGCTCGTTACATAGGTGGGATGATATTTATTTGCACAAGCATTTGGATTATATGGCTGACTATTATTACCGCTGATGACCGAATGGCCTTAGCTGATCCACCGGTTCCAAATGTTCCATTGGGTGTTGCTAAAGGGATACATCCAGGCCGAGTTGTCTGGATACATGATCCAAACGCGACGGACTGGTATGGCTACTATTCAGCCGAGCACTGGTATGATAGTGACCACACCAATCAGGCAGTCGTGCATAATATGGTATCCAGAGCGATTCGCGGTTTGGGGGGCGAGAGCACAGATGAGGCTGCATGGGACGCAATTTTCAGGCACTTTAATCAGAGCCGAGGCAAAGGTGATATCGGATATATGCCGGGTGAGAAGATCGCTATCAAAATCAACAATACGCTTTGCTACAACGCTGACCAAAGCACGTTTGAGCAGACGAACAGTAACAAAAACAGAATCGATAATTCACCGCAGATGACTATCTCGCTTTTATGGCAATTAGTCAATGTAGTTGGAGCGAATGAAACTAATATTACGATCGGTGATCCAACGAGAATAACGCCAAACTTTTATTATAACGCAGTGCACTCGGAGTTTCCAGATGTTTGCTATATGGCAAATATTGGAGGTCTGGGACGAACTCAAACGGAGTTCTCGATAGTGGAGTTTAACTGGAGTACATCTGATGCCGATGGGAAGAGACAGGACTATATACCACGCACATTTGCAGAGGCGGATTACTTCATCAACTTTGCTATTCTTAAAAGCCATGATGCTGCCGGAATAACAGTGTGTGCGAAGAACCATTACGGCTCGCTTATAAGGAACCCTGACGGTTCTCTCTGGGGACGACGATATAACTATTACGACATGCACGATACCCGCATAAGAGAAAGACCGGGAATGGGATATTACCGCTGCCTTGTCGACCTGATGGGTCATCCCCAATTAGGCGGTAAGACGGTGCTTTTCATTGTCGACGGTCTTTTCGCTGGACGAAGTTGGTCTTCGGATCCAAGAAAGTGGAACATGGCTCCCTTTTACGGCGATTGGCCATCAAGTGTTTTTGTTTCTCAGGACCCGGTGGCAATTGATTCGGTCTGCTTTGATTTTCTGTGGACCGAATGGAATGATTATCCACACTACGATGGAACCGAAGATTATCTACACGAAGCAGCATTGGCTAACGACCCTCCATCAGGAACGTTTTACGATCCCAATAAGGATGGCATTGGTCTGACCAGTTTGGGGGTTCACGAGCACTGGAATAATTCAACCGACAAGCAATACTCTCGCAATCTTGGTTCCGGAGAGGGTATTGAACTAACATCTCCAACACTTGCCGATTTCAACGGCGACGGACGTGATGACTTAGAGGATTTAGTAACGCTGACGGATCAGTGGCTGGATAACTCAGAACAACTGTCTGCTGATATTTGTCCGTACCCTGATGGCGATGGAGTGGTGAACATGGATGATTTTGCGGCATTCGCCAGGTATTGGTCGCAGTAATATCAGGCAGAGCAGCATTGCCGGTCGTAGTAGGGGGATAGCCTACATATTGTGACCAACCAACTGAAAATATTTTCCAACGCCGTTTTTCCATAGCAGAAAATTCAAGCCGGCGCACGTATATTGTTGCAATGTGTGGATTTACGGTGTAGATTATTTATCGACTATTCGGAGAGGTGGCCGAGTGGCTGAAGGCAACGGTTTGCTAAACCGTCGTACGGGTAAAAACCCGTACCGCGGGTTCGAATCCCGCCCTCTCCGTTGCTCTTTTGTAGATTTGTGCATATTATACCAATTGTGATTAAAATTTGCGCTTATGTCATTTCGACCGAAGCCCCCGTTCTTGCTCCCCGCTTCCGCGGGGACAAGTTTACCCCTGCGAAGGCAGGGGCAAGAAAGCACTGGGGCGTAGTGGAGAAATCTGTTAAAATAGATTTCTCGACTTCGTCCCTGTTTCTGTCTTCGACAGAAGACACAGGGACTCGCTCGAAATGACGCGAATAAGCGCATTAATTATTCACAGTTGATATTAGGTTTGTGGCAGATTTACGCGCCTGTAGCTCAATTGGATAGAGCGTCGGTCTACGGAACCGAAGGTTAGGGGTTCGAATCCCTTCAGGCGCGGTTATTATACTGTTTGGACTATTCTTTAAACCCAGACTTGGAAGGCTTGATAGATCCCAGCCGCATGATTGTCCCCCAAGGCCCGATGTTCTGGGTCACTTTGAGCATGAGTTGGTTTGTGCCTTTTTTCATTGTGACCTCAATCATATCGGGTTTCGGCGAAATTCCTCGCATGACATTGTTTGCATGGACGAGTTTTCCATTGAGCCAGGCCTTTACGCCGTCATCGCTGTATATTTCAAGACGCGTCGGTGTTTCCTCGGTTGATTCAATCTGCGTGCGTAAATATGCCACCCTTTGATCGCCGCCGTTCAAAGCCCCGCTCAAATCAAGATATACTGGATTTTGTCCCATTGGCATCGGCCGCCATGAAACCTCAGTACCAGGCAGCTCCGGGCCAAGCGGAATATCAAACAGCTCCGTACAGTTTTTGTCTTTCTGCATATACGGACCAGCAACTTCCCAGTCGGTTAGATAATACATGGTCGGCGCTTCGGGGTACTGTGCAAATATCTCCAGAATCTCGTCAGGGATGTCTTTCAATCCCTCTGTGTGTTTGAATGAGTAATTAATCAGCCAGCGATTCAGATCAGTCTCGTAGTAATGCAAGTATGGATTGAGCAAGCCCTCTTGAGCTGTGTTAATGCTAATCACCTGCACGGGCTTCCGGCAATCGAAGTCGCAATCGCGAAGACGGATTGTCTTTACATTGGGGTAACGTAATGTCTTATAATGAATCTCCGTCTTTTTCAAGTCATAGACAATCATCCATTTAGTGATGTTACCTTGGCTAACAGACGTTAGGGTATCGAAGGCGTATTCGATAATGGACTTGTCGGTTCGTGACTGATATTTTTTGATCAAATCGGCTGCGCAAACAAAGCGATCCAGTGATCCCCATGAGCCATAGGGAATCTGCTTAGTACCGCCAAAGCCCGTATGTTGTTTGAGATAAGCCAGCGAATTGTTATAGGTGTCATTGGTTAATGCTGTGACAGGAAGCGTATCACCAGTGTGGTATGCGAGTTTTCCATCGATAAACTCGAACGTAGCTATATTGCCATAGCGGTCGCAGCCGAGAAAATGAAGGGGCATCGGTGTCCCTGCCGCAGCCCGTACTGTCTTGTTGCTCTTGATGACCTCTTTGATTGTACTGTGGTTATCCAACTGGTACTGTACCCAAGCGATAACCGCTGGGCGATCGTCGAGATCAGAATATTTCGTCCCCGGCAGCATCATGACCTCAAGAGCGAGCCCTGCTTCGTTTATGCCTCCATTCGGCAATTCCCTGCCGTATTGGTTGAAGGTGACACTACCGTACTTGGAAACCCAGCAGGATGGTTGGTCGGTTTGGTCAAGCAGGAATGCACGTTTGGCAACATTTCTTTTGTTGACGATGATTAAGCCGTGGTCGAGCATCCAATCGTAGTTCTTTGCTAATACGAGGTTGCTCTCATCCTGCAAGCAAAAAGATGTGCAGGCGAGTAAGGCTTCTGCAAGTAGCAGAACAATACAGCAGCTCAAAATAACGCTTTTATTGAAATGCGTCTGAAATATGCAAGATGTGGTCATTACTATCTCCTACCAAGCTCTACTTCCCATCGGCACTGCCTTGCTCGATAGTTAAATGGGAGCGCTGGGGCTCGAACCCAGGACCTACGGCTTAAAAGGCCGTTGCTCTGCCGCCTGAGCTACACTCCCGTAAATTTCTAAGTCTTGCAAGTATAACATCTTGCTAAATCCACTGTCAAACACTTTCACCCGAAAACTGAGGCGCGTGCCAAACGCGTGCCAAATTTTTGCCTATGGCTTCACATGATACTTGTCGAGCACGGTTAGTCAAACCTTCCTGTACCGCTAAATAAAACTTATGCGTCGTGTCGAAAACTGCATGTCCAGCCAGTGACATCACTTCATACTCACTCAGACCATTAGCAAGCCAGTTGCTCAAAGCTGTCCTTCGCAGATCGTGAAACTGTCCACAGTCAATACCAGCATGTTTAAGTATCCGTATAAATTGGCCAGCGAAGTTATTCAGGACTTTCAGCCTCGCATCACAGAAAGACCATTTACCCTGCTGCCGAAGTTGCTGAATGTGCTCATAACGGTAGGGGGGTATAAACACGTAAGGCTGATTCACCGGCTGCTTCACCTGATGTTCTGCTAACAACAAAACAACGTTCTCAGTCAGAGGCAAAGTTCTACGGTCATTGTCTTTGATATCCCAGGCCCAAGTCTGTGCTTTATCTTTTTTGGGTGTTACTTCAATGGTCATCTTCTCAAAATCGATATCAGCCCAAACCGTATTGAGCAGCTCACCTCGTCGCATCCCCGTTGTTAAGGCGACAACAATTAACAAGTCCCAGCGAATAGAATCACTATATTGTCTTGCAACCCTTAGTATCCTTTCACACTCGACCGCTGTAAAAACATGCACTTTTCTTTTCGGTACTTTAGGGAGACGAACTCGACGCAAAGGATTCTTCTCGAATTGTCCCCGGTCAATAGCCAATTCAAACAGTCGCTTCAGTGCTCGCAGTTTCTTTGAGACGGTAGCAGGTGAGTTGCCTTGGTCTAAACAATATTGCCGGAAACGTTCACCATGTTTGAATGTAACAGCCTGATAATCAATGTCACCTACCGCCTCTATAAAACTCCTCATAGCAAACCTGTATTCTCGTCTCGTGCTTTCCCTAACCTGATCTCCGGTCCTTAAAATGCTATCATCCAGAAACTCATTAAGCCGCATGGAAACCGGTGAATTAAAACCTATGCGTAGCTCACGCTCTTTTTGAAGACGCTGACGTTCAGCTTTATGTAGGTCTGCATGTCCAAGTGACAACCTCACTCGTTTGCCTTCAGAGTTCCTAAAATCAAGCAAATAGACAAACGATTTGCCGTTGCGGGATGGTCTCGTCCTTAGCCTTACCATCTCTTTCACTTCTACACCTCCTTTCTAAGCTGGCAAAGCCGGTCCAGCCATAGAATAAGCAAATCGTTCAGCCATCTGCAACCTGCAATCATTTTCCGTTCTCTTTTTTGACTTTATTTGCAATCCATTGTCGAATAGCTGGCAACCAGTAAAGCGGCTGTTTGCATATATGAATTGCCGGTAAATCGTGCATTCGCCGAAGGTTCTCAACAACATTGTGTGCGTCCGTAGCTTTGGTGATCTCTGGTATTCTTAAAAACGAGATCAACTCCTCTTCGTTCAATAACTCAGGAAAATTATTAACAGATTGATTGTTAGTATCTGTCACAATATCTTCTCAATCTCGTCGTTGTCTTTGCCGAAGGACGCAACTCGCCACTCAAGAGCCGTTTGGCGAACAGCCTTAAGAAGACACTGCACTTTTTTCAATTCGTCGAGCAATTTTCGAGTCTCTGAATCCTTTATTACTCCGCTGGCGATTCCGTCCCTCAACGTCGTCCCCAAAGTTTTGTATTGACTACATAGGTTACTAAATCGTGTATCGAGCCGTGAAAGCCGTCGGCCAAGGTGAATTGCCTTTTGTTTTGCCTTGACCGCCCTACTGAATGCTATAGTTGCTATATGGCGATGTTTTTGATAATTTTGCAGGCGTCGAAGAGTTTCATCATCGAGACATTCCATTTCACGGACAACGGCCTCAATGTCGAGATGAAAATATTGTGTCTGCTCAAGAAGCTGACCTATACTATCGTTAATTTCCTTCACTTGCATTCAAAAGTTCCTTGTCTATCTACCTATGTCACCTTGATCTTAGAAGGTCTGCCAACAGATATACTTTTTTTGTCTTTGGTCAGGGAATTATCCAATTCATTTATCTGACTTAACAGTGAATACGAAGCGTTATATATTTCCCCATTGATTCTTTTTAGATTTTCTTGAGCAACTCGAACAGCCTGTTCAGCTTCCGGTCTTTTAGCTCGTGCCTCAGTACTAATTTCTTTCTGTCTCTCACGAAGTTTTGAAATTAACGAAGGAAATCGCTCAAGCTCGACCTGCAACTCTTCAACCTTTGCGTTGGCCGTGCGAATATCAGCCAAACATTGTGACATCCCCGATTCGTCACCCTGGTCAAGCATTACACTGTAATGACTTTTGATAGTCTCTTTTGTTTTTCCTGCTTCCTCGGTACCAGCGAGAATCTGTTCATGTTCTGAACTGGCCTTCGCAATCTGTGCGGATAGTTCTTTAACTTGATCCATTATTTTAGACATCAAATATCTCCTTTCAAAAACAATGTTGCTTGACTACTGGTTGAATGCTCCTGTAATTATCGTCTAAACCAACTTTTATGTGTGCCAGGTATGCCTCAAAATCACCTGCATATATAGCCTGAAGTTCCAGGTTTAAATCCCATCATTGTTTCAAAAACTCAATCTGTCGATCTGTTAAACCAATTTCGTCCATTTTTATTTTTCCTTCAAACCACTCCCGGCCTCGATAGTTTGCTCAGGATAAAATCTCCGACGTGGTCGCTTACTCACGCAGTGACGAATATAAGCGAGGTAAGAATCAAACCCGGAGAACTCGTCTTTTAACTCCTGCGATTGTTCAAAGTGGGTTTTGAGCTGCTCATCGGTTGCCGTAGTCTCATCGAAGCCTGTGCCTGTACTCTTATCATTAGGTTGTTTGTGTTTAACAATTTTGATTTGAGGCTCATGTCGTTTGAAGGCCAGGTAGCTTTCGACATCACTGAACTCATCCTGGAGAGCATCATCGAGCCAGTATTCGTTTGCCCAGGCCTGTTCGTTTGTGGTACTCATTTTTTATTCCTTTCAATTCTGAATGACTTTACATCACTTTACATTAACCATATAATTAAGGCTTAAACACGGTTTAACAAGTTAAGAATTTCTTACAGAAATTATCGCCAGTCTTTTTCATAAATCGTTGAAAATTCAATATTTAGGTTAACTTCTATCCAGTTTAAAATAAATGGTCTTTCTTAAAACTTGAAATATCAATCACTTATGTATGTAAAGTGTAATAAAAAAAACTAAAAAGCACCCGAAAATCGCACTGCATTAAACCGCGATGAACATATATTCCAGGAAGGACCCAATCATTATCGCTTGCCTTCAATTGGCTGTCGATAATAAACATGATCTGCCTCTGGATCATCGTGATGTTCTCGTCGCACCTGCCGGTCCAATTGGCTACGCAATGAATCAACTGCCTGTATTACAGACAACGCAGCTTGATAACACCGACCCTTCGTTCGGTAGTATCTACTCAGATCACTGCTCAAATCAAAGAGACGCTTACGGATATTCTGTACCTGTCGGCCCGCTGCTCTATGCTGCTCAATAGCAAATCCTGATCTTGTTGCCATGTTAGCCCTTTGTAATAACTCCGTGCTCAGTTAAGGTCAAAAAGTCAGTATTAAAACTAAAGGCCAAACTGTATCCTGTACCCGAACCGTTGCGAGCTTTCTCAATTCGTACTGTTCGCGTGTGCTCAACTTCCGTTCGACCTACCGCGGTTTTAACACAGGATGTTTGGGATTCGTGATTTCGTAATGTAATAATCACGTCAGTAAATCTTTGATATGCTGCTGCCCCTGCCAGATTTTGTAGATTCGGTTCGGCTGTATCTTTAGTCGGATGTGTGACTAAAACCACACTACAATTGTAATCTACTGCCGTTTTCTTCACTGCCTTCAAGAAGGCCAGGTCAACAACCCACGGTTTGCCTGTACGGGCAGCAGCAGTAACAGGATCGATACAGATAATCCGCCGACTGAGTTTAGCTTGTTGAGCGATCCATTCGGCTAATTGTTCAAGCGTTTCCGCACCCAAGTTATCGCTCGCCCACAAATGATGTGCGAATAATTCCAATTGCTCGGTGTGTTCAATAAGAGCTGCTTGAGCAGCAAGCGGATTCTCTTTGATCCAGTCCGGGTCAGTAAAACCGGCAATGCCACTGAGTTGAGCAAGCGCCCGGGCTAAATGAAATGGTCGATCACCTTCCAACACATAGTAAGCAATATGTTCTCTTTGGTAGAGCCAGAAAAGAACAGCTTGTAATAACATAAACGATTTTGATGCCCCTACCGTCCCAGCTAATAAAGTTATCGTCCCTGGTAGCAAAGCCTTTGTTAAGTTACTCAACATAGACCATGGCCATGCAATGCAGCGGTATTCGCCGGCATTGATTGCTTTAATTCGCTGATGTAATTTGTCAAGCGGACCTAACGGACGGGCTTTACCGATGACTTGTCGAAGCTCAGTCTCGATCTTTGTTTGGCTTTTCTCAAGAGTCTTTAGCTGTTCAATAAAATCAGCAGCATCCTCTCGCTCTTGTAGGTCAAGGTCTCTCGGTTCAAGCCAGGCAACACGTGGTTTTGGGTCAAGAGTGTCAAGGATAGTTTGGATTTGTCTCATGTGATTGTGGCCCACGACATCATGGTCAGGCCAGAGTATGAGATTTTTACCAGCGAGCGGCGTCCAGTCTGCGTGTTCAGCTTTACCAGCACCAAAGGCATTCGTTGTTGCTGATATGCCATATTCGCTCAAAACATCACAACATTTTTCGCCCTCGACAACTATCACCGTGTCACTATCTGCAATAGCATCGCGTGCGTACAACGGCCAAGGTTTTGGTGGAGCTGCAAGCCGAAAGCCACCTTTGGTCGGATACGCTGGTCGATAAGACTTTTCTCCATTGAGTTGACAGCGAAAGACGAGCAGATCAGGTTGTCCTGTGACTGGATTCAGGTAGTCGTGCTGCAAAACAACTTCTCCAGGTAAAGCAGCTCGCAGCGAATCAAGATTATGATAAATTTTGTTCTCGCTCTCGGATTGTCTCTGTGTTGTTTGTTTTTTCTGATGGTTGTTCCCGATCGCTGCCAATAAGACCTCGGCTAAGGGTTTGCCCGTAGCCCGTGCCCTGACATCAAAAACATCACCACCAAAAGCACATTCAGACGCCTGACACTTAAACCGAAAGATACCATCTTTGCCTTGATAAATTCCTGCACTTGGGTGGTGATCCTCGTGGAAGGGACAGCAGATACCGCTGGCTGTGAACTTCGCCCCAGCAGATTCAAGTTCCTGCCTGAGATTCTCTCGGCTTTTGCGAATTGTGTCGAGCTTATTACTCACTTTATCATTCCGCATTCTCGTAAAGTTTGTTCGGCTTCGGCTTCTGTCGGAACCCAACCAGATTCACCACGTTTCGGTCTACCCGTTTTTTTGCCAGATTCCTCATCACGCCGCTTCCATGTACGGACAGCCGCTCGCCAATCCTTCATTTTGTTCTTGCCGATCATCCAGCCTTTGGCGATGTAATAATCCACAAACTGTGCTACATCCAGCGTGTAATAATTTATGGTCTCAGCATAAGCTCGGACCTCATCGACAGTGGGTGGTTTGAACCTATGCTGCTTGGTAGATTTCAGGGCGGATTTAGGAGCTGAATTTTCCTGTGTGGTGGAATTGGTAGAAAGACTTTTCCCCACACAGGTTTTTGCCTTTGAGTGCGCACTCTCTCTCTTAGTGTTCTCTCTTAGTGTTTGTGCGCACTGTATGCGCCCTTTTTGTGTATTCAAATGCGCCCTTTCTGCTATTAAAGGGCGCACTGTATGCGCCCTTTCTGTCATAAAAGGGGGTCTCTCCGTATACCCTTTTTGTGTCTTTTCGTTCCGCTTTTTAGGCTGTTCGATAATGTTATATTGGAGGTACTGTCTACGACCTTTCGCGTCTGTCCTTGTGATGTAAATATAGCCCTTTTGTGCAAGCTGTTTTGTGAGCTGTTGTACAGCCCGCCGGCATAGTCCTAGATTCTCTGCGATCATATATTGCGAAGGCCAGGAAGACCCATTGGACCCTTGCCGCCAAAACAAGTATGAAAAGATAAGACGTCCTGCCGGCGAGATTGATTTGTCTAAAAGCACTTGAACCCAAATCGGTCTGTTTGTATTAGGTGTAGTCTGCTCATTTGTCATTGCGTTTATCCTTCGATTTTTGTAAATCGTATCTCAATTTTCGTTGATAAATTTTGACCATAAACTCGACCAATTTAGGTGTCCTCAGCCAAAGGCTGATAGTCTCGCCAACGGTTTCGGAATCAACATCAACCGGTTTTTTCATTGCGAGTAGAGAAAAGGCGATATTATCAATTTGATTCGATAAAAACTGCTTGCGTGCAGCTTCAGATAGACAAGTCAGCGCATTACCTAAAAACTGTCGCTCCTCGGCTAAACAATCTTCACATAAAGTAACCAGTATTTCTTTGGAATATTCCCAAAGTTTTTTAGCTGGCTCGAATGTCTTGAAATGAACAAAGATTTTACAGTTTGATTCTCCGCAATTGACGCAAGTATAGTCATCTCGCTCAAAAATTTCCGCTTGTATAGCTTGCCATCGAGCGTCTTTACATTCTTTCAAATCTATCTTCATTTTAGACACTCCGCAAGCCGGACTAATTGTTCCTTAAGATACCAACATGCCAATCCAATCGCATCGGCGATGTCACCGCCAGCGTCCTGCTCAATTTTGTATTCTGGAAACATAGAAGCTATGGCAGTGCTGCGATCTGATTTTGGGACACCATTTGTCCAGTCGTTCTCACGAACGACAATAACCTTGACACCGATCCGTTGTTCTGCCGGAAGTGATCGCCGCCAGGCTAAAGCCTCGCGCCACAAAGCACCTGTAGCTGCTCCATGAACCGCTAAACCCTGACCTTCTCCTCTGTGACGTCTGCAATTAAGCCGACCGCTTGTCCATTCAACAAGAACAGTTGTAGGTTGGTGTTTCTTGAGAAGCTGCCACAAATCAGAACACATCGTGTTGATCCGAAATTCGCTTCCCATAGTTTTTTTGACTGGCAGAAGTAATCCGGCTTCAACTAATTGATCTGGGAACTTCAGAACAGCCCAACCGGTTTTCAAACTTCCAGGATCAATAGCAAAAACCAGATCGTCCATGATTCAAAACCTTTGGTTACACAGGTAGATTGTCACTCTCACCTTCAGCATTGACTGCTTGACTTTTCATAGCGTCCAGACCTGCCTGCAAAATCTGAACTGGCAGCTTAGCTATTTCGTCAATTTGCACCTTGCCGAAAACATACTTCAAAGTTTTCAATCGCGCTGCTTGGTCCTCGATACTATCCCCTGGATACAAACCATTTAGTGCATCACAAATAGCACCAATCAGGTCGGCTTTTCGTCTCTCAAAATTATCTACCGCTGCATTTGATTGAGAAGATACGTCTTTGGTTTCTTCCGATCCGGTTTCTGTGATCTCACCTGTCTCATAATCAATGTTTTCAGGAGGCACATTTACTTCAATGTGTTTTCGAGGCTGTTCAGACTTGGTTGTTTCTTCGTCTACCAGAGCATCCTCAAACGCCGTCGGGAAAGGCAAAAATTTGCAGAGCCGTCTAAGAACTGTTTTGCGAGCCATTTCCTCGTAGTCGGTTTGCCAGGGACCGCTATCACCTGCAGGGCTTCGTTTTCGGATTGCATCCACTTCCACTTTCGCCATAACTTCAAGCTGGATTGAACCGTCCTTAAACTCGGCCAAACCGTAAACAGAAACAATCTCTCCCCGGTCAGGGGCTAAATATGGCCGGTGAATGAGCTGCTGTCCTGAGCCGAAGGATATTTTGAAATGGTCCCGCTCGTGCACAGCGCGTGCCTCGATACGAGTCACCTTCCCTGTTCGGCGTGCAAGCGCACAAAGTCCCCGATAACCGACAATTAAAGTACATTTATTCTTATATGGCACAAGATACGCTTCACCACCTGCACCGGCGAAACGCAAGCCAAGCTCTGCTGCTCTGACCATTGCTTCTAAAAAACTTGCTTGAGAACATTGAAGCAGTGCCGGATTTCTCGCTACAGCAATCAATGCTTGTGTTTTGAGCTGATCTGCCGAAAGCCAACGGGTACTTACTCGCTCCAGTGTCTGATTGACTTGTGCCTTCTCAAGCAAAGTGCGGAGATTTTGTTTACTTACAACAAGAGCAGTCTGCTGACCAATGGGTGCTTTTTGACTTGACATAATCCACCTTTCAAAATTCAAAAGCTGTAACAATGCTGTTGATAAAATGTGCTTTCATCTATCGGGACCATTCCGTACCAACAAATCCCCCCTCGATCTCGTCGTAAAAGGTCAATGCAAAATCCATGCTTTACCAGAAAACGCCGAACCTCAAACAATCGAGCGTTGTATTGCGCGGCAATCGATATCAGTTCCACATTCGCTACCAGCCGGCTATCACGACGGGCGGTGACAAAGAGTTGTAAGATACGCTGTGCTTGACCGCTCAAGCGGGTTTCATCTTCTGGCTCAACGGATGGATTCAATAAAATCAAGTCATCGAAGGTTAGTTGTGTCACTTGTAGCATTTGTAGATATTTCTCATCCTATATGTTATAAAAAGGCAAGCGACGGCAGTTGATGATCCGTTTTCATTTTCAATTACATCCACCGCTTGCCCATTGTCACTTAGTTCTTAATATATTTGTTCTGTTTATGATTTTTTGATTCATTGATAAGTTCTTCTATCTCTTCTGTGTCAAATCGCATTGACCCATCCGGCAATATAACACAAGGGATAAGACCTTGTTTTGCTAAACGCCGGCTCTTTCCAAGAGGATATCCCAGTAGTAGATCAACCTCATTAGGTTTTAGCAGCGGTGTTTTCATGCTGTCAAAAATAATGAGAGATTATCAGAAGCGAAAGTGAGTAGGTTTAGAGAAGTAAGCAGAATTGACCAGTCGAGGTCAGTAGAAATCAGTTTTGAATTTGTTTTTGGCTATGATATCAATTTTTTTCAAGTCTGGCACGAGTAGTTTTATCCATCCCATCAAGTCTAATTTGCCATAGTTGTCGATTGAGTTGTTTCAATCCATGTGGTTTTGCAAACGTCTTAAATTTTTTGTAGCCGTGTATACTGACCCTTTGCATCATTTCAGACATTGGCATTGCATTTGACCATTCCCCCTCTGGAGGATTGTGCTTAATAGGTTTTGTTCCTTCTGGCTTATCTACAGAATCATCTTGTGTGGCAGGAAAACTAAGAATCCCTTCAGCTATAAGGTTTTTCTCGGTTTGGTCTATAAAACTTTGTAAATCCCCACGTAGAAAGTCTGAATCATGCAAAAAATACCCATTCACGATAAATCGTTTTCGTATATCGAAATTGAGAATTTCGATGTTGCTGAAATGATCGTGATAGTAAGGCAAGAAAATGTGGACTTGTTCGATCTCTTCAGGCAACTGTAATTTTCTTTTCGGTCGCTCCCTGAACCACCAACGCTGCTCAAAGTTTGGATCATTGAGCAGCTTCTTAGCTAACTGTTTACAGTACTCTTTGATTTCGGCTGATCTGTAAAGTTGACCGATGAGACGAACTGTCTTATTGCGTAGTTTCTGAATTTCTGTGGATTCTTGTTGATATTTTTTTGACTGCTGCTGTGTTAAATCTCTCACTTGCTGAGTGATACTTGATATTGACGGCCCTTGTCTTTGGTCTTTGCGAACATATTGGATGTCATTCGTCTTATAATGCCGTTCTCTAACCTCAGTGCTTTGTACAGGGCCTTTGCTTGTTGTAATCTTGTCGGCGTGAAAAATAGGTTCCTTAATCTCTAAGCCTGGGGATTTCAAATCGGCGATTAGACTTAATGTTGGAGTCTTGACCGTCACGTCCGTTTTAGAGGAATTTTTCTTTTTGGTTTTGGCACTCATTTTAACTTGTCTTTCCAAAGCGGTGGGCAGGAGTGGAAAGGCAAGTGCCAAAGGCTCCTGCCACCGCTATCGCTTTAGGCCCGCGTCCGGGCGTCCTTCTCGTGGTGGGCCGAGGAGCGTAGCTCAACTCGACCCGCACATTATCCGGCAAACATCATTTTAGGCTGATACGTGTTTGCGTAAAGAAACTTTTCGCAAAATCCACCTGGACTGCCCTGACGGAGTCTGAAACTCTTGGACAACCGCAATCTGATAGCCAGCTATCACAAGTTGTCGCGTGCACTTAGCAAACAGCCAGTACGTCACATCAGTACGTGGAATACCTTTGGTCATTGCCAGAGGGAGATCACAGACTCTTGAGACCGCCTCTGCATCCTCATCGAAAGCGTAGTAATTTTCGTCAAACTTATATAGCACAATCGCATCACTCATAACTGGGCTACCTTACTACTCACTGGCTTCGGACCGTGCCTCACAGAGACTTCTATAAATATCTTTTTGACTCACCAACAGCCAAATCGCCACTTCCGACCCAAAGTCCAGTAGACATATTCTATCCAGAATCACTCGTTTTGTGTCAATATCGTACGAGCCATACCGTATGCTTCAAGCAGTGGTTTTAAGTCCGGCTCACCTTGCAATACATCCAAAGATACTTCACCGAGTTGATCGAGGCAGTTCATATAATCTGTATTGATCTCGCCGTCCACTCTTGCCAGCTCAGCTCTAATTTCAAGAATGGCCTTCGTTCGATCATCCAGCTTGCAAAATATGTCACTGACTTGTTGTTGCATAACTTTTAGTCGCTCAGCCTTACTTTCAATAGTAGAGATTTCTGCAAGCGCAGCCTCAACAACAGCACGCTTATCTATGTGATGGTCAAGCTCACGCACACATCGGCTTATAAACACAGCATCATCTGCAATCCTCGTTTCGCTTTGATCAGGGTCCATCTCAAGTTCGATTTTGACAATACCTCGCACCAATGTATCTTCGTCCACATCTTGCTCAATCAAAGGCAATATACGATGCAAAATCTCCATGATATCATGCACACCATGTGGTGTATAAAAGACCTTTTTCAATAGGTCCTGAACCGCTTTTTTGTCAACCTGAGTTTTCATTAGTTCACCACCCTTTCTCATCTATAATGCTTTTGCCAAATTACAAGCTGCGATAGCATCCCCACAATAATTTGAAGTTCCGGTGACAAGTCAGCTGACGGCTCTTTTAGAATCTTACTAACTTGTTCCTCATATTGGCCAACAATCTGATCGACAAGGGGACATGTGCCGTAATCCTCTGTTTCAAGGATTCGTATAATCAAAACGGCTAACTTTGTCTCAAGACTACGAGCCAGAAACCATTGTTTCAATATCTCCTCTGACTGGTCCTCTAAGCTCAGTTTTTCCTCAGATAGCGCATCATGGCTTCGTTGCTCTTGATCATAGTCGTAGGCGTGCTTCAACAATTCTAAGGGTCGTAGTTGCTGATCCACAATCCGCTTGAGATGATCCGCAATTAGCTCGCCTACTAAGCGAACCATCTTGGCCTCTACTCCGTGTTTCTCCGCCAGTTTCTTCTCACTCTCCGTCCATTGTGTTTGATTTATGGTTTCGTTGGATTTCATGGCTATCACCTTTCATAAAAAAGCGGCCAGGGTTTATGACGCTCCAACGGGGCGTAGTCGTCCTTACGGATAGACTAACCCTGGCCATGAATTTAGGATTGTTTAACAGACTTGATCCGTTGGATTTCATGCCCCTATTATCATCGATACGCTGGGGATTGCAAGGTAAATTTCAAAAAAAATGGCTGATTTAGGATACTCAGTCTATCAAACAAAATGAATTGACAATAGAACTTACACGAGAGGTTTTACTCTTGAATTATACGTAAGCGTAGTTTGCGGTTTCAGGAACAAGACGAATCTCGACTCTATAGTGCAACGCATCAGCAATGCGCTCCAGCATCTGAATACTGTGCCCGTTATAATCAGCATCTTCCAAGCGGCTAATGACCGATTGTGTAGTACCAATCTTCTCAGCAAGTTGCTTCTGAGATAAGCCTGCTTGAGTCCTAAGATCGTAAATCTGCTCTGCAATATCAGCCTTCTCTCTTTCTATTTTGAGAGACTTAAGCCGTTTAGGGTCATCTTTGATATATCGCTTATGCAAAATTCTCACGGCGCTGCTTGTGTTCCCTTTTTTCTTCTTTACCATGATTACAACTCTCCTATATACGTATGAGCCTTTGGGTTCTCAGTATACTTGTGTAGATTCATTAGTGCTTTATTGATCTCCCTTTTCGGCACAGCTTTCTTTTTTGTGCATCCATGTGACAGAAGTGCTGCATTTTCCCCTATAAAAGCATATAGTATTCGATAACGAACTTTTCCTTGCCTTGCCCTCAATTCATAGATTCCTTGGTCTAAATAATCACAATTTGGTCTTCTAAGATCGTATCCTCTCTCCTCAAGTCGCTCTACTTTGTCAATACACTTATCACGGACTTTTACAGGCAAGCCATCAAGCCAGCATAATAATGGCACTTCGCCTGGTTGTTCTTGATATATTACAACTTCAGTTTCTGGCATCCATTCCCTCACATTGATAACCCTTATATAATATCGCAAATATGCGATAACAGTTCAAGAAAAATCTCTTAAAATTTCATAAATTTCTTACGATATCTCGTAGAATCTCAAATAAAGCCAGTAGCAACCTACAGGAGCATCGATCCTGGGCAACTAAGCTAAGGTCTTACCCCCCGGCGCTTCATAGGGGAAAAAACAGGGCAAGCCTTTCAGCCTGCCCTATTCACAAAATAAGGAAACTAAACATTCGAGTTGCCATAGGGAGACTTATGCCCCTGGCCGTTGAGGTCCAAAATCCTGTGATTCAATTTCATCAGAGGAACCGTTATCCCCGGCCTTAACCACACGCAGATGGGCATCCCAATCACAAAGATAGATATCAACAATCCATCGTCCATCAACGAATCTCGCTTGTTTTCTTTGAATGACACTTATTGGGCCACAGGATGTCCGATTCCATACATTGATTATTAAAGGTTCAAGAGCGTTCGGCAATTTCAAGGTTGCGTGATTCATTAGGCTCACTTTCGTTTTAAGGCGTCATACAGTTCACCGCCTTGGTTAATATTTTGCTGTACCAAAGCTATGATCATATCTTTAACATCAAAAAAGCTGTTACCTGTATCAATTTTCAAAGGCACTCCTGATTCATTGACGACTGTTATGTTAGGCATAACCGTCCGCTCAGCGCTACCAACCGGCGCCAGTCGGGCCATTTGATCTGGTGTAAATACACCTTCGCCTTCTTGCAGGATCGCCGGTACTTCGCCAGGTAGCAGACCTGCATGATAACGAGGTGCTCCTACAAAAGCCAAACTCGGCACTAACCGCTCAATAGATGCAGCACTTTCGCCGGCTATGCCGCCACCGTGACCATAAAACGTCCTGATCGGCCCTACGGCAGGGGCGAGCGTGGCCTTAGATGAAAATCCACTTGTATTAAACATTTGGGTTATTCCGGCGCTAATGGATTCCGAGACAGGATTGATAAATTGAAGCTCAATAATCTTTATAATAATAGACTGAATCACCGACTCAACCACTTCGCCAAGTCTCTCAAAGTCGAACATGGCGGTTCTAATTACCTCAGAAAATGATGAAGTCATCGTCTGGGTCATCTGCTGCCAATTTTCGGCAATCCTGTTTCGCTCGATCTTCTTATCGATCTTCTCAATTTCCGCCGCAGCTTTGGCGGTCCCTAATCCATAACTTTCAACCGCAGCAGCCGCCGCCTGAGCTCGTGCCTCCGCATGTTCCCAGGCCTGGCCGATTCGGCCTATCAGGTTGTATTCGGCATCGAGCTTGGCATTTACCTCCTCAAGTGTTTGGACCGCTTTTTGTTTATTCTCGATCTTTTGTAATTCGTTATTTGCCAGGGCCAATCTATCAATGGCCGCCTGGTGACGTTCGATTGCAGCAGTTGCTTCCTGAGTCTTTTCTCCATAAGTTGACCAGACATCGAGCATGAACTTCGCCGCATCAGCCGATTTGGCCTGGCCCTGAACGACAAGCTCAGTGGCCCGGGCCTCCTTTTCAATGGCAGAAGTTGTCATTTGAATTGATTTAATTTGCTTGGCACGCTCTGCATCCCATTTTTTGAGTAAATCCATCGGCAATTCGGCTTCAGTAAAAGCCAAATCTTCCGCGGATATACCGGTTTCAAAAGCCGGTTTCTCAAGTGATTCTGCTCGTATATTATTAAACTTTATCTGAATCTCCAAAATTCTTTGGAAAGTATCTAAATATGCCTGTAATAACATATCCTGCTTTTCGGTTGCCTGGATTATCGCTTCATCAAGATCTCGTATTAGTTGTTGAGGTTGAAGTTCTTCAGGTAAAAATCCTTTAACGAAGGCCTTGCCGGAAAGTAAATCGTTATACTTTTGGGCCATCGGCAATAGCTTACTCATCTCGTATTCGGGATATTTTTCTTTGATCCAGTTTGTAAGCTTATCAAACGGAAACTCAAAGCTTAGTGCCTTATTCCATTTATCAAGAAATGTGAGCATCTCGCGTTCGGCTTCGAGCGCTCCTAATCTAAAAGATGAAAATTCCAGCCGGACACGTGTCAATGAAAGCTCAACCTGTACCGCCGATTGTGCAATAGCTTCCATTGCACTTGTAACTTTCGAACCCATCCCTCCGCCTTTGGTGGCCGCATCAACAAAAGATTCAGCCAATGTAGTAATATATGGCGACAATTGAATCACAATCCGCTGGAACAATCCCTGAAAAACAAAACGCATTCTAGCTAGTGCATCGTTGGCCGCTTCAACCTGGGCTGCATCAAACCGGCTGTAAGTAAGACGTAATTTTTCAGCCTCCTTTTGAAATTTTTCAATACCAACACTTCCCTGTTGAAGCAAATTCACCAATGAAATTCCAGATCGACCAAACAGTTTTGTCGCTGCTGCTGTTTTATCCACCTGGTTTTCCAATTGGCTCATTTTATCGGCGATTATAGCAAGTGCTTGTTCCGGTGTTTTGCTTGCCAGCTCATCTGCAGAAAGACCGAACTCATCCAGGGCGTATCTCGCCTCACCCACTCCCATTCGCACTTCACCCAATCGCTTGGAAAACTGCTCTAAAGATTTATTTAGTGTCTCCTGCTCGACACCCATAATTTTGGCGCCATATTGCAAGCCGATTATATTCTCGGTCGCCATTCCTATCCGGTCGGAAAGCTTTGCGGTGGCATCGATACTTTCCATAGTCTTTTTTAGCATGTAGCCAATTCCGCCTATACCGGCTACCGCCACAATACCACCTGCAAAGGCGCGCAGATGCCGCGTGCTGCTACCTAAAACGTTGTTGAAACCACGCATTTGACGTGAGGCTTTGTCGTGAACCTGTAATAGTAAACCCACTCGTGTTTGAGGCATCGTTAAGTCTCCTTATTTTGGACCGGCCTTACCAGCTCAAAACCAGTAAGCGCGTGCCAAGCGCGCGCCAAGAATGTTCGTTTTATCTTCGTTTGACCTTCGGCTGATTTTCGGGTGGTCTTATAAGTGTTTATTTGACAAGCATAAAGGATTGTGGATAAAAAACTTAGGAAATGACAAATCGGCTTAAAAGGCCGTTGCTCTGCCGCCTGAGCTACACTCCCTGTAGAACATCAAGCTACTTTACAACGGATAGATTGACTTTGCAAGTAGTTTACGGGCGGTGCTTATTGATTTTCTGGCAATAGTAGCTGTTTTTAAGTTCGTCATGTCGGGCAGGCTTGTTGTTATTAACCAGTTTGTGTATGATGAACTGTATGGCTGCAAGTTGGTGGCGAATTTATTGAGCTGGTGAAGTAGGGCAATAGTTTCCATGCTTTATAAGAATTAGGTTGGAGTTCAACCTTTGTGTTAAGAGCAGTCATTCTATTTTTTGTGATATTGAGCCGGCCTGCCATAAATAGTCTTGTTAGCTCCGCGCCTTTGCAAAATAGAGCTGAGTCAAGACTTTCTGCTCCATCACCTCGGTCGAAGCTGGATTTGCGAGAGATTCCTTTCAAAATCGTGTACGAAACATACCGCATCACCGGTGGCAGAAAGAACTGGGAGCTTTACCTGATGAACGCTGACGGCTCTGAGCAGGTAAATCTGACCAATACTGCTGAGTTGGATGAAATGTATCCCCATGTTTCGCCCGACGGCACTAAGATTTGCTTTGTTGTTGATGAAGGCATAGGAAGAATCAAGGTGCGGAGCGTCTACTATATGAATACTGACGGCACGGGACGTATCAAGGTGGCCGAGAATGCTCGGCAGCCCTGCTGGAGCTTTGATAGTAAGAGCATTGCTTATCTAAAGGGTGAGTACGAGCGCTATAGTACCAGAGAATATGCTACCTCTGAGCTTTTAATTTATGATCTTCAAACAGGCCTGCACAGGCAACACCCAAATACAAGTTTACATCACATTTATGCCATTTGTTGGTCGCCGTATGGCAGGTGGTTTGCTTGTGCCGTACATGGCGGTATGCTTTTTAGTGACGCTATATTGGCTTTTGATGCCTACGGCACAAGGGTGTTTGATCTGAAAAAGTGGGGAGTTAAAGGGTGCAGACCGGACTTTAGTCCCGATGGCACGATGATAGCATGGGGTGAGACTGACTGGAATCTTTGCATTGGTAATATTGACCTGAATTCAAGCGAGCCCAGGGTCACCAATATCCGCCAAGTTGTTAAGTGCGCTCATGAATATAAGGTCTATCATGTTGATTTTTCGCCGGATGGGTGTTACATCACTTTTAGCTATGGTCCATTTGAAGGAAGACAGCAGGTCGGCGGCGAAGCGGAAGGCTGGAACATCTGCGTAGGCGATTTATCGGGTAATTGGGTTCAAGTGACAGCGGACGGTAAGCACAATAAAGAGCCGGACTGGGTCCCGATACCTACTTCGAGCCTTGATGCCAAACATGGTCGTTAATGATTTCGTATCGTCGTTGAGAAGCTTGGGATAATTTTTACTTAAGCATGTTACAGGTATGCACAAGACTTGCGAGACTGACGGTGTGTGTGTTGTGTCTGATGATATTGCTTTTGACCGTCGGCTGTCGTCGGACCAAGCAGGTGTATAGTGCGCCTCACGTTGTTGTGACTGAAAGTGGGATTGAAATGATAGCAATTCCAGCAGGCTGGTTTGAAATGGGAAGTAACGCCGGAGCGAAAGACGAGTTACCGGTGCACAAAGTTTGGGTTAGCCCTTTTTTGATGGACAGATACGAAGTGACTCAAGAGCAGTTCAAGAAATTCCAATTGCCTGATCCATCGCACTTCAAGGGTCCAAACCACCCCTTGGAGCAGATAAACTGGACAGATGCAGCTCTATACTGTAACGAGAGGTCTCGTGCCGAGGGTTTTGAGCCGTGCTATGATGAAGAAACTTGGCGTTGCGACTTCGATGCAAACGGATACAGGCTGCCGACGGAGGCAGAGTGGGAGTACGCATGTCGGGCGGGAACACGAACAACGTATAGCTTTAACAACGATGCACGCAAACTCAAAATTTATGCATGGTTTGTTGGCAACTCGTTGGGAAGAACTCATCCGGTTGGTCAAAAAAAGTCCAACTCGTGGGGTTTGTATGACATGCATGGCAATGTTGCAGAATGGTGCAACGATTTCTACTCGCAGGGCTATTACGAACAAAGCCCTCAGCGGGATCCAAGAGGCCCCAATCATGGACGTGAAAGGGTTGTTCGAGGCGGCGCATGGAATAGCAGCGCAGATGCCTGTCGGTCATCTTACCGGTCAAGCGATCCTTCTATCGATGATACATGTCTGGCAAACGACGCCATCGGCTTTCGCTGCGTCAGAGCCGGACTCTCCAATACCGCTGCCAGAGAAAAGACACATGAAAACCAGCCAATAGAGAGAAAGCCGAAGACAGGATTTCTGTACGACGATATCTTTTTGGAGCACAAAGCTCCTCAAGGTTTCCCGGAAAGACCAGAAAGGCTATCGGCTATAGTCGATAGACTCAAATCGCAGGGACTGTATTCTAAATTGTATCCGCTTAAAGCTATGCCAATCCCTTTGGAATGGCTCACAACCATTCACTCACGTGGGTACATTGAGCGAGCCAAGAAGAGTTGTGAACAGAGCGAGGGATATTTAGACTCGCCTGATGTCCCTATATCTTCTAAATCCTATGAGGCGGCTCTCTCGGCCGCAGGTGGGGTGTTGTGTGCTGTTGATGCCATCATGGACGCGAAAATCACAAACGCATTCTGCGCGGTTCGTCCACCTGGTCACCACGCACTGGAAGACCAAGCGATGGGCTTTTGCATCTTCAACAATGTTGCTATTGCAGCCCGGTACATTCAAGGCAAGTACAACCTTGCGAAGGTGCTGATCGTTGATTGGGATGTGCATCATGGAAATGGAACCCAGGCGGAATTCTACGATGATCCTAACGTGCTATACTTTAGCGTTCATAGGTATCCTTTCTACCCAGGCAGTGGAAGTGTTGCAGAAAGGGGTGTCGGAAAAGGTCTCAGCCACAATATTAACGTGCCCCTGCCGGCAGGCTCTACGGACTCGGATTATATGCGGGCGTTCCAGGAGCAACTCAAACCTGCGGCTCTTGCGTTTTGTCCTGAGTTTGTCTTGATCTCTGCTGGGTTTGATGCGCATATAGATGATCCGCTCGGCGGTATGAATGTCACTGAGAGAGGTTTTGCGCAGATGACACAGATTGTCAAGATAATCGCGGAAGAATGCTGCGACGGCAGGCTTGTATCCGTTCTTGAAGGTGGATATAGTCTTGACGGCTTAGCTGCGTCAGTAGAGGCCCACATTCGCGTTCTGGTCGAGTAGAAAAGGGCGGCAAATGCTATTTCACACCTGGCCGTTTCTGTTTTTCTTTCTGGTGGTATATCCAGTCTATTTACTTGTAAAAGGCACGAGGTTCAGACTTCCGTGGTTGTTAGTTACGTCTTATTTTTTCTATGCGTGTTTTCATCCATTCTATATTATTCTGATACTGTATTTGACCGTTGTCGACTATATTGTAGTTGCGAAAATGGAACGAAGCAGGCGGAAAAAGGCCTGGCTTTTAGTGAGCATAGCGAATGGCATAGGACTTCTTGGTTTCTTTAAGTATAGCGGATTTATCTCAGACAATGTTAATCTCTTATTGTCCAACATAGCAATTCCATATAGGCTGACTTCGCCGAGCATATTTCTGCATGTTGGTTTGTCATTTTATGTTCTTCAGTCTCTCAGCTATGTAATCGATTTCTATCGCGGCAGAGTAGAGCGACAGAAGAGTTTTATTGCGTATGCTACTTTTTTGTCTTACTTTCCCAGGCTGATAGCCGGACCGATAGAGCGAGCCAAGAATCTTTTACCACAGTTACTCACTACAGCAAGAGTGACAAGCAAAGACATTTCTGACGGCCTATCACTATTTATTGTGGGTCTTTTCAAGAAAGTGGCTTTAGCTGATTATCTCGCACTATACGTTGATAAAGTTTACGATGCTCCTGGCCAATTTCAATCACCGGCTTTAATCTTGGCCACGTTCCTATTCAGTTGGCAGATATATCTTGACTTTAGTGGATATACGGATATGGCTCGGGGCGTAGCGAGGATGATGGGTATTCGCCTGATGTTGAATTTTAACAATCCATACCTTGCGACTGGTCTGGGCGAGTTCTGGTCCAGGTGGCATATCAGTCTTTCGTCCTGGTTTAAAGACTACCTGTACATTCCTCTTGGTGGTAACAGAAAGGGAACTTTCAACACCTACAGGAACATGTTTCTGACAATGGTGATTTCAGGTCTATGGCATGGTGCAGCATGGACGTTTGTGGTCTGGGCAGCGCTGCATGCTCTTGGCCGATTTGCAACGCGAGAACTGGAGAGAACTGCGTTCTACAAAAACGGTGTGCCGAAGTTAGTCAAGCAACTGTTTGTATTCGCGTTCGTTACTTTTGCCTGGATTTTCTTTCGAGCTGACAGTATCGGTGATGCTTGGGTGGTGGTATCGAGGATTTTTGGGACAGGATTCACAAATCCCCAGTGTCCGATTTGGGCTCTGGTTCTGATCTTGGCTGTCTGGTCCTACCAGTTTGTTTATGAGTCCAAAGTTAGATGGCTGCTTGAGCTTCGGCTGGTCAGAGTGACGATAGTTATCCTGATGGTTCTTTACCTTGCTGTTTTTGCCTCCTCAAGTGAGCGGGCATTTATTTACTTGCAGTTCTGACCATTTGGCTAATATCTGCGAGGGATTAAAAAGGAATGTCAGAGACAGGCGAAGTTGGTTTTCGCAATTATGAACATGAATCTGGGGCTGCATTTAGCTCAAATAGCATACGACTAACCTTGAGTGAGTGGATCGTCGCTGCTGTAATTCTTACGGCTTTAGCATATTGTATGCCATTGCTCTGGCTGCGTGTCGAAAGTTTTATACCACAAGCCAATTATCGCCTGCCCTACAGACTAAGCAGCGACTATTGGCTGTACAGTCGCTATTGTAATTGGGCCTGCTCGCGGGATAAGGTGCTCGTCATCGGGGACTCAGTTGTCTGGGGACACTATGTGTCCTGCGACTGTACGCTGTCAGGTAGTCTTAACAAGAAAGTGGGTCGAGATGAATTTGCTAATTTAGGTGTGGACGGCATACACCCTGTTGCACTAGCTGGTTTGCTGAGGCACTACGGTCGTGACATTTCAGGCAACAAGATTATTTTGCATCTGAATCCTCTATGGATGAGTTCCAGAAAGCACGATTTGCAGATCGAAAAGGAATTTCACTTCAACCATCCTCAGCTTGTTCCACAGTTTGTCCCGAGGATTCCCTGCTACAAAGAGTCGTTTTCAACGAGGCTCGGTATTGTGGTAGGGCGCCTCTCAGCTTTTCTGGGCTGGGCATCACATCTTAGAATTGCATACTTCCAGGGCATGGACTTGCCAGGATGGACTATAGAGTACCCGTATAAAAATCCTCTAAGGGCCATAGCTGCCGGGCCTGAGCTTGATGAAAGTCAGTATGAGCGCAGAGATACTGCGCCGGCTGGCAATAGTGTTATAGAACCAAAAATTGAATGGGTTGAGCTTGAAACATCTCTGCAATGGAGATTTTTCAGACGAGCGGTTATGCTCTTGAACGCTAGAGAAAACAGGGTCTTCGTCCTTGTCGGGCCTTTCAACGAGCATATTCTGAAAGGAAAAAGTGCTCAAATCTACAACAAGATGAAAAGCGATATCGAGTTTCGGCTAAAACAGAACCGTATACCATATTGTATTGCGGCTGTTTTACCCAGCACGTTGTACTATGACGTCAGTCATCCTACAGGCCAAGGATATATGATGCTCGCTGAGCAGCTTTTTGCCGATGAGTTGTTCAGAGCGTTCTTGGGCCAGGAAACTCCGTGAAAGCACCTGCTTATTCCTGTTTGTTGACTGAAGTTACTCCGAATCAGACTGAGCCGACGAAAAATCACACTCCAAAAGAGGCAATAATACTTAAAAAATCACCAAAAAAGGACAAATTCGTAACACAACGGTAACATTCAAAGAGCACAATTGGGGTTGTGAAAATCACGGTTTATTGTTAACCTAATTTAGAAAGGAGAACAGTCATGGAAACGTTAAAGCGCCTATTTGTTGTTAGTTTTGTGGTTATTGGGCTGCTTGCCACAGCCGCACTTGCCAAGTCTGCTAGCGTACTATTGCAGGAAGGACTTTATGCCGAGGAGGTCGAGGGTGACATAGATGCGGCAATTAAGGCCTACCAGCAGATAATTGATGATCCCTCAGCTCAAAGGTCTCATGTGGCACAGGCGATGTATCGGCAGGGCATGTGCTATCTGAAGAAGAAGGATGAACAGAAGGCAAAGGCGATCTTCGAGCAAATAATTCAGCAGTACGCGGATCAACCAAATCTCATAGAAAAGGTCGCACCTTTGCTCGCTGATCTTACGACATTTGACCCTGCTGCCTTGATGCCGCCGGAGACACTGGTTTATATGGAAATTGGCAGCCCCGGCAAACAAGTCGAGACAATTCTTAACATGCTCAAAGGCACGCCACTTGAGAATCCTCTTGCTGTTATTTCTGGTGTCCCCGGCCCGGTTGGGCCAGGTGGTCAGTCGCCCGGTGGCATTATGGCTGGGCTGCTCAATCCCAGCATGATGGCTGAGTTCAAGAAAATACGGGGAATGGGTGTTGGTGTCATGGGAATCACCAACGAAGTGCCTCCGGCGATCATTGTTATGTTTCCTGGTAAAAGCGATGCTCTGCGAGGCATAATCATAGCTGCTCTTGGTATGATAGGTAGACCGACTGATCCAATCGAAGGTATGCAGGCGGTCACCTTTTCTGATGGTGGCGGTGTCATATACGATGACACCGTGATAATAGCCGCATCACCATCTGCTAATGCAGCCGCTCATCTTCAATGGTGCGCAAAACAGTACAAGAGCCTTATGAGAAATCCCTCGCTTGCATCGAGCAACAAATCCTTTGCAAAACTGAGCAAGAAAGCCCGTCATCAAAACGCCTTGACAATTTGGGCAAATGTTGACCGGGTATACACGGAACTCATAAAACAGTTCCCTGAGGGTAAAACTCCCAAAGAAATGTTTATGGCCAATGGTTTCATGGACTTTGGTAATATTGATGATTTGATTTCGTTTTTGTCCATCGATGAAGATGGGATTATCTGCCAAACAGAAATTTCATTTGTAGATGGACACAATTGTCTGGCATACAATCTCATTCGGACTCCAAACCTAACGCGAGGGGGTTTCGAGGCCGTGCCTTCTGATGCAGTAGCTCTGGTCAGCCAGGCATTTGGCGAGCCTGATGGAGCGCAAGCCGAGGCGGTAAGACAAAAAATTCAACATGTAACAGGTCTCGATATCGGTCGTGAAATCTATGCAAATATCGAGCAGCTTAATTTGTTTGCTGTCCCAGCCGACAAAACCTCCCAAGGCGGAGTCCCTTTTTTCCCGGGCTGTCTCGGTGTGGCAATCACAAGTCACAACCCACAGCAGACACGTCAGATTTTGACGACATTGCTCGGAGCAATTGGCTTATTAACCGGTGATCAGCAAGCTGGTCAGGAGGATACTGCTGCAGGCAAATATCAGATCGGCATTGCCGGCGACCAAAAACTTTACTGTTATATGGACCAGGTGAACAAGACCACTGTGTTGTCACTAAACCGTGCAATCACCGATGCATGTATAACTGCGATTAAAGAACGCAGGTCAGTTTGTGATGCGGGTCCGCTCAAGGATGCTGTGAACAAACTCTCCCCAACGACAAGCAAGCTCATATTAGTAAATGTCGGTGGGGCGCTTCGGTTAGCCAGCCCAGCGATAATCGAACCTTTCAAAGATGCACAACGTGATAGCTTGGAAGAGGCGCTGGCTCAATTGGCGCAGGCAAACGACCAGGCAGTGATTGAATTTAGCACCGATGAGCAACTTAATAACTTCAGATTATACGCAGGTATTAATAACCTGCCCCCAATTAATGAAGTATTTGGCCCAGCTTTGGTAGTATCGCAGATTTTTTCACAGGCCAAGGCTGAGGTCAAGGCTGCACACCGACTTGCACTTGTGCCAGCCACTATCATAGCGGCTACCCAGCCTCCAGTTATCGATGGTAACGCAGAGGGCCTTTGGTCTGATGCCCGTGAATACAAGATTGGTAACGTGACATATTCGCCTGTCTTATCCGATGAAGACCTCTCTGCTTATTACAAGGCTATGTGGGATGAAGAGAATCTCTATGTATTTATTGATGTGACTGATGATAAGCTTATGAGCGACTCAAGCTCAGATGAGTTTTATTTAGATGATTGTGTCGAGGTCTTCATTGATGCTGACAATAGTAAGTCGGGCAGCTACGATGAGAATGACGGTCAATATCACTTCGACTGGAACAGAGGCAATCCTACGATGGGTAGTTTTCAACACGGCAGGACGGACAATATCGAATTTGCCCTCGTAGCAAAAGAAAAAGGATATCGTACTGAAATTAAGTTTCCATGGTCAACGCTGGGAGTAAAACCGTCCGCCGGTGCAAAAATAGGTCTGGATGTTCATGTAAACGATGACGATGATGGCGGCGACCGCGAAACCAAGCTCATGTGGCGAGACAAAGAAGACAACGCATGGCAGAGTCCGCAAGTCTTTGGGACAGCCGAATTAGCAGGTTTGCTCGGATGGTGGAAATTTGACGAGGCTGAAGGAAGCAATGCAAGTGATTCGTCCGGCAATAACCATAACGGTACATTAATGGGCAATCCGATATGGCGGCCTTCTGGAGGTAAATTTGGCGGTGCCCTTGAATTCGATGGCCAAGGCGATTATGTTGAACTTGCCGACGAGTCCGACTTTGATATTGCAGGTCAGATTACAGTATCAGCCTGGGTAAATATCCGGTCGGTGCCAGGTGCATGGACTGCCATCATCTCCAAAGGAGATTCGGCCTGGAGGCTTTCCACTGAATCTGCAGAAAGAGGATTTCACTTTGCCGTAAGCGGTAGTACGTTGCTCAATGGACAAACCAGAGTCAACGTTGACGAATGGCATCACGTCGTAGGTATATATGACGGTAGAGAGATACGAATATACGTAGATGGCAGAGTTGATGTTTCAATGCCATGGGATCGTGGCATAGAGACGAATGACTACCCTGTCTTTATCGGTGAGAATGCCGAACAAACAGGGCGCTTCTGGCATGGCCTGATCGACGACGTTCGTATCTTTAACTATGCCCTTACCGAAAATGAAATTGCTGCTCTTTCACGGGAGTAGGTAGGGCTGGCCTATGGCGCTTAGAATGACAGTCAGTTCAGCCCGAAATCAAATGCGGTGGGTAGTATTACTGCTTATCATCGCAGTGATACTGCCCACCGTATGTCTGCTTTGGCTTATGGGCCAGGCTGTTAAAAATGAGCGTCTGGCGGTTAGGCAGAAACTGATTGATGTTTATCGGCAGCGGCTGGAGAAACTAAGCACAGGAATTGACGAGCTTTGGTCGGCCCGAATAGCTTTGATTGAACAGGAAGCGACAATAACGCGTCAGCCTGTTGAGATGTTCGACTTGCTTGTTGGCCGAGGCAATGGAACCAGCAGCTCGAAAGGATGTAATGCGATTATTATTTACGACGATAACGATAAGTTGCTTTATCCGGTTGTTGGAGGTATCGAAAAGCCGGATGAACTTCCGGAGGAGTTCAAAGAAGCATGGGATGTTGAGTTTGTTGAGGAGGATTTTGCCCGAGCGATAAGACTGTATGAGAAAATCTTCAATTCAGTTTTTGATGACTATACACATTACAGTGCTTTATTGGGTGAGGTCCGTTGCTTGAGAAAATTAGGAGAAATCGAAAAAGCCATTACCTTATGTCACCAGTTAGCTTATGAACCAACTCCCGAGAGTATAAGTTCATCCTCTATATCCCTGATAGCTCGAGCAAGAATTTTGCTTGTAGAGCTTAAGAGTCAAACCGAAGAGGGTCTTAGCCAATCCGATCTGCAGAGTTTAATTAGTTCTGCCATCAATTATACACCTAACAGTGCTTATGGTTTTCTGCTAATGTCATCTGCTATGAGGATTTTTCTTCTGCATAAAGCACTTGAAATTGTAGAAGAGAGCAAATGGGCCGAAGCGCTTAAACCGGAGCTTTCCAGAGCGAAAGAGTTGCTTTCGGCTGAAGAATTAGCTGCAGCCGTCCTTGATAAATATCATACCGGTCCACCTTCCGACTCGTGGTCCGAAGATGATGTACGTACATTAATTTTGTTACTGCATTCATCGCTGGAAAAAATAGAAGGAATGGAATGGGAGTGGGCCGAAAAGCTAAAAGCGCAAATATCCGGCGCTGTAGATTTGTTTTCAGACAGAAAAGTGGTAGCTGCTGCAACCGATAGGTTAAAGCCCCCTGTGTTATTTGAGTCCTGGCCGGAAGATAGCTTTCGTAAGCTACAATTTCCGGAGACAGTCTATGGAATGTGTTACAAGTATAGTGGCAGAGTATATGTGCTGTTACAAAAAGCACAGTCACTTAGTTCGGATTTCGATTCATGTGGAGATGACTTGGAAGAGCTTGGCATCTCCTACAGAATAACAGATAACTTTGGGACGTATGCCTCTGGTTTAGAAAATCCGGAAAGAGCAGCTTTTTTAAAAGCCCCATTGGGAAAATTCTTTCCAAGTTGGCAGATTGAAATTCATTTTAAGGATGCTGATATCCTTAAGACAACAGCCGGCAAACAAGTTGTGGTGTATGTCTGGGCTGGATTACTGGCTGTTGCCGTGATGGTTGCGGCCGGATTGATGTCCCTGCGGATTGTCAGCAGGCAGATAAAGCTAAATAAACTTAAAAATGATTTCATAGCAACTGTTTCCCACGAATTGAAAACTCCTCTCGCATCAATTCGTCTGCTTATCGATACCATCCTCGAAGGAAACTATAAAAACCAGCAACAGGCCACCGAATACCTGCAATTGGTCTCAAAGGAAAATGTAAGACTCACAAGACTAATCGAAAATTTTCTGACGTTCTCGAGGATGGAGCGAAACAAGCGGGCTTTCAGGATAGTTCGAGCCGACGCAGCAGCAATAGCACACGCCGCCGTAGATGCGGTCAGGACGAAATTCGAGAATGGTCGATGTCAATTTCTCGTAGATATAAATGACAACTTGCCGGATGTGCTGGCAGACCACGATGCAATGGTGACTGTGCTCGTAAATCTTCTGGACAATGCGTATAAATATTCCCACGAAGAAAAACATATCATGCTGAGGGCTTTTGCTGAGAATGGCACGGTTTGCTACAGCGTTTCGGATAAGGGTATAGGTATCTCGCGAAGCGCTGTTAAAAAGATATTCACTCGATTTTACCAAGCCGATCGAACCCTCTCACGTCATGCAGAAGGCTGTGGGCTTGGCCTTAGCATCGCAAAATTCATAATCAACGCCCATAAAGGCGCAATCTTCGTAGATAGTAAACCTGGCAAAGGAAGTACCTTCACTGTGAGATTGGCTATTGCTACTTGAGATATAAGTAGAAAGGATTATACTATGAAAAGTGTATTGATTGTTGAAGATAATTTTGCGATGCTGCGTGGACTGGAGGACAATTTCAAGCTTAAGGGTTATCAAGTTAGAACAGCCACTGATGGTGAAAAAGGCTTAAATGCTGCTCTGGCTGAGCAGCCTGATCTGATTATTTTGGATATTATGCTTCCCAAAATCAATGGTTATGAGGTTTGCAGTCTTATTCGCGAGAGAAACCTTCAAATGCCTATAATAATGCTGACTGCCAAAACAGAGGAGTCGGACCAAATTCTGGGTTTGGATATCGGGGCTGATGATTATATTACCAAGCCATTCAGTATAAAGGTGCTGCTGGCCCGGGCACAGGCTCTTCTTCGTCGCCGACAAGTTCAAGAGCCACCGGTGTATGAGTTCGGTAATTGCCAACTTAATGTCACTAATGGTACTTTTAAGCGCGGTGGCAAAGAAATTAAACTCAGTCCTGGAGAATTCAGACTGTTACGTTTATTTCTTGAAAGAGCAGGAAATACTCTGACTCGTGAAGAAATCCTACATTCTGTATGGGGTTACTCTCATTTTTTCTCTTTGCGGGATGTAGACCGATTTATAAATAATTTGCGGAGTAAAATAGAACAAGACCCGAACAATGCCACCTTCTTGCATGATGTAGGAAAAGGCAGCTACAAGTTTGAGCTATCCTGAGCAGATGGAAACCGTCTTGATAGTTGAAGATGATGCCACGATGCTGCGTGGCTTAAAAGACAACTTTGAATTCCAGGGTTATCGTGTACTTACCGCTGCTGATGGCGAGGAGGGATTGAGCACCGCTATCAACAAGAAGCCTGATCTGATTATTCTTGATATTATGCTGCCGAAGATAAACGGCTACGAGGTTTGCAGACTCGTTCGCAAAGAAGATCTTGACATGCCGATAATCATGCTGACTGCAAAAGGTGAGGAGTCGGACGTCGTGCTTGGTTTGAATCTCGGTGCAGATGATTATGTCACCAAGCCCTTTAGCATAAAGGAGCTGCTTGCTCGGACGGAGGCCTTCCTCAGACGAGGCAGGCAAACGCGGCAAGATGTTTATGAATTTGCAGACTATCGGCTTGATATTCCATCAAGAAAGCTGACGTGCAAAGGTGTTGAAGTGAAACTCTCGCCAAAAGAGTTCCGACTGCTGGAGCTTTTCGTCAAAAAGCCTGGGCGAGCACTTACGCGGGACGAGATACTGAACGCAGCCTGGGGTTATGATTGCTTTATTGGCTCGCGCAGCATCGATCGCTTTGTAACAACGCTACGCAGTAAGATAGAACCGGACCCGCACAATCCGACTTTCATTCATACAATAAGAGAAATCGGCTACAAATTCGAACCGCCAGAGATGGATACGTAATATACACCATTTCGTGACGTAGTCAGCAATACTTAAGGTGAGAGCCAAGAGGTTTATTGCGGGGACGGTCAGCTTTGTTGCTGCGTCATTTTTCTTGGTTGGCGAAACGAGTAAGATCTTTGTGTCGCCTCCACCAGTAGGTCAGAACGGATTTATGGGCTATCATCGCATCAAGATCAGCGAGAACAGGTCCATCATCCGCAACCAAGATATTCTTGTGCTTCAAGTCGCCGTGAGTAATCCGGTATTTTCCCATCTTATCAAGCAGCGCCATCGCCTGTTGGGTCACAATCGCACGTCTTTCCCCGGTCACGTTATCGTCGGAGAGGAAATTTTGTAGCCTTTGGCCTTTGATATAACTTGTCACGAGATATGACTTCCACAACAGAAATCCTTTGTGATGTTCGATGTACCCTAAGGGCACCGGTGTAGCTATATGTAGTTTCGCAAGCAGATTTGCATTCCGCCATCCGCGACGTGCACGGGATTTCTTCAAAGTATGACGCAGCGAATGGATAAATCCTTGATGGTTGTATCGCTTGATAACTATGTGCCTATCGTTCCACACCACGTGGGATACGTAGCAACTATCATCATTTTTTAGAACCTGTCCTTCATCTATTAGGGTATCTACCTGCTTTATGAAATCAATCGACTGCGCCTCGTCACAGAGTGCTCTGTCAAACACGCCGATATACCTGCCGGACTTAGCACGTATGGAGACCGGGAAGGATAACTTAGCCATACAATTCTTCACTTCAGAATGAAGGACTAACCGAAGTCAGTTCAACGACCCAAAATAGTGATGCCCAGTTGGTCAGCAAGTTTTATTGTCTCAGGTTTGTCAATGATAATTGTCTTTTCTGCTTCTATAGCCAGACATGCTCCTTTGTTTTCAACTATGCTCCTGATAGTATCAGGTCCCACACAGGGCACGTCAAATCGCATATCCTGGTTTGGCTTAGCTGTTTTTATAAGCGTCCAATCTCCGGATTCGCAGAACTTACCTGCCCGTTTAATCATCTCTGCCGTGCCCTCTATTGCCTCGACAGCGATGATTTCTTTTTCTTTTACTGCGATTGCCTGACCTATATCGAGCTCGCCGAGTTTTTTAGCTATTGGCCAACCAAATTCTATGTCATCTTGCTCTCGTGTGTTCGGCTGACGTGTTGTCATTACGCCCACTGAAGCGAGATGTTCCTGGCAGTACTGTATCGAATCCTCCAGAATTATACCACCGCTGGCCAGCTCATCAGCTAAAGCACACAGAAGAGAGTCAGTCAGCATGGTTTTTCTATGCATCCGCCAGTAGAAAATTCTAAATGCCCGCCAATCGGGCAGATATTTTGGAATACGCCAGGGTGCAAAAATTTGTGACTTGTCAATTCTTCCAACCATGACCGCCCGGACGACACTGTGTTTTTTAAATTTCCGGATCCAGCTTCCCGGCCGGGCAATTCCCACCCTATAGAAAACATCCACCTCATCAGCCAGGCTGCTCTCAGCGGTATCCCCTAAACTGACACAGACGACTCTTAATCCCGCTCGTTTAGCACCGGCGGCCACAAGAAATGGCAGTCTACCCTCGCCAGCAATTAGCCCAAGCACATCTGAATTCTTTGCCATATTGTTGTACTGTGTATTATGCAGTCTGTGATTTTTATCTTAGCTCATGGACCACAAATCATGGGGACGCTATTGCTGAGCCGATTTCTATGTTCTGCCTTCATCAGATGAAGTTAGTCGTTTGATTTGGTTCTGAAGGTCTTGTATACTTTGACGCATCTCAGGCAGGTATTGTATCATGTTATACGCAAGCTTGCCCTGGGCGGCCTCTATTGCAGGAGCTCCAAGCACTACTTGCCCATCGGGAATATTGTTAATGACACCGGCCTGAGCCGCGATCGTGACATTATTTCCTACATTTACATGACCTATAACATTTACCTGCCCACCGACAATGCAGTGATGTCCAAGCGTGGCTGAACCTGCGATTCCAGCCTGGGCCACGAGCAAACAGTGTGGACCAATTTTTGCGCCATGTCCTATTGTGACAAGGTTACCAAGCTTACTGCCTTGGCTTATAATGGTATCACCAAGTGTGCCTCGTTCGATTCCACAACAACTTCCAATTTCTGCATCGTCTTCTATAACCACACTGCCAATTTGTGGTATCTTGTGGTGCGCTCCATTATGACTGGCATATCCAAAGCCGTCTGTACCGATTGTTGAATTCGAGTTTATAATTACTCGATTGCCTATCTTGCAATTGTCGTAGATAGTAACGTTGGAGTATATCACGCAATCGTTACCTATCTGCACGCCTCGACCGATGTATGCACATGGATAAATAATACAGCAGTCTCCAATTTTTGCTTCATCGGCAATTATCGCAAAATCATGAATGTGGCAGTCTGCCCCAACTTTTGCGCTATCTGATATTGAAGCTTGAGGCCTGATTCCAACTTTCTTGTGCTTACGATGGCCATGCAACAAAACAATAATCTGCATGAAGGCATAATACGGATCATCAGCCACTAAAAGGGGAACAGTGGTATCGATTGTCTCTGTACCTACAATTACTGCGCTTGCCTTGGTTATTTGCAGTTGCTTTTGATATTTGCGGTTGACCAAGAAGCTGATGTCACCCTCACCTGCTCGGCCGAGTGTTGAGGCAGAGCTGATCTTGACGTTTGGATCGCCACAAACGTGACCACCGACATATTCAGCTAATTCTCCCAGAGTTTTTGTCTGCATACAAAAAGTCGTAAAAAAGGGTTCTTATTTTTTTACGCTGCCCCCTCTAACAGCCTCCTCTCCGATCACGATGTGTTTGGTTTTTACTTTCAGCTCCGGACGTCCCTTTAACTTGCTTGGAGCTGGTACAGTTTCGTCCCCAACTTGAGTATAATCAAGCATTTAATTATTATAACAGGAAGCTTGATTTGGTCAAGGGAAAGCTTCCAGCAGCTCATTCTGTAAAGTCAAGGAAGGCTTTTTGGAGAAAATTTTTGAGTTACGTGCATACACTCTCACTCCAGGCCCCATAGGTGCATATACTTTTGGGTTGGTTGGTCCGAAAACAACCAACGTCCTGATGCCTGACGCAGCTGCAAGATGTGTAATGCCGCTGTCATTACCGATAAACCAGTGTGCACAACTTAGGACTGCCAACACCTGTGTCAGCGATAGATCAGTTAGACAGGTTGTGGTTTTGGAAATATTTTTCAATGCTCTACTGCTAAATCTTGCTTGTTCGGCAGGACCGAAAAGAAAGACTACTTCGAAGCCTTTTGAAATGATCTTTCCGGCTACAGATAAGAAATTGTTCAGATGCCAGCACTTGTCTGCTCCTCCGCTGCCTGGCTGAATGATTACAAGTTTCTTTGAAAGATCAACGCCGGCTTCCGCCAGAAGTTCTCTGCCCTTAGCTGTATCAGCCGGGGTCTGTTTTATCAGAATATCATCGCAATTAATGGCCCAATCTCCAAATGACAGACCACTTTGGTCAATGAACTGGATTATATGAGATTCGGCCAGTGGTCGGTGAAAATCCTTGGGTGGTTTCATCGAAAGCGTCATCACTTCTACACTATGGCTGCAGTTGGCAGTATAAATCAGATTTTGCTCAAAACTTCCACCTGGTTCGCCCAGGAATGACACTATCCAGGCGTAAGCCGAGAAGGCATTTATCAGAGAGTCTCCATCGGCGAGGTCAAATGTTTCTGGCTTTACAAACAAGCGGTGCAGATTTGCTGAATCGATGGAGCAAATGCTATCTACACAAGTTCTGCCTGGCATAATGCCAATGTACTCAGTATGCCCCATAATGTCGATTGTGCCCAGGCCAAGAGACTCTTTCATAAACCTGGCCAGGGGTAATGTTAGTACGCAGTCACCAATCGCGCCCGGTTGCAGGATTATTCCTCGTTGGGCATTTCGCTCAGCCTGTACGCTCTCTTCTCTAAGTAAGTTTAGAATATTTTCATTTGCCTGCATAAAAAAGCCCGGTATACATGTCACGGTTTAATCCCCGACACTCTCAATCCATCCTCCGCCAATAACTCGGCTTTTGTCGTTCTCATTAACATAAAAAACGGCAAGTTGGCCCGGTGTTATTGCTGCCTTGGGTTCCTCAAACTCAACAGCAGCATTGTCGCCGGATGGGTAAACCTGTGCGGAGGAACCAAAGTCATTATATCGTATCTTTACCCTTACGATAAAAGTTGACTTCGGCTCATCCATCAGCCAATTAATGCTGGTGGCCCGAAGGCTTTTGTGCATGAGTTCCTCTTTGGGACCAAGCGTAACCGTATTATTTTCAGCATCAAGTTTTGTAACATAGTAAGGTTTGCCCATTGCAACTTTCAGACCTCGTCGTTGACCAATTGTGAAACTATGGATGCCATTATGCTCGCCAAGGATTTCCCCAGTTCTGTCGATAATCTTTCCTTGATGAACGAGCCTTGGACGGAGGGTCTCGAGCACGGAGATATAGTCGTTATCGGGTATGAAACAGATTTCTTGTGATTCCAACTTATCCTGTATACCCAAGCCGAATTTAGACGCCATTTCTCGTGTCTTGTCTTTCGAATAGTCACCCATCGGAAAAATAACGTGAGGCAGGATGTCTTTCCGAATCATTGATAAAGCATAGGATTGGTCTTTAGATTCATATAATGCCTTATACAATCCGATCTGACCATTGTGTTTCAGCACCCTGGCATAATGGCCGGTGGCAAGATACTCGGCATTTATTTCCTGAGCAAAATACCACAATCTGCCGAATTTGATATCTCTATTGCATATGACGCATGGATTCGGTGTTCGCCCTTTTGCATACTCATCGCAGAAATAATTGAGGATTTGTTCAAATTCATCACGCAGATCCAATACATAAAATCTTATGCCCAGTTTTTTGGCAATATTTTCGGCGCCTGCTTGGGCTTGTTGATAGTTATCGTTGGTAATAATAAACGCTGCTGAACAGTTATAGCCCGCTTCGAGCAGCATCGCAGCGCTGGTGGAGCTGTCTACACCGCCACTAAGTGCAACAAGAACCTTTTTCCTGTTACTACCCATCTTGCTTAACCGAAGGCATGAATGTTGCATTATCTGTTAATGGTATAATATAGGCTTAAATGGTGATAGCTTCAACGTTTTTCTTTAAAGTTGAATATTGAATCGTTGTCATTAACGAGTCTTCGTGGACAGCGACTGAACCTTGCGCTACTGCACTTTGCTTTTTATGGCATCGAACTGGTCTTTAGGGATATCTACACCTAATCTCTTTGCAATGTTAATGTGCTTGAAAGCAAGGTCGTATTTCTTTAGCATGTAGTAACCGAATGCCAATCCGTAATGTGCATCGCCGATATCTGGATCAAGTTCTATTGCCTTAAGATATTCAGTTACCGCTTGCTTGTAATCGGTAATGTTCGAATGCGCTGCGCCGAGATTGTAGTAAATCAGTGCATCATTAGGGTTTAACTGAACGGCTTTTCTGTATTGCTCGATAGCGTTGGCAAAATCTTCTGCGCTGAAATAGGCGTTACCCAAGGCTGCCAGTGCAGCCAGCATATCAGGCTCAACAGTTAGGGCCCTCTTGTAAGCTTGAATCTCATCGTTAGCCATGCCTAACTTGTTATAGCACAGCCCCAGACCATAATTGGCTTTGGCGAGATCCGGCTTGATTGCCAGGGTCTTTTTGTATTGTGATATTGCCTGTTTGTAGTTGTTCATTTTGGCGTAGATATTTCCCAATTGGCAATACAGGTCTGGATTTCGCGGTTCGAGAGCGAGCGCCTGCTTTAACTGTGTTGCTGCCTGGCTGAATCTGGACTGCTCGCAATAAGCAATGGAAAGATTGCTATAGGCATCTATAAAATTCGGATCGAGTTGAAGAGATTGTGTGTAAGCGGAAATCGCATAGTTGATCCAGCCCTTTTCCATATATGCGTTCCCGAGGTTGTTATATGTTTTCGGGTCTTCTGGATTGTTCTCTAAGGCTGCATTGTATTCATCTATCGCGTCTTTAACCTGTCCTTGTCGAAGGTATACGTTGCCTAAATTCGCTCGAGATTCGGATAGGGTTGGGTTTATCTCGACGGCTCTGATCAGTGCAAGAAGCGCAGAGTCCAAATTGTCGATGTCACTGTAGACATTACCCAGATTATTGAAAAAGCAACCCAATGTTTGAATCTTATTGAGGTTCTTCATATAGATGCTTTTACTGTTATTTTCGGGCACTTTGAACTTTTCTATGTACTGCGCATTAGTAATATTTCCGCCTTTGCTGGTGGTCTCAATGTTGAAGCGTACCGTGCCGCTATCATATCTGATGAAGAAATGTCCGGGTACGACTACTCCATATAAAGGCAGACCAAGTCGTTCTCCCAGAGAAAGGTACAGAATTGAAAGACTCAGGCAGTAGCCCCTTTTTTTGTTTAGAACGGTGTGTAGAAACAAATCATTAGGGTCGCTTGCCTCTGAGATGGACTCAAAGCCCAGCTCATCGAACAGATACTGATTTATTACTGGAATTGCCCTAAAGTTTGTTCGCAGTTTCTGGCGTATGAGTCTGTCTTGTATCTCCCGTGCCATCTCGTCCAATTGCGCCAGATGTCTCCGTCCATGCACGAGGTCGCTCCAGTGCTCAGAGACGATCAAAGCAGCTGTAGCAAGATCAACTTCTTGGGGTCTGAGTCGTAGCACATCCTCGATTGATCTGACATATAGGCCACTCTTACCTTCATTGGCCAGTCGTCTCTGCAGGCAAAAAGAGACATTTGGCCAGAGAATTAGGACAAAGATTAGCACTCGAAAAACACTTTTCATTACTACCCCATAAATACTACGCTTTTTAAACAATTCTGCTCCATGATTCTTATCGTCAGAAATACCCTTCTCTATTATGTGTACCGCAAGATTATAATAACAAAATCGCCTGATCTAAACAACCAACGATTGCATTTTCCCATAGTTTGATAATAGACACGAAGTGCGGCTGTACACTTACAGAAAGTCCACGGCTCAGTGTGCCCCCTCGTTGAATCAGGACCGCAGGGCTGGCTAACGAGAAGCTACTCTACAGCGGTTTCAACAGGTACATTAAGTGCTCGGTGCTTGAACAAGTCTATGCTCATCCACTTGTTGCTTTTGAAACGCCAATGATTGGCCAGGCCGACTGCAATTATGCTAACTGTAGCGGCAATCCAAGGTCCCAGAGCACCGAGAGATGGAATAAATATAACGACCAGCAGCCCTGCAAGCCCTAATACTCCAGCTGCTCCAGCCGCTGAGACAATCGCCAGCCATATCGTATCTCCGGCCCCACTCAGTGAGCCGCCGTAAATGATGCGTGCAGCATGGAAGACCTGGTATATGGCGGCGCAGATAAGGACATTAACGCCAATATCGATTACCTTTGCATCAGAAGACCAGAAGGTCATAAGTGTATGTCTGAAGACAAAAAAACAAACACTAACAAGTCCCATGTAGACAATCGTGATTCGCAGACAGAGACCGGTCTGCTTGATTGCGAGTTCCTTTCTATGCTGACCGATCGCCTTACCCACTGCCGCTGTCAGAGCTGCTCCTATACCGACGATTGGCATGATTGAGAGGCTTGTATACGACAGAACAGCGCTGGTTGCTGCCAGGGCTTCTTTGCCGAATCTTCCAACCAATCCGAATAAGATAACTCCCCACAACGCAACATTTACCATCAATCCGAACCCGGCTGGTAGGCCGATCTTGAGTAAGTCCCGCATCTTGCTGACATCGATGTTGAGTGTGTGTCGAGACCTGAAATTCGCGTGCGTTGCACCACTCAAAAATACGCTCATGCTCACGATTGCTCCAACAGTTATCCCGATAAATGTACCCCAGCCCGCGCCTGCGATTTCAAGTCTTGGAAATCCAAACTTGCCAAAGATAAGAACATAATTAGCGATGATATTGACAACCTGACCACACAGTGATGCGCACATCGTAATTATAGGCCTGTGTATGCCCATAAAGAACTGGCTTGCAGCCCAGTTGAATAGTGCCACGATGTTCGTATAGAGCATAATCCGAAGATATATTACTTCCATACCCACCACGGTAGGGGGGTGGCCCATTATCCTGAATATCCACGGTGCGATCGGCCACATAATTGCGAGAACGATTGCAAAGTATACCAGGCCCATATATATTGTCTGCCAGAAGTAGTTAGAGCAATCTTTTATTAAACCTCGTCCAAGACTCTGACTAACGAATGTATTTAGGCTTGCCATTGCACCCATAGCAAAACCGCCAGGCAAAAAGCTCACATACCCGGCGGGAAGTATTGCAGCCAAGGCATCAGTTCCCAGCCGGGAGACCATAAAGCGGTCGACGAACTGCATAATCGTAAACGAGATGGTCGTGACAACCATCGGAGTGGCCAACTTTAGCATGTATTTTAAGGATGTTTCGTCGGTTTCGTGATTGTGTGGTAGCAAGGCTGCGCTCTTAGATATTGAACTAATGGTTTAAACGATTCAGGCCCAGTTTCTCAGATGCGGTCTCAGCCGAGATACCCAGAACCTGTATGTGTTTAACCGGACTGGTATTTCCAGATAATAAACTTATTGCGTTTTTTCTCACACCCA
The DNA here is from genome assembly GCA_964519995.1 of uncultured Pirellulales bacterium. Taxonomy (GTDB): domain Bacteria; phylum Planctomycetota; class Phycisphaerae; order Sedimentisphaerales; family Anaerobacaceae; genus CAZFLY01. The sequence goes on along the minus strand of CAZFLY010000006.1, from coordinate 7,317 downwards.
GCCGGTCGGCTAAGCATTCAATCAGACTCTGATTAGCTTTACCCTTTTCTGCTGCCGTTGCAATTTTAATCTTCAACATGCGGTCGAGCAAGCCACAGATATCCGTTTTGCTGCTGCCTGGTACGGCTTTGACTATGAAGGTCACGCCCCCATCTATCTGTTTAATCGCTGGATGAGTCATTGATTAGTTTGTTGTGTTAATCGCCTCCGTATTAGGTCCAAAGCCACACTTAATAAACATGCCTGAAAGAGTATCTATTCGACATTTTCTCTGAGATTGGTGCCGATTGCCATTTGCACATACTTTTCAATCTGCTCTGCAAGTTCACCGAGCGGGGCGAGTTGGAAGTCTTCGTAGTGGCCCGGAATTAGTTCGCCGTCGAGAGCTTTTTTGAATATCTTGACCCGTATTATGGATGGTTCGATATCTGATCTGCTGAAATCACTGTCCTTGTGCTCGGTCAGTTCAACGCGCCAGTCTTCACTTATAAAGACAAGGCACCTGCCGGTAAAGACGGCTGTTGGAAAATAATCACGTAGTAGTCTGAGCGTTTCCATTAGTCTTCCCGGCGCATTCATGGACCGTTTGAGTTTCTCGTATACATCGGGATAAAAATAACCGAATTGGGCGTAAACGTCAAGCAAGACCTGTAGTATTCTGTGGAAGTAACTGTTTACCTGGCAAGCACGTGTGCCAGCTATGCTAAGAAAGCGAGCCGACAAGTTCTCTGATATCTGCGATGTTGTGTCGGTCGCAATATTCTTTTATTCCATCGATGATATGTAGTGTACAGGCCGGCTCGATAAAATTTGCCGTACCAATGGCAACTGCTGAGGCCCCTGCGATGATAAATTCGATGGCATCTGAGATATTTCTGATTCCGCCCATGCCTAATATGGGTATTCCCTTATCTCTTGTAATTTCCTTGTAAACCCTGCTTACCAAGTAAACTGCTATCGGTTTTATAGCTGGCCCCGACAGACCGCCAGTTCTATTAGCAAGGAAAGGTTTACGGCTCTCAATGTCAATGGCCATTGCTGTAAAAGTATTGATAAGGCTCAGCGCATCTGCTCCTGCCTCCACCGCTGCCGCAGCGATCTCAGCTATATCAGTGACATTCGGAGATAGCTTCACCATCAGGATTTTTTCACTGGCAGCCGACTTTGCCGTAGACGTAATTTCGCTTACCTGCTCAGGGTCCCGCCCGAAGCTTATGCTGCCTCGCTTCACATTGGGACAGCTAATATTTAGCTCAAAACCCGCTATCGCTTTTTCTCTCGCAAGCCGTTCGATGACGGCTACATATTCTTCGATAGTATCGCCGGCCACGTTTACAAAAATGGCGGGCTTTAGCTTTTGAAGAACTGGCAGTTTCTCTTCAATGAATTTATCTACTCCTACATTAGCCAGTCCAATCGCATTAAGCATACCCGAATCGGTTTCAACGATCCTCGGCGTTGCATGACCTTTTCTTGGCTTTACGGTGATACTTTTAGTAATAAATCCGCCGAGCTGATTTATATCTATAAAGTCAGCCAACTCATCGGCATACCCGCACGTCCCCGACGCCGTGAACACCGGATTCGCTAACTTCAATCCTGCAAAATCAACCGAAATATCAACACTTTCTGTCATAGCTGAAATACTACTTGCCCGCTGTCGAATACAGGGCCATCTTCGCAGCACAACTTGTAAACAGTTTCATTCGAGCCTTCGACTTGGCATTCCACCGCGCAGCTCTGGCAGACGCCAATGCCGCAGGCCATCAATCTTTCCATGCTGACCTGGCAATCGATATCTCTTTCTCTGGCAATCTCAGCTACCTTTGCTAACATTGCCTCCGGACCACAGGCATAAATAATCGCCTCATCCGGGGACAAGCCGGGCTTTATATCAAGCCAGCGTTCGAGTAGTTCTGTGACAACTCCTTCATGGCCGGCCGAGCCATCGTCCGTTGCTACTTGAGATTTAATGCCGCACTCGGCGAATTCTGGTATTGAGAACCCAAGTTGTCGGGATATTTCATCCAATCGGCCCTCAAATGGTAGTTCTTTTGCTGTCTTGGCACCTGCAAAAGCTTCGACCTCAATATTATGGTGCTCTGCCGTAAGCACTCTTGCCAAATGCAGGATAGGAGGTGCCCCCATACCGCCAATGACTAAAAGCGCGGTCTTTTTGCCTTGTGAAATAGAAAATCCCTTTCCCAGAGGACCAATGATATTGACCAGATTGCCATTGGATAGCGTTGTCATCCGCAGAGTTGCAGGACCAACGACACGATATAGTAATTCGGCAGAGGTCTTGTCACCGTCACGGGTGACATCGGCGAAGCTAAATGGCCTGCGTAATAATATGTCGCGCCTGGCTGTGTTCATTAGCTCCGTTGGTATACGGTCATTGGGTGGTAGGGCGGCACTGGATACGTCTATCTGAGCGAATTGTCCAGGCTCAAACTTCGCAAAGGCCGCTGCACCGTGTCCTGAGAACACAAGCCTGAGCTTGTAAAAACGCTCGCCGACTTGCCTGTTGGATGCGACCGTGGCGTCAAATTGACCTTTACCCGAAGATGACTGCATATTTATCTTTCATACAAGAGCGAGGTCCTCACAGTAAGCCATCAACTACTTGCACACCATCGATAACCTTACAGATGTGGACGGCGTATTTTTCAGCAAAGTCGGGCTGGCTTCGTGGGTACGCAATATCCACCGCATTTTTGAGAGCCTCGACGCTTTCCGCTCGTACCAAGGCCCCTGATGCGCCCTTATCGCCTCCACCAAGCATTCGCTCACCAAGCACACCCGGCACCGTTCGAGCAATGTCACACATTGTTTCCAGCTCAGGACCGGATATTCTATAATCGTCCCGCAGCCCAATACCATCCTGTCTGAATATCTTTCCTACGGTCTCGATGTCACCGGCCTTCCAGGCTTCCATCATTTTATAGAATCTCTGCTGTGCATGGAAGATATACTTGAGCCTGTCACATAAATCGGGATGGCTGCTACTAAACTGGTCGAGAATTTTTATATAGGTTGCATCATCTTTTATGTCCGCGAGGCAGGTTATTTCAAAGCCGGCTTTTCTCAGCAGTGAGACGAGCTTCTCGCACTCTGCTCGGCGAACAGCATAAGTTGATTTTTCCAGACCCGGCCTGTCAGTGCCGGTATCGAGTACAACTATTCGAAAATCAGTTGCGCCTTCGCCAATCGGAACATATTTAATCGAGCGGTCTTTAGGGTTGTAGTGCGTCCCCATTCCTTCGCGCGCAAATAGAATTATGGTCTGGTCGAGCTTTCCGCAAGGCGAACCAATGTAATCGTTCTCTACAGCCTGCGCCAAATCAACAATCTTAATCTTATCTTCTACCTCAATTTGATTTGCATCGAAAAGTGACAAAATAAGATTCAATGTAAGCGAGGCGGACCTACTCATACCTCCGCCTGGAATATTGCCATATAAGACACCATCTATTCCTTGTTTGATTTTATATCCTTGCCGTCCAAGAATAAAATCGACGCCGTATGGAAATCGTCCCCAAGTCTGTGCGATCTGTGCCGATTTTGGCTGCGGTATTTTACCCATTTCGAAATCAATGACTCCATCATTAGGAAAGTTTCCGCTGAAAAGCCTGACTCGATTGGTACCGTTAGGTTTGTATGCCAGCCAGATAAAGCGGTCGGTTCCTACACCGAATAATTCAGTGCCATTGTAGTCACCGTGCTCAACACCCAAACAAAACCGTGACGATGTCCTCCGCACTTTACCGCCGGACACGTCCAGCCCTTGCTCCTTTGCTAATTGTCTCAGAGCATCAAATGCCTGCACATCATTCGCTACGTTCACTTTTATTCCTTACCTGCTCAATCCGATCGGGCTAAACAGCACATAAAGAATCAGCGTTATCACAATAACTATAACGCCGCCTATCATAGCTCCTTTCGACGATCGCAAATCCAGCTTCGTCTGCTGTTTAAACTCAATAGCCTGGGCCAGTGGTTTCAGCATTGTAATGATTGTCATAACTACAAGGCAAAGGCCGAAGCAGATTGCCATACGGTTAAGGAACTGGATATCCGGCCCGATCTTGTACTGCCCCATAAGGTACATCCCGCCGTAACTGACAATATTAGTCAGCAGACCCACAACACCCGCGACTGGCGGTGCCTTGCGTACAATCAATCCAAATACGAATACCGCAAGAATACCGGGCGAAATAAGACCCTGGCTCTCCTGTATGATTGTAAAGATGCTGTTTCTAATGTTTGGATTGCCAAGCCGAGGTGCAAGAAATACTGCTATAAAGGAAAATACAACCACACATATACGACCAAGCAGAACCAGTGTACCTTGTGACGCCTCGGGCTTAATATACTTTTTGAAAACGTCCATCGTGAATATCGTCGAAGCCGCGTTCAGCATCGCCGCCAGGGAGCTGACAATCGCCCCTAATAACGCCGCCAGCACAAAACCCACCAATCCCGTCTTTTGAGGAAGAACACTGCTAAGCAACTGTCCAAGCGCCGTATCATATTTGTAGGCAATAAACTTTTCACTGTTCAAATTTGCACTGGCCCTGTCCGCTGCCTCGGTTACTTTTTGATTATATTCTTCTAATTCGACGGCCAGATCCGGAAATACCGTCTTCCATGCTTTATCGTCGGACTCGAAAACCGTAAATTCTTTGACCTCTAATTCCGCAAGTTTTTTATCCGTAAGCGGAAGCACAAATGGATTACTTGCCGTCACGGTTTTCATCGCCGCCTCATCCGGATACATTGCTATCATAAACCTGCCTTTTGGCCAGTCGGCTATGGTCTCGTCATTCGGTGCCTGTACTACCTCCACCAGCTTGGTCTCTGGATTGACCTTGAGATATTTCGCAATCACCGTTGCATTATCCTTCACAGCCTGGTCCTGCATATCCTTGGCATAAAGGTTAAAGGCAATAATGCCCGGAATCACAACGACGAATGGAATCAGCAGCTTCATAAACGCCGCGAAAACGATACCCTTCTGTCCTTCCGAAAGCGACTCCGATGCCAGAGTTCGTTGTGTGATGTACTGGTTCAGTCCCCAGTAATAAAAATTCGGTATCCATAAACCCAAAAGAAGCGCCGTCCAGGGCAGCACCTTATCGTCACTGGGCAGATACATATTCATCCGCACCCTGTTCAATTCCCAGAATCGATCAATTGCCCCTGATCCCTTCGACAAGGGAACCATCTCGATTGCACCCGTCGACACATCCACAACCTTCGCCGCCTCCGTTACGCTGCCGAGCATCTTGAATGCAAAGTACATGACAATAGCGCCGCCCAGAATCAGCGAGCTACCCTGGATCAAATCCGCCCACGCACAGGCCTTCAGCCCGCCCGCCGCAACGTAGATCATAGCAATAAGACCGATCACCAACGATGCATTGGCAATCGATACGCTATATCCCATCTTCCCCGCCATGGTGTTAATCGTCAGTGCACCGGAATAAGTCACTGATCCCAAAAGCACCATATATATAAACAACGTCGCTATGGCCATTATCGTCCTGGCCGTGCCGTTGTAACGAACCTCAAGAAACTCCGGCATCGTATAAATCCCAGCCCGTAAAAAATAAGGCAGAAACGCAAAGCCCACAATCACAAGCGTTATAGCCGCCATCCACTCGTAGCTCGCAATAGCCAGACCCACGTGGCTGGCTGCATTGCCGCTCATACCCACCAATTGCTCGGAAGAAATATTCGCCGCAATCAGTGAAAAGCCGATCAGCCACCACTTCAAACCGCGACCTGCCAGAAAGTAGTCTTCGCCCGTCTTCTCATGTCGGCTCTTATACAGACCAACACTTATCACCGCCACTACGAAGCCCACAAAGACTAATGTGTCGAGGAAATTGAATTCCATGACTATTCCTTTGCGTAATTGTACCCGGATGTATATGGTTAAAATCGCTGGTCATTATAGCGGGATAGTTGATTACCGCAAGATAATACAATTGGACACAAATACAATATCCTCGTCTGCCGGGCAATTCTCGACTGAAACAAACGAAGATATTCAGCCCCGTGTTCTACGTTGGATTCTAACCGACATGTTAAAATGTAACAGACAGTGAAATCAAGCACAGGTTCGCTTAAAAGCTTCGCATAATGCATCAGCAATATCAGTGGCGATTAGGCTGATTTGCCCAAGTTTTTCAGCAGCGATGTCGCCCGCCAATCCATGGACATAAACACTGAGGACTGCCGCGTCAAAATTGCTAAGGCCCTGGCCAATAAGGGCTGTAACAACACCAGTTAATACATCACCTGATCCGCCTGTCGCCATACCTGGATTGCCGGTCTTGTTGACATAGACCTTGTCACCATCAGTCACGATAGTCCCAGCGCCTTTTAAGACAACGATAGCACTGGTGCGTTGCGCAAATTGGATAGCTTGCTCTTGCCGCTCGCTTGGCAATGGCTCCCTGATAAGTCCGGACCAAAGCCTTTTCATTTCACCCGGATGTGGCGTCAGGACTACATCGGCCCTTGTTCTCTTCGGCCAGTTTTTCAGCTTACTAAGGTTATTCAAACCGTCGCCGTCTATGACCAACGGGAGCCGTTCCTGTTCAAGAAGCTTGGCTACTATTGACTGTAAGCCACCACTGATACCTATACCGGGCCCAAACGCGACAGCATCATTTTCACCTACCGCATCAAGAATGTTGTTGATGGCTCTTAAGCCTATTCGGCCTGCCGTATCTTCAGGCAGTGGAATGGTCGTATAGCAAGGGTCTATCGCTGCGACTATCGGCAGGGCGTTTTTGGCAGTTGCCACCCGCACCAAGCCCGCACCTGCTCGCAGAGCGGCTCGGCCGGCCAGCGCCGCTGCACCGCTCATACCAACACTACCTGCGATGATACAAACTTTGCCGAAAGTGCCTTTGTGAGCGTCAATAGCTCGCGGCTTTAGCTTGGGAATTGTTTCTATTATCTGCATACAAGCTCGTTTCGTTCGGTATATTACAAAAAATGCAGGATATGGTCAATATCGAATGCCGTAATTGGTACAATTCCTTTCCGGCAATCAGGATGCGCTGAATGTGATGGAAAGATTCGATTTAAAAGATTTGACAAGAAGATAAGAAAGTTTATAATTATTTAAGTAAAGGGAAGAATTTGTTTGGGATCAGCGGTAACAGGGTCCGCTGGTTTTCGTAGAGATTAAGACCTATGAGTGAAATTATATTTATCGTTGAAAATTCTGATGAGGGTGGTTACACCGCTAAGGCACTCGGTCATTCCATTCATACCGAAGGTGAGACATTAGACGAGTTA
>CAZFLY010000005.1:0-64613 GCA_964519995.1 uncultured Pirellulales bacterium | reverse complement strand
CGGTCTTTTCGCAGTCATAGTTGGATAATGGTTGTAATGGCGCTTATGGCGCTAGGCTGTATTCTGTATGTCGGTTTTGATGCCGTTTATGAACGTCTAACAGCTCTGCGAGATTTTCACGAGGCTGAGGCGGGGCGTCTGCAAATCCTCAAAGATATAGCGGTCGCATGGATCAAATTTCCACTACTGGGGATGGGCTTCGGAACACATTCAGTCGTTTATCCTATGTTCGATCGCTCAACAATAGCTGCGCCGGCAGTGTATGCAGAAAACGAGTATGCGCAGGTGATGGAGGAAACTGGGCTGATTGGTTTGAGCCTGATGATGATATTTGGAGTAATCGTCTGGTTAAGTTACATAAGAAGCATTCGCAATACTCGTGATGCGATCTGCACTGCGGCTTATGGGCTTGGCTTTGGCCTTGTGGCAATACTCATTCATAGTCTTAGCGATTTCGGCCAGCATCTTCTGGCTAATGCCTTTTTGTCTGCGATATTCTGTGCTCTACTGTTGGTGCTGGGACGTTCAGGTCAAAACGTTCACCAGGAGTGTAAGAGCGCTAAAAAAACAGGACAAAGAGCAGAGGTGGTTTATGCACTGCTAGTTGGCTCGGTTTTGGTTTGGATATGGATACTCATTAATGCTGACAGTGCCCGCATTGCTGAGGCTCATTGGGAAAAGGCTCTCAATTTACAAAAGTGTTCGGCAGATCGAGCTTGGCAGGGTGCGGACCAGGACTATGCAGAGTTAATCTCACATGCAGCAACGGCTTCCGGCTATGAACCGGAGAATGTTAGGTATCAGTATTGGCTCCAGGTGTACCGTTGGCGTTCGATAAGTCAAACACTGAATTTAGATACGGGAGGAGTTGTTATCTCTGAGCAGTCGATGCCAGTGGTTCATGATATTGTAGCTGAGCTTCGCAAAGCAAGATTTCTGTGCCCGACTTATGGGCCGATTTATAGCATGCTCGGCCAGATTGAGTATTTTGTACTCAATGATAATTTCGGGGCTGAGAAGATAAGGAAGGGATTTCAGATTGCGCCGTGCGACCCGATGGCTTGTTTTGCCGCCGGTTGCCTCGACGTTCGAGAAGGTAAAATTGAAGATTGTATTGAGAAATTTAACCGCGCTATGGAGTTGGACAGCGAATTATTCAAGAGCATTGTATTTATTTATGTTAATTATCTCAGTCGACCTCACTTGGCCATTTCAGTTGCGGGTAACGATATTGGCCGACTGAATTTTGTGGCAGGTATCCTTGAGGACATGCAATACGGTGATCTTGTCGAACAAATTCATTGTAAGATACAGGGCTTACTTGAAGCAAAGTGTTCGCAATCCGACGCCTCTCCCTGGGCTATGATATCATTGGGTAATATTTACAGACAACAAGGCAACTGCGAAGCCGCAATAGCGTGCTATCGTCGAGCCTTGATGTTGGATTATGGCCAGGTCCATTGGCGACTTGAGCTGGCAAAATTGCTGGCAAAGATAGAAAGGGTGCCGGAAGCGTTGCAGCAGGCAAAGATTTGTCTGCATTTGCGACCTGAATTTAAAGATGCTGAAAAGCTTGTAGCATACTTTTCGGTGCACCCTACCGTTCTGGGGGAAGAGATTGGCCCGCCCTGATGCTTTCTCAAGGGGGGACAAGCCTGGTTTTCCAGACAAGACTGTAGTTCGAATAGTAGTGCATGGATTTCCCAGTCGGTTCACCGACGGGGACGGAGTTTGCGCGAAGCTAAATACTGGAAGCGATGAAGACCTACTTTTTTGTATATTGTGGTTCCACTATGCTCGCGATTGTAATTACGCCGTTTGTTATTCGTCTCTCGCGGCGGTTCAATATTGTAGACCCGCCGGATATACGCAAAGTCCATTCTAAGGCTATTCCACGTGTTGGCGGTGTTACTCTTTTTGTGTCAATGATGAGTCTTGTCATACCGGCACTGTTTTTGCCAAATGTCATTGGGGATAGTTTTAGATCAATCCAGTCGAAAATAACTACTCTTCTTTCTGCTGCCGGCTTTATTTTCTTTATTGGTCTTCTGGATGATATTAAGGGATTGCGGGTGAGGGTAAAACTCTTGTCGCAAATTATTGCTGCTGTAGTAGTCTGTTGGGCAGGAATCCGGATAGATTATATTGCGATTACAGATTCGATGCACGTCAATCTCGGCTGGTTCTCGTGGCCACTTACGGTCTTATGGATCGTTGGTATCACCAATGCGATCAATATAATTGACGGTCTTGACGGACTTGCTGCTGGTATTTGTGCTGCTGCCTGCGGGGTAATTGTTGTACTAACCCTTCATTTTGGCCCAGCAGTTATGACCGTCGTTATGCTTTCTCTCCTGGGGGCCTTGAGTGGTTTTTTAGTTTTCAATTTTAATCCAGCAAAGATATTCATGGGGGACTCAGGCAGTCTATTCTTGGGCTTTACAATTGCATCTTCAAGTGTCTTATGTGCTGCCAAAACTGAGACCATCGTAGGATTAGCTTTACCAATTTTGGCTTTGGGTATACCGATTTTTGATACTCTTTTAAGTATGCTGCGAAGGTTTCTTGAACGAAGATCAATATTTTCACCAGATCGCAGTCATTTTCACCATAGGCTTCTGGCCCTTGGTTTCCGTCAGCGGCACGCAGTGATTACTGCTTATATAGTGACTCTGCTGGCTGCCGGCCTTGGTATGTTTATGCTTGTTACGCGCAGCTCTGAGACTATGGTGATTTTTGTTTCTATCTTGTTCTTGTTTATACTGGCGTTTAGAGCTGTGGGCACGGTTCAGCTTCGTGACACTATAGCCGGCTTAAAGCGAAAACACATTATTTACCTTCAGGCCCGACAGGAAATGAAGAATTTTGAGAATGTTGAGCTTCACTTTCGTGATGCTAAGGTCTTTGACCAATGGTGGCAGGCAGTTTGTTTTGCGGCTGACAAGATGGATTTTGTACGAGGCTTGTTGCCTTTGACCAATCGTGATGGAACCAAGAGATTGTTGGTTTGGCAAAAGGATGGTGAAGGTGTCGCTGCAAGTGAGGTGATGACAACAATTCTGCCGGTCCGGGACCGGCGAGTTGGCTCGCCGCTCAATCTGGAGGTGCAGGTGCATTCGAACGGTTCTCTCGAATCTGCAGGCCGACGAGTTACACTTTTTGGTCGGCTGCTTGAAGAATACAGCATTGCAAATCTCGTTGGATAAAGCAGGAAAAAGCTATTTGCTGTAGGAATCTGAAAAGTGAAAGTAGTCATACTTTGTGGGGGTAGAGGCACACGTCTGCATGAAGAAACGGAGGTTCGTCCCAAGCCGATGCTGCCTATCGGTAATAGGCCGATTCTCTGGCATATCATGAAGATTTACGCTCATTACGGATACAAGGAGTTTATTCTTTGCCTCGGTTATAAGGGCGAAGTAATCAGGGAATACTTCCGCAACTACCTGTGGAACACTCACGATATTGTGCTTGGGCTGGGGCCAAGTTCAGCCGTAGAGTTCTACAAAAATGGTAACAGTGAGGACCTCGACTGGAAGATTATTCTTGCTGAGACCGGCCTTGAATCGATGACAGCCTATCGTGTTCAGCTAATAAATAAATATCTTGGGGATGACGATACATTCCTACTGACCTATGGTGACGGCGTGGGCAATATCGACATAAGTGCACTTCTGCAATTCCATAAGAAGATGGGAAAGGTATGTACACTCACCGGCGTGCATCCTTCCGGTCGATTTGGTGACCTTGGCATCCAGGATGGGGGCATAGTGACGGAATTCAACGAAAAACCACAGGCTGAAGGAGGCTATATCAACGGTGGCTTTATGGTCTGCAGTCGCAAACTTTTTGATTATTTGTCCGATGACCCAATAGTTATGCTCGAGCAGGAGCCTATGAGGAGACTTGTACAGGATGAACAATTGGCTGTCTATTGTCACGAGGGTTTCTGGCAACCGATGGATACATATTCAGAATTTAGGCTTTTGAATGAACTTTGGGCATCCGGTAAAGCTCTCTGGAAAGTCTGGGACTGATTTTTTGGCGTTGTTTAGGTGAGTGTTTTGTGGTCGGTGGTTTCAAGGCAAACGAACCATTCAAGGGTAGAAGAGTTCTGATTACAGGTGCATCGGGATTTATCGGGGCCAACCTTGTCCACAAAACTCTTTGCGAAGGTGCATTTGTTACCATCCTCACACGCAACAGTTCCAACAAATGGAGAATCCGTGAAGTTTTGAAGGATGTCGCGGAATATTCTGTTGACCTGTTGGATAGAGATAGGCTGGAACATGTTATCTTGCATATCAAACCTGAGATCATACTTCATGCTGCTGTTTATGGCGGCTATCCTTCGCAAGATGATACAATCAAAATTCTGGAAACTAATATTGTTGGCACTGCGAATCTTATAAATGTTTGCAGCAAGATTGACTTTGAACTCTTCATCAATACTGGCTCTTCGTCGGAGTATGGTATCAAGCTCAGACCTATGAAAGAGGATGATGTTTTAGAACCACCGACACCTTATGGTGTTTCGAAGGCTTCTGCTGCTTTATATTGTCGAGCTGTTGCTTTGAGCTATGGCAGGCCAATAGTCACTCTTCGGTTGTTTTCGCCATATGGATATTATGAAGATTCTAAGCGGTTGATTCCATCAGTGGTCTTGTCTTGTCTGCGAGGTCTAAATCCCAGGGTCTCATCGCCTGATTCTGTAAGAGATTTCATTTTCGTAGAAGACGTTATGGAACTATATATCAAGGCGGCCGAGAACCGAGAGAGAATCGCCGGGCAGATATTCAATGCTGGCTGTGGAATACAACAGACCATAGGAAAGGTTGTCACCGACATTATCAAGCTCACAGAAGCTAATGTTGAGCCGGAATGGAACGCCGTCTCCAATCCACGCATTGAACCAAAAGTCTGGCGAGCAGATATTTCAAAAACTCAGAAACTGCTCAACTGGCAGCCAAAATGTCATCTTGAGGAGGGTTTTGAAAAGACGATAACGTGGTTCAGAGAAAACATCCAGCTTTATGCAAACTAACAGATTCGATCATCTCAGAAAAATATCAATCGATATCAGGCGTTCGGTTGTTCGTATGCACACCAGAGCAAATTCTTCTCACGTAGGCTCTGCACTTTCCTGTGTGGACATATTGGTTGCTTTGTTCTTCGAAATAATGAAAAGCAAACAAAAATGTGGAAACGGAGATCGGTTTATTCTGAGCAAAGGACACGCTGTCAGTGCTTTATATGCTACTCTGGCAAAGAGCGGCTTCTATTCTGAACGTCTTCTTGAGGAGTACTGTGTCGACGGTGGAAGGCTGCCGGGTCATGCAAAAGCAAATTGTGTTGCCGGCATAGAAGTCTCTACGGGATCACTGGGACATGGGCTTTCGATAGGCCTTGGTATGGCTTTGGCGGCAAGGCATGACAAGTACGATTACAGAATTTTTGTGCTTCTCAGTGATGGAGAATGTGACGAAGGTTCCATCTGGGAAGCGGCTTTATTCGCCAGTCACCATAAGTTAGATAACGTTGTAGGAATCGTTGACTACAACAAACTTCAAGCGTTCGGCCGGACAAATGAGGTACTGAATCTGGAGCCTCTCGCAGACAAGTGGAGGGCGTTCGGTTGGTCCGTCAAGGAGATAGATGGGCATGACTTTGGACAAATTCTTTGTACATTGGAATCTGTACCATTTGCAAAAGACCGACCTTCGGTAGTAATAGCTCACACTATCAAGGGTAAGGGGGTCTCCTTTATGGAGGACCAACTTGCCTGGCACTACAAATCTCCAAACCAGAGCGAGCTTCAGACCGCCTTGCGGGAGTTGACCTGGGCATGAGAGGGGCCTTTATCAGTACACTTATCGAATTAGCGAAAAGCGATGAGAAAATCTTTCTACTTACCGGTGATCTGGGATTCTCTGTGTCGGAGGGTTTTCGTGATGAATTTCCTAAGAGATTTCTCAATGCCGGCGTGGCAGAGCAGAATATGATTGGTGTCGCTACAGGACTGGCTCTATCCGGCAAAATCGTTTTCGTCTATTCAATAATTCCCTTTGTGACTATGCGGTGCCTTGAACAGCTACGAAACGACGTATGTATGCACAATATGAATGTCAAGATAATCGGTGTTGGAGCAGGTCTGCATTATGGTTCTGCAGGCCCAAGTCACCATGCAATAGAAGACATTGGAGTTCTGAGGTCTATGCCCGACATGATGATAGTGTCGCCCGCTACGGTTCAGGACACATATGACGCAGTCGAATTCGCAATAGAACATCAAGGGCCAGTGTATATTAGGTTAGGCAAATCCTGTGATTCGGTGGAATGTCCTCGGCAGACGGATCGCTCGATACAAAAGGCCGTTCTACTAGAGCAAGGAGATGATGTCACCATCATTTCGACAGGTACTATTTTGTCCGTTGCAGAGCAAGTCACCGAAATCTTGAAGGATAACAGAGTCGCTGTTCGTCTTATCAATATGCGCACCATTAAACCGATTGACGCTGAGGCCATTTCCAAAGCGGCGACTGAAACCAAGGCAATCTTTACAATTGAAGAGCACAACGTAATCGGCGGTTTGGGTTCTGCAGTCAGCGAAGTGTTGGCAGAATTGTCCTGTCGGGTTCTGTTTAGAAGGTTCGCTTTGCCCGATAGGTTTATTGAAGATGTTGGAGACCGGAAATACCTGATTGAAAAAAGTGGGCTTGGAGCAGATCAAATTGCCGAAGCGGTACTGGCAAAGCTCAATAATACTGCTGCGGATAGACTAATCAAGGAACAAGTCTTTGAACCGACGCTACAAGTGACATCAGGTGCTAAAATAAATACTCCGAAGTGGCCAAACAGGGATAATAAAAAAAAGATACATTAGTGGGGATGCAGAATTAAATGAACGAGCTGTTTTCGAGCGTCTACCATGGCAAAAGAGTGCTTGTTACCGGCCACACTGGTTTTGTGGGTGGTTGGTTGTGCCTATGGCTCAAAGAATTGGGTGCAAAAGTTGCAGGTTATTCGCTAGCGCCGCCCACGAAGCCGTGTCTTTACGAAAGTGTGAATCTGGCTGAGAAGCTCGACAGACATACTTTGGGTGACATCCGTGATTTCGAACAGCTGATAGCTATCTTTCAGGAATATCGGCCTCAAATAGTCTTTCATTTGGCGGCACAACCGTTGGTAAAGCGTTCCTATAAAGAGCCCAAATATACATACGAAACGAATGTGATCGGTACCGCAAACGTACTAGAGGCGGTCAGAAACACAACCAGCGTAAAGGCCTGCGTCATTGTCACGAGTGACAAGTGTTACGAGAATAAGGAATGGTTCTTTGGTTATCGGGAAATTGATCCGATAGGTGGCGATGACCCTTACAGCTCCAGCAAAGGATGTGCCGAGCTTGTCACCATGGCTTATACCAAGTCCTTTTTCAATTCTGATGAACGTGGAAGATCCCACGGCATTGCAGTATCTTCAGTCAGAGCCGGAAACATAATAGGAGGAGGAGATTGGGCACAAGATAGACTTATTCCTGACTGTGTCAGAGCTCTTTCGCGAAATCGCAAAGTGCTTATTCGTAACCCTCAAGCTACAAGGCCGTGGCAATTTGTGCTGGAACCTCTGTCTGGTTACTTATGGCTTGGGGCTGTGATGTATCAACATGGTGAAAAGTATACCGGTGCCTGGAATCTCGGACCGAGCGATAGTACAACATTGACAGTGGGGGAGGTTGTGCGTCTGTTCATCGAACAATGGGGTTATGGTGACTACGAAATATCCAAGATGGTCGGGCAACGAGAAGTCAATTTTCTAAAACTTGACACGAGCAAAGCTGACTCACTTTTGAAATGGAAACCTGTATACTGCATATTCGATGCCATCAGGGAAACTGCCGAGTGGTACAGAAAATTTTATTTTGTTGACTCTGTGAATATTCTGGACCTTACTTTGTCACAAATTGACAGATACATTGAGGAGGCTAAAAAGCAATGCCTGTTGTGGACTAAGGATATTTACCAGTCGGACTCCAAAGCTGGGATATTCTCTATGCGGCACATCGGTCAGGAAGGCTAAATGGATCAATCTGGACATATACGTGAACAAATTTTCGGCATGGTAGCACAATATTACAAGTGTGCATTTCCCTGTCAGGATTTTGTCCCTGGAAAGAATAAGATTCCATACGCTGGACGGGTATTTGATCAAAATGAATTAATCGGTGCTGTCGATGCAAGTCTGGATTTCTGGCTTACAGAGGGACGTTATTGTAAGAGATTCGAGGCAGAACTTGCACGACTACTTAATGTGGATCATGTGCTTTTGGTAAATTCCGGCTCATCAGCTAATTTGGTAGCATTAAGCGTACTGACGTCTTCGTTGTTAGGTGAACGCCGGATTAGGCCCGGAGACGAAGTGGTCACCGTTGCCGCAGGTTTTCCTACGACTGTCAACCCCATTATTCAGAACAGGGCAGTGCCCGTGTTCATAGATGTTGAGCTTGGCACGTATGTTCCCGAAGTCGATGCGATAGCTGAAGCCATATCCGAGAAGACAAAGGCAGTGATGATTGCTCATACTATGGGGATTCCATTTGATGCTGCCAGAGTGGCAGAGCTTTGTAAGGAAAAGGGACTTTGGTTAATTGAGGATTGTTGTGATGCCTTGGGCTCGAAGCTCGATGGCCGGTGTGTTGGAACATTCGGTGATCTGGCAACACTATCGTTTTATCCGGCACACCATATCACTACAGGTGAAGGCGGTGCTGTTCTCACAAACAACAAAGCTCTTTTGAGGATTGCTCGGTCTTTTCGCGATTGGGGTCGGGACTGTTACTGTGACACCGGCAAAAACAATACATGCGGCAAGCGGTTCAGCCAGCAATTTGGCGCGCTGCCGTTTGGTTATGACCATAAGTATGTATATTCGCACATTGGCTATAATCTCAAGTTGACAGACATTCAGGCTGCAATCGGGTATGCTCAGCTTAACAAACTGGATGGTTTTATCAAAGCACGCCGAAAAAACTGGTTGATGCTGCGTGAGGCACTGCATCCTTTTGGAGATATGCTAATTTTGCCGGAAACCCCGCCAAACAGTGAGCCCAGTTATTTCGGATTTGTCATTACAGTTCGGGAAGATGCTCACTTTTCGCGCAATGAGCTTACCGGTTTTTTAGAACAGGCCGGGATTGAAACCCGCAACCTTTTCTGCGGTAACCTTGTACGCCAGCCTGCCTACGCCAACATCGAATACTGCGTTGTGGGCGGGCTAAAGAACACCGATTTAATTATGAACAACACGTTTTTTATTGGTGTTTATCCAGGCTTAAAGGACGAACATATCATGTACATTGCGGAGACTTTTTTTGGGTTTATGAAGAAAAAGTCGACCGTTGGCTCGTCTCGAGTCCATGGCACAGTTAATTAACCTTCAATTCAAACCATTTCCAGCAATGAGGTTACTAATCAGGGAGATTTCCGGGTGAAAGATCGGTCACGATTGGGATTTGTGCATTGTGTTTTTCATTGTCGATTAAAACTGGAATGACAAGGGATATAATTACCAAGCATATTGCGTTTTGCGATGATTGTTTTCTGTTTCGATCTAATCGGATTTTGGATGACAAATGGGCGAGAAGATTTCCCGGAGCATTGTGGCTTCCAACTTTTGCTAATATTGTAAGAGACTACGGATTCACGGTGGCAACAGGAGATATAGCCTTATCGCATATTCAAGCGGGGTATTGGAAGGCGGAAAACGTTATAGTGATTCAATCAGGCATATCGCCTATGGCTGAAAAGTTGATTAAATACGGTGCTAAACCTTGGGTATTAACTTGCTTTGAATCGCCTCTGATGATGTTTGTTTTATATGACGAGATAACGGACATAGCTCAAAAGTTTGAGCATGTGATCTTATTTTCAGGCTTGCTTGAAAACTTGCGGCACTTTTCCAACACCAAGTGCTATCCGTTGTATTTTCCTGTGTATAACGAGGAGAATTTGGAACCTGTTGCATCCTGGAGCGACCGCAAATTCATGGTAGTTGTGGCGTCAAACAAGTATTGGAAGGTACCGTTCAGGTTTTCGCTCGACCCATACGTTCAACTCAAGTTTTGTTATGGTATGTTACGCAGACGCCTTTCAAGGACATGGCGAATTGCTGTCAGGGATGAACTGCAGACGAAGAGACTTGAGATAATTGAATATTTTGGCAAGAGGGAGAAAATAGATGTTTATGGTGAAGGTTGGAATGAGTTGGAAAGGCTACCTCGACGATGGCGAACTAAGCTTAAGCTAAGGGTATTGTCTGACTTGGCTCTGCCAGTTCAGAACAAAGTTAAGACCATATCAGAGTATAAATTTAGCGTTTGTTTTGAGAATGTCGCATATCCGGGATATTTCACCGAAAAAATAATAGATTGTTTTGTTGCAGGTGTTATCCCCATTTATCTTGGTGCTCCTGATATTGAGAATTACATTCGCAAAGACGCCTATATTGATATGCGCGATTTCGGATCGTGGCAAGAGCTGGAAGAATATCTTGAGAGATTTTCAAAGGCAAGTGCGATAAAGATGATTTCTGCCGGCAGAGAATATCTTGAAAGCCCGCGAGGGAAGCTACATGCAGTTGAAGGGTTCGCAGAGTTCATAGGAGGCTTGCTACCTCAATTCAATAATTAGACTCTTTCAATTCTTCCGAAGACCGTGAGTATAGATTTCATACGAAGTTCAGTTGTGAAATATTTTAATGCTTTTTTCCGGTGACGTTGCACGCTGACGACTGAATAAGACCCCTCTATGAACAGAATCAATCAAACTGCAGTAAACATGGTGGCTAATGCTGGCGGATTTCTTGCACCGCTTCTGGTTAATTTCATAACGACGCCGATACTGCTACGGCTTTTAGGTGAAGACGGATACGGTCTGCAAAGTCTCGTACTTGTTATCAGTGGATACTTGGTGATTATGGATTTAGGAATGGACGTTCCTATCACCAAACTGCTTGCACAAGATCATGCCCAGGGCCATCGTCTTTTAGCCAACCGGCTGCTCAGTACGACACTGCTTTTGTATCTGATGATAGGTTTGGGTGGTTTCTTTGTGATATACCTGAGTAGGGATTTTCTTGTTGATCGGGTTTTTACCATTCCGGCACATCAAAGAGGCGGTGCCCAGCTTGTTTTCCAGCTTGCGGCAGTGGGTTTTGCTTTGAATCTTTTATGCTCATGGGGTAGGGCCTGCCTTACTGGTATACAGCGTTACGATGTTGCCAACACAATACGTATTCTTACTCTTGTGACGGGATCCATTGTTGGAGTGAGTTTAGTCTACGCTGGATACGGTGTTGCTGGATTTGTCCTGGTGCGTGTCGTAACCTATGGGCTATCGGCAGTTGCGCTGGTCTTTGCGGTCAAGCATCTCATTCCATATTTCAGAATTGCATTGACTCTGGACATTAACACACTAAGACGCGTCAAAAGCTATGTGGCTATGGGAATATTGCTGCGAGTGACAGGATTTGTAACTTTAGGTTTAGATCGAACCCTAATAGGTATGTGGTTGGGTGTTGCTGCTGTAGCGGTCTATAGTATCCAATGGTCAATTATCAGTTCTGCACTGGGATTGATGAACAGCATCTTTGCATTTTTATTTCCGATGTCAAGTGAGCTTCACGCAGGCGGCAGGTCAGAGCAGCTCAGACAAATATTTAAAAAAACAGCAAGATTTTCTGCGGCAGCAGCGCTACTTGTGTTTCCGCTGCTTTTGGTATATGGGGATATCTTCCTCAAGCTGTGGGTTGGTGAATCTGTAGCTGTGCAGACAAGGCACATTCTCCGGCTCCTTGTCGTATCAAGCTTAGTAGGGCACATCACAGTCGGATTGACTAGTGCGATCGTCGTCGGGATGGGAAAGTTACGTGTCTTTTCAGCCTATACCCTTGCCAGAGGAATCGTATTAGCTGCCGGCCTTTTTGTATTTATTCACTCACTTGGTCTGATCGGCGCTGGCTTAGGGTTTCTTCTGGCCAACGTGGTCGACGTCGGATTCTTTATATTTGTCTTAAAAAACTACCTGAAGTTACCCTTCTGGCAACTTTTCCTATATTCCTACGCATATCCGCTTGTTATGGCAATTCTGATGTGCTCCATAGGATTGTTAATTAAGCCATACCTCGATAACTGGTTTTCGCTTGTTGCCGCTGCCGGATTGCTAAGTACGGCTTACATTGTGGGAGCTTTCGTCGCGGGAGTGTTTGGTGAAACAGAAAAGAAAATTGTATCGGATTTCCAGAGTATCTTACTAAAGCCCCTCAAAGGGTAGTGACAAACATCAGGCATTGAGTTTTTTCCAGTTTGAATGAAGCTGATAAGATTTTATACAACTCTGAAAGACACTCCAAACATATAAGAGGTGTTGTATGAAATTACTATCGAAGGAAATTCACATATCAAATTATGTTCCTCCAATTATAACAAGTGCATATCGCAAGTACAAGTATAAAGCACATAACAAAGGGCTCAAACCATTTGTGCACGAATGCCTTAATTCTTATAGCCAGTACCATGAAGATCTTATTTTGGACTTGATCTTTGAGCAGAAAAAAGCAGGTTTCTATTGTGACATTGGGGCGAATGATCCTGTTGTGTTCAATAATACAAAGCGCTTCTATGATAGAGGATGGCGTGGAATAAACGTTGAGCCAAATGTGGCTTTGTATGCCAAAATAGTCGAAGATCGGCCTCGCGATATTAATCTTAATATCGGCATTGGAGAAACTGCTGGAGAAATGACTTTTTATATCATGTCTGCGGATGCGTTATCTACTTTCGACAGACAAATTGCTATGAATTCGAGCGAAAAGGTCATTGCGGAAAGGACGGTTCATGTTGAGCCTCTTGCCAGTGTATTTCAGGAATACTTGACTACAGATCTGGATTTTCTTTCTGTTGATGCTGAGGGTTATGATTTACAGGTGTTAAGGAGCAATGACTGGAGAATATTTCGCCCGAGGGTTTTGATGGTAGAAACAAATACTAATGGGTTGAATGTAGTGTCATTTCTGAAAAGGGTTGATTATACCCTTATTTTCTCGAATGGAACAAATGGCATATTTGTTGAAAAGTGTATGTTTGGATCGACAAAAACTGATATTGATTAGATTTTTGTCGTATCTATAAATATAGGACCTCCCTTAGAGCAAGATAGAATTTACAGAAAAAGAAGTTTCGTAATCAGGAAATACAATACGGTCGGCTGCGATGTTCTTGTGGCAATTGGGTGACTGTGATTCTCGCAAAGGTGTTTTTGATTTTGCTGCTTGTAGCGTTCGATTCTGCGTTGGTGTTTTGGCTACCTTACTTTTTTGTCAGCGGGCGTCCAATTATCAAAAGCGAATCTTGGATACTTGGGTACAACAATTCGGCTGGATATTTTTGTGCACTGATTACTGTTTTTATCACTTCTGTTGGTCTATTTCTGCTGTTTGCCTGGCTGCGCAAATACGTTTTTGCCTCGGATATAAGCGGCAGACTGTTAGATGAGGACATCTGTTAGGATAAATGAGATACCGCCCAGAAGATATTGAAGTTTTTGTGCTGACCTGCAACAGGGCTGACTTTTTAGAGCAGACACTGCGGACGATTTGTGGTCAGAGGGCAAGTGGATTTCGGCTTGTTGTTCTGGACAATGGCAGCACCGATCACACAAGTCAGGTACTGGATAAATTCAAGCATTATCGCGTCGAAATTTACCGAAGCAGTCGCAATCTTGGTCACAGTGGAAATTTCGAAAAGGCACAGTCGTTGGCCAGTGCGAAGTGGACAATGGTCTTTCATGATGACGACTTGATGCATCCGGATTATATCAACGCGCTGCTCAATATTATCAACAAGTACGACAGGCTTTCGTTAGTAGGCACCGTTGTCACGGTTGATAAGAAACCAAGATTAGTATGGACCACACTGGCCAAAAAAGTCAAATACTTCGAGAGCGTAACTGATTTTGCGGCAGCACTGTATGGCGGTTTTAGTTTTCACTTCGGTTCGGCCGTGTATCGAACGGAGCTGTTTAAAATAAACCGTTTTCAGTGGGAGACCTATGGCAAAGTCATTGATAGACCTTTTCTTTTTAACGTGGCACGCGGTGGTCCTGTTGCTGTATTTACCGAACCTTATGTCAAGTACAGGTGTCACAAAGGCCAGGACAGCCAGAGCAATGTAACCGGTTTCTTTCCGGATGAACTGATTGCTTTGCACAAAAGATATTTTCAGCTCTTGGGTGATGACGTTTTCACGCGAAAGGGCAGGATTTTTGTTCTAAACAACTACAAGCTTATGCGTGCCGAAGCGTCTCGGTTAGATCGGATTCGGTTAAAGGATTATCTACAAAACGCAGTGGATGCCGGGGCGACCACAAGCCAGGCGCTCGCGTGGGGCAGTTGTCTATTGCCTGTGGTATTAACCTATGGTCAGGCAAGAAGGCTTGTGTCTAAAGCAAGGAGAATCCGCAGATCGTTTAATCTTAGATGGCAAAAGGGCTTGTTGCCGTTGCCCTGAGGACGTGCATCATCAAGATTTACGTATGGACTTGATATTTCCCCTGACCATATGCAACGGGTATTGTACCCTCCATAATTTTGTCTGATGTCCTACTATTGATATTTGTCGTCAAAATGGGCATTTAGGGTCCTATTTTTCGATTTTACGAAAGTTCAGTAGAAACTTATATATATCTCGTTCTGCTAAAGTAACATAAGTAGGCGAGTTTATAAAAAAGCCGAAACGCCGAAAAGCGCACCGATCATAATCAGCATATAACCATTTAAAGCATTGTAAAAGCGTTATTATGCTACATTTTCTGGATCCAGAAATATCAAGAAAGCGAAGGTTTTTCCTCTACCGCTATCGCCTTTTGGGCATTTACATTGTTATTGGAATAGCATCGCTTATTCTCGAGGTCATCTGCTATCATTGGCTACAAAAAATAAGTTTGCATGACCCGGCTGCGACTTTATTAGGTCTGACAACAAGTATCCTTTTTGCATTCTGGATGAATGTTCATTTTAACTTCAAAGTGCCTATAGCTAAACGATACAAAGCATTTTTCTACTTTGTATTGATATCGGCTGGTTCAGCTGCAGTTCAATTCACCTTCAAAAAA
Organism: uncultured Pirellulales bacterium; assembly: GCA_964519995.1. Classification (GTDB taxonomy): domain Bacteria; phylum Planctomycetota; class Phycisphaerae; order Sedimentisphaerales; family Anaerobacaceae; genus CAZFLY01. The sequence continues at coordinate 49,449 of CAZFLY010000005.1, read as the reverse complement.
CAACTTGAGGAACTCGGCTGGAGTTATGCAAGTGCTCGGTTTACAATATCTGGATGCTTTTTCCTTGTTGGATATATGCTCCACAGAAAATTCTCTTTTGCCGATTATAAGAAAGTGGGTGTGGCAATTTATGCCAACGGCGTAGAGGATATCAAGAAGATTTATGAAAAGGTGGAGGCAACCTCGGACTTCATACACGTGGATGTAATCGACCACACTTTTGGTGAAAACTACTTGGATCCCAAGGCTTACCGAGCAGAAGTCATCAGGGCCTACTGGCCAAAAAAGCAAATACATACTCACCTTATGTCTAAGGAACCCTCAAAATGGATCGACAAAATAGCACCTTTTGTGGATGCTATCTTCATCCACATGGAAATCGATGAGGATGTCTCCAAAGCTATTTCTCTAATCCGTTCTTATGGCAAAAAAGCTGGTCTGTGTGTTACTGTACAAACGCCCGTGGAAAAACTAAAGCGTTATGCACAAAGCGTAGATAGTATTATGCTTCTGGCTATTCCTAAGCCCGGTGAATCAGCCCAAGGATTTGATGTAAGAATCCTAGACAAAATCAAGGATATCAATACCTGGAAGGAAAGGCCGAACTTTGAACTTTGCGTGGACGGAGGAGTTAACGAAAAGAATATCGGTATGTTAAGTGTTGACTCTGTTGTCTCTGGATCTTCTGTCCTTAACCATCCACAACCGGTTCGGCAGATAATGTGTCTCCAAACATCATGCAGCTACGAAAAAGTATGAAACCTCGAACCATAGAAGATTACAGGAAGGTCATTTCGGATAAGTTATTCGAAGTCATCACAAATGTTCAAGGTGTACTTTCTGTCACTGTTGTCGGCTCGTTTTCTGATTACGATGACTTATCTACCATTAGCGACATCGACACTATTGTAATTTGCGAGGAACTCACACAGGACCTATACGAAAAGTGCGTAGATAACGTCCGGAATTTAACTGGTGAGGAACTTGGCTTTTCTGGCATGTCGGTCTATACGAATCCGACTTTAGGCCCACTTAAGTTCGATACGAAGAGTCTTATCGTAGTTCACCTTATGATCTACGATATCGAAGGACATCGCCGACATGTTCTGGAAAGTCCCTTCACTTGTTATGACTGGGAGAGAAGCAACCTGCACACAGGGCCTTTATTGAAGGAAATCTATCCGGTGCTCAAACTTCAGCCCAGAGATTATCTTCAGGCGCGGCGAGGGCTGCAAAACTACATCGAGGATATCAGCCAAGGTGTCGTTAGTTACAGGCGGTATAATTTCGAGAATGGCAAAGTCAAGGAGGTCTTAGAGCACAAACGTTTAGACTCTCGCCATCGGGGAGAGTATGCTTTTCATATTGTTAAAAGTCTCGTAGCTAATTATTGTAAACTGGTAATTAAGGATAACACCTTTCTTAACTATGATGAATTGATAGAGAACTGGCGGCGGTTTTTGCCCGGCTGTGCCTATTTTATACCTTATTTCAAACGACTGAGTGAGATTAAACGAAAAAGAAAACTGAGATTCCCTTCAGATACCATAGCGAAAGTCAAAGATTTTGTTTTGCAATTTGAAAAACAGTTTACAAAATACTGGCAGCATTGTCCCACACTTCAATTCACGCGACATGCTCCTACCCCTTTTAATGATGAATCATTTCTGGGTCAGGGACGTGATCCTGCAATCGCGAAGGAGGTAAAAATTCATACTTTAGAAAGATCAGTAGACCGGGTGTTTTGCAGTCCTCTTAAACGAGCAATCCAGACAGCTCGCTGCTTAGCCCCTAAAGCGATATTCATAAAAGACCCTCGCCTGCTTGAAATTCAGTACGGTCGAGCAGAAGGCCTAACCTATGTGGAATTAAAAAAGAAGTTTCCTGAGATGGCAATAAGTTGGAAAAAAGGTGAGGATCCTTGTTTTCCTGAAGGCGAGAACACCGCTATGGTTTGCAGAAGACTGAAATCTTTTCTCAATGAACAGAGGAATAATCAAGATTCCTGTTTAGTGGTAACACATAATGTTGTGTTGAGGTGTCTGATCGGATATTTGTATGGCATTCCGCAAGAAAAATGGTACAGGTTGAAGGTGCCCCACCTTGAACTTATCGAAGTGCTTAACAGAGAAAAAGACCTTTACCCTAACTTTAGTACGGAGATCAAGGCTATTTTAACCGACAGTTTGTTGGCAAGATCATGACGACATTGGTTAAGCATGCTATTTTCTTAGAACCCGAAGGAGTTCTTAGAGAATTCATTCTTTCTTACAAGGAAAGAATAAATTCTGTTCTTCCCAACCAGCCTTACTGTCATCATCCACCTCACAGCACCCTCTTTATGTCTGTCCTTGAGCAAAATAAGAGCTGGTTGGAACGACTCGAATCTGCTATCCAAAGAATCCCGCCCTTCCATGCAAAAGTGAGGGACACGGTTATTTTTTATAATGATGAGTTTACGGATGGTGGTCATACTATCGCCTTGTGTGTGGAGCCATCGGCTGAATTATTCCTGTTACAACAAACGGTAGCTGAAACACTTGCATCTTGTGTGGATGGGAAAACGCTTGAACCTCCATCCGGTTTTCTCGAGAATGAACCTTTTCGAACGGCTTATCTCAAATATGGCTTTCCTTTTGTAGGAGAGCACTGGATTCCTCACTTCACTATAGCCTCTTTGCAGGTTCCTGGAGAGAATCCTCTGATTGATGAGTTTCAAAGTCTTTGTCCTGAATATGATTTTGTCATTAATCGCCTCGGTGTATGGTCAGTAGAAGGAGATAACCACACACAACTTGCGGTTTTGAAGTTGGGTGAGCAGTAATATGTCAAGAAAAGTGAATCTTATTCCCATGGCTGGTGCAGGACAACGTTTTGTCAACGCAGGCTACACCACCGCAAAACCATTAATCTTAATTGGAAATGCTCCTATGGTTGTCAAGGCTGTGGAGTGTCTTCCCCTTGCTGACGAATGGATTTTCATTTGTCGAGAGCATCACATCAGGGAAGCAGCTATAGATGTAACCTTGCACAAATATTTTCATGAGTCAAAGATAATCAGCGTAAGGGAGCTGACTGAAGGCCAGGCTTGTACGTGCTTGCTTGCCAAAGACCTGCTCAGACCTGATGACCTTTTGACTATTGGTGCCTGTGATAATTCTATGATATACAATTCACAGAATTTGAAAGCATTAATGCAGGACGATACTGTAGACGCAATAATTTGGACCTTCCGCAATAATCCTGCTGTTTTGCAAAATCCCAAGATGTATGCATGGGTTGTGGTAGACAGTTATAACTACGTACAAAGAGTCTCCTGCAAAATTCCGATAAGCGGTTCACCAATGAACGACCACGCGGTTATTGGCACCTTTACCTTTAAAAAGGCAAAGGACTTTAGCGAGTGCGCTAACGCCATGATAGCTGCCGATCGGAGAATCAATAACGAGTTTTATGTGGATGAGGTTATGAATGTATTCATGGAGAAAGGTTTTAGGATAAAGGTATTCGAGGTCGATCGCTACGTTTGTTGGGGTACCCCACAGGATGTGGAGACATACAATTACTGGCGAGGTTACTTCCAGAGAGTGGGTATTTAGAAAATGTTCTCCAAATAAAGTAGAGTAAGAAGGGAATGAACCATGTTATTCGAAATTGCCAAACGCTGTAGCTTTCTGCAAAATGCCGTGATAGATGTAGCGACATCGCTACATCCATCGATTATGCACAATCTAGGTAAGATAGAAATGATTAAGAAAGCCATTTTCCTTTGTGAAGTTGAGAAGATTGAGGGTAGCTATTTTGAATTTGGCATCTATGAAGGGTCTTCAATGTTAGCTGCGATTAAGGCGCACAGGAAAATAAAGTCAAATATACAAAGAAATTTTTATGGTTTCGACTCGTTTGATTCCGGATTCAAGTATTTCGACGATCGAGACAAACACCCGTTTTTCAAAGAGGGCGATTTTATAAGCTCTTATGACAGGATCAAGAAAAGGCTTTCGAAATATGGGGAGGTGATTCTTATCAAAGGCTATTTTGAAGAAACGATTGCGGACAAAGATCCCAAAGAAATCTGCAGGAACGACAAGGCTGCGATTGTTTTCATCGACTGCGACCTGATGGGACCTGCACTGATAGCATTAAGTTTTGTCTGCCCCATTTTGCAAAAGGGCAGCATTATCATTGTGGATGATTATTTTGCCTATAAGGGTGATGAAAACCTTGGCACATGTGGTGCCATGAACCAATTCCTGAAGGAAAATAAGTTCATCAGTATACGAGAATTGTGTTCTTACGGATATGGCGGAAAATCGTTTATTGTGACAGCATGTAGTGTGAGCAGTGAGGGTCGAAAAGCCGAAGGTGCAAAAGAAAAAGGATCGGAGCATAGCTACGCAACTACGACTCATATCGTGACAACACGGGGCTCCAAAGCTGGCTGTTTTACAACTATAGCCAAAGAGACAAACAACTCTTCGAGCGCAACCAGAAATGACCGCCTTAATCTGTAATGGTAATTTGTTATGAGCAAAACTCTGAAACTATCTATCGTTCTTCCTTGTTATAACGAATCGGGCAATATTCCTGTTTTGTTGGAGAGATTCCACAAATTAGCAAAAGATTGGGATTTCGAACTAATTCTTGTAGATAATGGCTCAACAGATAACACAGCTGAAGTTATTAAGGAACTACAGAATGATCCAAAGTATTGCTTTTTACGCGTCGTAACCATTGAGAAGAACGTAGGATATGGTCACGGGATTCATGCGGGTCTACGAGCTGCCCAAGGAGATATCCTTGCCTACTCGCACGCGGATGTCCAGACCCCGCCGGAGGACATTTTTAGAGCTTTTAAGCTGATCGAGAATGGGTCAGTGGACATTCACCGTACAATTATCAAAGGCCTTCGGCCAGGCCGTGATCAAAACAACTTTTTCACTCGCTGGCTCAAAATTGTCACGTTCCTCTGCACGGGCGTAAGAATAGTCGATATCAACGCGCAGCCAAAGGTCTTCCATTGCTCCTTGCTTCAGGCTATGAACAGACCTGTGAGAGACTTCTCTTATGACACGTATGTCCTTTATGTGGCCTGCCGACAGGGGCTTAGCGTCAAGACAATTGATGTGCAGTTTGAACAAAGACTGTACGGCGAATCTAAGTGGGCGAGCACATTTCTGAAAAAATCTACAACTATCGCTGCTTACCTTGTAAACATTTTCCTTATGTCATGGCGGGACAGATGTTTTCGCTGTAGGAGGTAATCGTCCTTGTTACAGCATCGGCAGCGGGAAATACGGTGGGTCTTTTGGGATCAGGAACATACATGGGACGCTTTTGCTGAAGAAAAAGGAGGTCTCCGGCATCCTCTGTAAGGAGCTGATCATCAAGTGTGTCTGGAATTCAGATTATCAACGGGGCCAAGGTGATGATTGGGAAGGAACTCTTCGCCTAATTGGAGAAAGGCCTTGGATTAAATAACTCGTGACACACCGCATCTGTCTGTAGAAGTTGCCTTTGATGCTTAAAGAAATCTACTCTGTCAAAACCAACCATCGACCACGCAGTATTCTATAGGTCGTTATTGATCTTCAATGAGATCTGAGCCTGAACTTATTGCCCATCGCGTAAATGCTATAGAGCAGCTTAAGTGCCTTCCGAGTTGGTACGGAGTTGAGATAGATTTGCGGGATCATAATGGGCGACTCATCTTGCAGCATGAGCCTTTCAAAGATGGCGATGATTTTGAAGAGTATCTCAGAAATTATACCCACGGCACGATGATCCTAAATATTAAAAGCGAGCGCATCGAGCCCAATGTGCGTGAGTTGATAAATGAGTATTGTATCACGAAATACTTTTTTCTCGATTGCTCGTTTCCAATGGTCCATCAGTTGATCAGCGAGGGTGAGGACAATATCGCTGTTCGATTTTCTGAGTATGAGAAACTGGACACGATTATGACGCTGAAGGGAAAAATCAAATGGGTATGGATTGATTGTTTCACTAAGTTGCCAATCGACCGGGACAATTACGGTCTTCTTAAGCACGCTGGATTCAAGCTGTGTCTTGTATCACCAGAACTGCAGCGAAGGGCCGACGAGATTCCAGTATATAGGAAATACTTGTCTGAAAAGGGTATTGTGTTTGACGCTATATGTACCGACCTTCGAAACTTTGAAAAGTGGTTGTGATTGGTTGGACATATTGATTGATAATCTGTGAGCTACTTACATATGCGTTAAGGTAATAATGAGTGATGGGCGATTTATTGCGAAGAAAAATAGTCCTGGATTTTAATTGGGCAGCCATATTAGCTTTCGTAGTCTTCTGGTCATTCAGTCTCTTTGGTGCCCCTTTGGCCGTGGGTGATTCGTCTGTCTCTTATGTGTTCTTCGCCTTGTCGGTATTAGCGACGGTGGGTATTTTCACGATACTTCTATACTTCCTGCTTAACCAAACTCTGAGCAATGTTTACAGAGATAGGATTGAAGTAACAGGTAGGGACCTTCTAATAGTCTTGTCATATTTTTTCATTTTGCTTCCTCTTTCTTTTGATGATTTGGGACGGTCTCTTGTCTCTGATGAAGTTGTTCATGCTCAAGACAGCCAGTTTCATTTTAGGGCTCTCACATATGCTTTAGGCCTTCTATTTAATGAGCATTTTGGCGAAGTTCCGTTCAAGATGATTTTGTGGGTTTTAGACATTATGGGTCTCGTTCTGCTCCTGATAGGACTGTACTACTTTAGAAAACTGAGCTGGCCAAAGGCGTTTGTACTGACAGGTGTCTTTGTTCTAATCAAATTGGCTGCAGCCTTTGTGAACCTTGGTCATAGTCCGCACCCTCCTTTCAGACTTTTTCCCTTATGGGTTTCCGGCTCGTTATTGTCTTCGACCGCTTTCGCCTATCGATTGCCCCAGTTTGCATTTCTTATCCTTTTCATGTGTTTTGTGCAGAGGATTCTATCTCGGAGTCTGCCCATTTTGCAGTCCTGGCTATTTGGACTGGTGGTAGGGACAATTCCCGTTCTATGGCATACGGGTTTGATTGTTGAGCCATCTATCTGGACCGCCTGTATCTGGTCATTATTGTTATTAGTCGTTGTTCTGCAGCAGTGCCGAGAAAAGCAGCCTGCAATCTATTGGATTAGATGGTTCAGTCTCATCTCGATCTTTTCCTTGATGAGGCAGTCAGCTTTTGTTGCGTTTGTGCCACTGGGTGTGTTTTTTGTTAAATGGCTCTATGACAACCGGCACAGCATTGAGTTCAGCAGCGTTTTTCTTATCATTGCTCCTATCATTGTAATGGTCCCATTCACAGCAAGAAGCATCATTGTTGGCACACCAGCAAGCTATAATCCCAGCGAGGTTAATTATATTGCGGCAGATACGTCCGGCCTGCAGCGTGTCGCCTTTTCATTGACGTCTGGAATAGGTCCCAGAGTCATTTTGAATTCGGTCATGATCCCGTGGGTTGTGTGTTTTGGCTTTGCGTTCCTGCCTCTCAACAAGCAAACTGTTGTGAGTACAGGTGTTATTTTTCTTTTTTTTGTTGCCGGCTATTCTATTTTCTATTTCATAAGGCCTGTCATCTGGGGCATTGGAAGGTATCAGGCTGAGTATGTCGTCCCCTTTGCAGTACTGGGACTGGCAAATATAGTGTTGTTGATTTCTAGGCTCGCTTCTTTCTCAAAGCTGTTTAATCCGGCACTTCTACTGTCGCTATTATGCTTCAATGGTTTTTCTTTTATTAATCTGCCCACGTACAATGCCTCTGTGGACCAGCGTCAAAAGATGTCTCATCCTAATTATGCAACAGTCGTTTTGTCACATGACTTTTACAACTACGAAAAAGCGATTGAGGCTGTTATCAAATGTGGCTATTCGGGCAAAACGTATATAGTGGACGATTATAATGCAAACTTCAATACCGTTGTCTACGGCTACACGATGAAGGATTTTATACGGTGGAGGCGGCTCAGGAACAGTATCACCGTTCCCTGGTATGACCACAACTTTCCTGGTCAGGTGACCGAGAACCATGACATAGGGATTGTTCTGATCGGACGTGTGGAGGATGCTGAGCGAATCATATCAGCTTTTAGACTCCTTGGATGGAAACGGTGGAAGGACTTCCACGATGAAAAATATGGTTCTACTATTTTTGGACTGATTAGAGGCTAAGGTTACTTGACAAGATGGTACGACCAAAACTTACGGTATTGACCGACCCTATCCCCGTTGGCAGATATCTTTTTAGCGAACAGGCGAAGCGTGTCGGACGAGCCATAAGAAGAATGATCAAACCGCTACCGTTGTATAGGCGGTCCGTCTATCGCGGACATTCAGCGGTTACTCGCAGTTTGGTGGAAGGTCTCCGGAAGATCGGAGTGCCTCATAATTACAATCCAAAATCTGAATCAGATCTTACCAACTACTTACTCGTGCTGAGCAATAAGACTGCGCTGCGCCAAGCAATCAGGTGGAAACAGCAAGGCCGTATCTGTCGGCTTCTGGCAGGACCAAATATCGTAGTGTTTCCATCAGACTGCAAAGAGCTATCTGCCCCGGAAGTTGATTTGTGTATCACGCCTAGTGATTGGACGTGCAAGCTCTATGTTGAGGATTGTCCGGACCTGGAGGGTCGGTGCGTTGCATGGCCGGCTGGTGTAGACACGAGCTATTGGAAGCCTAATGGAGCTGCTACCAACAGCAGGCAAGTATTGCTGTTTGAGAAACATGCCGCTGGTACTATTCCTTCATTGTCAGATTATATTAAGGTTTTGTCGAGAAGAGAATACAAGATAAGCCTGATAAAATCCGGCGGTTATATGCGTGAAGAGTATCACAGTGCATTGCAGCTTTCCAGCATGATGGTTGGCTTCAGCAGAAGTGAGAGTCAGGGCATTGCTTGGGCAGAAGCGTGGTCTATGGATGTGCCTGCATTACTTTGGTACAGTGATACAAATACTATCAGCGGTAGGACTATACACACATCCAGCGCACCATATCTAACAAAACAAAACGGTAGTTTCTTTGACGGTCCGGAGACCTTCGAACGATTGCTAAGCAAGTGGGAGAACGGCCAGCTCCACTATCACCCGCGGTCATGGGTGCTGAAGAACATGTCCGATGAAATATGTGCGCGAAAACTGTGTGCGTTAGCTGAAGTCGATGGGTAGTATATAAAGGACGATGGGATTTGCATGCGGTCGCTTAGTATCTTTCGCAGTCAGTTCAGCAGCATTTTCTTCGATCCGATTAGGACAATCAATAAATACAGGGCATTGCCTTACTTTGTCATGAATTCATTCAGATACTGGCAGGGCAATAAAAATGGGAGGTTTCCCTTGCGTGTCAGGAACATTTGGTACAATTCCCACGACCGTTTTCAAAAGGCCGGTGCGGCAACAGGGCACTACTTCCACCAAGACCTTTGGGCAGCGCGGATAGTCTACGAGAGGGGTCCAAAAAAACTGGTGGATTTGGGATCGCGGATCGACGGATTTGTTGCTCACATACTGCCATATTGCGATGTCTGTGTCGTAGATGTCAGGCCACTACAGGGACAGGTCGAGGGCCTTGGTTTTATTCAGGCTACGATTGAGAAGCTGCCTTTTGAAAATGATTCTGTACCTGTGTTAAGCTGTCTGCATGTGCTTGAGCATATTGGACTTGGGCGTTATGGAGATGCAGTAGATCCTGATGGCTACTTGCACGCTGCTCGCGAGATTTCCAGAGTTTTACAGCCGGGAGGATTGTTGATCTTTAGTACGCCTGTAGGCAGGGAACGATTGTGTTTTGACTCTCATCGGATTTTTAATCCTCGGACTATTATCGAGGCTTTTTCAGACCTTCAACTGAAAAAATTCTCTCTAATTGATGATTCTGGTCTGGGTATAATTACTGATGCAACCCTTGAGCAGGGGTGGAACTGTGACTATGGATGTGGTTTGTTTTTGTTCTCAAAGTAAAGCGGCCCAACTCAACAAAGTCGGAGCATGATGAGTATAAATTTTTTTTCTAGAATACGAACGAGGGGACCTTCTAAACCAAAGCTGATCACATGTGAGGTGATTTTACTGTTATTATTGTTATTGTTTTTTTTGTCCACGCTCTTTATCAAGTTCAGCTATTATAGAAAGTCTTACTTGACTTCTGATATAGCACTATACATGAATATGTTCTGGAATACTGACTTTCACAGGCATTTTTTGTTTACTGAATACCTTCACGACTTGTATGGCTGGCGGACGTTTTTGAAGGACCATTTTGCGCCCTCTATTCTTTTGTTTGTGCCACTCTATAAACTATTACCATTTTGTGGCACTTTACTTGTCACTCATTCTTTGGCAGTCACATTGACGGGGACATTGCTTTATGTTATTGGGCGAGATATCTTGAGAAGCAAAATATTGGCGTTGTTTTGTGCTGTGGGATTTCTATTTCACCCATCTACTGTTATGGCAACAGTCGACAGTGTCTATGGTTTTCATCATGATTGCTTGATTCCTTTATTGCTAGCCGGTGCAGTTCTGGCGCTAATCAATAACAGATTCAAGACCTTTTCGGTCATTTTGATAATATTGATGGGGCTTAAAGAGAGCCTTGTTTTCACGGGTATCATGGCAGGTATTATCCTGCTTTTTGTGCCCGAATATAGAAAATACGGTTGGGTGACACTTGCGATGGCATGTTTGTTTGGCCTTGTTGGTATGTGGATTTATCCTCTCTTAGGGAATTTCCAGAATCGACACGCAGTGGGTATGATCAGCAAGTGTTTGTCGTTATATTCATCCGCTGACGCGCGCAGGGAGCTGTTGGATAACCTGCCCTACTGGGTTGTTATGTTTTCTTTTTTGCCTGCTGTGTTTAAACCGGCTTTACTGATTCTGATTGTTCCTGATCTTACAATGTTCTTGCTTGCTGGCATTAAACCTATTGATTGGCACATATTTTCCATGGTTACGTTTTTGTCCATTGGCTCAATATATGGTCTTGCAACTTTGCAGTCAGCGCAGGGCAGAAATATTCATGCTTTTATACGAAAGCAATACAGATTGTTGACGAAGATCAGCGTGCTAATTCTTATATTAACTGCGTTTTTAGGTAATATGACTCTTTGCTGGAGGTATTTAAAGATTCATAGTGTTAAGGCAAGAGTTGATTTTGCTGAACTGTCAGAGATTAAGAAAATTGTCAGCAGTGAAGATTCAATAGCCACAACAGCAGATCTATTGGTACATTTTGCCAACCGCCGCCATCTTTACTGGCATGGCAGCTTCAAGCCGGACTATATCCTGGTCAATATAAAGCAGCCGTATGCTTTCACATACGATCGCGAGTATGTGAAATTGGTGGAAGATGCATTTGAGAAAGGACAATTGTCACTTATTCATTCCACTCCCAGAGGCTTATTGCTATATAAGCAAATAAGGTAAATGCTCAGCTTTAACATCAGAACCAAATCAAATATATCTTTGTGTTAATAGTTAGCAGATGTCTCGTTACTTCGGCATAATGACCGGCAACACGATAGCTCAAGCAATTAGGGCAGAAACAAAAACGTCACCCATGCTTTTTCTCTTGGTCGTAATTCTAATAATGGGTGTATTGTGCGTTCTGCCTAAAGGTGAGGTGTATAGTGAACCGTTTGCTGTGGCATATTCAAGTTTTGTTGCGCTTATAGTATGGTTGATCGTGTTGTCAATACTTTGCAGGAACGAGGCGAACAGAGCTGTGTGTCGCAGCTTGAATATACTGTTGTTGTTCAAAGTCGTGTTTTCCTTCTTGTATTACTACTTAGTTTTCACTTATTTTAACTCTTTCGATTTCGGCAAGGATGTGATTGAGATATTCAGTGGCGTAGATGTTGAGGCCGTCCACTTTTGCGCCGTTAAGTGTACTCGTGAGTTGCGTGGCCATGGTTTGTGGTATTCGATTTTCGGAGATTATTATCGATCTATCAATAACCCTGGTATCAGCGTAGTTTATGGTATATTGTACTCCACTTTTGATGCTTATCCTGCGGTAGCTATTCCGTGGAATACTGTCGCAATGGGACTTGCTGCATTTTTAGTTGTTGCTATATGTCAACATGCGGGATTTTCAAGAGGCTCAACTTTGTGCGCTATGTATTTGACAGTGCTGATGCCAAGCTTTTTTATGCTGAATCCATTATATCGTGATCAGTTTATGATTATGTTGATTTTGATGATAGTCTTCAGCATTGTGTATATGTGGACTTCTAGAAGCTTTATATCTCTTATCCCTTTTTTCTTTTCTTCAATATGTTTGGCATTTCTTCGTGTTCCATTTGCAACTGCTCCTGTTGCCATTTTGGCTATTAGCATTTTTATTTTTGCATACAAAAGACGAGAACGCAATATTCTGGCGCTCTGTGTCTTGGGAACTCTCTGCATCTTCTTGTACACAAGGAGTGATTTTCTTCTCGATTCAATTAGACTGCAGGAGCAACCTAACGTTGGTGGCCATGCTGTGCTTTTTTTCGGCGACAACCTTATTGGCAGATCATTATATATACTTCTAACTCCCATGCCTTGGTATCAGAAAATCAACCTGGGATTACTGACCTATCAGATTGTTGACTACCCTCAGACTGTTTTAAGTTTAACTGTTTTGTCTGCGGTTTGGTATAACAGACGACACGTTATTAAACAACAAGTGCAACTATTCCTGTGTGCGGCTTTTCTTGTTTTTTTAACCGGTGCGGCGATAGGATCAATGCTGGCGCAGCGATATTTGCAAATAGCGCTACCCTTGGTAATTATTCCGGCATCGCCCTTCTTGATAAAACACAGATTCGAGTGCTTGAGAATGGCTTGTCTGATAATTGTTGTTGCTCACGTATGTTTGGAGCTTGTAAGGATAGCTCTATAACGGTGAGGGATTGGTTTGCAGGCATGAGATATTATCACCTTACGAATGGAATTGGGCTGAATCTATAGACAGAGTGCTCCGGAGCAAGCTTAAAAAGATTCCTTCTCTTTATGCTGTAAATGTGCGTGTTAAAGCGGCTCTTTGCAAACGGAACTACGTTTCTTTGCGAACGCATTTTGAAAGCGAGGCTCGTCGAAGGGGCGTCTTTTACGATGAGGCCGATGTCCCTGCTCAGGTACGGCGCCTATTAGCAGGGCGGAGGATCAATTCTGAACCGGTGAGCAAAGGCCAGTTGAGAATAATATACGTGGGGACAGACCTTGGGCAGGACTTGGGAGGGATTATTCAGGCATTGAAGAGGTTTGGGGAGGTTATTCTCTTTGAGTGTGAACCCGGAAGATATGGACAGACCCCCAAAAGAATAACAAAAGATAGGGCAATGAACAACGGAAGGCAATTGATAAGACTGATTGAACAGGCCACAAATAAGAGACCGATTCATGCTGTAATAGGACAAATGTGGGGATTAACCATGGATTCTGCTGCTTTGCAGAAAGTGCGCGGTATGGGTATTGTTGTTGTAAACATCTCAATGGACGACCGCCACGCTTTCCGAGGAAGAAGAACGTATAGAGGATGGAGCGGAACATCTGGATTGATTGGGGCGATTGACTTGGCATGTACGGCTGCAAAAGAATGTTGTCTTTGGTACAGGGTTGAAGGATGCCCTGCTATTTATTTGCCGGAGGCAAGTGACCCGGAACTGTATGGATCTTCTTCCGAAGAGAAGTGTTACGATGTGTGTTTTGTAGGTAAAAACTACGGTGTACGTTCTGAAATCGTCAGGGCTATCGAGAAGGATGGGGTTGAGGTGACTTGTTATGGAAAGGACTGGCCGAATGGTAGGGTTGCTGTGGAAGATTTGCCGGGATTGTTTACAAGATCTCGTATTGTTTTGGGCATCGGTACTATCGGTCATTGCACTGATTTCTATGCTCTGAAGATGAGGGATTTCGACGGTCCTATGTCCGGCAGCCTTTACCTTGCTCACGATAACCCTGACCTTTACGATCTCTATGAGGTCGGTAGCGAGATCGTAACATATCGGACTCCGGATGAATGTGCCGACAAGGTGGTGTATTATCTCAATCATTCGAATGAGGCCAATATAATTGCGAAAGCTGGACGGGCGAGAGCTGTCAAAGAACATACCTGGGAAAAGAGATTTGAGTGGACTTTTAAGGTGCTTGGTTTGTTGCTTTAGCATCTCATTGATGAATGAGTGATTCCTTGTGACCGATAAACCCCAAATAACGGTTCTGACAATTGTCTACAATGGCGAGCTCCATATACAAGAGGCTATTGACAGCATTCGCAACCAAACATACACGGATTTTGAATACATCGTGGTTGACAATAATTCGACTGATGATACGCCAGAAATTCTTGAATATTATGCGAAGAGAGATAAAAGAATCAGAGTCATAACAGAAACCAAACAAGGCATTCTTTTTGCCCGCAATGCAGGATTGCAGCAAGCTAAAGGTGACTGGGTGGCAGTATTGGATGCAGATGATGTGGCTTTGCCTGACCGTTTGGAGCGTCAATTTGATTTTGTAAAACAGAATCCATCTGTTGTTCTGGTTGGTAGCGGATGCTTTATGATTAATGAAGCTGGCCGGTTAATGAAGGAATATCGTTATCCGCCTGATTACAAATCACTGGTTGATCGGTTGGAACAACACCAGGCCTTTTTCCCTCATTCATCTGCTTTCTACAATAGGCAAATTGTAGCTGAAATAGGTGGATATCGCTTCCCACATGCTGAGGACTATGACCTCTGGTTTCGATTGAGTGAATATGGCGATATTGCATGTATTTCTGAACCGTTGATAAAACTACGCCGAACGGTTATGTCTCGCTCGTACAACATCTCACAAGAGCCGTACATCCTGTTCAAGTTGATAATATTAGCGTGCCATCTTCGAAGAAAACACGGCCTATCGGACCCATTTCTAAAGCAAGAAAAATGGGATGATTTTCTGGAGTGGACCAGGATACAGATGGAGAACTTTGATTGTTTTAGAAAAGGTAAGGCCCAAAGAGAGTTCTTCAGGATATGGTACTCAAAAGACAACAATAAGTTAATTCGTATATTTCAGTTGTTTTACCAATTCATATCAAATCGCTTTCTGAGAGTGTCCTTGTTGGACCGGTCATATTTGGCAAAGGCTGCGATACAGATAGCTCAGAAAAGTGCGGAAGTGTTTAACGATTAAGGCGGAAATATAAAAATTTTGATAACCGGGGTTGCGGGTTTCATAGGTAGTAATTTAGCGGGTAGACTTCTCCAGCAATTACCGACAGAAGGAGAAGACAAACAAGCCGAAAAGGTGGGTTTTTGTCCTTGATGGTGACCATGCGGTCATAATGCATATGGGAGCGATGGCAATCATTGGATTGCAACAACCAGCCAATTTTAAGCATATTATCCTCAACAACGGTTCCCATGACTCGACCGGTGGCCAGCCTACAGCGGGATTGGCCATATCATTTGCGGCAATTGCCGAAGCATGTGGTTACAGGATTGCTTTGTACAAAGCTGAGCTGAATTAGTTGGAGAAAAAAATGGATGAATTAACAGCAAAGAAGGTGCTTAAAGAGACCAGGAGTGTGCTTGATGCGCATCATATCGAGTACTGGTTGAATTTCGGGTGTCTATTAGGCGCCGTGCGGGAGGGCAGGTTTATAAGTTATGATGATGATATTGAACTAAATGCATGGAAACATAAAGTTACAGAAAAGCAAGTAAGGGACGTAAGTAGAGAATTGTGCCGACGAGGATTTAATGTATATTACTCTACTTTAACTGATTATATTTCTATTCGGAAAGGCAATATTCCTATTGCATTTAGTATGTATACATTAAAAGGGGATAAAGCTGAGCGTCCACATGATGAAGGAATGGTTCTGGAAGAACACGAGGAGAATGTATTTATTCCAAGATGCTTTTATTATCTTGCTGAATTATTTTCCAGACAGAGAGTTGGCAGGCTTAATGTAGAGAGCATTTCGAGTTTGAAAAAGATGCTCATATTTCTGGTGGTAAGTATGACCAGTCTATTGCCCAAAAAGCTGAGAAGGAAACTTGCGATCTTATTTAGGAAAACGGCTGCCAAATTACATGGCGGTTTCGGTAAGACAAGGATTCCGGCCAGGTTTTACTTGGAATTGGAAGATTTTGAGTTCTATGGCATGATATTCAAAGTCCCAAAGTGTACCGACGAATATCTTGAGTTCGTCTATGGACCGGATTGGAGAATTCCCATTAAAGATTGGAAGTTCCACGACGACGGCAATAGGGATATTACAGGTATAGATATTGTCGATGAACCCTGGGAATATACCTGTAATTAGCTGTACTGTCTAATTTTTATAATATTACGTAAGGCATTATTAGTAAATCAGTTTAGCAAATTTGACTTAAATTTATTTCGTCTACAAATAGAAGAGTGGCAATCATGAGTTTCGCAAAAAAATTCTCAACAGAGTATCCCAAGATAGCAAAATCATAAATGGTATTTGGGAAGCAGTGAAGGCTGGAGTGTGTGAAAATGGGGTTGATAAAAGAAGATCATATGTGCGGTGATTATAGGATGGAAGCAATAGGAACAAGAATTCTTTCGGCTACAGAACTCCTTGGCATACAACGAACTTTTAATTTGTATGTAGACTTTCTAAAAGATCGCTGGGATGAGATTGGTGAAGCTGAGTCTTTTGATGCCAAAGGTAACAAAGAATTCAGACGGTTAGCAGGAGAATACCAACTAAAACATTTTGGCAGAACGTCTTTTGGAGAAGGGTGAGCGTGAGGTCAGAATAGCTCTGGCTGGAGTGGTTGCTGAAGGCCTGCTGGTTGGACACGATAGTTGGACACGATAGGCTGAGGATTATGATTTGTGGCTTCGGTTGAGCGAACATTGGGATGTTGCATGTATTTCCTAGCCATTGATTAAACTTCGTCGAACCGTCATGTCCTGGTCATACAACATCTCACAGAAGCCGTACATTCTGTTCAAGTTGATAATATTAGTGTGCCATCTTCGAAGAAAACACGGCTTATCTGACTTACATCTAACAAGAGAACGATGGGACAGTTTCGTAAAATGGGTCAATCGTCGCATAGAGAATCTGGGCTGTTTCCGCAAGGGCAAAGCGCAGCGCGAATTGTACAGGATATGGTATTCGAAAAGTAGGGACAAGTTGTCCTGTTTGCTTGATATGCTGCATTATGTTCTGTCACATCCCGACGCCAGAGCATTTTTGCGTAATCGTTCGTATCTGACCGACGCTGCTGCACAAATAGCCGCGGAGAGTGAGACTCTATTTGCCGGTTGAGTTTTGGCATCGGTAAGTTCCATCAGCAATGAAGATTCTTATCACAGGTGTTGCAGGGTTTATTGGCAGTAATCTTGCTGAGCGACTGCTTAAGAAAGATGGTCATCCACGATTGCAGTTGAATACCGGCAAATTGGAGGTTGTAGGCATCGATAATCTGGCCTACGGTGTAATAGAACAGGTGCCAGAGCTGGTGATCTTTCACAAACTGGATATTCGGTCTAAAGAAATTTTTCCTCTTTTTGAGGGCGTCGATTACGTTTTTCACCTTGCGGCAAAAAATTGCATTAGTGATTGCCAAGATGATCCTGTCGAAACAGCTGATGTCAATGTCACTGGTACCGTTAATGTGTTTGAGGCGGCGAGAAGAGCAGGTGTGAAGAAGATTATCTATGCTGAATCGTCCGCGATATACGAGAGAAGCACTGTATTTCCGACGCCAGAGTCAGAGATCGAGCCACAGAGCTTTTATGCCGTCAGTAAAGTGGCGCCTATGTATTTTTCCGACGCATACAAGATTTTCTCCGGTCTGCGATTTACCGCATTACGGTATTTCTGTGTATACGGTTCCAGGCAGGATTATAGAAGGACAATTCCACCTGTAATGAGCGCGTTTATCATCAAGCTGCTGAAGAAAGAACCGCCGATAGTTTATGGGACGGGCAAAAAAAGGCGCGACTTCGTCTATGTGGATGATGTTAACGACTTTCATCTTCTATGTATGCGTGATCCCAGAACCGATGGAGAAACGTTTAACATAGGTAGCGGCCGGAACTACTCCGTATTCGAAATTTACGAAATGGTAGGTGACCTTTTGGGAACAAAGATTGATCCTGTGCGTAAACCTGATTTGTTAGGAGAGGCTGAGCAGACACTTGCGGACATAACCAAAGCAACGCAGTTAGGGTGGAAGCCAAAAACTGACATTGAGAATGGTCTTACGCGGATGGTCGACTACATCAAGGCCGAATTTGAAAAGGGAAATATTCCTTAGCCATGAAGGCGATTATTTTGGCTGCCGGCAAAGGCCAGAGACTGCGGCAAATAACAACCCAAATTCCAAAGCCGATGTTGCGTGTTCAAGACCAGATTATTCTTGAGCACAACATAAATTGGCTGAGAGAATATGGAATCAGAGAGTTTTTCATCAACCTTCATCATCTGCCAGAAGTAATAACCGGATATTTCGGCAATGGCAGCAAATGGGACGTGAAAATCATATATTCACACGAAGAGGAAATATTAGGCACCTCAGGGGCAGTGAGAAAGATAGTCGAGGATTTCGGTAAAAGTCTTTGGGACAACAATTTCCTTGTAATCTATGGTGACAATTACTTTCCGCTTAGTTTTGATGTAACAAGTTTCATTGATTTTCATTTTAGAAAGCGAACAGTAGCTACGATTGGCTTATTCGATAAGCCCGAAGAAATCCATAAGAGCGGCGTAGTGACACTTACTGAAGATAATCGGGTTATGTGCTTTGTAGAAAAACCAGAACATGATAGTGACATTTTGACAAGACCTCTCATTAATAGCGGCTTATATGTCTTGAACAAAGTTGTTTGTGACTTTATTTCTCCAGGATTTTCAGATTTTGGAGAGAATGTTTTTCCTGATTTGCTGGCTGCGAATATGCCTGTATATGGCTATGAATTCAGCGAACCAGCAATTGCCATAGACACACTTGAAGATTATGAAAAGGTGACAGTGGGGCAAAGATTGTGATTATCACGCGCACACCTTTCAGAGTTACATTAGGTGGAGGAGGGACGGACTTACCTTCGTACTATGCGAAGTATGGCGGTTTTGTGTTCTCGGCTGGTATCGACAAGTACATGTTCATCAATTTGAACCGTCCTATTGTCGATAATTTGGTCAGAGTCAAATATTCCAAATCGGAAACAGTCTCTCACAGAGATCAGTTGCAGCACACCATCGCCAAGGGTGCAATGCAAATGATGGGCGTGGAAAATGCCCTGGAAATTATCTCGATGGCCGATGTACCAGCGGGGACTGGCCTTGGCTCCTCCAGTTGCTATGCGGTTGGACTTCTTAACGCGATACATACTATGAAGCGGCAGTATGTTGCGCTTCAGGCGTTGGCTGAAGAGGCCTGTCATCTGGAGATTAATATCCTTGGCAAACCGATTGGAAAGCAAGACCAGTATATGGCCGCCTTTGGTGGACTTGCTGTTTTGGAAATCGATACAGACGGCAAAGTCAACGTCCGAAAGGCTCAGGTCTCTGAAACAACTATAGAAGATTTGAACAGAAATCTTCTTATGTTTTACACAAATACTTCTCGAAGCGCAAACAAGATCCTCTCTGAGCAGAGCAAGGGCGCAAAAGACGAGAAGAAAAACGTTGTGGACAGCATGCACTACATAAAGGAGATAGGCTACAAAATCCTCGAAGCAGTTGAGATCGGCAATCTTACTGATGTTGGGCTGCTGTTCGATGAGCACTGGCAGCACAAGAAAAAAATATCAAATAAGATCTCCAATCCACGTTTTGATCAGATTTACAGTATTGCAAAAGATAGCGGTGCTTTAGGCGGGAAAATTTCCGGCGCTGGTGGTGGGGGCTTCTTTGCCTTTTACGTCGAAGAAAATCACATAAAGTTCAGAGAAACTATGAAGGTGCTGGGCCTGAGAGAAATGCGCTACAGGTTCGATTTTGAGGGAACCAAAGTTTTAGTGAATTTCATGGATGGCACGCGATATGAATAGAGTGATCCTGCGTGACAAAGTTGCGGTAATTACCGGTGGCGCCAGAGGAATTGGCAAGACCATAGCGGCTGAATTTTTGCAAAGCGGCGCAAAGGTTGTGATTGTCTCTCGAACACCGCAGCAGTTAGACCAAACCACAACAGAATTTCAAGATTTGAGTAGCGATGTCATAAGTGTTATAGCCGATGTTTCCAATTTCAATGACGTCAAGAAATTTGTTGAAAGAACACTCAGCGTCTTCGGCACTATTGATATTCTTGTAAATTGCGCGGCCGTTCAGGAGCCGATAGGTCCTTTTATCGAAGTGAGTATCGAGCAGTGGCAGACAAATATCCGCACAAATCTTTTTGGCACGGTGATGAGTTGCAAGGCTGTTTTGCCAGTGATGGTGAAAAATGGCCGGGGTAAGATAATCAATTTATCCGGTGGAGGAGCGACGTCACCGCGTCCGAACTTCTCAGCGTACGCAGCGGCCAAAACAGCTGTCGTGAGATTTACCGAGACGCTCGCCCTGGAGGTCAAGCCGTACTGCATAGGTGTCAATGCAATCGCTCCTGGAGCGGTCAATACCCGGATGACGCAGGAGATTGTTGCGGCCAAGGACAGAGCCGGCAAGGTGGAGTTCTCGCAGGCGATGAGAGTGTCACGAGATAGTGGTGTCTCTGCGAAGCGTGCAGCAGAATTAGCTGTCTTTCTTGCCAGTGACCAGTCAAACGGCATAACGGGCCGGCTGCTTAGCGCGGTCTGGGACGACTGGCAAAGCCTTGGTGAAAACACCAACCAGATGGCAGACTCAGGTCTATTCACTCTGCGAAGAATAGACGGAAGAAATTTCGTACAGAACGCACTATGACTCTCGGTGTGGGCATAATCGGCGCTGGTCTTATCGGCAATAAACGCGCATCTGTGCTGAAGAAAGCGGATGGGTGTCACCTTGTGGTAACGGCTGATACTAATGCTTCCGCTGCCGAGCACCTATCACAGGAATATGGCGGTGAGGTTGAGTCCGACTGGCGCCTGCTTGTGGGGCGAAAGGATGTGGACATAATTGTGGTTGCTACCTTCAACAAATTTCTTGCTCCAATAAGTATAGCCGCCTTGAAAAATCGAAAGCATGTCCTCTGTGAAAAACCATTGGGCAGAAATGCCAAAGAATCTCACATGATCCTCCAAACGGCAAAGAGTTATGGAGTTGTTGTCAAGACCGGTTTTAACCACCGCCATCATCCGGCCATATCGAAGGCAAAACAGCTATGTGACCAAGGCGAAATAGGTCGAATATTGTTCTTACGTTGTAGATACGGCCACGGCGGACGACCCGGCTACAATAAGGAATGGAGAGCTCAAAAGGATTTGTCTGGCGGCGGGGAACTGTTGGACCAGGGAGTACATGTGGTCGATTTATTCCGGTTCTTTGCGGGCGATTTTGATGAAGCTTTTGGATGCACGGAGCGTTCTTTCTGGGATATGGAGGTTGAGGACAATGCCTTTGGCATTTTCAAAAACGATGATGGTGTGGTGGCAACAATGCACACGAGCTGGACGCAGTGGAAGAATCTTTTCTCATTTGAGGTTTTTGGGGCCGATGGATACTTGATTGTTGATGGATTGGGCGGCAGCTACGGGACCGAGACATTGCGGATTGGAAAACGCAATACTAAGGGGGGAACCCCAGACGAAAACATTGTCGAATTCTTTGGTCCGGATATTTCCTGGGAACATGAATGGAAGGAATTTGTCTCAGCTATAGAAAACGGAAAAGAGCCAATGGGCAATGGGTGGGATGGGTATCATGCTAACAGGATGATTGGAGCCCTTTACGAGTCGGCAAAAACTGGGCGTCCTGTAGAACTATGAGACGGGCAGTATTTCTGGATAGAGATGGGGTGATTAACCGTGTGATTTTTAAAGGTGACAGACCCTTTTCGCCAAGGAACTTTGAACAGCTTGATTTTCTTGATGGTGTCAAAGATGTCTTGGCAGAACTAAGGGACAACGGTTTTTTGAACATTGTCGTCACCAACCAGCCGGACATAGCACGTGGTCTGATACGATTGCGTGTGTTGCAAGAAATTAATGAGGCTATAAGACGTGAACTTGCAGTAGATGATATTTTTTTGTGTCCCCATGATGATGTTGACAACTGTTGTTGTCGTAAACCCGAGCCGGGCATGTTGCTTGATGCCGCTGCAAAATGGGACATAGATCTTACGAGCTCATTTATAATTGGGGACCAGTGGAAGGACATCGAAGCAGGTAAAGCCGCAGGCTGCACAACGATTTTGTTGGATTATCCATACAACAGGCGGGTTGTACCGGACTTCAGAGTGGACAAACTGCAACATGCTGCACAGATAATTCTAACTACTGGGGGAACAGACAATCATGGATAGCTATGTAAACAGGTATTTGGCGGAAGTTAAAGACATTGTCAATAATCTCGACAGCTCCGGGGTTACGCGTATGGTTGAATTACTTATTGAGCTGCGTGAGAGAAAAGGCCGGCTATTTTGTATTGGCGTTGGTGGTGGTGCCGCAAATGCAACTCACGCCGTAAATGATTTTAGAAAAATTGCCGGTATAGAAGCGTACACTCCGACCGACAACGTCTCTGAACTGTCTGCTAGGGTCAATGACGATGGTTGGAGCAGCGTCTTTGTTGCTTGGCTAAAGGTTAGCAGATTGACCGTCGAGGATGCTGTTTTTATATTCTCTGTCGGAGGAGGTAATGAGGAAAAGAACATCAGTGCCAATATTGTCGAAGCTTTGAAATACGCCAAGGCAGTAGGAGCCAAAATCCTCGGTATTGTCGGTAGAGACGGAGGATTTACAGCCACGGTCGCTGATGCATGTATCGTTATTCCGGTAATGTCACCTGATACCGTGACCGCACATACCGAGTCGTTTCAGATGGTGCTGGAGCATCTAATCGTCTCGCACCCGAAAATGAAAGTCACAGAAATGAAGTGGGAATCTGTCAGATAAGAAAGGGGGAACCAAATGGCTATATTTATCGATTCAGGAAACATCAAGGAAATTGAGAAATTTCTGCGAATGGGAATACTGAGGGGCGTGACCACCAATCCCACAATCTTGTTAAAAGATGGAATAAAAGGTGGACTGGACGAGGTCAGGACGCAAGCTGTTGAGATCGCCAGACTAATTTATCCTTGCCCGTTTTCGATCGAGGTCACCACAAATCAAAAAGACAAAATGATAGCCCAGGCAAGGGAGTTTGTTCGTTGGGCAGATAATATCGTTGTGAAAGTGACTATTCACGGCCCCGATGGTGAGCTGGAAAATCTTGAGGTCATACATGCGCTTGAGGAAAAATACGATGTCAGGGTTAATGTCACAGCGATGATGAGCGCCCAGCAGTGTTTTTTGGCAGCAATGGCAGGTGCAACTTACGTGTCGCTATTTTGCGGCCGGGTGAATAACATGGGTTACAACTGCATCGAGGAAATAAGAAAGACTAGAAAACTCATTGACGAGTATAATCTCAAGGCTAAAATTATCGCCGCCTCCACGAGGGAAATACTTAACATCGTCGAATGGCTCGCTGCGGGCGCCCATATTGTGACCATCGTTCCAAAGTTTTTGGATGGAATGATCATCCATCCTTACACCAAAGAGACGGTCAAGCAATTTCTTGCCGATGCTGCAAAGGCTGAGGAGCTAACTGTTGAGGATTCGGCCAGTCGCGCTCAAAAACTTGAGTTGTCACGTGTATAATGTGGTGTCAGTGATGGGCGCTGAATTGTCGGTTCGGCAATTACACGTGATTTTAATTTAGGACATCTTATTGACCATTTTGCAGATTGGGGGGCATCTATCGTGAAAAAACAGGTTTATGTTGGGATGAGCGCCGACATCGTTCATCCGGGGCACCTAAACATTATAAAAGCCGCACGGTCACTGGGTGAAGTAACGGTTGGATTGCTGACCGACCAGGCTATTGCCAGCTATAAGCGTTTGCCTTTTTTGACTTATGAACAGCGCAAGACCGTCATCGAGAACATCGTCGGCGTTAACAGAGTTGTCTCGCAAGAAACTTTAGACTATGAACCGAATTTGAGACGACTCAAGCCTGACTACGTCGTACATGGGGACGACTGGAGAACGGGACCACAAGCTTGGGCCAGAAAGAAAGTCGTTGATGTTCTAACAGAATGGGGAGGACAACTCATTGAGCCGCCATATACGCCCGGCATATCTTCTACCAGTTTAGTTGCTGCCGTAAATGAGATCGGCGTGACTCCGGAAATACGAAGAAAACGCCTGAGAAGGTTAATTGATGCAAAGAAGATAGTCCGGGTCATAGAAGCGCACAACGGCGTCAGTGGGCTGATTGCAGAAAGAACATCGGTTTACAAGGATGGTGCGAAGAGAGAGTTTGACGGTATATGGCTGAGCAGCCTCACAGATTCCACCGCTAAGGGTAAACCTGATATTGAGTTTGTCGATTTGACTTCAAGAATTGCAACGCTAAACGATATGCTTGAGATAACCACCAAGCCAATAATATATGACGGTGACTCCGGAGGATTGACTGAACATTTTGTATTTATGGTCAGGACATTGGAAAGATTGGGTGTATCGGCTGTCATCATTGAAGATAAAATTGGTCTTAAGAGAAACTCACTATTTGGGATTGAAGGAGGCCAGCCGCAGGATAGCATAGACAATTTTGCACATAAGATAATTGCAGGTAAAAGAGCACAGCTAACCGATGACTTCATGATAATAGCGAGGATCGAGAGTCTAATCCTCGGCGCAGGCCAGGATGATGCTATAGAGCGGGCACGCGCATACATTGAAGCAGGCGCCGATGGAATAATGATACACAGCAGGCAGCCTGCACCTGATGAAATATTCGAATTTTGTCGGCGTTACTCAATGTTGGAAAAGACCGTTGCCTTGGTAGCGGTCCCTTCGACATATCCGCAGGTCAGCGAGGATGAATTAGGCGATAAGGGTATAAAGATAGTCATATACGCCAACCAATTGTTACGAAGTGCTTATCCGGCTATGCTCAGGAACGCTGAATTAATACTACAAAACGGCAGGGCACTCGAAGCGGACAGAATGTGTATGCCGATAAGAGACATCATAACAATGATACCGTCTGGAGTGTGAAATGGTCAGTTGCGATCGATTCTACAAAGCACTTTTACAGCATGGTGTCGATTTTTTTACGGGTGTTCCCGATTCGCTTCTAAAGGATTTCTGCGCTTATGTCGCTGACCATACATCCGCTGAAAATCATATTATTGAAGCCAATGAAGGCCTGGCGGTTGCTGCTGCCTGTGGGCATTTTTTAGCGACGGGTTCTATCGGCTTAGTCTATATGCAGAATTCGGGGCTGGGAAATGCGATAAATCCACTCGTATCACTGGCTGAAGTTTACAACATTCCTGTTTTGTTATTGATTGGCTACAGAGGTGAACCTGGAACAAAAGATGAGCCTCAACACGTCAAGCAAGGCCAAATAACTCTGCCTCTTCTTGATGTGCTCGGCATTCCATACAAAATCCTGCCGGAAACAAGCGATAGAGCCGAAGACTGCATTTTTGAAATGGCAAGTATCGCCACAGAAAGAAGTGTGCCCGTAACATTAGTAGTCACGAAAGGCACATTTGAATGCTATACTCCAAAACACAGATCAAATGAACAGTTTGAGCTGACCCGTGAACAAGCCATCAAGTTGGTGGTGGATTCACTGGGACCATCGGACATTGTTGTTTCAACAACAGGTAAAACCTCGCGGGAGCTTTATGAATATCGCGAGGAACGAGGCCACGGCCACGATAGAGATTTTCTGACGGTAGGCTCAATGGGGCACTGCTCGCATATAGCGCTTGGCATCGCTTTGTCTGCACTGTCGAGGCAGGTGTTTTGCCTTGACGGTGACGGAGCAGTCCTTATGCACATGGGCTCGCTTACCATGATCGGAGCCAGAAAAGTACGCAACTTCAAGCACATTATACTGAATAATGGGTCGCACGATTCTGTTGGAGGACAGCCGACCGTTGGATTTTCTACTTCTTTTATAGAAATTGCACATGCTTGTGGTTACACGACTTGCTTGAGGGCAGATAGTGCTCGAGAAGTAACTGCAAAAATAGAACTTCTAAAAGAGACACAGGGACCTGCGCTTTTAGAAATCAGGGTTAACAAAGGTGCTCGTTCAGATCTGGGGCGTCCTAAAACTTCACCACAACAAAACAAAGCGAAATTCATGGAGTTCTTATCAGGACAGGACACATAGAACATTTCGGTATCGGCAAGCTCGAGTTGTGCGGCTCAATACTGACGGATCTTTCAGCAAACAATATCTTCTTGGTTACAGGTAAAAGCTCGTACGTTCACAGTGGAGCTAAAAACTGTCTGGATGATTTGCTCACTAACTGCAGGGTGTCAGTTTATGATGCCTTTGAGCCTAACCCTAAACTTGAGGATTTGAAAAGAGGAATCGAGCTATTCCATTGTATGAAATCAGATGCGATCGTGGCAGTCGGTGGAGGCAGCGTCATTGATATGGCTAAGCTGATCAACTTCTTTGGTACGAATGATATTGACCCTGGTGAATACATTGAAGGTAGCGGTAGAACTATAAGAAAAGGCAGGCCTTTAATTGCCATACCTACGACCGCAGGCAGCGGCAGTGAGGCTACGCATTTTGCTGTTCTTTATATCTATCGCAGAAAATACTCGGTCACGCACAAGTATATTATGCCTGATTTTTCGGTTGTTGATCCCTGCCTGACAATGTCTTTGCCTGCTAAGCAAACCGCAATCTCGGGAATGGATGCGTTGTGTCAGGCAGTGGAATCCTACTGGTCTGTCAACTCTACAGAATTATCGAAGTGGTATGCCCGAAGGGCGATTGAGCTGATTGTTTCTAATCTGGCTCAGGCTGTCAATAATCCGACTGAGCCTGCCCGGACATCGATGGCAAAAGCGGCGCACTTGGCTGGAAAGGCCATAAACATAACTAAGACTTCCGCTCCTCATTCGATTTCTTATCCATTAACGGCTTACTTCGGAATCCCGCACGGCCACGCTGTCGCACTGACCTTACCTTCTGTGATGGTCTACAACTACAACGTCAATGCTGATGTGCTTGACAAGCGTGGTAGTGACTACGTCAGAAAAGCGATCACTGAGATCGCCCACTTGTTTGGTGCAAACAGTGTCCGCCAGGCAAGAGAACAGATAGAAACCATGATTAGTGACATCGGGTTGGAAACAAGGCTAAGTCAACTTGGCGTTAGCTCAATAGAGTCTCTTGAGAGAGTAATTGAAGAAGGCTTTGCTCCGGATAGAGTCAATAATAATCCTCGCAAGCTCACGCCAGCGGCCCTGCGCCGGATTCTACACAGCATATATTGACAATGGTGGCGCATTTTTCGCAAAAGACTGAGTTGTATTGAGGCGTAAAAAATGGACGAATTGGTAGCAGCAGAAATTCTGAAAGAAGTCAAAGAGGTACTCGACGATCACAATATTGATTACTGGCATACGGTTCGTTGATAGAGTCTGGAACTATTAGTAATGCTCCTTGTGAGTAACATTTCGTAGAAGATTCGGATGAATGTTGTAGTAAACGCATTGTCAGCCCGCTGGGGCGGCGGGCAAGCTTATCTGCTGAATCTGCTCAAATATGCGGACAGATTTCCGGATATGAAGTTTTATTTGTTGGGCTCTTCTTTGCCTGAGAATGGTTTGGAAGGTGTCGAGGTAATACGACCCAGTTTTGATCCCAAAAACATTTTATGCAGAACTCTTTGGGAGAAATGCTATTTACCAAAACTTCTTAGAGAATTGAAGGCGGATGTTCTTTTCTGTCCCGGTGGAATAATAAATGTATCTCCACCTCCCAACTGTTCTACTGCTGTGACGTTTCAAAATATGCTTATATTTGACAGCGATGGGCGGCGGAAGTATCCGCCAGGCTATATGCGGGCGAGACTGGCGCTGTTGGAAAGACTCTCAAAGTCAAGCTTTGAGAAAGCGAATATAGTGATATTCATATCCGAATATGCAAAACAGGTTGTAGACCGGAAAGTTCCTCATAGAAAAGGACGCTCAGTCGTCATTACTCACGGTCTGGATGATAAATTCCGGACTTACACAAACAAGAACATTTCTCGTCCGGATTTTCTGCCCGAAGATGACTATTTGCTTTATGTTTCGCCTATTGATGTGTTCAAGGCCCAAATTGGGGTTGTGTGGGCCTACTACCTGTTGTGCCAGAAGCGGCAGACCAAGGAAAAGCTTATATTGCTTGGACCGGACCATACGACATATGCCACCCGCGTCCGCGAAGAAATCGAACGCCTCGGACTTAGAGGCAGGGTGATCACAGCGGGGACGGTACCGTATGCCGATATGCCGGCCGTCTACCATTACTCGAAGGCTCACATTTTTGCTTCCACGTGTGAGAATTGTCCCAATGTAGTGATAGAAAGCCTTGGTTCAGGACGACCCCTGTTTCTATCAGACAGAGCCCCCATGCCGGAGTTGGCAGGTGATGCGGCTGTCTATTTTGATCCGGAGAAACCTCAGGAGCTTGCCGGTGTGTTGTTAAAGCATCTTGATGATGAGCAATGGATGGTGCAGATGGGCCGAAAGGCCCACGAAAGGTCGTTGCGTTATAGCTGGCAGGTCACCGCAAGAAAGACCTTTCAATCGATGTTGGAACTGTGTACGGGGGATTCATCGTGAAGGTATGTCTGATAGACCCGATTTTGTTTTCATTTCAGAGAGTACGGGGAAAGTCGCTTAAGAATAACGCCAGTATGTCGTTCTTTCCTCCGCTCGGTTTGTGCTACATTGCCAACTTTCTGAGAAAGAACGGTGTGGACGTATCCATTGCCGACAGAAAGGTTTTGATGGTTAAGAACCGTTGCGGTCTTTCTGCTGTCAATGCACTGACTGAAGGGGAGCTAAGACGGTTTCGGCCCGACATAGTTGGAATCACCGTCACGACGCCAACGCTGTTCGACGTCAGGAACAACATTCTTAAAATCGTCCGGCAGGTGGCCGGTGGCGCAATGATAGTCTTGGGCGGGCCACACGCTTCGGCGCTGCCTGAGGATACTCTGCATGATAATCCTGAAGTTGATGTCGTTTGCAGAGGTGAGGGTGAGCTTGTTATGCTGGAGATAGCTCAACAAAAACGACTGAACGATATACTCGGAATATCATATAGAGAAGGTAAAAGAATCGTTACCAATCCCACGAGGAAGCCCCATCGAACTATTGACGATTTCTGCTTCCCTGCTAGGGACCTTCTGGATATGGAGTTCTATTGCAGGCCCAATCCCTATGTAATGCATGGATTGTATATGAGGTCAACGACAGTTTTCACGTCGCGAGGCTGTCCCTACAATTGCACTTTCTGCGCGGGCAGGACGGCGTCAGGTGGATTGGTTAGGTTTCAAACCCCGGAATTAGTGGTGGATGAAATTGAGAGGCTGGTCAAAGACTATGGAATAGAGGGTGTATATTTTGCGGATGATATGTTTGATGCAAACAAAGAAAGGGCTGCCGAAATATGCCGAAAACTGATTTCGAGAGGTCTTCACAAGAAGCTCTGCTGGAACGCTCAAATGAGGGCAAATTCGGTGGACGAGAATTTATTACAGCTTATGAAGCAAGCAGGTTGTATTAGGGTCGATGTCGGTTTTGAGTCAGGCTCGCAGAAGATTCTAGATATCATAGATAAGCGCACTACTGTCGCGCAGAACTATGACGCTGCCAGAGCTCTGCGGCGAATGGGTCTTCAAGTCCATGCGAATATTGTAGTAGGGATTCCAGGAGAGGACATGGAAGACCTCAAGAAGACCAGGGCGTTCATGAAAAGGGCCAAAGCAACCTGGATTGGATTTGGGGAGTTTGTTCCTCTGCCCGGCAGCAAGTTGTTCGATGAACTGCTGGCCAACGGCAGGGTGACCAAGGAGCAGGTCGAGAGGCTTGAGAGTTTTAACTTCACTAAGCTTAGCCATGATACATTTGACAGATTCATCAAAGATATTCGGCTAAAAATAGTACTTCCAACCAGAATAAAATCCTACTTGTCATGCAACATAAGAAGGCCGGCAGCGTACATCCATTTGTTGAAGTTGCTGGCAGAATATATTGGAGAGCGATACAAAATTAATCAGGAGTCGCTTTAATTTAAATATGCGATAAGAAAATTCTTTTACCGTTGCCGGTTCGCTTGAACGGCGCTTCTCAGTGAGAAACCTTATGAATGTAGTTTTGGTTACTGTTTATTATCCGCCCGGAGTTCGATCTGCATCACATCTCATGCGGGAGCTGGCAGAGGAGTTGAAGCGAAGGCGGCACACCGTACATGTTGTTACAGCGTACCCCTGTTGTGATCTGGCCGCAGGAACTGTCGCGGCCAATCTGAGCGAATTCTCGAACGAAGATGGTATCAGTGTTCTGAGGGTGAAAACATTGTCGAATCGCACAGTTAGCTATGCTGTAAAGGGCCTTGCTCAACTAACGATGCCAAATCTCTTTCTGAGAAAAATCAAGCAGTACCTTCACGACAGAATTGATGTTGTGATTGTCTATAGTCCACCGCTTACACTTGCTAAGGTTGGTGCCGCTTTGAAAGCACAGTACGGTACGAAATTCATCCTAAACATCCAGGACATTTTCCCCCAAAATGCGATAGACTTGGGCGTCCTAAAAAATAAATGGTTAATAAGATTATTCAAGACCTTGGAGCGAAAAGCATACGCATCAGCCGACGAGATAATTGTGCATTCGAAGGGCAACAGGGACTTTTTATTGTCTGAAAATGACATTTTGCCGGATAAGGTTCGAGTTGTGCACAACTGGATAGATATCCAGCCCTATACGCAGGCAGAACGAACAGGCCGGTTTCGGCTGAAGTATGGCCTGGAAGATAAGTTTGTTTTTTTGTTTGCCGGAGTAATGGGACCGTCCCAGGGTCTCGATCTGGTAATTCAGATAGCGGAACGGGTCAAGGCAAATTCGAATCTGTGTTTTCTGCTGGTAGGTGACGGCACGGAGAAATCGCGTCTTCAAAAAATGGCCAACAGCCTTGGATTGAGAAATGTTATATTTGCACCTTTTGTGTCCAAAGAGGAATATCCGTACCTGGTGAAGGATATGGATGTCGGCTTACTTAGCCTCACAAATAAGAATCAAACTCCAGTTGTTCCTGGAAAGATACTCGGATATATGGCGGCGGGGATTCCTGTACTGGCGTTTGTGCAGCGGCAGAGTGATGTCCACGAGTTGATCAGGGTCGCCAAGTGTGGGTACTCCATGGTCTACGGTGAGCCGGAAAAGGCCGCAAATCTTGTTGAATGTATGTACTCACAGAGAGATAGTCTAAGGCGTTTGGGGCATAATGGGGCAAAGTACGTCGCCGAGTTTTTTTCGCTTGCAATGGCTGTTGACAGGATAGAGACGCTGTTTCAGGACTCATCTGCCAACAGACACACAAGTCGGCAGTCTCTACAGGTGGTGGGCGCAGGTAATGTTTAAGATCCTGACCATATTCGGTACTCGGCCGGAAGCCATTAAATTGGCACCTGTGCTTGTTGAACTACGAAAACGTAAAAACATTCTCTCACATGTCTGTGTTACGGCCCAGCATCGTCAGATGCTCGATCAGGTGTTAAACGTTTTTGGCATAGTCCCAGACATTGATCTCGATCTGATGCGCCCCTGTCAGAGTCTGTCTGATTTGACCGCCCGTGTCGTTACCGAGGTTGATCACGTTCTTACTAAAGTATCACCCAACTTGGTTATGGTTCAGGGAGATACGACAACAGTCTCGGCTTCGGCCATGGCTGCGTTCTACAGGAAAATCCCAGTTGCGCACGTCGAGGCCGGTTTGAGGTCAGGGAATATTGACTCACCGTTTCCGGAGGAGTTGAATCGACGCGTGGCCGGCCTGATTGCCAGCTATCATTTTGCCCCGACCGAGAGAACCAGGCAGGCACTGCTCAGAGAGGGAGTGCCGGACAGTGCAATCTTTCTAACGGGCAATCCTGTCATTGATGCTTTACATATCATATTGCGACAGCCACGCCCATCTTCCGTCCAATGCTTGCTTGCAAAGATGGGCATAAATGGCAACGCACGTTCGAAGAAACTGATTCTTGTAACCGCCCATCGGCGCGAGAACTTCGGATGTAGGATCGAAAGCATTTGCGCAGGTCTAAAATCCTTGGCTGCTCGTAATAGACACATTGTTTTTCTGTACCCTGTGCATCTCAACCCAAGTGTTAAAGAGCCTGTTTATCGAATCCTTAGTGACGTTGGTCAGGTCTATCTGATTGATCCGGTGGATTACGATGTGATGGCCCATTTGATGAACGCTGCCTATCTTGTGCTGACCGATTCCGGTGGTATCCAGGAAGAAGCTCCCTCGCTAGGCAAACCCGTGCTTGTGATGCGGACAGAGACCGAGCGGCCGGAGGGGGTCGATGCTGGTACCGCCAGGCTGGTCGGAACAGATGCCGACCGTATCGTAGCTGAGACCGAGCGATTGCTCAACGACCGCGACACCTATCGCCGGATGGCACGCAGTGTCAATCCGTATGGTGATGGGCGAGCAGCAGAACGCATCGCAAATGTTATCTCGTCTTTGTCTTAGGCTTTGATTCCATTTGGGAGTATCCGATGAATAGTAATGAAAAGAGAATAAAGCTGGTGGACGATTACCTGAGCAGACTTAATTTGAGTAGTGAAATACTAAACTACTATCAGGACAGAACGATTCTCGTTACAGGTGGGGCAGGAGCTATAGGAAGTAACCTGATAATTGCCTTGTCACGTTTGGTCGGACAGTTCGGCAAAGTCATAGTTCTAGACAATCTGTCATCTATCAAGATCAAAGACCCGTGGAATGTCACGCCACTACCAAACATAATGTTCGTCATGGGCGACGTCAGAGACGACCGCGACCTTAAAAGAGTGATTAAGGAGCGTCCAAGTATTGTGTTCCACCTTGCTGCATTCTTTGCTAATCAGAATTCCGTTGACTATCCCGAAACGTCGGCCATGGTCGATGTAATTGGACAAATAAAGCTTTTGGAGTACTCGACTCTTTTACAGGTTGACAGGTTTGTCTATGCCTCAAGCGGTTGTGCCATATACGGCTCATACAAACAGATGCCACTGAAAGAAGATTTCGTTTCGATGCACCTGACAACGCCGTATCAGATAAATAAGATGACCGGCGAGATGTACTGCAACTTCTATTTCCATCATTATGGACTAAACATTACCAACTGCAGGTTTTTTAACTCTTATGGTCCCGGAGAAGTCCCCGGTCAGTACAGAAATGTGATTCCCAATTTCATATACTGGGCCATGAAAGGTTGTTCACTGCCTATTACCGGTACAGGTGATGAAACACGAGATTTTACATACGTGCTTGACTTGGTTCAGGGATTGATAAAGGCCGGGTATTTCGAGGCAGCAGTGGGAGAGAATTTTAACCTGGCGAGCGGCAAAGAAGTGAGCATAAAAGATTTGGCCCGGCTGGTAAATGAGGCCACAGGCAATGAGTCTCCTGTCGTGTTCAAGGAGCGAAGAAAGTGGGATACAAAACCGAGATTACTGGCTTCGATCGAAAAGGCCAAGCTTCTTGTAGATTACGAACCGCTTGTTGACTTTGAAGAAGGTTTTGAGAGTAACATCGAGTGGTTCCGCGATAATTGGACGAAGATCACCCAACTTGCTGACTTTCCACCAGGGATGAGTAGCGCTGTCAGGGACGCAGAGGTTGTTTGCCAGATCTGATCGGGATATTCTTGCAGAGCACATCAATCAGACGCTGTTGAATCTGCACAATAATGGGGATTGAGTTAACCTGTGGCTGGCGCTGTCGGCCACATGCATGGATATAGTACGTCCAGAATTTGCTCAAGATGTAGGTCTATTGAAAGGATTTGATATGGGGGATCACATGGAGAACATACTGTTTATCCTCGGCAGAAAAGAAGATATGTTTGCACAGGATGTCAGTCGATTTGAACAGCAACTATCATCTTTAGTAAAAGAGGGATCATTTCTTGTAATCGGCGGTGCTGGTTCCATAGGTCAGGCTGTCACAAAAGAGATATTCCAACGTAATCCTGCCCGGCTGCATGTAATTGATATAAGTGAGAATAATCTTGTGGAGCTGGTGCGGGATATTCGCAGCTCATTGGGCTATATAGACGGCGACTTCCGGACACTCGCCCTTGATTGTGGTGGTTTAGAATTCAATGCTTTTTTGCGCGCTCAGGAACCTTACGACTATGTATTGAATCTTTCAGCACTAAAACACGTGCGCAGCGAAAAAGACCCATACACGTTAATGAGGATGATCAGCGCAAATGTTTTGAACACCGAAGAACTGTTGCAATACGCCGTCGGCAGCAATTGCAGGAAGTATTTTGCGGTTTCAACAGACAAAGCAGTCAATCCCGTTAACGCAATGGGGGCTACAAAAAGCGTGATGGAGATGTGCATGATGCGCGCGAGTCAGTGGATTCCTGTTTCGACGGCGAGATTTGCTAACGTGGCCTTTTCAGACGGCAGCTTGCTGCACGGATTTGGCCAGAGGATAGCGAAAAGGCAGCCAATTTCGGCTCCACAGGATGTGAAAAGATATTTTGTCACTGCCAAGGAGGCTGGCGAGTTATGCGTGATGTCTGCTTTGTTGGGTGAGAACAGAGAGCTGTTCTTTCCAAAGTTATCTGAACAGTTCCAGATGGTTGATTTTGCAACTATAGCGACAAGATACCTTGAGAATCTGGGATATGAGCCATACATCTGCGAGACCGAGGACGAAGCTCGTCGGCTCGTGGAGGAGTTGCTGCCGAAAAAGCTCTGGCCATGCTATTTCTTCAACAGCGATACGACGGGTGAGAAGTCTTACGAAGAATTCTATACGAAGACTGAAACCATAGATATCGAGCGTTTCGCAGCAATTGGTGTTGTCAAGACATTTGAGTTTGTGGATGACGGCAGACTTGAGAGATTTTTGAATGGAATTAGAAGTCTGCGCCAATCGGGGCAATGGACAAAAGAAGACCTTATGGAACCTCTGCGAGAGCTTCTCTCTGATTTTCAACACAAGGAAACCCACAAGTACTTAGACAGCAAAATGTGATAAGAGGCCGACGGATGAAGCGATTGCTGGATATTGTCATATCTTTGAGCGCAATACTTCTGTTTCTTCCATTTGGTTTGATGATTGCGGTTATCCTGAGGCTGACAGGAGAGGGGGAGGTATTCTATGTTCAACCGCGTGTAGGCAAGGATGGCAGATTCTTTGGACTGATTAAGTTTGTCACAATGCTCAAGGATAGTCCCAATATTGGCACGAAAACCGTGACGGTCAGGAACGACCCGAGAGTGTTACCATTTGGCCGACTTCTCAGAAAAGCCAAGCTCAACGAGGTCCCACAACTGCTGAACGTTCTGAAGGGTGATATGAGCATAGTCGGCCCGCGACCTCTTACGCCAGAGACTTTCGCATATTTTCCGCCGGATATTCAGGAACAAGTCGTTAAAGTCAAACCTGGACTGACAGGCATAGGGTCCATTGTGTTCCGTGATGAGGAGTCAATCGTTGCCATGAGCAAAAAGTCAACTATTGATTGCTATCGAGAGGACGTTGCCCCCTATAAGGGGGAATTGGAGTTGTGGTACATCGAAAACAAGAGCCTATGGTTGGACCTGAAGCTAATTTTCCTAACGGCTCTGGTGGTTATTAATCCACGCAATATATTATACAAGAAGGTTGTGCCCGACCTGCCGCAGAGAGAATAGTCAAGATATTGCTTAAAAAGGCTGTAAGCTAATGAGTATGCGCAACAGCCCACCAGGCTTTACCGCCTGGTTTTTTTATGTACAGACGTTACCCAGTTTGCTATACAATAGCTGTTCGTGTCTGTCAGTCAGGGCGGACTCGAATTGAGGATTTCAGGGATGGTGGTCTTAGTAGGGATTGATGAAGCGGGCTTTGGGCCAATTCTGGGGCCGTTGGTTGTTTCGTCAAGCGTTTTTTTGGTTTCGGATCATTTGTCGAACGCTGACCTATGGCAGGTTCTTAGAAAAAGTGTCGCCAACAAACGTAAAAGACTTGCAGGTCGGCTACTTATCGCAGATAGCAAGAAAGTCTATAGCAAGTCGCTGGGAATCAAGCACCTCGAACGAACTGTTCTTTCGGTCCTAAAGTCTCTGGGTGCAGAACCAGCTACGCTCGGTGAGCTTCTGAACTTGTTGTGTCCGGAATGCATGAATCGCTTGAGTGGTTATCCTTGGCACAGAGACCTTGAGGACCGTAAAATACTAATTAATGACCCGGATAAAACAATAGCTTCGTTGACATTGGCTGACGACATGGCAGCAAATGGCATCAAATTGTTGGAGCTAAGAAGCAGTTGCCTTGATGTCGCTCATTATAACAGGATGATGAGCTACGTCAGAAACAAAGCGAGTGTTCTTTTCACAGCGGCTTCGCAACTGATTAAAAACGCATTCGATAGCTGGGTGAACACTGAGTCTGAGATTATAGTTGACAGGCTTGGAGGGCGAGTCCGCTACAGAGATAATTTATTGCGTAGTTTTCCAGATATGGAATTGAAAATCCTGTGTGAGAGTTTACAAAGAAGTAGCTATGAGTTGCAGGCCCATGGTAAACGCATGCGTCTGCATTTTATGGTCGATGCCGATGAACGTTTTTTACCGGTCTCTTTGGCGTCGATGATTAGTAAATATCTCAGGGAGCTGTTGATTGAAAACATAAACAGATATTTCATCGGGTTTAATTCGAACCTTAGGCCCACCGCGGGTTATTGGAAGGATGGTTTACGTTTTGTTCAGGATTTGAATTTGAATATTCCGGATCTTCAGGTAGATACAAATCAGCTAATTCGTTGCCGATGATTGGCCATCCAAGGCCGCTGGTAAGACAGTGGATTTTGGTATGTGTAATGTTTTATCATATTGTTGTAATTGTCCCTTACTATTTTGGAAGGCTTTGGAAGTAAGTGCCAGATAGAAATAGCGAAAATACTTGGTTGATTACAGCATCGCTTGTGACCCTTTCAGTAGTGGCAGGGGCGTTTGCTCTTGCTTACACTCGGGCGGTAATGGTTCCTTTTGTACTTGCCATTTTCATCACTTCACTCGTTTCACCGGTTCTGGATTTTCAGATTCTCAGACTTAAGTTTCCACGTCCACTCGCAGTTTTTGTTACCTTGTTGATAGTTATGATCGTTATCGCACTTGTAAGCTTGTTTGTAGCCGAGGCGATCCAGACGATTATTTCAACAGCGGGACGTTACAGCGATAGTTTTGCTAATCTTGCCAACAGAGCGTTTACACGGTTAGGGGATTTGGGCAAGGATCTGGACCAGGATAAGATTGTCAAGGATTTGCGTAATTATATTTTCAATATCCTCACCGGTTCGATTGGAACAGTTTTCGGCATGATATCGAGCGCTATTTTTGTCATAATTTTTGTCATATTTTTACTGGCCGGACGCAATCCGCGGGTGGTTCGTTCAGGCGTCTATGCTGACATTGATCAGAACATACGTCGGTATGTCTCTACCAAAGTAGCTGTCTCCATAGTAACGGGACTCTTGGTCTGGACGGTACTGAGGTCGATTGGCCTGCAGTTGGCCGGCGTCTTCGGCATGTTCGCGTTTCTTTTGAATTTCATTCCAAACATAGGTTCGATAATTTCTACCCTTTTGCCAATTCCGATTGCAGTGGCCCAGTTCCAAAGCTTATGGCCGGTTGTCTATGTCGTGTCCGTGCCTGGAATAATTCAGTTTATCATCGGTAACATAATCGAGCCCAAGTTGATGGGTGAAGGGCTGAATTTGCATCCGATCACAGTGCTGCTGGCTTTATCTTTCGGGGGTCTTATTTGGGGAGTCGTTGGGATGTTTTTGGCAACACCCATCACGGCTGTTATCAGAATTGTCTTGATGCAATTCGATACGCTTAAGCCTATCGGCAGACTTCTTGCTGGAGAACTGCCAGGAGCAGATACAAAAATTCGGTGAATTGGTCCATCATGAACAAGCTTCGTCTTGGGCGGAGGTGCTGCGATCCTCTTGCATCTGTTGTTGAAGAGGGGTTAAGGCTTGTGTAGTTCTTGATTCAAGGCCATGACTTGGCGATTTGCCTCTTGGATTATTTTGTCGATAGTATCTTCACTGGGAGGGTCACGCGCGAAGTCTTTTAAACCCTGATAGAATACGATCACATCGTTTTCTCTATTGATTGCGTCTTTGAGTATTTCTTCTTTAGTTTCGTGTCCGGTCAACTTCTTGGCAGCGCCGCGTTTTGTTCCGAGCCAAGTTAGGCCGGCCATGACTTCAGGATTTGACAGCACATAGTTATCGGGGTCAAAGGTTCCGAATTCACCGGTCTTCTCTGAAAATTGTTTTTTCATCTGCACCCATATCTTCTCTTGTTTGGCCTTCCAGTTGGCGAGTTTATAGTATATATCGCGGATTTCGGGATCCTTGAAGAGTTCGGCAGTCTTGAGATAGAACATGGCCCCCTTGTGCTCGATTTGTTCAGCTATTTCCAGGATTTCGAAGACGTTGAATTTCGTCTCCATAACTATGTTTTCCCGAAAGAGCTTCTTGTTTATTTCAACATGGTGTTGAAAAGTACACAGTCCGAAACTACGCTTATAAGGCAATTATACGCCGAAGAAATATACCGATACTTTAGCAAATTATACCTGTCTTGAGATGTCAAATCAAGCCGAAGAAAAACGAACTTTCCAGATTTCTTTGGCTTCCGAAAACCTAAGTTTGTTTTCTGTAAATCCTTAAGGCTGCAGCACCACGGATCTTGGCTTGATTTAGCAGCATCAAAGCCTCGTTTGCCTGCTCGAACTCAAATTCTTGGACATCCGGCAAGATTGAGATTTGAGCAGCCAGGGGTAGGAATTCCAAGGCATCCCTTCGAGTCACGTTAGCAACGCTTTTTATTTCCTTTTCAAGCCAAAGGTATCTTGCGTACTCCATTTGAGGCACCACAGTTGTTTTACGGATAGCATTTATGATTAATCGTCCGCCCTTATCCAGAACAGCCAGGGCATTGCGGATGGTTTCGCCAACCGGAGTGAAATCTATGGCCTTGTGTATCTTCTCCGGCGGCTGCTCGCTTGGCATACCTGTCCAGGCCGCACCTAACTTGCTGGCTAATTCCCTGTGGACGGCGCTTCTTGTAAAGACAAAAACCGGACTGTTCGGGAACATATATTTGATTAATTGTATCACGATGTGAGCAGAGGCTCCAAAGCCAAAAAGGCCAACCGTTTGCCCATCGATGATCTGGCACAGCCGAGCCGCACGATAGCCGATGACGCCTGCGCATAAAAGTGGCGCAGCTTGCATGTTGGAAAAACTTTCAGCAATAGGATAAGCGAAGTCTTCTGAAACGACCATATATTCTGCATAGCCGCCATTGACGTCCTTGCCTGTCCATTTGGCTCGGTCGCACAGGTTCTCGTTGTTTGTTTTGCAGAATTCGCACTTGCCGCACGTTGAATACAGCCAGGTTACGCCTACCCGATCACCAATATTGTATTTTGTGGCTGCTTTTGTCTTTTCTGCAATGGTTCCTACTACTTGGTGGCCTAAAACGATAGGGAACCTGGAAGGTGTTAACCTGCCTTCAATCTCATCCAGATCAGTATGACAAAGCCCGCAGACCGAAACCTTTATCAGGATTTCATTATTTTCGGGAACAGGGATTGGTAAATCGACAATCTTTAGTGGTCTTTTCTCAATCGGTGCTGTCTTGGTAAGAACAATTGCCCTCATTTAGGGATTTCCTGCTTGAGTTGGTC
This sequence comes from uncultured Pirellulales bacterium, assembly GCA_964519995.1. Taxonomy (GTDB): domain Bacteria; phylum Planctomycetota; class Phycisphaerae; order Sedimentisphaerales; family Anaerobacaceae; genus CAZFLY01. The sequence continues at coordinate 9,545 of CAZFLY010000005.1, read as the reverse complement.
TTCGAAGACTTTGTAGCTGTCATGGCCGAAAAGGCAGAAGATGACTTTTTCCAGATCGGTTTGCCCATTAAGATACTTGATGGTCGTCTGCAGCATTATTAGGGCGCAGCGCTTGATTGGAAAGCCGAATATGCCGGTGCTAATAGCGGGGAGGGAAATACTTTTTAGATTGTTTTTGTCAGCTACTTTAAGTGAGTTCAATGTCGCATTTTTAAGTTTTTCGTCTTCGTTTCCTTCGCCCATTCGGGGCCCTACAGCGTGAATTACATGCTTGGCTTTTAGGTTTCCGCCTGTTGTTATAACGGCTCCTCCCACGTGTGTGCCTCCAATCTCATTACATTCCTTTTGAATCTCCGGTCCGCCTTTTTTCCTTATCGCTCCTGCCACACCGCCACCAAGAATTAGTTTTTCGTTTGCAGCGTTGACGATTGCGTCTGTCTTCATATCGGTAATGTCACCTTCGACTAACTCAAGAACACTTTTTCCTATATTTACCTTCATAAGCTAACATCCTAAATGTTCTTCTATTAATAGGTTACCGGATACATACCGCATTGAAAGAAATATTTCTGCATAGTGGATGAATAATAGATGGTCGAAGGGTTTGGCTATAGCCGTTTTATGATAATGGATTAGTGAGTTTACTGCCACAGGTTGAAGGTAGTGAAGAAACTCAAAGACCTTAGTTGCGGCTTGAACTGCCTGTAAGAGCTTGCTCTTCAACAGCTTTATTGAGAACCTCACCATTAATCATCACATTTTTCAAAACCAGGTTCTTAACACCGATAAGCATGTTGGGTTTTTCAACGTTATTGAACGTGCAATCCTTCAGGCGGATATCGGTTATCGGTGAACGGTCATACCCTTTAATTAACAATGCGTATTCACTTTTCTTAGAGGTGATGTTTTTCAAGTTTATATTCCGAACTGTCGGAATATAATTACCAGTATCACCTTCTCCGTAATAGAAATTGATTTTCAGTACAGCCTCATCCACCTGACCGACGGTGATATTCCTTAGGTAAACATTCTCCACAAAACCACCGCGAACCGAGTTGGTCTTGATCCGCAATGCACGATCCAAATTCGGGCTATCCATTGTGCAGTTTTCAGCAAAAATATTTCTTGCACCTCCTGTCATTTCACTGCCGATGACTACTCCACCGTGCCCATCTTTCATTTCACAATTTTGAATAATGATATTTTCACTTGGTACATTCACCCGTCTGCCATCGTTGTTTCTGCCTGACTTTATGGCAATACAGTCATCTCCTGTGTCAAAATAGCTGCCTTTAATAAGAACATCTTTGCACGATTCCAGATTGCACCCATCGTTGTTGGGGCCATAGCCAATGACTTTTACATTTCTGACAATGACATTTGTTGAAAGCACAGGATGAATATGCCACATAGGGGAATTTTTGATTGTTACATCTTCTATTAGAACGTTTTTGCATTTGTAGGGCTGAATCATGTTAGGCCTTAATTTTTTACCATTACCGTAAACTCTTTGTTGAACTGGCGCACCGGTCTCTCCCTGATTACGCAATGTTTTGACATCATCAGCCTGGATATTATTCCATTGCCACCAATTTTCATTGCTGGCCTGTCCATCGAGTGTTCCTTTGCCTGTTATAGCAATATTTTCCTGCTCGTAGGCGTAGATTAAAGGCGAGAAGTTCATACACTCAACGCCTTCCCAGCGAGTGTACACGACCGGTAGATACTTATTAGGGTCGGTTGCAAACTTAATAACGGCATTATCTGAAACGTGCAGGTTAACATTGCTTTTAAGATGGATCGCACCTGCAATAAATAAACCAGCGCTAACCACTACTCGACCACCACCGGCTTCATGAGCGGCTGTTATTGCTTTGTCGAGTGCTTCGGTGCAGTTTGTTTGTCCATCTCCGACCGCGCCGTAATCAGTGATCTGGAAATCTCGATTCGGGAACTGAGGGGCGCTAATTCTGCTTAAAATTTCACGAACCTGCTCCCATCCTGCGTGTGCCTGTCTGACTGGTCCAACTAACAGACTAAGGCAGATCAATGCCAGCATGGACCTGCTTGGAGTAAATGTGGCATTTATTAAGCTGTTTGAATTTCTATGTTTCATTTTCTTGTTCCTTCCATTAATCGATTTTTCCCATTTTAGACGCTTGGTTACAAAGCTAAGCCTTCCAATCCGATTATCACATCAAATTTTCTTTGAATTACACCAATCCGAAGCCTCTTGTTGCGGATTCTATTATCGATCCAACTAATTATCCGAGTATTGAACTCTAAAATCAATGACAGGCCGACACAATACGAAAATACTAATTCGCTGTTTGGGTTGAGGATATGCTTTTGCTAAAGAAGCAGGGGACAGAAGTCTGAGGAGTGATAGCTACGATTGATGTTAAGCTGACTTTAATTGTCTTTTTCGATGATCTGGTTAAAATGGCTGCTAAGAATAAGCGATTAAGAAGCCAAAGACGTATAAAAGTGGGCCCGGTAGGATTTGAACCTACGACCAATGGATTATGAGTCCACTGCTCTACCGCTGAGCTACGGGCCCAAAAACTTTCTGTCTACACGCGGATTAATCTACATAACAAAATAGAATCCCGCAACCAAATTCGACTGCCGAACCAACGGTGTCCTTACTCTGCTTATATACTACAGTGGACTTTTCAAGTTTTTCCTTGTGAGTCCGAACAACTTTCATCCTCAGCCTATACCACCATTGTAGGATAAATAATGGCAGTGTGTTAAGCGGCACCGACGGGTGAGCCAAAGTTCTCTCGTATGTACTTGATGGCATTACTGAAAATCGTCATGCCATCGGCATCCATTTTATCATTCAAGCGGCTCCAGTGTGGATGTTGTGTCCGCCGAACAAATCTCTCCGGATGTGGCATAAGTCCAAGGACCCGCCCCGTGCAATCCGTCAGGCCTGCTATTGAGTCAGTCGAGCCGTTCGGATTTACCGGATATTCGCCTTGGTTTCCATCCTTGTCCACATATTTGAAGGCAACGTGTCCCTCGGATTTAAGATTATCCAGAGTAGCGTTGTCTTTGGTGACGATTTTACCCTCGGCATGTGCGATAGGCAGATAAATCCGCCTGCCGGCTTCAATGAAAATGCATCTATCCGTCTGTGGCTCAAGGTACACCCACCTATCCTCAAACTTGCCGCTATCATTGTAAGTTATGGTTACTTCCTGCCGGCGTCCCTCGTCGTTACCCGGTAGAATCCCCGCCTTGACCAGCACCTGAAAGCCGTTGCATATCCCCAATACCAGTTTGCCTTCTTCAATGAATTTCCGAATCGGCTCGTAGAGATGGTGCACAACCTGATTTGCTAGGATTTTCCCCGCAGCTACATCATCGCCGTAACTAAACCCGCCAGGTAATACAAGAATATGGTACTCATTCAGCAAATTTTTGTTCTCTATTATCCTGTTTATATGTACGCGCTGAGCTGCGGCTCCTGCTATCTTGAGTGCGTACTCCGTTTCCATATCGCAGTTTATTCCTGCTGCCCGCAATACTATCGCTCGTATCTCTGTCATCTTTTACCTTCTTACTTTTATCTTTTTGCTTTTTCTGTTACAGCTACCAGTCAAAGGTTTTTTGCCAGGCCTGTTTTAGTGTCACGATTTCAGCATCAATTGCTGTTTTTCTATTCTTAGTTTTTACAATAAGCTTTTTCTGCTCTGTTACCTTACCAATCTGGCCGAATGGCAGATTGAGCATCGATTTCGCAAAGGCATCGAATTTGTCCGGCTCAACTTCTACGATGTAGCGAGAATTCGATTCGCTGAAAAGTTGTACGTCCAGTCGTGAGCAGTCTTTGCTCTTGGGCAGACCTCGCAAATCGGCCTCAATACCGAGTCCGCCTGCAAATGCCATCTCGGCAAGCGCAACCGCCAGGCCGCCTTCTGAACAATCATGACAGCTAACTACCAGCCCATTTGCTATGGCAGCCGAAATTCGCTTAGCAATTTCAGGTGCTTTTACTAAGTTGAGCTTTGGAACATTAGCTCCGATATGGCCATTTATTTTATAATAATGCGATGCGCCGAGCTCATTTTTCGTTTCACCGACAATGAAGAGAAAATTACCGGCCTTTTTTGCATCCATTGTCACGCATGAGTTGATTTCGTTGACGATGGATATTGCACTTATTAAAAGTGTTGATGGTATGGAGATTGTTGTCTCATCTTCACAGGCAAATTCGTTGTTCAATGAGTCCTTGCCCGATATAAACGGAGTGCCAAACGCAATCGCTCCGTCATAACAGGCTTGCGCTGCTCGAACTAAGGGACCAAACGTTTCCGGCTTTGTGCAGTCGCCCCAACAGAAATTATCCAATAGCGCAATTCTGTCGAATCTGGCGCCCACACAAACAATGTTCCTTATCGCCTCATCGATGCCCGCCAATGCCATCCAGTATGGGTCGATATCACCATAGAGCGGATTCATCCCGCAACTTATCGCGAGTCCTTTGTTAGAACTGAGTTTAGGCTGAATCACTGCTCCATCACTGGGTCCATCATTGGTTATCCCGGTCAACGGTTTTACGACAGAGCCGCCTTGCACCTCGTGGTCGTATTGACGGATTACCCACTCCTTGCTCGCCACGTTGTAGGACGACAAAATTCGCATCAACTCATCGTTGTAATTATCCTTCTCATGCAAAGCTGGCTCGCTGAGTTCTAAATTTTTCCAGACTGCCTTTCGGCTATATTTCGGCACACCCTCGTGAAGGAAATCCATATCAAGCTCGCCGACCAACTGGCCGTTGTAGCGCAGTTTCAGTTTCTTGTCGTTAGTGAATCTGCCTACAACTGTTGATTCGACATTCTCGCCATCAAATATTTTCTGTATTGCTTCAAGGTTCTCAGGCTTGACTGCAAGAACCATTCGCTCTTGAGCTTCACTAATCCAGATTTCGGAATAGTTGAGGCCGGCATATTTTAACGGGGCCTTTTCCAGATCAACTTCTGCACCAAGTTCTTTCCCCATCTCTCCTATCGCACTGCTCAATCCACCGGCTCCGCAATCGGTAATTGCCTCGTACAACCCAGCTTCATTTGCCTGAAGCAGAACGTCCAGCATTTTCTTTTCCATTATTGGATTGCCTATTTGTACAGCATGGGAAAAGATTGTTTCATACTCATGTGTTATCTCGCCGCTTGAAAAGGTTGCTCCATGAATCCCATCTCTGCCTATTCGTCCTCCGACCATTATTATCAAGTCCCCACTTTGCGGATTTTTAAAGCACTTGTTTTTTTCCATTAAGCCGATGTTACCGCAATAAACTAGGGGATTACCCAGGTACCTGTCGTCAAAGTAAATTGCTCCATTGACCGTTGGTATTCCCATTCTGTTGCCGTAGTCACGAACACCCGCCACCACACCATTCATAATCCTTCTCGGATGTAGAACCCCTTTAGGAATTTCTTCTAATTTCTTGTCTGGTGGACCAAAGCAGAATATATCTGTATTGGCGATAGGTTTTGCTCCCAGTCCTGTTCCCATTGGATCTCGTATTACTCCACCGATGCCTGTAGCTGACCCACCATAAGGGTCAAGCGCTGAGGGACGATTATGGGTTTCAACCTTAAAACATATCGCGGAATCCTCGTCAAATTCCACCACGCCCGCGTTGTCAGAAAAAACCGATATACACCGTTTCTTGTTCAGTTCCTTGGTGGCTCTGAAAACCGTTTCTTTAAGGAGATTATCAAAATGTATTTTTTCGCCATTGATTGACATATCAACAGAGCTCTTGAGGGTCTTATGAACGCAGTGCTCACTCCAGGTCTGCGCCAGCGTCTCCAGTTCAACGTCGGTCGGCTCTCTGTCAAGTTCTCTGTAGTGTCTCTGAATCGTCTGCATTTCCACGAGATTCAGAAACAGGTCCTTTTTTTTGCTAAGTGTGACTAATCCGTCATTGTCCAGGTTACAGATTGGCCAGTGGACAGCTTTAAGCTCGTAAGGCTTCAGATGCGGACTTGGTGGTTCAGCCTCGTTACCGATTATGACCTCCTCAATGCAGTCGTTTGCCAGAATCTTCTTCGCAATAGTGTCCACTTGCTTGGAAGAAATATCTCCCAGCAGCACGTACTTGCGGGCCGTACGAATATACTCAGCCTTGCCCCCCATGTCCGCTATACCAGTCATCACCGACTCAGCAACAGGGTCTGTGACACCGCTTTTTAGGTGCACTTCTATCAGCGTTGCCTTCGCCAGCCCTGCAGGCGCACCGCTTCTTCCAATGTAGTAGTCCTCGCAAACCGGGTCGCATAGCAATTCCTCTGCCACGCGTTTGGCGAATACCTGCTCGAAGTCAGCCTCGATTAGAAATACCTTTGCCGACTGAACCGCTTCGACCGAGTGGATTCCGATCTCTTTGATTCCTTCAAGGACGCCAGTCCCATGTACATCCGCGAATCCTGGCCGACTGAAAACCTCGAAACGCCACTGCTTCACGATAATAATTCCTTTCTTTTCATATTTAAGATTGAAAATACTCCTTCAGCATCTCACTTGCTACCGGCGGACATCCAGGAATGAATGCTCTGCAGTTTTTATATCGGTCAGTACAGTTGCCGACACACAATGTACCATCCGGCAGCTGTTTATGGCCTTTACCGATAGCGATAACAATCTCTTTTTCATCTGATATATTGTCACGCAACCACTTTCCATGTCGCTTTAGAAACATTAATAATGTTGATTGGCAGCCACTACATGATTGTTGGTCTAAAATAGTAATCCCAGGGAATTCAATCGACATTTTATCTGGAGACAAATCAAAAGGGCTTCGAACATCTTTCCAGTTTCCGGGAGACACACAGATTTTATCAATATCAATTACACCATAGCCTTTTTGGGCTCCCATCCTTAAATGTGGAACATCACAGGCAGATATTCCCATTAATTCACATGCAATTGAATCTGTTGCAAAAGCATCGACGCCTGCAAGTATCACACCCAAAGCTTTAGGTTTGCCGGCACTGGGGCCTAACCCTTCCATTCCAATTGTTCCATCAATAATTGATAGATGAGGACGTAAAACCGAAGCCATGTCAGCGATGGCTATATCCAAAGGTTTTTCTTGATATCCGGGAATTTGTGGCAGCATATGAAAATCCACTTTTGAGCGTCGCCATAAGCACCCCTTCATGTTTTTAACGGACAACGTTACACCGGTATGCATGTGTGTCTTCATCACAGGAATCGAAACAATAATATCGTATTCTGCAATCTCTTTGCATAGCTTAAGTGATTTAATCGCAACGCCATCAGGGATTTCAAGGGGCACATAGTCACGTGCATCCATATCTATCAAAAGACAATTTCGTTCTTCGGCAACAGATGTAATTCCACTATTTTCGAATGCACTGAATATTTTTACACCGACAATTGGACTTTCACCTACGGCCACCTCTGCACCGGCTTGGCTAAAAGCATCAATTGCTGCTGCTACAACCTGCGGATGTGTAGTAACACCTGTTTCACGTTCTACATCCCGACCCACATTAGGCTTTAGTAAAACACGCTTATTTTTTGAGGGTGATAAATCAATATTTGCAAGCGCTTTTCGTGAATTCTCATAAGGCCCATCTCCCGATGCCCAAAAAACCGATTGGCCGGAGCCATCTTGCTTAAAAGGTATATGCGATAAGCTGGTATTAATGTTAATGGTTTGTTTCCTTTTATTTTTTGCCCGATTCTCCCGTAACAGATGCCTTACGGTATATCGTTTCCTGTAATTTCTTTATTTTGCTCATTCACTTATCTTAAATCGCCAATCGAAAATCATCAATCGGAAATTCTATTGCCTTTGCACCCGTCAAGGAATAACCGCTGTTTTCGTTAGCCATGGATTAATGAGGAGTTACATTGACTTCACAAACGCCGTACTGATTAAGCCAAAGGGACGCAGAGTTCGCCGACAGCTACAATTCTTTCTTAATATTAATGATGAATTGATTATTTTTACCAAGTGTCACTTCATCACTTAATAAATTTATAATAAGTTCGGATTCAATACCTGATTTAACATGACTTGGTATTAATGTAGCTGTTACAGTTGCTGATTTTTCTCCTTTTTCCATTATTACTGGATTTGGCGTAATAAAAAGATTGTAACCTGGAATAATAGTACTTTCTTGAGGTACTTCCAATACAAAGCTTAATTGTTTTGGTGCTTTTTTATTTAATTTTACTTTAAAAGTAAAAAGTTTATTAGTAATGTTCGACTTTATGGAAATTTTAGATTCTAATAGCTCATCCAAAGATACATTAAGATTGATAAGGTCATAATCATTTTTTGAAGGAGTATTGGAGGAGCTGTGTTTTTCACTGAGCGTACAGTTCTGCTTATCAGCATATTTCGCTACACTTGTTATAACGGCTTCAGGAATGTAATCAATAACTTTTTTAACTGTATTAGTAATAACCCGTCTATTTATATTAGAATTATAATTGTAGAAAGCATCTCTAATATTTCCGCTTTTGTCTGATTGTATCTCTGTCATTAATGCAGGTGTATCACAGTCAAAGTCAAATTCTTTGAAATGAATGGTTTTTATTTTCCCAAAATCACTGGAAACATTATAATAAATACTCAGGTTTGTCATATCATATACAGTTTGATATCGTGTCCCATCTTGAGGTTGTCGAATATTTCTAAGTATATCAAAAGTATAGTCAACTATTCTCTGTTGCCACTTATATTCTCTGATTTTATTTGCAACATAAACAAATCTAGCAACTGATGCATCAGGTCTTAATTTAAATTCTTTGTTTCCGCCATATCCTTTATGTTGTTTTAAATAGCTCAACATATGAGGATATGTATCATTGGCCGTAATCGGATATGGTAAATTATCTCCAGTATATGTTCTTGTTTCACCATTTACGTAATCAATAATGATTGCATTTCCAGTTTTATCTCCAATTAAAAAATGAGCTTCACCGAGACTTCTATTAGAAATACGAATTTTCTGCATATTTTTAATAACATCTTCAATACTGGCGGAATTATCCAGTTGATATTGAATCCAACCTGATTCATCAATAGGTAAGCGATTATCTGGGTGGGGATACTTAGCACCTTCATCTTGTGCACCTAAGCATTGGACTACTAAGCCAGCTTTATTCATTCCGGAATGAGGCCAGTCTTTTCCTAAAAGATTGTATGTTATACTCCCATATTTCGAGACCCATTTAATTGGTTTTTCAGCGAGCAATAAATATCTGTTTCGTTCCACATTTCTTTTATTCACATAGATGCAGTGACTTGCAACATGAAAATCGAAACTGAAACCTAAAACAGTACTATTACTATCTCTTAATACGAATGCTGTACAAGCTAAAACATCTTTTTGAGAAGAAGCAATAAATATGATTAAAATTAATAATCTAGTGAAGGAGGCGAATGAAAAAGAAAAGAGCTTTTGTAATTTACTCATAATTAGTATCCTTTTAAATTAAGGCACTCTAACAAAACCTAAAGATTGAGTAGTGGTTTGTCCGATGCAACA
>CAZFLY010000004.1:0-67880 GCA_964519995.1 uncultured Pirellulales bacterium | reverse complement strand
TCTGTGCCATAATTACGTTCCGTTGCTCCAGGTTATTCGGATAGGCTCTAAATGTATCGACTTTGACGAAGTTAAGCAAAACGCTCTATATCGCTAACAGACTTACAGCCATAATGAGCATGCCGATGACTACTCCTGCGATGACCAAATGGCCATGGCCGTAACGGTGGGCCATCGGCAGCAGCTCATCCAGAGATATGTATATCATGATTCCAGCCACGAGCGCCAGGACAGCCGCAAGAACCGCCTCGGTCAGAAATGGCATAAGTAAAAGATAACCAATGATCGCTCCAATCGGCTCGGATATCCCAGAGAGAAAAGAATAAAAGAATGCTTTATTCTTGTTCCCGGTAGCATAAAAGATAGGCACCGACACGGCGATTCCCTCTGGGATATTGTGGATGGCGATTGCAATAGCAATAAACACGCCGAGTCTGACATCGCTAAGGGCAGAAGCGAACGTCGCCAAACCCTCGGGGAAATTATGAATACCGATGGCAAGTGCCGTCATTAAGCCGGTTCGCATCAGATAGCTGTCCTGACGCTGAGCGGTAGGAGCATCGATGCCTTCATATTCGTGGGGGTTTTCCGGGCCGGGGACCGACAAGTCAATTATAGCAATGATGAGTATCCCCAGGAAAAAATAAGCTACGGCCCAGAATTCGCTGACATTTTTTGCTGCATTAGGTAGCAGCTCCATGAAAGAAACATAAACCATCACGCCTGCTGACAAACCAAGCGAAAATGAAAGATAAGCGATCCTCGGCCTTCTAATCAGATACGCGATGGCGCTGCCAATTCCTGTTGAAAGCCCTGCGAGGAGTGTAAGAAAAAGTGCAATCCCTAAATTTTGTGACACATCCATACGTTCTTCAGCGTCTCGATAGTAGAAAGCCAGAGCAACAGCAGCCAATATATTATGAAGATATGGCCTTGTTGGCAAATTCGTTTTCTCGGTGAAGTCCTCGGATAGGCCGCAGCAACTGGATTTTTGGCCTTGACGATTCTGTCAGGTAGTGTTAGAAAAATTGAAGTTCGGGGAAATTTTGTATCCCAAAATAAGGAAGTAGCCTTTTAACATAGGAGTCAAGCTATGGCAAAAAAAGACGAAACACCGGAAACCACACAGGATTCCGGTAGTGAAACCGGTGCCGAGCAAGGTGCAACTGGTGCACAGCCGGCAGCAGACATCCAACAAAGCTCGCCAGCTACGGAAGAAAATAAAGACGCACGCATGTGGGCGATGATTTGCCATCTGGCAGGTCTTGCAATGTTCATACCGATTGTGCCGATAATTGGCAATGTCATTGGGCCCTTGATAATCTGGCAAATCAAAAAAAATGAGCATCCGTTTATGGATGAGCAGGGCAAAGAAGCAGTCAACTTCCAGATATCAATGCTGATATATGGAATTATCGCCGGCCTGCTCTGTTTTGCATGTGTTGGCTTTGTTCTCGTACCGGCAGTAGTTATTGTGGACGTGATCTTTTTGCTGATTGCAGCGGTCAAGGCCAACAATGGCGAACACTATCGCTATCCACTGACTATTCGATTCATTAAGTAAAATCCAAAACAGCAGATAGAGCGCATCGTGCGTTGCCATTATGACCTGAATGTGTGGGCCAAAGTAAGAGTGCGGTCGAGGTATGCGGTTTGCCATTAAATTATTGATTAGCCTGGGGGTCATAGTCTTTTGTACACAGATAGGACGCAGACTGCCAACATTAGCCGGCCTTATTGCCGTGATGCCTTTGACCGGTCTTATTGTATTAGTGTGGCTGTATAACGATAATCCCGGCGATTTCAGGCTGATGGTCGATTACACCAGAGGCGCCCTCTGGGGTATTGTGCCAACTATTTTATTCTTTCTTGTTGCGTTTGCAAGCTTCCGCAAACAGCTTCCTCTATGGACGGTGCTCGGCGCGAGCTTTGCAGTATGGCTTGCTGCTGCACTTATTCATCAATGTCTGCTAAACAAACAATAGCTGAACCTGGCGGCATCTGAGCATAAGTGGATATCTGTTAGCTTGCAAAATTTCACGTCTGAACCTATCATAGCGTAAATGGCAGCAAAATCTCGCAAGCGCAAAGAGAATATAAGCCCCCGAGTAACCAATAAAAAGGCTTATAGAAATTTCATGCTGTTCGAAAAGTTCGAGGCTGGTCTCGAACTTCTGGGTACAGAGGTCAAATCGCTACGAGCTGGGACAGCCGACCTCGATGGCTCCTATGCAATGATAAAGGGCAGCCAGTGCTGGCTCATGGGGTCGAAGATTGCCCAATACCAGCAAGCAGGAGCATTTAATCATGAGCCGATGCGCATGAGAAAGCTTTTGCTGCACAAGGCTGAGTTGCGTAAGATAGCAACGAAACTTGAGCAAAGAGGTTTCACGCTTGTTCCGCTACAGATTTATTTTAACAATAGAGGTTTTGCGAAAATTGAACTTGCGCTTGCCAGGGGCAAAAGAAAATACGATAAAAGACAAGCTATTACCGACAGAGATCAGAAACGTGATGTTGAAAGAGACATGAGAAAATACCGCAAACGACTATAGAGCGGTGCCTACGGAGGTTCACACGTTATGGCTGAACAAGAGAATAAGCAGGAAAAAAAGATAATAGTGAATGAAGACTGGAAGAAAGAAGCACAGCGGGAAAAAGAAATTTTAGCCGCCCAGGAAGAACAGGACAAGGAGAAGGCTCAAGCACAACGCCCAACGGGGCCTTTGCCGAAAGGGGACTTTGCGGCTTTGGTAAGTATGCTTACCACGCAGGCGTTGTTTGCACTGGGCCTTCTACAGCTAAAGGGACAAGAGGAAAGAAAACCGGATTTGGAGCTGGCAAGATACAATATTGATATGCTGGAAGTACTCGAGGAGAAAACCAAAGGCAATCTTACAACAGCAGAACAAAAAGTCCTAAAGAATACCCTGAGTGAGCTTCGGATAGGCTACGTCAAGGTTACCGACCAGGTCCAGCCAGAGAAAAGCGAGTGAACCACAAAGGAACCACTACTAAAAGACCACAGCACTTGAGGTAAGCATATTGGCTACTGTATTGGACGAAATAATCGCTGACAAGAAAGCTGAAGTGGCAGCTCGGAAATTGCAAACAAGCCTTGAGCAACTCCGGCAGCAGATTCATTCGATGCCCAAGTGTCGTAATTTCTATAAGGCGGTGACAAAACACAACAGCCGGGGCATAAATGTTATCGCCGAGGTCAAGAAGGCTTCGCCTTCAGCCGGTATCATCCGTGAAGATTTCGACCCTGTCGCAATCGCGCAGATTTACGAGAAATGTGGAGCGGATGCGATCAGTGTTCTTACAGATGAAAAATATTTCCAGGGTCGGCTTGAGTATATCGAGCAGATTAAAAAAGTCGTAGATTTGCCCATCCTGCGGAAAGACTTTATTATCGATATCTGGCAGGTTTACGAATCTCTTGCCGCAGGTGCCGATGCGATACTTCTGATAGCGGAGGTTCTTAAACCGGGTGAACTTATGGACTTGATGATAGCGGCAGCAGAACTAACGCTGACTGTCCTATTGGAAGTCCACGAGGCTGATACATTGATGGCTGTCCGTAGTCTGATCGGCTTTCCTAAAAAAGGATACAGTGTGCTGGGAATCAATAATCGCAACCTGACTACAATGCAGGTTGATCTAAATACAACCAGCCGATTGGCAGAACTCCTTGAAAATCAAAACGAATTAGTCGCCGAAAGCGGCATAAAAACGCGAGCCGACGTCGACAAACTAAAATCCGTCGGCGTCAGAGCAATCCTGATCGGCCAGACGTTATGTGAGCACACTGACATTGAAGAGAGATTTGCTGAGTTGTTCGGCAGATAATATATGTTTTGATATTCAAACACACAGGTTGGATAAATATGAATATAATCCTTTACATACTTTTGGGCCTTTTGACCGGCGTGTTTAGTGGAATGTTTGGTCTCGGCGGCGGTACTATAGTAATACCTGCTCTTGTTTTTCTGTTCGGCTTATCTCAACACGCCGCGCAAGGGACGACACTGGCGCTTATGATTCCACCGATCGGCCTATTGGCAGCATGGACATACTATAAAGCAGGTTTTGTAGATGTGAAAATCGCTGCCTTTATTTGTCTGGGTTTTTTCTTCGGAGGATTGCTTGGGGCAAAATTTGTGGTAGGACTTTCTGAGCCTTTTTTAAGAAAGATGTTCGGTGTAGTCTTACTTGCGGTTGCAATAAAAATGATTTTGACAAAATAACAATCTCAAAACAGAGCCGCGACCGTAAGGCAGCGGTTCAATTTGATAGGTGGAAGCATTAATCCACATGTAGCTGATCTTGTATAGACGTACCCTTCGAAGGTGACTTTTAAAAAGGTTCACAAAGAAGTGCTTGTGTTATGAAATTTCTCGTTCGCCTTACTCGCCTTTTGAATAGCTTCATAAACACGCTTGATTTCTCGATCAAACCAATCCTTTGTCAGAATTACGCAATGAGTCACACGAACTTTCCCATTCGATGGTTTGTCATATTTCACCAGTTTGCAGGGCTCATTCGTTGAAGGGACCTTACTCGCAATGCGTCCGTGTGCAAGGGCATCGCGAATACACACCAAATCTTCAACAATGCACAAGTCAGGGTCATAGCTTCGTATCTTGCCATTATATTTTTTGATTAATTCCCTTAAGGAATCATAATTTGTAAACGCATTCTCAGGAACTTGGTCTCCATACTTTATGTTTTCAAGGAATTCAGGCTTCGTATCTTTCTTGCAACCTGCCTCATCATTATATAAAAAGGCACGTAGGGCAAATTCGAGTGACTGAAGATTTACTATGAGTATCCCCATTCTGACCATATGCTTTGGGACTTCGTTTGTCACCTGCTTGGCTCCTGTTTTGTTTTTTGGATTTTCGCCCATTCGTCACGTAGCGTGACGGTGCGGTTGAAGACGAGGTTGCTGCTAGTGGTGTCGGGATCGACGCAGAAATAACCAAGCCTTTCAAATTGAAAACGCTGAAGTGGTTTTGCATTTTTCAGCGATGGCTCAACCTTGCAGCCGGTGAGCACTTTTAGAGAATTGGGGTTGAAGTTTACAGTAAAATCCTGTCCTTCGGGCGCATCATCAGGATTTTCCTTCGTAAATAAATGGTCATATAAGCGAACTTCCGCATCCAGCGAATGACCGGCGCTGACCCAGTGAAGAGTTGCCTTTACCTTTCTGCCATCCGGAGCGTCGCCGCCTCGCGTCGCAGGATCATACGTGCAATGCAGCTCGATAATTTCCCCTTTATTATTTTTGATAACATCGGTACAGTGAACGAAATACGCGTATCGCAGCCGAACCTCTCTGCCAGGAGCCAGCCGATAGAACTTTTTGGGCGGTTCCTCCATGAAATCATCGCGCTCGATATACAATTCTCTTGAGAATGGAACTTTGCGAGTGCCGGCAGAAGCGTCCTCCGGATTGTTTATAGCGTCGAATTGTTCGACCTGATTTTCTGGATAATTATCAATGATAACTTTCAGTGGTCTAAGTACTGCCATCACGCGAGGTGAAGTTTTGTTAAGGTCCTCGCGCACGCAGTGCTCTAAAAGCGCAATGTCGATGGTACTGTTGAATTTGTTTACACCGATGACTTTGCAAAAGTTGCGGATGGATTCGGGCGAATAACCTCGTCTGCGAAGGCCGGATATTGTCGGCATACGGGGATCATCCCAGCCTTTAACGTGACCATCGCGTACGAGTTTCAATAGCCTGCGTTTACTCATTATGGTATAAGATAGGTTCAGCCGGGCAAATTCTATCTGTTGGGGGTGGTGGATGCCAAGCTCATTGAGGAACCAGTCATACAAAGGCCGATGATTCTCGAACTCAAGCGTGCAGATAGAATGTGTGATTTCTTCAATGGAATCTTCAAGTCCGTGAGCCCAGTCGTACATCGGGTATATGCACCATTTATCGCCTGTGCGATGGTGCGTTGCGTGAAGGATTCGGTACATCACCGGGTCGCGCATGTTGAGGTTTGGATGGGCCATATCAATTTTTGCGCGGAGCGTGCGGGAACCATCGGGAAATTCACCTTTGCGCATGCTCTCAAATAGTTCAAGATTTTCCTCGATGCTGCGGTCGCGGTGTGGACTATTCTTTCCCGGCTCAGTGAGTGTGCCGCGATATTCGCGGATCTCGTCGGATGTAAGATCGCAGACGTAAGCTCTGCCTTTTTTTATTAGTTGCACCGCATACTCGTACATCTGCTGGAAATAATCGGAGCCATAGTAAAGATGCTCACCCCAGTCCCAGCCGAGCCAGCGCACATCCTCGATGATGGAATTGACGTACTCTTGCTCTTCTTTTTCGGGATTGGTGTCATCGAAGCGCAGGTGGCACCTGCCATCGAACTCTGTTGCGATGCCGAAGTTCAGACAGATACTCTTTGCGTGTCCAATATGTAGATAGCCATTCGGCTCAGGCGGAAACCGTGTTACAACCTGACCACCCCATTTACCAGTTTTAAGATCATCGGCTACGATCTGCCGAATAAAGTCGAGCCTTTGGGAACCGTCGCCGTTGTTTTTTTCACCTATGGAATCATTCGCCATATATAGTCTGTCTATCAGATTCTTTTTCTGGAACTTATTATGCACGTTAAAGTGAATCCGCAATTTATCAGATTATCGTCGCATTGTCCAGTTCAGCGTAGCTGAGCGTGAAAAGTGCTTTATGGCTGAACCTGCGCAAAATGCCCGCTATAATTTTCCGTTGCACTTAAAATTTTCCTTGCCAGGATTTCCGATTATTGTATAATTTGATTGATGCACGATAACCACATAATCTGTTCTTCATTTCAGGCTAGTCTTGGCCTTAGCTTGCTATTGCTGCGCCGCCAGGCGCAGTAATCACACCATCTCTACACTATAAATATTGGCTTTTTTCGTAAATTCTTGGCTTTTTGGTCCTGCTTGGGCATAATTAGCCTCAATCGATACAATTTTTCTGGAGAAAAACAGATGTCTAAAGAAAGAATTATGATTTTCGATACTACGTTGCGCGACGGCGAGCAGGCCGCCGGCACCCGATTAGGAGCAAGAGAGAAGCTCGAAATCGCCCGGCAGTTAACTCGGCTTAATGTTGACGTCATAGAAGCAGGATTCCCCGCTTCTTCGCCCGAAGATTTCGAGGCGGTGCGCCTTATATCAGAACAAATAGAAGGCCCTATCATCTGCGGCCTAACTCGAGCTATAGCTGAGGATATTGAGGTTTGCAGAAAAGCACTGGCCAAAGCCAGGCGGTCCCGCATCCACACCGGTATCGGTGTTTCCGAGATCCACATCGCGGGAAAATTCGCTGATGATAAGTATGGCAAGACGATGGGCCAAAAGCAGGCCACCATCCTGAAGATGGCTGTCGAAGCCGTTAAGCAAGCTGCACAATATACCAACGATGTGGAGTTTTACGCTGAGGATTCGGGCCGAGCCGACCGGAACTACCTCTATGAGATACTTGAGGCGGTGATTGAAGCCGGTGCCACTGTCGTGAACATCCCCGATACGACCGGCTACGCAATTCCCGAACAGTACGGTGCTCTTATCAGGGACATTCAAGCTAATGTGCCAAACATCGGCAAGGCTACAATCAGCGTCCACTGCCATGATGATTTGGGAATGGCCGTAGCCAATTCACTCGCAGGCGTAAAGAACGGCGCCCGACAGGTGGAAGGCACTCTCAACGGCGTTGGTGAGCGGGCCGGTAACGCGGCGATCGAAGAAGTTGTTATGGCTATTCATACACGACCGGACTTTTTTGAGGAGATGGAAACAGGTATCGACACCCGCGAGCTCTACCGAACTAGCCGCATGGTGGCCGATATGCTGGGAATGCCCGTTCCCGCCAACAAGGCGGTCGTGGGACGCAATGCGTTTGCTCATAGCTCCGGAATCCATGTGGACGGGTTCCTGAAGAAGCGGGAGACCTACGAAATTATGCGCCCTGAAGTGGTTGGCTTTGGCGAAAGTCGCGTGGTTCTGACGGCTCGTACGGGTCGTCATGGTCTTCGCCATCGTCTCGAAGAGATGGGATATACACTGACCAAGGAGGAGCTGGACAAGACGTATGAACGATTCTTGGCTGTGGCCGACAAGAAAAAAGAGGTCTTCGATGAAGACCTTGCAGCGATAATCAGCGATGAGATCCACATACTTGCGGAGCAGACCTTCGAACTGCAGTACTTACATGTTTCATGTGGAACAGGGACGTTGCCAACCGCAAGTGTGAAAATAAAAACTAAAGAAGAAATTAAACAGGCTGCTGCCTGGGGTGACGGCCCGGTCGATGCAGCCTATGAGGCTATCAGGCAAGCGACGGGCTTATCGCCTAAACTTGAGAACTACTCTATACAAGCCGTCACCGGCGGAAAAGAAGCGCTTGGTGAAGCTACAGTCAGGATAAGCGAGGATGGCAGAACCTTTATCGGCAGAGGCATCTCGACGGATATTATCGAGGCAAGTGCCAAGGCCTACGTTGATGCTATAAACCGCATGGTCACAGTCAAGGGTAAAGGCGAAGAGCCAGGTCTCAAAGTAGAACTTTAAGTAAATCCGAAATTTGAAGCACTAAATCCTAAACAAATTCAAATGACAAAAACTCAAAATTCTAAACGGAGAATAAATAGTAAATGGGAATGACCCTCCGACGCCCTTCGGGCTATGGAGGGCAGGCAATACAAGATTAGGATAAATATTATGGGCATGACGATTACTGAAAAGATTTTAGCACGAGCAGCTAATAAAAATAGTGTTCGGCCGGGTGAACTTGTAGATGCTCAGCTTGATGTTGTGCTTTTTATAGATGTGACTGGGCCGCCGGCTGTATCCATGCTCGAAACGCGAGGTATTGATAAAGTCTTCGACAGAGAAAAAATTATTGTTACGCCCGACCATTTCCAGCCAGCCAAAGACATAAAAAGCGCCGAGCTGCATAAAAGACTCGACCAGTGGGCAAGGCGACACAATATCAAATATTACTACAAGCTCGGAAGGGCCGGCGTCTGTCACGCGCTACTGCCTGAGCAGGGACATATTCGGCCCGGCGAAGTCATCATCGGACCCGACTCACATACCTGTACATACGGGGCATTCGCCGCCTTTAGCACAGGGGTCGGCTCGACCGACCTTGCGGCTGCGATCGCTACGGGAAAGCTCTGGTTCCGTGTGCCGGCTTCGATGAAGTTCGTGCTCAGTGGAAAACTCGGACCCGGCGTTTACAGCAAAGATGTCATTCTTGCCGTTATAGCGAGGATCGGCGTCGATGGCACGCTTTATAAGGCGATGGAATTCACAGGTTCAGCCCTAAAAAGTATGTCAATGGAAGCACGCATGACAATGACGAACATGGCTATCGAGGCAGGCGCCAAGAATGGAATAATCGGTTTTGATCAGACAACGAAGCAGTATCTCGATGAGCATCTCAAGGATAAAAAAGACTACACCATTTATGAGTCGAATAGCGACGCCAAATATGAGGAGGTGGAGGAGTTTGACTGCTCGAAGATCGAGCCGATGGTGGCTTTGCCGCATCTGCCAAGCAATGGCGTCACGATATCGGAGTGTTCCGCCAAACAAATGGACCAAGCCTATATTGGCAGTTGCACAAATGGTAGGATTGAAGATTTGAGGATTGCAGCGAAAATCCTCAAAGGAAAACAAGTTGCGATCCGCACGATAATTGTGCCAGCCACGCCGACAATCTGGAAGCAGGCGAAAGATGAAGACCTGTTCGATATATTTTACGATGCCGGCTGTGTGATTGCTGCACCGACGTGTGGGGCATGTCTGGGCGGATTCATGGGTGTGTTAGCTGAAGGTGAAAAGTGTGTTAGCACTACTAATCGCAATTTCGTTGGCCGAATGGGACATCCAAAGAGTGAAGTATATTTAGCAAGTCCCGCAACAGCAGCGGCAAGCGCGATTGAAGGAAAGTTGACGGACCCAAGAGAATACCTCTGATGGAAATTCGAGATTTAGAATAGGTGAAATTATGACTAAGGCACACGTGTATAATAGGGATCACATAAATACCGATGAAATTATACCTGCGCGCTATCTCAATACAGATGATCAAGCGGAGCTGGCGAAGCACTGTCTGGAAGATTTGGATGCAGAGTTTGTAAAGAAGGTTCAAGCAGATGACGTAATTGTAGCCGGTGAAGATTTCGGCTGCGGCTCGTCGAGAGAGCACGCCATCTGGGCTATCCGCGGAGTGGGTATCCAGACTGTAATTGCTAAATCTTTCGCCAGAATTTTCTATCGAAACGCAATAAACAACGGCTTCTATCTTATTGAGTCGGCTGAGGCCGCCGAGAAGATAAAAGACGGCGATGAACTTGAGATTGACTATGAAGCCGGCTTGATTAAGGATCAAACTGCTGGTATAGATATTAGATTTAATCCGCTGCCGGACTTTGCACTTGAAATAATTAACGACGGCGGACTGCTGGAACACATAAAAAAAACCGCGGATTAACGCGGATTTACACGGATTTCAATAAAGAGAAAAAAAGTGGCTGAATCAGATTTATTGTATTCCGATTTGACAAGAGAGATTATTGGTGCGGCTATGGAAGTGCACAAGACTATCGGCAGCGGATTTCTTGAGAGTGTGTATGAAGAAGCTTTGGCAATAGAATTTGACCTCCGTAAGGTACGTTACGAAAGACAGAAAGGCATTGATGTTTTTTACAAAGGTTGGTTGGCAAAGCAGTTCGTGTGCGATTTTCTGGTGGGAGAGAAAGTATTGGTCGAACTTAAGGCGCTCAAAGCTATTACGGGCGTCGAGGAGGCACAGATTCTGAACTATCTGAGGGCAACAGGACTTGAAGTTGGACTGTTAATAAATTTTGGCGAGCGATCATTAAAGTATAAGAGGATGGTACTTCAAGGACAAAAAACCGCGGATTAGCGCGGATTTACACGGATTAAAAAGTTCAAATTGTATTTTCCGCATCTACGAACGGAGAAGTGGAAAGGTATACTGATATGGGAACGAAAGAAGATATAAACAATAGATTTGAAGCTCTAATCAATCAAGGCCAAAGTTTAATTGGAACGATAGGACCAGCACTTGTAAAAATAAGCCGTGACGGAAATAAAACATATGACCAAAACAGCTATGAATATTGGGTCCCACAGAAAAGAATCCCAGAATTTCGATCGTGGCTGACTTCGGCAGTGAACCTTATACACTATGTAGCACCACCCGAAGCACATATTGCTAAAGAATGTGACCGTTTTCTGGCAGATGATGATTTGAAACGAGGGGTTACCTCAAGTGTGCTGGTGCAGATGCTTGGGTTGTTAACAAGGGCAAAAGATGAATGGGAACAAGGTTTGCTTGGAAAGATTGAGTATATTGTAGCAGGTGCAACATTTGATGATTTTCTGGATCATGCAGCCGAGTATCACAAGGGAAATAGAAAGATCGAATCATCGGTTTTGGCAAGTGCGGTTTTGGAGGATACGGCAAAGAAAATTGCCCAGAAGAATGGGCTGATTACGGAAAACAAAACTCTTGACCCCCTCATTGACGAATCAGTAAAGGCGAATATCTTTACCCCTGTAAAGGCAAAAAGAGTAAAGTCATTTGCAGGGATTAGAAATCATGCCTTACATGCCGAGTGGGATAAGTTCGACAATTCAGATGTTGGAGCAATGATAGAAGGGATACGAGAACTGATTGAAGAATTGCTTTGAATTATATAATCCGTGAAAATCCGCGTTAATCCGTGGTTTGAAGATAGAGAAAGGAAAAGGTTAGATGGGCAAGACCTACAAAATTGCTGTAATTCCTGGTGATGGTACTGGGCCAGAGGTGACGGTCGAGGCGGTGAAGGTATTAAAGACTGCGGCGGACAAATTCCGGTTCAAGATCGATCTGACTGAGTTCGACTTTGGCGGCGAGCGGTACAAGAGAACCGGCGAGACTCTGCCGGATAGCGGAGTAGAAGAGCTTCGCAAGTTTGATGCGATATTACTTGGTGCGATGGGTCATCCCGATGTGCCGCCGGGGATTCTGGAAAAAGGAATTTTGCTAAAGGCTCGTTTCGATCTGGACCAATATATAAACCTTCGGCCAGTCAAGCTGTATCCTGGTGTAGAGACACCGCTGAAGGATAAGGGGCCTGAGGACATCGACTTTACGGTTGTCCGCGAGAATACCGGCGACCTTTACACAGGCACGGGCGGCTTTACAATGAAAGGCACTCCGCAGGAAGTAGCTGTGCAATCTGCTGTCTATAATCGTTTCCAAGTGGATCGCTGCCTGAAGTACGCGTTTGAATATGCCCGCAAGTACGGCAAAAGGGCGCGGGGTAAGGGCAACAAAAACACGCTTGCTCTTTGCGGCAAGACCAACGTGCTGACGTACATCTATGATTTGTGGGAGCGGGCTTTTCACGAAATGGGCAAGGCGGAGTACCCTGATATTGAGAGAGAATATTATCACGTTGACGCAACGTGTATGTGGATGATCAAGAATCCTGAGTGGTTTGATGTTATCGTTACCGGCAACATGTTCGGTGACATTATTACCGACCTCGGCGCAATGGTGCAGGGCGGCATGGGCATCGCAGCCGGTGGAAATATCAATCCGCAAGGCGTCAGCATGTTTGAGCCAATCGGCGGCAGTGCACCAAAGTATACGGGCAAGGGTGTGATAAATCCTCTTGCAGCGATATGCGCGATGCAAATGATGCTGGCGACGCTCGGTGAAGAAAAGGCAGCAGATACTGTAGAGAAAGCAGTGATGTATGTCACCGCCAATAAGCTAAAGAGCCTGCAAGCGGGAAAAATGGGATACTCGACAAGCGAAGTCGGCGACCTTGTCGCTGAAAAAGTAGCTGAATGAAAAATTAAATATCAAAATGCAAAATTAAGGAAGTAATCCATCGCTTGAAAAATTCAAGTGCTGGATTATGTAATTTTGATTTTTGAGTTTTAATTTTTGAGTTTGTAATCATGCCTGCAAATTTGACGCCAGAGTATTTTAAGGCTGAACAGTGGTATCGCGAAGCGACGACCAACGAGGAGAAGATTCTCGCTCTTGAGCGGATGCTGGCGGTGATGCCCAAGCACAAGGGCACCGACCACCTAAAGGCCGACCTGCGCAGAAAACTCAGCAAGCTAAAAGAAATCGCCACGCAGAAAAAACGAGCCGGACAGACAGACATTTTCCACGTGCCGCGAAGTGGAGCGGGACAAGTTGTCCTGCTCGGTATGCCGAACTCCGGCAAAAGTTGTATCGTTGGATTGCTGACTCATGCCAAGGTGAATATTGCTGATTTTCCGTATGCGACGGGTGGGCCGGTGCCGGGGATGGTACAGTTCGAGGATATCCACATTCAGCTTGTGGATATGCCGCCTGTAACCGCTGACTATATGGAACCAGGACAGGTGGGAACATATCGAAACTGCGATTTGGTTGCGATTGTAGTTGACTTGTCTGCCGATGTAGTTGAGCAGGTCGATGTCCTGCTTGATTTTTTAGTGTCGCGCAGCTTGCTGCTTGATGAAGAGACTCCTACAGTTGACAGTCATGGAAATGTTTTGGCCAAACCAGCGATTTGTATCTGCACTAAAGCTGATATTGCTGCCGACGGCGTGTTCGATAAATTAAGAAAACACTGCAAAAGGAATTTTGGATTTGTGAAGGTCTCTGCTGAGACGGGCGAAGGGCTGGATGAACTTCCAGGGGTACTTTTTAAGAATCTTAAGATTATCCGGATTTACGCTAAGCCGCCGGGTAAGCCTGCTGATATGAACGAGCCTTTTACATTACCTGTGGGTTCTACCATTCAAGACTTGGCTTTGGCGATTCATCGGCAGTTAGCGGAAAAATTACAGTCGGCACGGATATGGGGCACGGGCGTTTACGACGGCCAAAACGTCCAGCTAACACACGTTCTGCACGATAAGGACATCGTAGAATTGCATTTCTCCTGAATATTTGTAGAATATTACTCAATGTGTTTTTTCATTGTCAAACCTAGTCAAGAGAAAGGGCTGATTATGAGCGCTAAACGGATACTCTCATTGTGGATTGTAGTCGCACTATTTTATGGCACGATGCTTCACAGATGCGATGCCAAGAGCGGACAATCAGGTGAAACAAATCGAGCAGAGCTAAAGAAGAACTACCCTATTAAGCCTGTGCCCCATTCAAGAGTTGAGCTTTCAGATAAATTCTGGGCACCACGCATTGAGACAAACCGCAAGGTTACGATTCCCTATGCCTTCAACAAGTGCGAAGAGACTGGGCGAATTAGCAATTTCGCTATAGCAGGCGGCTTGACCGAGGGCAAGCACCGTGGCGACTTTCCATTCGATGATACTGATCCATATAAGATTCTTGAAGGAGCATCGTACTCACTAAGCGTACATCCTGACCCCGAGCTTGAGAAATATCTGGATGAGCTGATTACAAAAATTGCTGCTGCACAGGAGAGCGACGGTTATCTGTACACCTGCCGGACGAACAAGTGTGAGAGGCTAAAGAACTGGTACGGTGATGCGCGGTGGTCGAAACTGGATGGCAGTCACGAGTTGTACAATATGGGTCATCTTTATGAGGCTGCGGTAGCACACTATCTGGCGACGGGCAAGCGAACGCTTTTAGATGTTGCCACGAAGAACGCAGATTTCTTATGTGATGAATTTGGCCCTGGCAAGTGTGAGAAGTGGCCTGGACACCAAGTGATAGAGATGGGTCTTGCCAAGCTGTATCGGGTAACCGGCAAGGAGAAATACCTGAAACTGGCGAAGTTCTTCCTTGATACACGAGGCCCAGGCGGTGGTGGATACAGCCAGTCGCACAAAAAGGTTATTGAGCAGAATGAGGCTGTGGGTCATGCGGTTCGTGCGACGTATATGTACAGTGGCATGGTGGATGTGGCTATGCTGACGGGACAGCAGACATATCTGGATGCTGCGGAGCGCATCTGGAATAATGTTGTCGGCAGGAAGTTGTATGTAACCGGCGGTGTTGGTGCGACAGGTCATGGCGAGGCGTTTAGCAAGGATTATGAATTGCCGAACACAACAGCCTATTGCGAGACATGTGCGTCAATCGGCAATATGTTTTGGAACCATCGGATGTTTCTTGCTAACGGGGATGCAAAGTATATCGATGTTATGGAGCGAACGCTGTACAACGCCTTTCTGTCGGGCATATCACTTGAAGGCAATAGCTTCTTTTATCCGAATCCGCTCGAGTCTCATGGTAATCATAAGCGGAGCGGATGGTTTTCGTGTGCATGCTGTCCGGGCAATATAGTTCGATTTATCGCCTCGCTACCAGGATATGTTTACGCGCAGACAGATGACACATTATATGTCAATCTGTTCGCAGCCGGTACCAGCACTATCGATGTGGGAAAGAACAAAGTTTGCGTTGTCCAGGAAACGAAGTATCCGTGGGATGGTGCTGTGAAGATGACGATCCAGCCCGAACAGCCGGGGACGTTTGGAATATGTGTTCGCATACCAGGCTGGACACAAGGTCGAGCTGTGCCTAGCAATTTGTACAGGTATCTTGAAGACGTTAAGTCACAGGTGAGCTTGAGAGTCAACGGCGATTCACTGCCGGTCAAGATTGAGAAAGGCTATGTGCGTATCGAGCGCAAGTGGAATGATGGTGATGTTATAGAATTGGATTTGCCGATGCCTATCCATCGGGTACTTGCGCACGAGAAGGTCAATGCGGATGTTGGCAGGGTGACTCTTGAGCGTGGGCCGATAGTCTACTGCGCTGAATGGCCGGACAACAATGGCCACGTTCTGAATCTCATCATGCCTGATAACACTAAGCTTACAACTGAATACCGCGAGGATATGTTCAACGGCGTGACAGTGGTTCGGGCAAAGGCTGTCGCGCTGAGCTACGACAAGGAAACTAAGAATGTCTCAAAGAAAGAGCAGGATTTGACGGCTATCCCGTATTATGCATGGGCACACCGCGGCCCCGGCGAGATGGCAGTCTGGCTTGCGCGTTATGAGTCAGCCGCGCAACCCCTGACCCCGGCGGGGATAATACACAATTCGTCATTCGAGCAAGGCGATAATAACAAACCGACAGGCTGGGAAACACGAACATACGGCGGAGAGGGCGAATTCAAATACGTGATCGGCACAGGTTATGTTGAAGCAGGTCATACCGGCAAAAGGTGCGTTATGCTCTCATCAGAAAGTGGTGCCGATATCGGCTGGTTAATCTCGGCACCTATCAAGCCCCGTTCTCAGTACAGGTTGTCCGGCTGGATCAAGACAGAAAACGTGGTTGCGGGAACTGGTAAGGGAGCTTTATTGAATTTACATAACATTCCACCGCTTCAGACTCCGTCTGTGACCGGAACGAAGGACTGGACACGTGTAGAGCTTGTGTTCGATTCAGGCGAGCACGCAGCCGTGGAAATCAACTGCCTACTTGGCGGCTGGGGACTGTCCATGGGAAAAGCTTGGTATGATGATCTGAAGCTTGAATTACTTTCCACTACAAGCACAGACCCGGCCGTAAAAATCGATGTGGGTCAGACCAAAGAGCCGATTTCCAAGTACATCTACGCCCAGTTTATCGAACACCTCGGCCGGTGTATTTACGGCGGTATCTGGGCCGAGATGCTCGAAGATCGCAAGTTTTATTTCCCCATCACTCCGAATTACCAACCCTATCGTCGCAGCCGGGGCGTCCCCCAGGATAATCCGTTTGCGGTAGTAGGCGCCTCACCCTGGCAAATCATCGGACAGCCCAAATCAGTAACTATGGTCAAAGAAGATTCCTTTGTCGGCGAGCACACCCCGCTAATTCAGTCCGGCAGCGGCATCCAACAGTTCGACCTGGGACTGGTTCAAAATAAGCAATACGCCGGTTATATCTACCTCAAGGCCCAACAGCAAAGTGCTGATGTGACAGTATCACTGATCTGGAGTGATAATCCGCAAGATCAAGATTTAGTTAAGTTTTCGGCAGCGCCGAGAGAGTATATCAGGTATCCCTTCCGGTTTACCGCCGGTGCCGATACTACAAGCGGCAAGCTGGAAATTAAGGTAGCCGATGGAGCATGCTTTGTGGGCACGGTCTCCCTGATGCCAGCGGACAATATCGATGGCATTCGCGCCGATACGTTGGCGGTTCTTAAAGAACTCAACGCCCCGTTATATCGCTGGCCCGGCGGAAACTTCGTCAGCGGCTACGACTGGCGCGATGGCATAGGCGATCGGGATCGGCGGCCCCCTCGTACAAATCCCGCATGGACCGGAGTTGAGCACAACGACTTCGGCATTCACGAGTTTATTCACTTTTGCCGCTTGCTCAACACCGAGCCGTTGGTGACTGTCAATACCGGTTTTGGAGATGCCTATTCGGCTGCTGCTGAACTGGAATACGCAAACGGCTCAACCGATACGCCGATGGGGGCTTTACGGGCTAAAAATGGTGACACAAAACCCTTTGATGTTCGCTACTGGTGTATCGGTAACGAAATGTTCGGCAGATGGCAGCTCGGTTATATGAGCCTCAATCATTATGTTAGAAAACATAATTGGATTGTGGACAAAATGCGCGAAGTAGATCCGGACATCATCCCGATCGCTTCGGGTAATGCCGGCTCATGGAGCGAAGGATTACTACGGAGCTGCTCAGACCACATTGAACTGATAGCGGAGCACTTCTACTGTCAGGAAAAATCTGACATCATCGGACATGCATCCCAAATCCCCGACAATATCAAACAGAAGGTTCAATTCCATCGGCAACTCCGTCAACAATTGGATTCTCTCAAAGGAAAAGATATCCGAATCGCCATGACCGAATGGAACTACTGGTATGGCCCCCATCTGTTTGGTGAACTTGGAACCCGGTATTTCCACAAAGATGCTCTGGGCATTGCCAGAGGGTTGCATGAGTACTTTCGTAATTCGGACATAATCTTCATGGCTAATTACGCCCAGACGGTCAATGTCATCGGCTGCATTAAAGCCAGCAAGACCGCTGCTGCATTCGAGACGACCGGCCTAGTTTTGAAGCTCTATCGAAACAACTTTGGGAACCTGCCGGTCGAAGTTGCCGGTGACACCGAGCTGCTTGATGTAGCAGCCGCCTGGACTGACGACCGCGAGGCTTTGACGGTTGCTATTGTCAATCCCACAGAACAAGAACAAGAGCTCACAATGGACTTGAGAGGCAATCAACTGGCTGGCACTGGACAACTCTGGCTGATTGCCCACTCTGACCCTAAAGCTTACAACGAGCCCGGTAAAGAGCCCCAGGTAGTGATTGAAGAAAAGACGGTTACAAATGTATCGAACAAGCTAACTGTTCCGCCGTTGAGCATCAGCCTTTACAAATTAAACATAATGTAATAGAATATAAACGTTTTGAACATTTGGGTTTTGAATTTCGTGCTTGTTTCGGATTTAGAAATTCGAATTTCGGATTTAAGAAACCGGAGGTTAATCGGTGGAATGCAAAAAACAGCAGAACTTGAAAAATTGTAATTGTACATACCCTGGCTGTGACAAAAAAGGGATGTGTTGTGAGTGTATAAGCTATCATTTATCATCGAGGCAACTGCCCGGCTGTTGTTTTCCCGATGACGTTGAAAAAACTTACGACCGCAGCTTTAGGGCCTTTGCCAAGGCCTGGGGCGTTTAAACTACCCCTTTTATTAACACAGCGAAAAGCATTGGAAAAAATCATAACAAAAAAACCGAGCTACATTAGGCCGGTCTCTTCATCCCAGACCTGACCCGTATAGCGGTTGGAGAGGCTAAAGGCACGGGTGTTGTCGTGTTAGTTTCCTCCGCCAATGGAGGTAATATCTGTGAGGATAACGAAGGCAGCGATGATTGGATGGCCTACTATAAGAAGCCAAGGACCGGCACCCACATTCTTACAGCCAAGGCCACAGATGATGATGGAGCAATAACAACCTCTCCGAGTACGACGGTCGTAGTGCAAAGCAGAGTGAGATGAACTATAACTTCCACGTTGGAAATTTAAAATTTGAATTGGTCTTTGAAGGCGGTTTTGAAATCATAGACGTCGCTGAAATCATCAATTGAATCGGTCGGCTGAGCACTCATCAACTGATGTTCTATCAGAAGCCAGACCATCTCACCGAAGTCACGCGTGGTTTTGACTCCCCATGTATTAAGTACAAGCAGCGCAAGTCTGCCCCACTTTTGAATGGCCAACTTTCTTAGCCCCTCGCACAACGCCTGGCCACTGACGTGACGTGGCTTGTAGGCCACATTTCTGGCCGTATAGCCAAGGCCCTCGTACACGAATTTAAGAGCCTGAGGACTGTATCGGCCGTCCTCCTTGGCGATCTCTTCAAGATTTTTTCTCATCTTGCCCAAAAATTACAGCACCTTCTGACCAGGCTGTGCACCGGCATCAGCCGAGAGTATAAAGATGTCTTTTCCACCGGTGCCGGCAGCCATAATCATACCCTCAGACAGGCCAAACCTCATTTTCCGCGGCTTTAGATTTGCAAAATAGACCACAATTTTGCCAGTCAGGTCCTCCGGCCTATACGCAGTAGCAATGGCGGCAAGTACTGTCTTTTTAGGACCACCGACATCCAAATCCAGCCGAAGTAATTTGTCGGCACCTTCGACACGCTCGGCCCTGATTACCTTAGCGATTCGCAGGTCAATTTTGTCAAAATCTTCGATTGAACACTCCGGCTTGAATGGCACAGCGGCCGACTGATTCGGCACTGATGATGCTTGTTGGGCAGCTTGACTTTCTTTACTTTCTTCTACCATGGCATTTACCTGTCCTTCGTCAATTCTCTCAAACAATCGTTCAAAATCGTTTATTGGGTGATTCTCCAACACACTCTCAACATCTGCAAATGTAAGGGCGTCAACGTTAAGAAATTTTTCCACTTTCTCGATGTACTTGGGCAAAATAGGTTTTAGATAAATCGTCAATATCTTTACAACGTTTATCACCGCAGTTAAAGCGGTTCGCGTTTGTTCCGGATCAGTTTTTATAACGACCCACGGCTGATTCTGCTCGACATATCGGTTTGCCTGGTCAGCAAGAGCGCTGATTGTGCGAACGACAGCAGCGTAGTTGAGGCTTTCGTAATCCTGGACAATTTGTTCCTTTGCAGATGTCAACTTATTGAGCAACTGCTTACCCTGCTCATCTAACTGGCCGAGTCGGGCGTTTAGTTTTCGTGTCAACATCGGACCAGAACGCGAGGCAAGGTTGGCGTACTTGCCAACGAGGTCAGAGTTCGTTTTATTTATGAAATCTTCTATCCCCAAATCGATATCGTCTATCGTGTCAGTGAGTTTACTCGCATAGTAGTACCGAAGATACTCCGGATCCAGATGCTTCACAAAGGTGCTTGCCTTGATAAATGTCCCACGTGACTTGCTCATTTTCTCGCCGTTTACTGTCAGAAACCCATGGACGAAAAGTTTCTCGGCGGTTTTGAAGCCTGCGCCGATGAGCATCGCGGGCCAGAACAGAGCGTGGAAATACATAATGTCTTTGCCAATGAAATGATAAATCTCATATTCTGAGTCTGTCTGTCCCGGGGCGTGTTCGCCCGGCCAGAGCTTGTCAAAATCCAGGCCATTTTTGTCACAGTAGTTTTTTGCAGAAGCCATATATCCGATCGGCGCATCGAGCCAAACGTAGAAATATTTGTTCTCTTCGCCGGGTATTTTGAAGCCAAAGTATGGGCCATCGCGGGATATGTCCCAGTCTCTAAGACCTGTTTTGAACCACTCATCAAGTTTGTTCGCAACTGATTTTTGCGTGTGGCCGGCGGCGATGAGAGCTTTCAATTGCTTTTCGTAGTCGGCAAGCTTAAAAAAGTAATGTTCTGATTTCACCAAAGATGGGACGCCACGGCAGTTTGCGCAATAGGGATTAATCAGGTCCGTTGGTTGATAGGTTGCGCTGCAGATTTCGCAAGAATCGCCGTATTGATTCTCGGCCTTGCAGCGCGGACAGGTGCCGCGAATAAATCTGTCAGGCAGTGACATCCGGCAGTTATCGCAGTAGGCTTGCTCAACTTGCTTTTTTACGATTGAATCCACCTTATTCAATCGATCAAAAATCAACTCGCTGAGCTGTTTGTTTTCATTAGAATGCGTAGTATAGTAGTTGTCGAATTCGATATAAAAAGCGTCGAAGTCGGCTTTATGTTCTTTATACATCCGTTCAATGAGTTGCTCCGGAGTAACACCCGCAGCACGAGCGCTTATCATAATTGGAGTACCATGAGTGTCGTCTGCGCAGAAATATAAACACTCGTTGCCACACATCCTCTGGAAGCGCACCCAGATGTCAGTTTGTAAATACTCAACCAGATGTCCAATGTGTATGGGACCGTTAGCATAAGGCAGGGCTGATGTCACAATGATTTTGCGGGGCATGTTCTTTCCTTAACCACTACTGCTCGGCATCTTCCTTGTTGTCTTGTCTGTCGTCAGAAACTTCCTTCTTTTTCTTCTTTCCGGCCGAAGCAGGAGAGATTATCTCAAGCTCATCAACACCAAGAGCAAGTTTTTCGCCGTTTTCATACTCGACTACAACAAGCTGTGTCAATATGTGGCCGTCCACCACTCTACCCTGACCGTGTTTTGTTTTGACTATAGTGTTTTTCTTTGGCAACTGTCCCTTAAGTTCCGCATAGGTTGCATCTTCGTATCGCAGGCAGCACTTCAATCTGCCACAGTAGCCGGATATCTTTGAAGGATCAAGGGTAGCTTTCTGCATCTTAGCCATTCGCATATTAACAGGCTTTAGTAGTTGAAGGAATCTTCGACAGCAGCACTCTTGTCCGCAGCTTTCAATATCACCAAGCAGCCGAGCCTCATCGCGTGAGCCAATCTGTCGCATTTCAATTCTCGTCTGGTACTCCTGTGCGAGCCTTTTAACCAGATCGCGAAAATCCACACGTCCGTCGGACATAAAGTAAAAGACGATGCGTTCACCGCCTAATATGTGATCGGCGTCAACTATTTTCATCGGCAGATCCATCTCCTTCACGAAGCGCTTGCAGCACTCTATTTCCTCTTTTGCAATTTTCCTTAAATGCTGCCATTCGGCAATATCAGCCGAGGTCGCATAGCGGATGAATTTACCAGCCCGTTCAAGTGAGAACTCGATGTCACCATCGCTGAAGTATTTCTCTATTTGGTCATCGCTGAATCTGAATCGTCCGTCCCTGTAGGAGCCAAGCTGGCCGACAAGAAAGCCTAATTCCAGCCCTTTTTCGGTTTTAACCACGACGCGGCTGGCCGTCCGTTGTATTTGTGCCTCGTTGTGCTCGAACATGCCAAGGCTGTTCATCGGCCCGCAGCGGACTAACATGTGCTTTTTGCTCTTAGCGCGTTGAGGTCTTACTTCTGTGATTTCTGACATCTAAGAAACCCAATACAAACAAGGAATTAAGCTGTACTACTATGCTGAGATTATAACAGAACCAGTGATGTTTAACAACAGGTGCTCGAAAATAAGCCTTTCGTTAACACTGGCCTCGACCCAGCGTACCGCATCATAACAATCTACGATTCTCACAACAGCTTGTTCCGGGCTAAAACGATCCGCCAGTTTTTGTATCTGCTCCTTTTGATCGGAGTTGATGAGTGTTTTTTGCGGTGTGACATTCAGCACCATTGCATCGTGCAATGCTGATATGATTATGTGGATGAGAGTTTTTTGGGCCCTTCGATTGAGGTCAGTCTTACTAATTGCCTTGTCGATGCTGGTCCAGGTGGCGGTAATTGCCCTGCATTCTTCCAAGAACTGCTGGGCTAACATCACCACATCAGCAAGCTCACAATCTGCTATCGTGGTGAGTACCTTCTTTTTGGCCTGGTAAAGATTTGCCCCGGTCAATTCAAGCTGTGCCCACTGATAGGCGGTTCCAAGACTGCCCTGAGCCAGACGGGCAAAGTACTGAGCCTTTCCATGCTCCAGACCTGCATCCTTCAAGTTCTCAATTATTATGTCACTATCTACCGGCCCAAAACGGATTATCTGACATCGCGACCTGGTGGTAGGCAGGAGCTTTTCCATTCTTGTACACAGCAAAATGATAGTGCAATATCCGGGCGGTTCTTCAAGAACTTTCAGCAGTGCATTCTGCGACGCAGCATTCAGTTTTTCAGCTTCACTAACCACAAAGACCTTCCTGTCAGAAAGGATTGGTCTGGTTCGGGCTTTTTCGATTAAAAACTCACGAATCACATCAATCGGCAAATCAACAGGTGCGGATTTGCCTTTTCCTTCTTTAGTAAACTCGATCAATTCTTTGTAGATATAATTGAAGTCCGGGTGCGTACCAGCTTCAAACAATCGGCAGGACTCGCAGAAACCACAACTATCAGCAAAGCCATTCTGTATTAATGGCTCGGCGCATAAAAGCAGCTTCGCCCACGCCCAGGCGGTCCTGGATTTGCCAACGCCATCGAGGCCAGCAAAGATATATGCGTGAGCGCATCTGTCAGCAGCAAAAGCTCGCTGCAAAATACCGATTGCTTTATCTTGGCAGAAAATCTCTTTCAGTAACATCACAAGAAAATAAAAAAGTAAAAGCTAAAAATGTAAAAAAAAGTGCAGTTTTTTCCTTCTCGTCAGCCTTATATACCAAAGAAGTCCTTAACTGCCTCTATAATTTTTTGGTGAACGGTTTCGATGCTACCGGTAGCATCAACAATGATAGAGTCATCACTTTTCTTGGCCAGTTGGAGAAATCCTTCGCGGACCATTTTGTGATAGCTGGTGCCTTTTTGCTCCATTCTGTCAAGCTCACGATTCAAACGCTTAGCTGCGGTCTCAAGATCAATATCTAAGATAATGGTCAGGTCCGGCCAGACTCTTTCAAGACAATCCGTTGCGATTTTTATTACACTATCCATTCCGAAGTCGCCTGCGTAGCCCTGATAGGCACAAGTGCTAGACAGCCATCTATCAAGAACAACGCACTTATTTTGCTTTAGCTCCGGCGCTATCTTTTCCGACCAAAGCTGTGCCCTTGCTGCCATGTAAAGCAACAGTTCGGTTCGTGTATCCATTGGCCCATGCTCAGGGCTGAGCAAAATTCGGCGAATCTTCTCGCCAACAGCGGTATCACCCGGATCGCGAAAGCCGGCCGTTTCAACGCCCTGCTTTTGGAGCCACTGAACAAGCAGCTTTGTCTGCGTTGTCTTTCCACAACCGTCCGAACCATCAAGCACAATAAATTTCGATGATAACCTGTTCCGCAAGCGATTCTCCTTTTCCCCCTGCGATCGCTTATTCCTTAAGCTTAATTATTTTACAGGATTGCTTCAATTTCGTCCATAACCTTGTTAATAAACGAAATGGTCTTATCGAACGGCTCGGAACTTGTCATATCAACACCGGCTTTTCTGAGCAGATTGATCGGATAGTCAGAGCCGCCCGACGATATGAACTCGATGTGTTTTTCAACGGCACCTTCTTCTCCGCTCAACGCTTTTCCCACTAAAGCTGTGGAAGCAGCAAAGGAAGTGACATACTGATAAACGTAGAAATTGTAGTAGAAATGAGGAACATAAGCCCATTCTATTTTGTACAAATCCTCAATGTGGCAGTGATCCTGTTCGTGGCCGTAGTATTTTTTTAGGATATCACCATAAAGTTCGCTGAGCACATCACCGGTCAAGGGTTCGCCGTGTTCTGCTTTTTCGTGAATACGCAACTCAAACTCTGCAAATTGGGTCTGTCTGAAAAAAGTCGTTTTTGCACCATCAAGGTAGTTCATCAGAAGCGTTAAACGTGTCTCATCATCCTTAGTATCGCTTAGCATCTTTTCCATCAGAAGGGCCTCATTGAATGTCGAGGCGACTTCTGCAACGAATATCGAGTAATCCGCCGTTGGAAAAGGCTGGTTTTTATTTGAGTAGTAACTGTGCATTGCGTGGCCTAACTCGTGGGCCAGCGTGGTCACGTCAAGGTAAAGGCCATTGTAGTTCAGAAGAATGTACGGATGCACATCATAGGCCGAGCCGTTACTGTACGCTCCCATTTTCTTGCCAGGCGTCGGATACACGTCAATCCAGCGATTTTCAAAGGCCTGTCTGGCGGCGTTGCAATAGTCGGGGCCGAGCGGTTTTAGAGAATCGAGAATAAGCTCTTTGGCCTGGTCAAATGTATATCGAAGGTCAATATCCTTAACTGCCGGTGCATATAAGTCGGAGTACTTGAGCGACTCAACGCCGAGCATACGCTTTTTCAGGTCGAGATAACGGTGAAAAGTCGGCAGGTTCCTGTTGACATTTTCGATAAGGGCCAAATAAACCTCTTTCGGGATATTGTCAGGGGCCATCGCGCTTTCGAGGCAAGAGCTGTACTTGCGTGCGCGGGCATAGAAAATATCTCTTTTTATGTTGGCATCGAGCTGTGCTCCGAAGGTGAGCTTGAAATTGTCGAACATGGTCCAGAAGGCCTGAAAGACTTTTTCGCGGTCATCGCGATTCGGCGAGGCTCTATAATGGGCGTAGCCAGCTTGGTTCAACGTTGCGATGGCTCCATCGCTCAGTGTCACTTGTGGAAATGGAAGTTCCGCATTACTAAAAACCGAAAAGATTGAATGCGGACTGTCGGCGAGCAGCGAAACCTCCGCCAGCAACTTTTCCTCTTTTTCAAACAGTTTGTGGGCCTTGAGCCGTTGGATGTTTTTCAGGTACATCTCATAAATTCTCAATCCCGGCTCCTGCGTGATGAACTGATCAATCTTAGCGGTATCCATTCTCGTGATTTCAGGCTCGATGAACGAGGCCTTTGCGCGGTAGTCTGCGATAATCTGCTCGATTTGCTGCTTTAGTGCCAGATATTTTGAATTGCGCGTGTCCTCGTCGGACTTCATCGCAGCGTAACTGTGCAGATGCACAAGTTCCTTGGAGATATTACTATCAAGCTCAAGACAACCAAGCAACTCAGAAGTAGAATCGCCGAGCTTGCCCTTAAAGCTTAGAACTCCGTCAAACTTAGAAACGGTTTTCTCTTTAGCATCGTCCCATGCCTGATCGGAAGGATAGAGATCTTCCAATTTCCACGTGTGCTGAGGAGAAATCTCGGTTCTTCCGCGGGTCTGGGATAAGACTAGTAGGCTGGAAGAGAGAACAACGGCGAAGACTGCTAAAGCTACTGCTTTGATTCTTCTTTTCACAACGGCACCTCGCATATTGTCTTAAGTACCGGATAAGGTAATCTGGATAACAAATTCGCGATAGAATAGCAAGGGTTTCGTGTTGATTGTGCAGTGGGCCAGCATTACATGAGGGCTCGAAAAAACCTATGCTTGCGTAGGCATACCACCCGACACCCGACCAAATACTACGACAACCAGCTAACCAGTAGTCCTCCGATGATTCCTCCAAGGAAGCTAACTATAATCCAAATCCAGTGATGTTTGTATTCTGCAAACCACAGCCCGCTACGGATAAGACAAGATGTGTACTTTCTGCCAAGATCGTAACCACCGACCGTCAATTTAATCCCCACCACATCATAAATGGATTCGTGCGGGCTCAATTCTATGAGCCGTCTGGTCTTAAGGTACTCATTCGCGATGTCAAGCCTTCGCTGGAGTTTAATAATGGTTTTGATTTCCTTCTTTATCTGCTCCAGATTTTCGTTTTGTTCGCCTGTTCGCATATTGTTATTACCGTAAGCATTAACTTTAATAGCTCTGCGCTTGACTAACAAAGGGGTCAGAATTGGGATTCGCTGTGATTTTTTGAGAATCACAGTCCAATCACTCAAATGGAAAAATTTTGGCTGTTCTAGATAGCGAGAGATATCCTTGTCATCCAAATTGAAAATATTGGTATAGTAGGCCAGTAGAATATGCCTTTCATCTCTTGGTAGCCACATGTTTGTCTCCCTCAAAAATTACTCCAAGTATATTTCCCTGGATTCCGCATCAAGTGCGGAATGACAATTACTCATGGTGACATGTCTACGCTTGCGTGGACATAATTGGTATCGGATTAGCACATCGTTCCATATGCTTACACCTGTGTAAGCATGCCAACAACCAGATCCTTCGCTGCGATCAGGATGACACAAATACGTGTCATTTTGTCAGTTGGAAGTTTTCTTCGCCGACGAGCTGCCTCATCTTTCGGCAGAATTCCAGATCGGGATTAACACTCAAGGCCTTATCGGCGGCGGCATGGACCCGGCCTTTGTCAGTCTTCAAAGCCACATAAACAGGGCTCTTGCCTTTATGGTGCTGACAAATGCTGCGAATCATCGCCACCTTTTCCTTAGTGACATCTCCGGCATTAAGTTTTATGCTTACCTTGGCAGCTAATTTCTCACGAACTTCATTAAGAGCTATCAATTCTGAGGCTATAATGTTTGGCTTTTCCCTTCTATAATCGGCCCTTCCCCTGACAAAGACAATGGTGTCCTCGGCAAGGACCGGCGCAAACTGATTAAGGGCATCGGGAAACAAAACCACCTCGACCTGTCCCTGCAGGTCTTCGAGGTTGAAAACGGCCATTTTTGAGCCTGCGTTTCGGCCCGACTTTGTGATGTTGTATCGTATCTTCGTTATCATTCCGCCGATCACAACCTGCCGGTCGCCAAGACCATCGGCTAATTGCGAAGTGTTGACCGTCGAGAACAGATTAATCGTCTCAGCGTGATGGCTTAACGGATTGCTGGTTACATAAAAGCCCAGCACCTGCTTTTCGTAAGCCAACATTTGCGGTTCAGGCCAAGGCGTGATACTGGGCAATCGCTTATGGTCCTGCGAATAATCGGTTTGTCCAGCCATTTCACCAAAGAAATTCATCTGGCCTTTTTGTTTATCAGCTTGCAACGCGGCACCATTATCCATCGCACTTTCAAGACCAGCCATCATCTGGGCACGATTTCCGCCGAGCCTGTCGAATGCACCGGCTTTTATAAGGGCCTCAAGAACTTGTTTATTTACCGCTCGCAGGTCAACGTTTTCGCAGAAATGGAACAGACTCTCGAATCGACCAACCCTTTCACGAGCAGCTATCATCTGTTCCACAGCTTTTTCGCCGACACCTTTAACGGCAGCCAAGCCGAACCGTACCACGCCTTTTTTGCCGTCACCATCGCCTTTGTAAAGAGGTGTGAAATCAACTCCGCTTTCGTTGATATCCGGTGCCATCACTTCAATGCCCATCTCTGCGCATTCAGCGATGTATTCGACAACCTTGTCAGTGTTGTCCATTTCATAAGTTAAAAGGGCCGCCATAAATTCGACCGACCAGTTAGCCTTCATATAGGCAGTCTGGTAGGCGATGAAGGCGTAGCGGGTTGAATGACTTTTATTAAAGCCATAGCCTGCGAATCTCTCGATAAGTTCAAAAATCTGCGCCGCCTGTTGCTTGCTTAGCCCTTTATTGGCACAACCTGCTATGAACCTTTCTCTTTCCTTTGCTATCGTTCTGGCTTTCTTTTTGCTTATTGCCTTAATAAGCGCGTAGGCTTCGCGCAGGGGGATATCGCCAAGGCGGTTGCAGATGCGCATTACCTGTTCCTGGTAAGTTATAACGCCGTAGGTCTCATCAAGAATTTCGGTCATAATTGGATGTGGCAGAGACCACTTCGCCCCATGTTTTCTGTCGATATAGTCGGGGATCAGTATCATAGGGCCCGGCCGGTAAAGCGCGTTGGCAGCTATCAGGTCTTCAATACGGTCAGGCTTCATTTTCACCAGCAGGTTTTGCATTCCGCCGGACTCGAACTGAAAAACGCCCTTTGTTTTGCCGGTCGCGAACAGCTCAAAAACTTTCGGATCATTCAGGTCGAGCTTCTCCAGGTCGATATCGACTCCGTGATTCTCCTTAACCAGTTGTAGTGTGCGTTCCAGTACGCTCAGGGTTTTAAGACCGAGAAAGTCCATCTTCAAAAGTCCGACCTTTTCGACCATCGGGCCTTCAAACTGCGTTATGATGTCATTGGAACCTGGAGCTTTATAAAGCGGCACAAAATTAGTCAAAGGCTCATCAGCAATTACAACACCAGCGGCATGAATGGAAGCGTGGCGTGCAAGACCTTCGAGCTTTCTGCTAATGTCGATGACCTTCCTGGTCAATTCATTTTCCTCGTAGGCACGCTTTAGTTCAGGCTCGGTATCAAGAGCCTTATCGAGTGTCATATCGAGTGAGAATGGGACAAGCTTAGCCAGCCTGTCGGCCTCACTTAGAGACACACCCAGTACCCTGCAAATGTCACGGATAACCGCACGGGCCTTCATGGTCCCAAAGGTTATTATTTGGGCGACCTGACCATACTTTTGACGTACATAGTCGATGATTTCTGCGCGGTGCACCTGGCAAATGTCAATGTCGATATCCGGTATCTCGTTGCGCTGCGGGTCCATGAAGCGCTCAAAAAGCAAATCATACCGAATGGGATCAACGTCACATAAACCCAGGCAATACCCAACCAGTGTGCCGACACCACTACCTCTTGCGCCTATGGGAATATTTTTTTCGTGCGCGTACTTACAAAAATCCCAGACAATAAGAAAATAGCTGGCAAAACCTTTCGACTCGATTACCTCAAGTTCTCTGTCGAGTCGGCTTTTTACTTGCTCGTTAACTTCGCCGTATCGCTGCTGTGCACCTTCGTAACAGAGTTTCGTCAGAAACTCCTCAGGCTTTGAGCCGTCCGCCGGCTCAAAGTGCGGCGCGTGACGCGTTTTCAGGTCGAGCTCGACATTACAACGCTCGGCAATTGCTAATGTGTTATCACAGGCTTCCATTGTCTCAGCAAAAAGCTCACGCATCTGCTCCGGACTTTTCAGGTATACATCGGGCGGATATATCATTCGGTCGGGGTCGTCTGCCTTTTTGCCTGTGCTTATTGCGCAAAGGCAATTATGCGCTTCATAGTCTTCTTGCTCTAAAAAATGCACGTCATTTGTTGCTACCAGGCCGACGCCCATTCTGTCGGCAAGGTCGATCAAGTCCCGACGAATATGTCGTGACTCGTGACCCGTGACTCGTGACCCGTGACTCGTGACTCGTGACTCGTAATTCTCTATTTGTGTGTTGTGATTCGTGCCTCGTGCTTCGAGCGACGAGTCACGAGTCACCAGAGACGAATTATCTTCGTGATTTTGGATCTCGATGAAAAACCTGTCAGGGCCAAAGATTTTGAGATAACTCTCTACTGCCTGATGTGCTGCTTTCTCGTTGCCATTTGCTATTTCGACGGCAATCTCACCTTTCAGGCACGCCGAGGTGCAGATGAGTCCATCGCTTAGCTCCGCAAGAATCTCTTTGTCGATTCTTGGTCGATAGTAAAAGCCATCAATATAGCCAGCGCTGGCGAGCTTAATCAGATTTTGGTAGCCAACGTTGTTCTCTGCGAGAAGAATAAGGTGATATGCGGCATCAGTTATATTTGTTTTTGTTCTGTCGAATCTGCTTCGGGGTGCAACGTATGCCTCAATTCCGATGATCGGCTTGACATGCGCAGCAGCCGCTTTTGTATAGAATTCGATTGCACCAAAGAGATTGCCATGGTCGGTAACAGCGATCGACTCCATGCCGAGCTTCTTGCAGCGCCTAAACAGCTTATCGAATGTGATAGCGCCATCAAGAAGTGAATACTGACTGTGCAGATGAAGATGCGTAAATCCTTTTATCACCATGGCTTAACCTTCCTTTCACAAAGTGGCTTTCATTCGTAATGATAGTTTGTACGGGCAGGCATGTCAATACATAGACGATTACTTGCGATTAGAACACTTGCAGGCACGGCGACCATGCACTATAATTTATCCACAAGGTACAATTAAGCCAGGGGAGCTCAAAGCCAGGTTAAGGAACCTAGCTTAGGCTGAGAATCCCGCACCTATTTTTCGTTGGCAACAGGTCCAGATGTTACATAAGGTCAAGGTCGGGCCAAAGAGTAGGGAAAGCCATAACGATATGGCTAAAATAGGTGCGGGAGACCCTATGAACCTGATCGGGATAATGCCCGCGAAGGAAGGCAAAGTGAAATCAAAAATCAAAATCGAGGAAGACAAATATTCAGTAGTTTTGCGTTTTGAGTTTTGAGTTTTCAAAGCACTTCCTTTGTGGAGTGCTTTTTGTTTTTATAACACGGGCGGCTGCAATAATGTCAAACGAAAGGAAACAAACATGATCGAAACAGACATTTCCAGACTGATTATCGAGCAGTACACGCAAAGAATGACGGAACATCTTGATAACGATGTTGTTATAGTCGGCGCAGGACCTGCCGGCCTTGCAGCCGGTTATTATCTGGCAAAATCGAAAGTGAAGGTGACAATCATCGAGAAAAAGCTTTCCATAGGCGGAGGTATTTGGGGTGGAGCAGCCGGCTACAATGTCGTTACCTTCGAGGACACGCAAATCCTGGAGGAAATTGGCGTCACAACACAAAAACACGGTCAGTTATACACCGCAGATGCAATAGAATTTGCAACGGCCTTAGCCTACAAAACAAAAAAAGCAGGTACAGAGATATTTAATCTTTTAGAGGCTGAAGATATCGTTCTAAAGGATGAAACCGTCAAAGGAATCGTAGTAAACAACGCAAGCGCCAGCACGCTCGGCCTGCACATTGACCCATTCTGCATCTGCGCAAAATATATGATTGACGCAACAGGCCATCCGGCTGAATTGGTAAGTATGCTCAGGCAAAGAAAGCCGGAGCTTTTCCCAACGGAATTACTGGAATACTTTATGAACGTTGAGACATCCGAAGCAGGCGTGGTGGAAAAGACCGGCGAGGTGTTTCCAGGCCTTTACATTGCTGGTATGGCTGTGTGTGATGTGTATAATCTGCCGAGAATGGGGCCAATCTTCGGCGGAATGCTGAAATCAGGCAAGAAAGTAGCTGAACTAATTTATGAAAGATTGCGTTCTTCCAACACATAGCAAGTGCCTCCAGATAATTCGCGACTGCCGTGTCCCACGGCACATTATCAAACACAGTGAGGTGGTGGCTAAATTAGCAGTTTTTTTGGTAAAAAAACTGAAAGAAAAAGGCATCGAAGCCAACGTGGACCTTGTGCACAGGGCGTCTCTACTACACGATGTACTCAGAGTTTGTGATATGAAGGAATCCGCCTACAGCCGATTTGAACAAAACGTTACAGAAAAAGATAAAGCACATTGGAAAGGCCTGAAAGCGAAATACGCCGATGACAGCCATGAAGATGCTGCTTGTGAACTTCTGAGAAAAGAGTACCCGGAACTTGCTATAGCCATAAGAAAACACAAGTATCTTGCCATATTGGATGAGCAGGATAAACCAGCTACATGGGAGGAAAAGATTGTTTATTATGCAGATAAGCGAGTAATGCATGAGACAGTCGTCCCGCTGAAAGAGCGGTTGGAGGAAGCTCACGAAAGGCATGCCCGGCAACACCGCAAAACAGTTCATGATGAAATCAATATCACCAAAGCTGACAGGCAAATCTATGAATTAGAAAAAGAAATCTTTGACGAAATAGGCTTAAAACCTGCAGAAGTCACACAGGAATTCATAGACTACAATTCGGATAGAAAATAATAAGCAATGAGAACCCCACGTAACTCGTCTCGGCGCCCCGCTCCGCCAAAGCGCTTCGCGGAGGCGAGAAGGCCGAAGCCGCAGCGGGAAACGGAGGTTTAAATATTTGGCCTGTAGTTATGCCGCACTTTTGATTCTGGCCATAGAGCTAAACATATTAGTATCTCATGCTGACGCACTCTTAGCAGAGGCTTTTTGCCAGCTTCTGCGTCGGGTAGCCAAAAGACCTGAAACGACGGTCACAGTGAGCATAACAACAAAAATCACTGTTGTGAACCAGTAACCCCATGTGGCGGTCCGGACATGAGCCATCTTGATCATCACCGTCCCGAGAGCGAAGGTTTGCACAAA
The DNA here is from genome assembly GCA_964519995.1 of uncultured Pirellulales bacterium. Taxonomy (GTDB): domain Bacteria; phylum Planctomycetota; class Phycisphaerae; order Sedimentisphaerales; family Anaerobacaceae; genus CAZFLY01. The sequence goes on along the minus strand of CAZFLY010000004.1, from coordinate 34,954 downwards.
CATCTTTATCTTGCCGGAGACAGTTGCAGCAAAATTTATGCCGCGTGCCTCAGCGATGTGCCGCAGCACGGTAACGTAAACCTCACGCAAAATAAGAACACCTGCTACCGACCAATGAATCAGGGCCAATCTTGATAAAGGCAAATCAAAGAGTTTCGGCTCGTGAATTATCGCAAAGCAGATAAAAGCACCACATACCAGGACCTTATCGACCAGAGGATCGACCATCCGCCCGAACCTGCTGGCAACATTGAGCACCCTCGCCACGATTCCATCCACGATGTCGGTAAGCCCGGCAATCACGAAAAGAATAAAGGCAATATCGAGAAATAATGGCCTGTTTTGTACGTGGGGTGAATAGAGGATCATGCTCAGAACAACAACCGTCAGTACAAGCCTTGCAAAGGTCAGAATGTTCGGGATGAGTCTTAACATGGCGATAAGTTTACTTACGCATATGGTGCGGTTCAACACTAAATTTGCTCAACTATCAAATCGTAGTTTTTTGTGCCGACGACCTTGGCATTGACAAATTCGCCCGGTGCCGCTGAGCAGTTCTTTACAATACAGATACTATCGACCTCCGGGGCTTGGCCGTAGTATCTTGATTGGCCTGCAGCTTTGCTATCTACTGAGTCAATCAGGCAGGTTAGTGACGTGCCCCTTCTGTTTCTGTTCTTAGCAAAGGCAATTTCCTGTTGTGTCAGCATGACTTGCTCGAGCTTCTGTTCCTTGATCTGTTCTGGTACCTGATCCGGTAAGTCTGCGGCATCTGTGCCAGACTCAGGATAGAATTTGAAACACCCCAGTGCGTCAAACTGCGCCCACTCAACAAAATTTACCAGCTCAGTAAATTCCTTTTCGGTTTCGCCTGGAAAACCGACTATCAAAGTCGTCCGCAGAACAACATCTGGCAAGGCTGAACGCAATCGATCGATCAATCGCCAAATGCTGTCACGAGTGTCCGGCCGGCGCATTGCTTTTAGAATCCGGCCGCTGACATGCTGAATCGGAATATCCAGATAGTGGACAATCTTACTGCTTTTTGCGATGATCTCAATAAGCCCATCATTAATGCCCGCAGGATAAAGATACATTAATCTAATCCAGGCTAACCTGTCGATTTCTTCAAGTTCCTTCAATAGTGTAACCAGGCCATCAGTTCTCTTTAAGTCCCGGCCATAGTAGGTGGTGTCCTGGGCTATTACACTCAGTTCGACTACGCCTGCACAGGCCAACTCTGCCGCTTCGTCAAGCACCATCTGCAAAGGTTTACTGCGAAATCGACCTCTTATCGCAGGTATAGTGCAAAAAGAACAGCGATGATTGCATCCTTCGCTAATGCGTAGATACGCCCGATGTGTTGGTCCAATGAGCAATCGGGTTCTATCATCGCTGATGGGCGATACCGGCGGGTCCAAATATAAGAGGGGCTTATCTGAAGCAAGAACTTCTCCTACAATCTGGGCAATGTTATCTCGCTGCCCAAGGCTAACTATGGCGTCAATGCCCTCAATTAGATCAAACACTTGCCAACCAAATCTTTCAGATAGACACCCTGCCACAATTACTTTCCTAACTATGCCCCTGCTTTTACAAGCTGTTGCTTGTTTTATCGCATCGAGCGATTCGGCCTTAGCAGGCTCGATGAAGCAGCATGTATTGATGACCACAACATCGGCTGCCTCGGGTTCCGCGGTTATGAGAAAGCCCGCCTGAGATAAAAGAGCCAGCATTTTCTCGCTGTCGACCGTATTCTTTGGACAACCAAGCGAAATGAAGCCAACTGTCGTAATATTTTGCCTTTTTTCCGCCATTAGCCGATATGAAGATATAAGGTATTACTTGTCAATATTTTAATCTGGGTAAAATTCAAAAATCTATCTTTGTTAATTTAATAAAAACGCCCTTGACCATAGAAGAATATGGTGTAGAATACACCCTGCTGCGTTTTTGCATTTTCTATTGTGTTTAACTGTAGGCCTACGCGGCTGACCAGAAGAGAGCACCGAAAACCAATCGTGCGATTATGACTACCAACAGCCGAAAATTTGGCCATTATCGATGCCAATTCACGGCCATTGTCCTAACGTTCATCACGCTATCTACTTTCTGTGGTTGCCAGGATTGGCCCGACGAAAGAGTCACCGCACTGCAAGCCCAGGGCATTCTTTCCGATTTGAGCAAGATTGAAACGGTGCCCGACGCAAATATACTGGTGCCAGAAGTTTACAAATCCCCCCCCAAAAAGGTCAAACAAATTGTGGGTGGCAAGGAAGAATGGAAGCTATTCTATTTCTGCCGGTACCATACCTCCGACAACCTAAAGCAGATTGTCCACGAACAGTTCGCCACTAAAATTTTTGACGAAGAGGGCAAATCAGCCACGCTGCCGGACTATACGGTCACCAGCAATCCTGCGACAAACCAGTTGATAGTAAGATGCCCAGCCGAAGCCGACATAGACGCGGTATTCGAGCTGTTACGACAGGTGGATGTGCCTCCGGTCCAGGTTCGAATAGACTGCCTTATCTCTGAACTGTATGCTGACCTGACGATGGATCGTGAGACTACGATAATGATCGAGAATCTTTTCGGCGAATCAGTCAGTCTTGGTGGTAAAATGACCGAAGCGGGTGAGTTGCTACCTGCCTTTCCCGGAGCGGCGTTGCGGGACCCGGCCAGGGCAAATTTTGGCCTGAAAGTAGGGTTATGGCGACACAGAGGTGTGACAGGCCGAGAATTCAGAGCACTTATTGACTTATTAGTCTCAAGAGGCTATCTAAAAATCCTTATGAACCCGACCCTCGAAGTGATCAATGGCCAGACTGCTAAAATCCAAGCGAAGGAGAATGTTCCTTTGCAGGAGATATACATCCGAGGAAGCACCGGCTCTGACTCATGGATAGAACATAGAACCGAATACGTAGATGTCATCGACTCATTAGAGATTACGCCGCACGTTTTCGCAGACGGTTATATTGGATTGGAAACCACCGCGAAAATCAGCGCAAAACTTACTCCTGAGGGCATTAAACAACAGCCAATCCTCACTGAGCGCCAAATCACGAATAAGGACAATCGCATAAGACATGGCGAAAGCCTCGTTATCGGGGGAATCAGAAAAACCGAGCAACGCGACGTCATTCGCGGAGTACCAGGATTGAAGGATATACCCGTGCTGGGCCTGCTGTTCTCCAGCAGAGACTTTGAGGAGCGAGCCAAGGAGGTTATGTTCATCATAACCCCGACCATCTCCACCGGCGGTATCCCAAACGAGGAAATGGTTGAAAAGCTAAGGAAAAAACACGAGCAGCCTGCAACTAAGGCACTGCACAAAGCGGTTATGGATACACTCAGTCTTAGCCCCCATGAAGAAAGACAAAACGAAAAAGACAAAACAGATCCTGATAATCAGACAGAAAACAGCAGCAGTACAAAACCGATTTTATCAGAACAGGATAAGGAATAAGTTGACAAAATCATAAATAAACATAAAGATTCTTGTGGTTCTGTTTATAATAAATATGATCCAAACGATTAATTGAAGGAGAGTATATGGATGTGCTCGATAATAATCTTTCCGGCAGTAAAGATGATAATGCACCTCTCGACGACTTTGATAAACCAATTCCTCTTGGTGGAGACGATGCGGCCAAGGCCAGTGTGTCACGATTGCCTTTGAATCTGGGTGGCAGCAGCCCGAATCAGCCACCCAAGACCGAGGTCACAAAACCAGCTATAAAACAGCCGATGACACAGACGACTTCTGCCGGCCGAATCACAGGTGTGAAGACCTTCTTTACAAAGCTGCACCCGGGCGCAATGGAGTTTCTCGATGAGCAAATAGCGAAGTGGCTAAAAGTAAACCCGACTGTCACAGTGAAGCATACCAATATAACCACAGGTGACGTGCAGGCCAAAAAAACCGAACCCAACATCATAATTACGGTCTGGTATTAGTTCGCGTCACGAGTCGGCGGTAAACTTTTCGTTATGGGGGGCATAACTCGCGAACAGCAACAGATGCTAAGGACAATTGAAATTGACTCATGAGGGGCTTTTTTATTTAAGGAAAGCACCTTATCGTCCTAATTACACCATATACAAATGGAAAATAGTAAGACTGTAGCTTGCGAAAATTCTTGTTGTAAAATTGTTGACAGATTATACTAATTTAATTAGTTTTGTGTAGTTTCGCTCGCTTTGCTTTGCAGGTTAAGAAAGATTTGGATTTTTGGAGGTTTTTGTGGCTAAACATTTGGCGCGTGAACTCATCAATGCAGGGGTACATTTTGGGCATGGTGCCAGCCGATGGAATCCCAAAATGGCCCCGTTTATTTTTGCAAAACGTGGTAACATCCACATCATCGATGTCAAGAAGACTCTGAAGGGCTTACTCGTAGCCAAAAAGCTTATTGCCGAGGTGGTATCTTCCGGTGGCGATGTCATTTTCGTGGGCACTAAACGGCAGGCTAAAAAAGCTGCAGAGGCAGTTGCTAACAAATGTGGAATGCACTATGTTTCAGAACGATGGTTGGGAGGGATGCTGACAAACTTCAGAACCATAAAATCACGACTACAAAGACTGGAAGAGCTCGAGGCCATGGAACAGAATGGTACCCTCAATAGCGAAAGCAAAAAGCAGGCCTCAAGACTAAAACGTGAAATGCGTAAGATCAAGAACAACCTTGAGGGCATCCGCAAGCTGACACGCCTGCCTGGAGCCATAGTAGTAGTCGACGCAAAAAAAGAGTACCTCGCTTTGCGCGAGGCCAAGAAGCTGGGAATCGCGACTGTAGGACTGCTTGATACGGATTCAGATCCCGATACAGTAGATGTAGCGATCCCTGCTAACGATGATTCCATCAGAGCGATCGAATTGATACTGAATGAGTTGGCTGATGCAGTTGCGGTCGGCAAGACTATGGTTTCAGCTCGTCGTGAGGCGGCGCCTCGGCCAAGGCGAGTCCGTCCGAGAAGACCGGCTCTGGCTCGATTTGAAGAACCCAAATCCCAAACCGTGGTCACTGCTGAGCAGGAATCAAAAGAAACTGTAGAATCGACTTCACAAGAAGACGATACCCCTCAGCAACAAACTGATTGACAAAACATAAGTCAGTATCGAGCCGGCGATTTCACAGCTCGATTGAGCCCTTTCGAGGGCCTCAAGACGAGTTCGCCGGTCAGCATAATTACGAGTTACAATTCACTAATCACAGACCAAAACAAACTGGGAGTTTTTGAAATGGCAGAGATTTCAGCTTCAGAAGTGATGAAACTGCGAAAGATGACCGGACAAGGAATGATGGACTGTAAAAGAGCCCTGCAGGAAGCTGACGGCAACATAAATAAGGCTGTGGAGATACTTCGCAAAAAAGGCCTTGCTACTCTGGCCAAACGCGCAGAACGCGAAACATCGGAAGGAATAGTCGTTGTTGCTAAAGGTGATAATTGGGCTTCGCTGGCAACATTGTGCTGTGAGACCGACTTTGTAGCTAAGAGCGATGATTTTAAGGCCGCAGCTGAAGCAATAAAAGATTATGTCCCTGCCTGCGAATCGAACCAGGGCCCGGAAAACATTCTGGAAACTTCCGTCAACGGCAAAAAATATAACGATATTCTGACCGAGACTGTCAGCAAAACCGGCGAAAAAATGCAGGTAGGTGACTATGCAAGGTTTGCCCTTGAAGGGCCAGGAATCATCAGCACGTACATTCACTTCAACAGTAAGGTCGGTGCGATGGTCGAGATCGAAACGAGTGATGATAATGTAGCTAAGTCAGAATCGCTAAAGCAAGCATCATCCGATATCGCGATGCACATTACCGCGGTCAAGCCGTTGGCCCTTGCAAGAGAAGACCTTGATGCCGAAACCGTTGAGCGGGAAAAGGCCATTTTTACAGAGCAGGTTAAAAATAAACCCCCCAACATTATTGACAAGATAGTCGAAGGCAAAATGCAGAAGTTTTATAATGAGAACTGCCTTACAGAGCAGCAGTTCGTTAAGGATAACGATAAGACCGTTGCTCAGGTTCTAAGCGAGGCTGCCAAACAAGCCGGTGGCGAAGCGAGCATAAAAAGATTCGTCCGATTCGAAGTTGGCTAAGAAGTATGCCTCGTGAATCGTGAAACGTATCTCGACTGAGATGCGGAATGCGAAATACGAGATACAAAATACGGGATACGAATAAATGACAGAGAGCAAATATAAACGCATATTGCTGAAACTATCGGGCCAAAGTTTTTGCAAACCCGGAGAATTTGGAATTGACGGCTCAGCATTGAAGTCGATTGCGGAAAGAATAGCTGATATCTGCAAACTTGGGCCGCAGGTCGCGGTCGTCGTTGGAGCTGGAAATTTTCTCAGAGGAGATGCTTTTTCAAAAATCGCACACATACCACGCAATACAGCCGACTATATGGGTATGCTCGCGACAATCATCAACGGATGTGCGCTGCAAGAGACGCTCGAAAAACTCGGTCAGCCAACCAGAGTTCTTAGCGCAATCGAAGTTGCAGCGATGTGTGAACCGTTCATCCGCAGAAGGGCTCTTCGGCACCTGGAGCGCGGCAGAGTAGCGATATTAGCAGGCGGAACAGGAAACCCATTCTTTACGACCGATACATGCGCGGCTTTGCGGGCTTCCGAACTCGACGCAGATTTGTTAATCAAAGCAACAAAGGTTGACGGTGTCTATAGTGACGACCCTGAAAGAAATCCGAACGCAGAATTTCTTGCAAAACTCTCTTACGAAGAAGTGCTAACAAAAAACCTAAGGATAATGGACCATTCGGCAATAAGCCTTTGTAGAGATAATAAAATTCCAATCATCGTTCTGAATATTTTCAAGAAAGGCAACATAACCAAAGCTATCTGCGAAGAGCAGGTCGGCACATTGATTTGTGGCTCTTGATGCGTATTACGGAGTAGAAGTACAATGTACGATATGAAAAATACGATACGAGGTTAGAAATGCCTGTTAAAGAAACAGTCTCCGATGCCGAATCTAAAATGAAAAAGGCGATTGAGATTTTACACGATGAGCTTAAGGCGTTTCGTACGGGCAGGGCGTCCCCAGGATTGGTCGAGCACATCAAGGTCGAATACTACGGCACACCTACGCCAATAAAATCCTTGGCTACAATTTCAGCGCCTCAAGTCGATACGCTTGTGGTCAAACCGTTTGACCCAGCCTCGGTCAAAGATATAGAAAAGGCAATTCGAAGCAGCGACCTGAGCATCGCACCAATCGTGGAAGGCAAATTCATCAGGCTAAACATACCACCGCTTAGCGAGGAGCGAAGAAACCAGCTCGTCAACCAGGCTAAACACACCGGCGAGCAAACAAAGGTAGGCCTTCGCAACATACGAAGAGATGCGAACAAACACCTGGAAAAGAAGCAAAAAGATAAACTCATCACCGAGGACGACCTGCAAAACGGCAAAAAGCAAATCGACGACATTACAAAAGAATACGTCGATAAGGCCGATGAGGCGGTAAGACACAAGTCCGATGAGATAATGCTTGATTGACTTTTAATGCAAACTGCCGGACAATAACAGAATTGCGTTTGGTGGCCTGTTTCTCTTCTGAACGAGAGGTAATGAATATGTCACGCCGGCAGAATCAACAGCCCTATTGCCGTGTAATTGACTACTCAGAAGCAAAAGGCAAACAACAAACCCATTTTTTGCGGAGGACACAATATGCAAGCTGAAAAAAACATCAAAGCAAATCCCGGCAAATTGACCAAAGCAAAGATACTCGGGCTGATATTGGCAATTGTCGCCGTTTTGATAGTTCTGCTGTTAATGTTATTGCCTGTGTTTGTTTCATCCGAGAAGTGCCGGCAGATGATACTGGCCAAAATCAATAGCTCCGTTGACGGTCGAGCCGACTTTTCCGACCTTTCTATGGGCTGGCTGAAGGGTATAAAGATTAGCAATCTAAGCTTTACCGACAATATCGGTGCGACTTCCATAGAAGTAAAGCAAATCACCACACAGCCGCACTATCTATCCTTCCTGAGCGGTAATTTTTATTTCGGCCAGACAATAATTGAACAAGCCAGAGTGACAGTAAACCTTTCGGCTCGACAAATTGATGTGAACAGACCAGCAGAGCCAAAGGCCCAGCCAATTTTTTTGCCGGCAACTAAGATAGACCTTGTAATAAATGACGGCAACATAAAGATAACAGATTCAAAGGCAAACACATTACAACTTGCCCAGATAGATTCAAAACTGAGCTTACGCCCGCCAGGTCAACAGACAACCTTTAATTTAAGCACAAATGTCGTGGAGCAAGACAAGGTTTCGCGCATTCATACAGCAGGCACAATCAGGCCAACAAAGAACGGCTGGAACCTGAAAGGAACAAGCGGCGATGTCACCATCGAGATTGGTGAGCTGGCGTTGGAGTCATTAGAACCAATCCTTGAATTAGCTGGAGTCGAACTGCAAACAAAAGGTCTTCTTTCTGCAAATGCACAAGGTGAAATCAAAGATGGCCGTCTTGAGAAGCTCACAGCCCAGGTAACAGCACAAGACCTAAATATAACCGGGGCACAACTGAAAGGTGACAGGTTACATACCAGCGCTTTCGAACTCAAAGCGCACCTGCAGCAAGAAAAAGAACTCATAAGAATAGATGAGTTTGAGCTACGCAGCGATTGGGCCTCGATGACTGCTGATGGGACTATCCCACTTACGTTTAAGTCTCTGACCGATATCCTGGCACAAGGTAAAGCCTATAACCTCACAAGCAGCTTCGATTGTGATCTTGGGGCCCTGTTGTCGCAGATACCCAATACACTTGGCGTCAAGGAAGAAATAAAAGTAACCAGAGGAAAACTCTCGGGCAGCTTAGACACAGTGACTGAAGCTGGTAAGGCAACAATCCAAGGCCAGGCAGCCATAGCGGACCTTGCAGGAACAGTTGATGATAAGGAACTTGCTTTATCTGAACCGTTAATTGCCTCGCTGGAAATGACAGCAGACAAAGAGATAATAAAACTTGATAAGCTAAATGTATCGTCAGCGTTTGCACAAATCAACGCTGGCGGCGACCTTGGGCAGATCAATTATAGCACTGACATCGACCTGGCAAAATTTCAATCAGAGCTCGGCCAGTTTATAAACATAGGATACACCATCGGTGGAAAGATTACCGGCAAAGGGCAGATTTCGCTCGAAGAAGACATAATTAGCACTACCGGAGAGACTGCATTGAGAGAACTGCATGTCGCTTCGGCCGACGGTAACAGTGTCTCCGAACCAAAAGCTGATTTGGATTTCGACATCCATATCAACAAGGGCAAGCGAATTGTCACAATCCAGTCGGCACAGGCGATAACAAGTTTTGGCAGTATAGATATTGAGAACGCAATTGTGCCCTTCGGTGAGGAACCTACTGAGCCCTTGAACATGGTTGTTTCGGCTAAACAAGTCAGCTTGGAAAAGCTCAAGCCATTTATGGTTTTATTTGCATCCTTTCCTCCGAAAGTACAAATAGCTGGCATAGCAGAGTCACAAGTTCGAGTCAATTCCAAAAATGGCACCTACATGATCGCGACCGATGCCACAAAGTTAAGAAATTTCAAACTTGTATCTGCTAATAAAAAGCCCTTTGAACAGCAAGAGGTAACACTTTTGCTCGACGCTGAGATCAATCCGAAGGAAAAGGCCATAAACGTTAAAAAACTTCAACTGGAAAGCCCTCAGATAAAGATAAAAAAGGGTGAGTTCAAAAAAGTCAGCCAAGGTAACAAAACCAAGCTTCAAGGAGCTGTTGAATGCGAATATGACTGGGCGGCGATAAGTGATGCGGCATCTGTCTTTTTGCCGGAGGGTCTCGAAGTTCAGGGACAAAGAAAGGCGGTGATAGAATTTAAAAGTGAATATCCGTCTGACAAACCCCAGGAGCTTATGGCAAATCTGAGCGGCAAAGCCAAGGTCGGCTTCGAAAAGGCAAACTACATGGGATTGGATTCCGGGCCAACTGAGGTGAATATTCGAATCGAAAACGGGCTGTTGGATATAGCACCGTTTTCAACCACTGTGAACAACGGCCAATTGAGTTTTGCCGGCCAAGCAGATTTCAAACAAAAACCGACTATCCTGAAAACACCTCAGCCAATCCAAATAGCGAAAGACATCCAAATCAACAAAGAGACTTCGGAAAAGCTATTCATGTATGTCAATCCCATTTTCGCTAATGCCGTTAATATAAGTGGCGTAGCAAATTTCCACTGCGAATGGCTTGCGCTGCCGTTGGCCTCAGACGCAAAAGACCAGCTCGAAGTAATAGGCACTATCTCTGCAAATAACCTGCGTATGCAGACATCTGACCTGCTCGGTCAGATACTCTCAGTGACAGGGCTAAGCCCTCAAGGACAGGTTATTACAATACATCCAACAAGATTCGTTTTACAGAAAGGCATTCTTAGATACGACAATATGCAAGTTGATATCGGTGATAAACCTATCAATTTCAAAGGTGCCATCGGCCTGGATAAGAGCCTGGATATGACCGTGACTTTGCCATACACTTTCGCCGGAAGGACAGCCAGAGTTGGTGCGGCGAGCACAGGTGAAAGGATATCACTGCCGTTAAGTGGCACTGTAAATAAGCCGAAACTTGATATGAGCAAACTGCTTGAACAGCAATTGCAGCAGCAGTTGTTCAAGGGTCTTGAGGGATTGCTAAAGTAAATGACACTATGTTACAGGTCTGGAGCTAATTGAAATGAAAACTTTAAGAAAGCTTTTGACCACGCCGACAACACAGCTCGGCAGAGTAAGCAGGTTTATAGTCTTTCAAATAAAGTTGTGGTCACACTGTGCACAGCTATTGAGAAAAAACCGCGCGGGCCAACAGGCGGCTGCACTGTCATATCATACTATCTTCGGGCTTGTTCCATTAGCTATTGTGATGCTTTTGATATTTCAGTCATTTCCGGCTTATGAAGACATTGGTGAAAGAGTGAAAACTCTAACTTATAAGCAGTTTCACCTCACGACAATTGAGTATCCCGATCCAGAGAATCCGGATGAAAGCATCGTGTTGACGGAATATCTCGACGAGATAGTCGGTCGCTTCTTTACTGGGCTAAATAAGGGCTCGATCACCATAATTAGTGCGATAATTGTTATTTGGGCTGCGCTGGCGCTTCTCTCGACCGTCGAAAGAGCTTTCAACAATATCTGGCACATTGCACAGGGCAGGAGCTTTCTGCACAGAGTAATCAACTACTGGGCCTTGCTGACACTTGGCCCCCTATTGATCGGGGTGGGCGTTTATGTTGCGACAACGTATGCAACTTTAGGACAGATTCAAAAGACGGTTCTTTCACACGTAGGTCCGGTGATTCTATCTTATGTAGTGACAACCGTTGCGTTTTTTCTGCTCTACTTTGTTCTGCCGAACACGAAGGTGCAAGCCAGGGCAGCCATTTGGGGGGCGGCAATTGCAGCGCTGGTCTGGACGCTCGCTAAGTGGGGCTTTGGCAAATATGTCACCGACTTTATCCCCTATAGTAAGGTCTACGGCGTTCTCGGCCTGATTCCATTAGGCGTCTTTTGGATATATGTTACCTGGCTGACAGTTTTATTCGGACTACAGTTGACTTTTACGACCCAACACTTAAAGACGCTCGATGCTGCCCAGATAGCTTCTGCAAAAAAGACCGAAGAACATTTCATAGCAAACGATCTGACGGCAATGAATATTGTCAGAGAAGTCGCATCCGCCTTCGAAGATAACAAGGCTCCAATCTCGCCAGAGGTTATATGCAGCAGATTAGATATACCCGGCGAATTTGGCGAGAAGGTTCTGAGAGTATTCGTGGAGCATGGGCTAATAGCAAGGACCTCGGAGCCCAAAGTAGGGTTTGTCCCTGCCAAAGACCCGGAGAATATCCGCCTGAGCGATATAGCTGAAGCCATAGCTGAGGCAGGTTTTGCTCAGCCAACCGCTGAAAAGTCCAAGTCGCTGGAGCAGATAGCTCAAACGCAGCGCAACATTCTGGCGCAGTACAGTCTCAAGCAGATTCTCGGCGGTCAATCGGATAAGCAAGGGTAATACACAACAGACGGCTACTTAGGTCGATTACGAGCTAAATCCTGATAGAACTGAATTGCTGATATTGGTATAGCCTTTTTCAAGTATCCTTTATTCAATTTACCATCCGTCTTAGTCAACTCAAGATGGTCGATGATGTTCCCATTAATGTCGATTGTGTCCACAGTGAGTTTGTTGCCTTTGATGTGGAACAAACAGAAATGATACACCTTCTCTGCAAATGCATGGTAAAGACTTTTACTAACATCGTATAGTGGTGCACCCCCGCCGCCGGAGGTTATATACGTAACATAACTGCCATTTTCATCAGGCGGTTTAACAGGGCGAAATCGCTCATATTGGTGTGAGTGACCTGTTATGACAAAATCAACGCCGGCTTTGGCAAGCGCTGGCAGCGCATCAGGACTTCCCCAGTCCGACCAGTGGCCGCCGAAGTTGAGGCTCGGTATGTGATAGCTTACGAACTTCCATGGGTGACTGCTTGCTGTTACATTCTCGGCGATCAGCTTTAGTTGAGCTTCTTCATTCAGACCTTTAGAGACATTGTCGGCACAGAAAAAATACAACGGTCCATAATCAAAACCGTAGCTGTTATTCTCGCCGGCAGGAATCAACAGCTTTTCATAATTGCCGTTGTTGCCCTCGTGATTGCCCTTGGCAATATAAATAGGGACGCTTTCGGCTAATCCTTTTAATGGCTCAAAGAATTGAGGTCCCCACTGCTCGTAACGATTACCGTCTGTCACCAAATCACCACAGTTGACTACAAAATCGACTTTGTGATCCAGCATAAGTCTAACGAGTTTGCGTTGCGTCTTTCGATTAGTTCGGCTGTCCCCGTAGACGATGAACTTTACCTCATCGGCTTTGGGCGGCACGGTACGAAACTGATAGACCTTGCTCTTCCATCGCGGGCCTACGATGCAGTACTTATATGTCTGACCAGGCTGGAGATTCTCAAGCCAAAGTTTGTGGATGTAAACGGCCTGTTCGCGCTTGAGGTTTTTCTCCGGCCTATATCGCAACTCCTGACCCGTGCTTTCGATCGACTCGCTGAGCTCAGTAGTTCCGTAACGAAGCGTCCAGGTACCTTGTGCATTGGTTTCCCACATGATTGCTGCACGATCTTTATAAACACGAAGCAACACAGGATCATTTGTGACTCTGGGACGCCTTGCTGAGAAGTTTATCAGGAATGGAATGTCAGCAGTGGCGATATCCGTCACCAACAACAAAGCTATAACGACGGCCAAGTACATGAATCGCATGGGCAATCTCTTGTGTAAAACGTTGGCATGTTTGGTGAATTCAACAATGTTCATATAAACATCCTTTCAAAAAAGATTAACTGATCAGGCTACTGTCAGCGTAACTTTATGAGCGTTCGGCAGGCATTATAAACAAAGAATACACCAAAGGCAAAAAGTGCACAAGAACAAATAAACAGTACAATTCGCTGGCTGCGCGGCCCAAGAAGAACAGAACCTTTGAAGCTGGCCCAGGATAAGGCCTGAAGCCAGACAAGGTCGCATAGCCAATGAACGATTGCAAATAACGCAAAGGCCCAGATTCCAAGGCTCGCTGCAGTAGTGGCAAGTGCCAAACCTATCGTGGCCCACCAGAGCAGAAAATACGGATTGCCTCCGGAAAGCACAATGCCCGCAACCAATGGTCCACTTTTGGTGTTCGTCAGCTGCTGGACCTCAGAGATGCTCAGACTTTTGAGCATTCCGACTGCCATAAACCACAGAAACGCACCGCCGGCAAGACCAATAACAATCTGAAACGGCTCCCATTTAAGCAGCTTGTCAGCTCCAACGACGATAAGAATCATTAGCGGAAATTCAACGATGCTGTGTCCGACAGCTATAATTGTCCCCGCGAATCGATTCCGCGCCCCCATAGCGATAGCTGCAGCCGTCACCGGCCCCGGCGCCATAACGCCTGAAAGCGAAATTGTTACAACCTGAACCAAGAATAGAAACAAGTTCATACAGCTACAAAGCTACTCACCAATTATTTTTACCAGGATTCTTTTTCGTCGTTTGCCATCGAATTCGCCGTAGAAAATCTGCTCCCATGGTCCGAAGTCGAGTTTGCCATCGGTCACAGCCATAACTACTTCCCTGCCCATTACGCTGCGCTTTAGATGCGCATCGGCGTTGTCTTCGTAGCCATTGTGCTGATACTGCGAGTAAGGTTTTTCCGGAGCTAATTTTTCCAGCCAAACCTCAAAGTCGTGATGCAGGCCAGATTCGTCGTCATTAATAAATATGCTGGCTGTGATATGCATGGCATTGCACAATACAAGGCCCTCCTTAATACCGCTCTCGCGCAGACATTGTTCCACCTGCGGTGTTATATTGATGAATTCTCTTCTATTTTTTGTATTGAACCATAATTCTTCTCTATAACTTTTCATTTGGTTACCTTCCTGTGCATGAATTCTTTGGCGAAATAAAAATACTCACGCTGGGATACAGCGACATGGCGATTTTAGCATCTTTAGCCTATTGGTGGAATACTATCTTGAAAAATCCAGAGTGGGCAGTTACTTTAGTGCGATTTGTCATATAAGAAAAAACTGGATGAGAGCCAAGTCCAGGAGCGATCTATGAAAAAAGATACTGTATTCTGGGATGTTGACACACAATACGATTTCATGCAGCCGGATGGTAAGCTGTATGTGCCCGGGGCTGAAGAAATTGTTGATAAAGTAAGCCGGGTGCGCAGGTTCGCGCTGGAGAACGGTTATTCCATGCTCGGCGACATCGATTGGCACAGCAGCGAAAATGATGAAATTTCGGAAAAACCAGATTTTCAGCAAACCTTTCCACCACATTGCATAGCAGGCTCACAAGGCGGCGAAAGAGTCGGATACCTCGGTGAATTGCCGATCGAATATGTCGAGATCGAACTTACGAATACCAATGCTCTTCGTAAACTTGTCGCCAAGGACCAGTTCCACGTAATAATAAAAAAAGAAAGTATCGACGCCTTTGATAATCCAAATACAAATAAGCTCATAAAGCTGGCCAATCCCAGGGCTATGGTAGTCTTCGGCGTCGCGCTTGATTTTTGCGTGTACTACGTTCTCCTCGGCCTTGCCAAACACAAGGGTATTAAACTCATCCTTCTAAAAGATGTGACGAAAGACCTCGGAACAAAACCGAAAAAGAAAATTTACGAAGAATTGCGACAATGGGGGGTCGAAATTACAGAATTCGAAGACCTCAAAAGGAAACTGTGATGTGGCTGATAAAGGATAGTCCAGCGCTCTTTACGGACCTGTATGAACTGACAATGGCGCAGGTCTATTTTCAAAAAAAGATGCAGGACACGGCTTATTTTGAGGTAACCGTCAGGCGGCTGCCAGAGAACTGGGGCTTTTTCGTAATGGCTGGACTTGATGAAGTTGAATCGTATCTTGGTCAGTTCCGGTTTACTAAACGAGACATCGAATACCTGCGTTCAACAAGGCTTTTCAATGAGGATTTTCTGCAATTCCTGCCAGATATCAAACATGATGTGAAAATCCGATCGATGCCGGAAGGAACAGTATTTTTTCCAAACGAGCCGATTCTTGAAGTCGCAGGGCCACTCGTTGTTGCGCAGTTGATGGAAAGCTATATTTTGAACATCCTGGGTTTTTCCATCATCGAGGCGACGCTTGCTGCAAGAATAGCAATTGCTGCGCAGGGTCTACCCGTGATTGATTTTAGCCTGAGGAGATGTCAGGGCCCTATTTCGTCGATACGTGCAGCAAGAGCTGCTCAAATGACAGGTCTTATGGCGACAAGTAATGTTTTTGCTGCCAGGCAGCTTGATTTCGCCCCCGCAGGGACAATGGCGCATTCTTTCGTACAGGTGCACGAATCTGAAGAGGAATCTTTCGACGCCTTCGCGCAAACTTACTGTGAAAACGCCATCCTATTAGTCGATACATACAACAGTATCGAAGGCATAAAAAAGGCCGCAAAAGTTGCAAAGCAACTCCTCGAAGAAAAAGGCATCAGGATACGTGGCATTCGGCTTGATAGCGGCGACCTTGTCGAGCTAAGTAAATTTGCGCGTAAATACTTCAATGAACATAATGTTTCGTTTCTGAAGATTTTTGCAAGCGGAGACCTCGATGAGTTTAAGATTTACGACATATTGGCCGCTGGCGCACAAATAGACGGCTTTGGCGTTGGGACGCGTTTTGCCGTCTCGCGCAATGCCCCCGCCATTGAGATAGTCTATAAGCTCGTTCAATATGGCGACAAAGGCGTATTCAAAACCTCGCCCGATAAGCACAGCCGACCAGGCCGAAAGTCAATCATTAGAATCAAAAGCAAATTTTATGAAAAAGATATTATTTCGCCGTTGAAATCCGAAGCCGACGACCTGCTAAAACCCTTCGCATCAGCCGAGCCAATGGAAATTATACAACCAAGGCTGTCCGCTGAGCTTTCTTGTCTGGATGACTCGATAAAAGCAGTCAGAAATCCCGTCAAATATCCTGTTGATTTTGCATAATCGAGTCCTCAACGTATTTTGCTTCGATAGATAAATCATTTCTTGACATCTTCGCTCATCACCATAAGATTTTGCCCAGGGAAGACCCCCAGTGAAACTGGGGGCTAAATATTTAGCGGATTTTGCTATACGAAACATTTAGGAGTGCACAATGACAGATGATAAAAAAGCAGACTTAGCCGGTCCGGGAATTGGCGATTATGCCGAATTAGAGAAGATCCTTCCGCAGGACTATAACTCTTTATTGAGCCCCAAGGAAACACAAATTGCTACCTATGCGGTCAAAGACTACATCGAGCAGAACCTATGCAAAGAACTCAACCTTATTCGAGTCACCGTGCCTTTAATCGTAGACGTAGAAAGCGGCATCAACGACTACCTTGACCGGGACGGCTCGCGCACGCCTATCGGATTCCACATCTCAAACGACCACAATAAAAATCCAATCGATGCCGAGGTTGTGCAGGCTGCAACCAAGTGGAAACGCATGGCCCTTAAACAGTTCGGCATGGACATCGGCGAGGGCCTCTTAACCGACATGCGAGCTGTGCGAAAAGACTACTTCCTCGACCACGACCACAGCGCTTACGTCGATCAGTGGGACTGGGAATTGGCCATTACCGAAGAGCAGCGAAACCTAAAATTCCTAAGAGAAGTCGTAGAAAAAATCTGGAAGGTACTCAAAGGTGCCGAGACTCACGTCCAGGAGCTTTTCCCGCAATTAAAGAACGACAAATATCCGGACTTGCCTGATAAGCTCACTTTTATCCACGCTGAAGAAATCCTCGACAGATTCCCCAATTTGCCGCGCATACAGCGCGAGACGGAAATTATCAAGGAATATCCTGCAATCTTTATTATTGGCATCGGCTGGGTTCTTGAGGATGGCTACCCACACGAGATGAGAGCCGCCGACTATGACGACTGGGTCACCGAGACAACTTCCGAAGACGGCCAGCCGATGCACGGACTAAATGGTGACATCCTCGTCTGGAATCCGGTGACGAAACGCCGACACGAGCTTACATCGATGGGCATCCGCGTTAACAAAGAGACGCTTAAGAAACAGCTTGAGATTTCGGGCCAACTTGATTTTCTGAAGCTGCCATATCATCGAGCCATTTTGAATGACGAGATTCCGCTTTCTATTGGCGGCGGTATCGGCCAATCCCGCACGTTCATGCTGCTTTTGAAAAAGGCCCACATCGGCGAAGTAAGCGCTACTGTCTGGCCAAAAATCCTAAAAGACATGTGTAAAAAGAAAAACATCTATGTAATCGAATGAACACTGCCTTTTGTCAATGTAAACAAAGAGAAGCAATCGTGAGCGATTGACAAGTTGCTCACAAATAGTAAAATAGCTTTGTGAACTGATTCAGGAAATCAGATAGAGGACAAAAACCATGATACGGAAATTGGCCCTCTTTTTGGTAGTAGTCATCCTCGCATATTCTGCGTGGGTGGTATTTAGCGCGGGACATTTCCCGTATGTCTATATAAACGGCTGGCCGATTGACGGGCCTATGGATGCGATATCAGGCCTGTTTGGCTTTGCAATCAGTGTGCTGGTTCTACTTTTTGTAGCGATACTTTTAGCTCTAATTTTTACAGGGGTCGGTTTATTAGTTCTTGGATCACTTGCACTGGTGGCTCTCATCCTGGCAGCGGTTGCATTTCCTTTTCTTCTTCCACTACTTATTCCACTACTTATTATCTGGATAATTTGCTCAATTCTCCGCAGGACAAAGCCGGCATAAAAACAGCCACTCCGTGAGCAATAACATTATTCCTACATCATCTGATATCCGTATCATCTGCCTTATAAATACAGTCACCGCTTGCTCACGGTCGCAGCTCTGTTTTGCAGAATATACAAATCAGATTCTACTCAAATCCATGCAGAACCACGCCAGGCAAACAATTCGAAAATTTTCTCTAAAGACTGAGAGAGAAAAAGTCCGATAAAGCTGTGATAAGGACGCGTCCTATAAAATCTGCAAAGAAAAAGCTGTGCCTTTGTGATTGCTAATGTGTGGTTAGTAATCTCACGCGAGGGAGAAGTGCGGGCAAAAAAATGGAGGTGTAAAAATGTCTAAAATGACTTTTCTAATCACTTTATTCATTGTGCTGCCAACCTCCGGCGCTCTTGAAGTAATATATCTACCGCCAACTTTTCACGTCCACAGTGACAATCGTGTCGTTGGAATCGATTTTAAGACAAAAGGAGTATTAGGGGCTGGCGGTACTGCTCAGCAAGGTAGAGGTCTAATGATAGGCCAGGCTGCAGGTGCTATAGGTCTGGGAGGAATTAGCGGTGTTAATCAGCATGTAGGCGTAAGTGGTTCTCAAACACAGAACATAGCGAGTCCTATGACCGCTACTGACACAAGTCCCGCAACAGCCCAGGCGCAGGGTCTTAACGTAAACGCTAGGCAAACGGCGCTGAAATTTGGAGGCGTTGGCGGTGCGGGAGGCTTGCAAGGCGCCCTTGTCGGCCAAAAACAAGTGACCGTTTCTCCAGATGGTTTCAGTAGCCAGTCTCAGCTTGTTGGCATAGGGCAATCTGCGGCAGTTGCCGGCGGTCCAGGTTCTATTGCTGTTGTGCATCAGTCTGTAAAGGTGAAAACACTCCAGTTCCAGCTCAATGATTAGTGTTGTGCGATAGATAAAATGATCTACGTCATTCTGGGTCCGCTGTTGTGCGAAGAATCTCACAAATTAACGAGGACGTTCGCCCGCCTTCAGCGGACTTAGGATGAAAGCAGAGCTTGAGCATGGTTACTAGTTTCTCAAAAAAGTGAATAACCCCCCCAAGTAAAGTTGGGGGCTAAATATTAAGGAGGTTACGATAAACCTCTTCAATCTTTTCGACCATGGTATCGGGAGCAAATTTTTCTGTGATGGATTCTCTGCCATGCTCGCCAAGTATTTTCCTTAGTTCTTCATTCTCTATCAATTCTGCGCAGGCGTCTGTTAGCTGCTCGATATTTTTCGGTTCAATCAACCGGCCGGTGTTTTCATTAACTACCTCCCGAGCACCATCGATGTCGAATGATATTGCAGGCTTTCCGCAGAGCATCGCCTGCGGCAGCGTTCGAGCCAGGCCTTCCCGAAGCGAACAGTGCACAAGAATATCAGATGACTGAATCGCAAGCGGAATTTCATTCGGAGGTAAAAGGCCCGTGAACTTTATCCTATTAGTTAAACCAAGCTGGCGAACCTGTTGTTTGTAAGAATCTGCAAGGTTCCCGTCGCCGACAAAAAGCCAACCTGCTTTTTCAAATCGCCCTGAGAGCTGCTTTGCAGATTCAAGAATGTAGTCGTGGCCTTTGAGCATAAAAAGCCGAGCAATCGTGACAAGCACAATCGCATCTTCGGTGATACCGTACTTTCGACGAAAATCGAGTCTTCGCTGATGTGAGATAGTCTCTAAGAATTGCTCTTCTTCTATGGCCGAATAGGCGGTGGCAAATTTTTCCGGCCTGCCAATACCTGCCGCCATTGACTGGCTGGTCATTGCATCAGCAACACTTATAAAAAAATCCGTCCGCTTCGCAGCGGTTTTCTCAACAGCAATATAGAACCTGTTTAATAAGCAGCATTGATAGGAATGAAATGCCAGGCCGTGTATCGTGTGTACGACAGCCGGCTTACCCTCAGCCCATTCGCCTTTAAGACTCCATGCGGCGTATCTTCCGAGTATACCAGCTTTTGCTGAATGTGTGTGAATAATATCCGGCTGCAACTGACGCAGATATTTCTTTATCTTGTAGTAGCTAATAACATCCTTGACCGGCTCGATCGCACGTCTTAGTTCGTTGATCAGAACAACTCTATATTTTTGATTCTTCGTCTGATCGAAAAGTTGTCCTTCAGGACCTAAAGCTGGACCCGTTATTAGCGTGACATCGTGGCCGCGCTCAGCCAGGAACTTACAAGTTATGAGGGTATTTTCCTGCGCCCCGCCTACGATTAACCTTGTTATGATGTGGATGATTTTCATGGTTCAGGGGTCCGGAGACAGAAGACAGGAGTCAGAAGAAAAGGGTTCATTTGTTGTTGTGGCCTCCGGAGCGAATGGCTTTTGTATAGGCGGTCAATAACTTACTAACTGCCTCGAGCTCAAGCAACAGCTTATCAGTATATCCATACGACAGGTCGTTTGAAAGGATCAGATAGTAACGACATTCGGCAAGGGAACCTTGTGCGATATTCAGGAACCGTGCTTTCTCAGGCCGGGTCGCCCTGGTGAAGCCTTCAGCTATGTTAGCTGGGACCGAAATTGATGCGCGTCGGAGTTGAGAAGTCAAACCATAAGTTTCGGTTTCTGGAAACTTGGCACTAAGACGGTAAACATCCAGGACAAACTGATGAGCTTTTTGCCAGACTATCAAATCCGTAAAACTTTTAGCTTTTTCTTTGGTCATGCAGTTATTCTACTTCCCGACTCGACAAACTTGGGCACACATCAATTCAGATGCCAGGGAGTCAATTTCAAAAATATCATCAAACTAATCCATGACTCTCAAGGGCATTCAAAGCTTTGCTCGCTTTAGAAAACACCTTTGACTTTAGGCTGTTGTCTGCCTGAATAATAAATCCCTTAAACCTTTTCTCAATTAAGGCTATATCAGCATAGGGAATAACGGGAATAAACATATAATCATCAAGATCATTATCTTTAGGAGGTTTACTACATTTCATTATCTTTTCATGAACATTCCAAAGAAGAGTAACGGCTGGGCATTTTGTCACATTGATTTTCTCTAATACATCATCAACATCAATAATGGGATTGAATGCTTTTAGAATGCTATCGATCTTTAAGAATTGTTTCATCCAATCCTTTCGATAGCGTAGACGATCGCTTAAATATTCATCTTTATGCTGTATATCATATTTAAATCGTATTTTGAAATCATCTTTGCGATTCTGATAATCCTCTGGATATGATATTTTTCGCTGTAGGATACCCTCCACCCATTGTCGAACTGAGAAAACTCGGACTTTGGTCTGATTATTTTCTACATGTTGAAGCTGTTCCATTTTGTTTCTTTCAAGATAATCCGGTACTTGATTTGCCAAGATTAAAAGTGCTGAAGTGATAGTGCTATTATCAGAAATACTTTGAAGGATAGGAGGAAGTTCTGGTACCTTAATATTCGGATTTTGCTTTCGGCATTCGTCTAAGATTTCATGTACATATATTAATTCAACTGTTTCGGGCATAGTGTACTTAAAAAGCGCTGAATCAATAACTGATGCTATATCACTCGCTGATTGTAGTGTTGCTTTCCCATCTATCCAATCCATAGTTGCGATGGGATTGAAAATGAGTCCACAGTATGATTTGATGTATTCATCAAGTTTCTTATAGACCTCTGCTGATAGACCATTTGGAAGTCTTTGTCCACTTCGTACTGTAGCGATGTAGATTAAATGATTTGTATCAAGATAGATTTTTGGTGGTCTTTGAATCAACTTCTGCTCGTTCCTTTAACCTCGATTATGTCAACTACGCTGATTCTGACTCCTGACTTCTATCTTCTGTCTTCTCTCAATACTCAATCCGTATTAAACATAGCCCTGCTGCAGGTGCGAGTGGTCCGGCGGCGGTTCTATCCCGTGCTTCGAGGATTTCACTTATTTTCTCAGGTTTCCATCTGCCGACGCCAATTTCAACCAGAGTACCAACAATATTTCTTATCATATTGTACAAGAAACTATCGCCTTCCACGTCAAAATGAATCCAATAGCCGTCGCTATCATCATTGCTCGTGATATCGCAACGAAAGATTGTCCGCATGGTGTCTTCTCTGGTATCTTTCGCGCTGGCAAAAGACTTAAAGTCTTTCTTGCCTATTAGAAGTTTTGCAGCCTCGGCCATTGCAGACACATCAAGTTTTGCCGGCAAATGCCAACAGCGGTTTCTATGCAGGACCGGTCGGACCAGGCCTGTAAAAATTGTGTAACGGTATAGCTTGCTTTTGACCTCGCCGATAACGTCAAAACCCATCCGCACGTGCTCGGCTTTTACAATCACGATATCATCCGGCAGCCGATCAGTTATGGCCTGTGCCAGATTTTCCGTGGGAATTGGCGAATCGATTTGAATAAGTCCAACCTGCCCGAGCGCACTTACGCCGGCATCTGTTCGGCTGGCACCGCAGATGCGCACCTTGTCGCCGAGCAGGCTTCGAATAGCGTCGGTAAGAACACCCTGGACAGTTCTTTGGCCCGGCTGAATTTGCCAACCGTGGTACTCACTGCCATCGTATGCTATGGTGAGCTTTATGTTGCGAATGGCCATCGCAGGCCATTATAGCAGATTCTCCGCAATCTGGACAGCGTTCAGCGCAGCACCTTTACGCAATTGGTCGCCCGCAACCCAGATATTAATGCCGCGATTATCCGGCATTGACTCGTCCTGACGGATTCGCCCGACAAAGATATTATCTTTGCCCGAAGCATCTACAGGCATCGGGAAACGGTTGTGCTCACGGTCGTCCAGAACCTGCACTCCAGGAGCAGTGCTAAGAAGGTCCCTTACTTGATCGGGCGTAATCGGATCAGCGAACTCAAGGTTGATGCTCTCACAATGCGCGCGCAAAACTGCAATACGGATACAGGTCGCTGTAATCATTATATCGGGATAGTCAAAGATCTTGCGGGTCTCGTTGGCCATCTTAATCTCTTCCAAATTGTATCCGTTTGGTCCAAGCGCTGAGTCATGACTGAAACAGTTAAAGGCAATTGGATACAGGAACGCTTCACAGGTTGGCTCTTTGCCATCGAGAATTTCGCGAGTCTGATTCTCCAGCTCAAGCATTGCGGACCTGCCCGCGCCACTGGCTGCCTGATAGGTGCTGACTATCATCCTTTTTACAGGATTTGCTTTGTGCAGAGGCCAGACCGGCACAATGCCTATAATCGTTGAGCAATTCGGATTGGCGATGATGCCCTTGTGCTCTTTGATTTTGTGTGCGTTTATCTCAGGGATCACCAGCGGCACATCTGGGTCCATTCGGAAAGCCGAAGAGTTATCGACAACCACTGCACCGGCCTCGACTGCCGCGGGCGCATATTCTTTGCTTCGTGCTCCACCGGCACTAAATAGAGCGATATCCACTCCGGTAAAACTATCCTTGGTCAATTCCACAACCGTGTATTCCTTACCCTTAAAGGGGATTTTCTTGCCGGCCGACCGGCTGCTGGCAAGAACCTTCAGCGAATCGAACGGAAAGTCCCGCTCTTCGATTATTTTCAAGAATTCCTGACCAACGGCTCCGGTAACACCAGCGATTGCTAAATTGCAACCCATAATCCAAAACTCCCAAAACTGCTTCTGAAACCAAAACTTAAAGGCAGCCCAAAGACTGCCCAGCTATGTTGACTCAAAATTTTATGGAATAATGATTGTAATATTAATATCGACGAAAAGCAATGCCTTCTATCTTATAATTATTATTTATTCTGCTACTGTCGGATCTGCCCTTTTTTGCCAGAAAGCTGCTGCGACTGAGGCTGTGATAATGCAGATAAACACAAATACTGCCGCCGGCAGTGCCGCCTTTTCACCGAAATGCTTTAGCGCCAGAACGGTCCCGAGGCCTGCATTTTGCATTCCGATTTCAATTGATAGCGTTCGCCTTCGTCGCAAGTCCATCCGAAAAAAAGTAGCAACACCGTAACCTGCAAGCATTCCATAAATGTTCAAGACAACACCGGCGACCAGAATAATGCCGGTTATTTTGGCAAGGTATCCTTTGTTAAGCGCAATAACCAGTGAACAGATAAATATGATAAAAGTTACCGATATTGCCGGAAATATCGCCAACACGCGTTGAATCTTTTGCTGGAAGTAATACCTTACCGCGAAGCCAACAAATATGGGCAGTACTACCATCTTCACAACGCTCAGTACCATATTCCAGAAGGGAACATTTAGCATAGCGCCAGCCAAAAGAAGCGTCAGCCCCGGTGTCAACAGAGGCGACAACAACGATGAGACTGTGGTCAGTGACACCGAATACGCTGTGTCAGCTTTGGCGATATAGCTCATGACGTTGCTTGCCATAGCGCCGGGTGCCGAACCGGTCAATATCAATCCAACTGCTATCTCGTTCGGCAATCCAAAAAGTCTCGCAAGTGCAAATGCACCCAACGGCATAATACTATATTGCGAACAACAGCCTATGAGGACAATAATCGGCTTAGCTGCAATCCTCTTGAAATCCTCGACCTGCAACACCGCTCCGATCCCAAACATCGTCAGCGCAAAAAACCAATCCATGCCAGGTTCCAGCGCCACGAAGGGTCCCGGAATTAGATAGGCAATTATCCCGAACAGTACCACCCAGATAGCAAAATAGCGGGTATAAAAAGACAACACTTTTTCAAGCATAGTGAGCGACAGTATAAACCGTCGCTGGTCGAGGTGGCAATACTTATGTGACTTCCCCCATTTGTCGTAATCATGTCACCTTGGTAGGAGTTTTATTTGGAACTGTTCTGTCCATGAACAGTTTCACTGACAAGTTTGCGATATTTCTCTTCGGTTTCGCGCAGTGCCTGCTCGGTGCGCTTGCGCTCCGTGATGTCGCGAATACTCTCCCGATGACCTAACGAATTTCCTTCCTCGTCAAATATCGGCTGCCAGGATATCTCAGCCCAGATTATATTGCCGTCTTTTCGCTCAATCCGGAATTGGACATCGTTGCCAGTACTTCCTCTAAGTGCGGACCTGAAGGCTCTGCCAATCCTGTCTCTATCTGCTTCGTAAACGACAGGCTTTGGGTAGTCAGGCATTAGGCATAGCTCCCTCGGTGTGTAACCTGTGACACGGTGCACAGCCGGATTGGTCCACAGAACCCGACCGCTTGGACTAACCCAGACTTCCCAGTCATAGGTGTAATTTGCAATTGCGCGAAAGCACTGCTCACTCATACGAGTTGCAAGTTCACTGCGCTTATTCTCGGTAACATCGTCGTAAATGGCAATAATTTCACCTGAAGGCAGCTTATGCACACGGTTTTCTCGCCAACCTGTGATTCTCTCATCCTTGTAGACCGAGACAGGATGATGCTGCGGTCTGCCTGTTTTCCACACTTTTTGGAACACATCAAACAAGCCGAATTCCTTCACACCGGGAAACACATCAACAACGCTTTTTCCCAGCACTTCTTCTTTTTTGATTTGATCGATCTGCTCAGCGGCGTGATTGAAATCCGTAAATATAAAATCTTCGCCATTGTCTCTTGCTTCGTATATAGCTACTCCGCTGCTGACGTTATCCAGCAAGACCTTCAGTTCTGCTCTGCAGATTTTAAGTTCTTTTTCAAGATTGGAATCTTTGACTTGGTTGCTGCTCTTTTTCATGGCTCAATCCCCACATAACAGAGCCTATATAAAAAAGCCCCGCCAAAAGCGGGGCCAAGGTTGTTTATCGTTTGCGTTAAGGTGTCTATTAACTGCTCATTAGTCTTCGGAAAGTCGCAGCACAACGAATCGAGTGAACGATTCATCCTTGATCAGCAGCAGAACTTTTCCTTCTTCACTTGCCTGCTTAATGGCTTCGTTGAAATCGGTTGGATTGTTGATTTTCTGTCGATTGACCTCCATAATCAGCGCACCAACTCTAATTTCTGCACGTTCAGCGGGGGAGTCTGACTCAACATCGGCAACCACGACGCCGGAGAGTCCTTCATATCCGAGACGCTTTGCCAACTCATCTGTCAGTGCTTGAACGGTAATACCCAACTGCTCACGGACCTCAGAGGGTGTGCCGGCAACAGCAACACCACCTTCCGGCCAAGTATCAAGCTCAGCATTGAGAGTTTTACGCTTGCCCTCACGGAGCACAGTTATTTCGATAGTGCTGCGTGGTTTTTTCATCGCGACACGGTTGCGAAAGTCATTCATGTTTTTCACCGGCTCACCCTCAAACTCAATCACCACGTCACCCGGTTTGATTCCGGCTTTTTCGGCAGCTGAGTCTTCTGTGACGTCGGAAATAAGTACTCCTTTCGTTGTATCTTCCAATTCAAAGAATCCCGCTGATTCCGGCGACAGGTCCTGTATGGTAACACCTAAGAAACCGCGTTCTACTTTTCCGGTTTCAATCAACTGCGTATATACTGCTTTTGCCATATTTATCGGGATAGCCAGGCCGATACCAATATTTCTGGTAGATCCGATTATCGCGGTGCTGATTCCTACGACCTTACCATCGAGGTTTAGTAATGGGCCTCCGGAGTTTCCGGGATTGATGGCGGCGTCTGTCTGTATGAAGTCCTCAAACTCCGCGACCCTGAAACCGCTGCGTCCTTTGGCGCTGACTATTCCTGCCGTAACCGTGTGGCTCAGGCCGAACGGATTGCCTATCGCAATTACCCATTCACCTACCTCCAGCGCATCAGAGTCGGCTATCTCGATATAAGGTAAATCCTCCGCTTCGATTTTTATTACTGCAACATCTGAGTCCCGGTCAGCACCGATAATCTTACCCTTAAACTCACGGTCATCTGCGAGACTGACCGTGACTTTTTCAGCTTTACCTACGAGATGATTATTTGTGAGAATATAGCCGTCTTTAGAGATGATAAAGCCTGAGCCCTGAGCTGTCTGACGAGACTCGGGTCTTCTATACTGGCGGGGCGAGCGATAACGGAAAAAACGCTCAAATAAATCTTCATCAAATGGGCTAAAGGGGCTGCCAAACGGCCACTCACGCAATGAGGGGTAGTCTTCAGCTGTAATTACCTTTTCGGCCTTAACTCCCACAACAGCGGGCGATGCCTTTTCAGCAATCGAGGCAAAGGCCTTACCCATCTGTCTTAGAGTTGCAATACTGTTTTTATCCTCCGCCAGAGCTGACAAAGGCACAAAAAAAAGTATAAGGAAAAACAGACCTGAGATTGTTAAATAACGTAACGACATTCTGCTATGCTTGGGTCTACAACGCCTCATTTCTAAACCTCCAACTAATTAGAACAATAGATCTCGATCCGCCTTGAGAAAAATCCAATCAACAAGTCTTATACGATTATATTGCCAACAAGTTCATACTGTCAAAGCCTTTTTCCAATATACATGTTCCCGGCAACAATGTTTTGTACCGCGCAGCACTCGCTGGTTGATACCTGTCGGTGACTCTGTAAAGACCGGCTACAGCCCACAAAAAATTGCATTTTTATCTTGATTAGCAGATTAAAAACCGCTCATATAAAAGCAGTATAACATGCCATTAGAAACATCGATATTATCGGGAGGCATGATATGCAAGTAATGGAATTCTTGAAAAAATCAGGGGTGAAGTACGAGGTCACTAAACATAGGCCTACGTTCACAGCCCAACAAATGGCAGCAGAGGAACATGAGTCCGGCAAGTACATTGCCAAACCGGTGATTGTCAACGCGGATGGTAAGAACATGATGTGCGTTCTCTCTGCGTCTCACAAAATTGACTTAGGTGCGCTGAAAAAGCAGTTGGGCGCAAAATCCGTCAAGCTTCTTGATGAAGACCAGATGAGCAAGCTCTTCCCTGACTGCGAGCTGGGAGCTGAACCACCATTTGGTAATCTTTATGACATGCCGACCGTAATGGATAAGGCCTTAGAGAAGGACGACCATATCGTGTTCCAGGCAGGCTCACACGAAAAAGCGATCCGCATGAGCATGGCAGATTACCGAAAGCTGGCCCAGCCGAAGGTGCTCGAATTCAGCTACCATGTGACGTCCTAAACGTCGTCTGGATAGCCGCAGTCGCACGATATTCAAGGCTCGGCCTAAAAAACAGCCCTCTGGGCATACTTTTACTCCAACAATTCTTGTCATTTGTGTTATAATATATATATGGTAACGCGGAAGGTGTTTAGGCAAGTTTCTCTCAAAAAGTGAATACGGGGGCGAAAGGCTTCGACCGGATGACGGATCGACAAGCTGCATGCCCAGGACGCCGGTTGGCCTGGCTAATCATCCGGCAACAAACTTAATTGGCAACTATCAGTTGCGAATGGCTGCCTAATTAGGCAAGCCCGTCCTGCCAGACTTTGCCTGTGGGTCTGGTAAGGGCGTCAGATAGCAGGCTGGCCGAGTCGGTTGTTCGGGCCGGCAAGGTGAGACTAATTCCGAAATAGCTGAGCCACGAGCCTGTCGTTTGGCGATTGGCAAGGCGAAAATACAATAGAGCGACTAAGCATGTAGACGCTTGTCTTGAAGCATCACGGGACGGGGGTTCGAATCCCCCCGCCTCCAGTCTTCGCTCGGAGCTTGGCATAGTGCGAAGACTGCCGCGTCATAGCGTAAGCGAAGACGGGCTAATCATAGAACTTTGTAATGCGCTCCGAGCTACGACCCGGCGGGCCAGTTCATTATGTACAGGCATGACATACTATTATGTTTACATTCTGCAATCCATAAAATATCCGGATAGATATTACACAGGATTTACAGAGAAACTTGATGCCCGACTAAAAGAACACAATCAGGGTAAATGTGTACATACCTCGAAATATGTACCATGGGAAATCAAAACCGCCGCTGCCTTTACAAATCGCAAGAAAGCAATTGAATTTGAGAAATACTTAAAGACATCTTCGGGCCGGGCATTTGCTAAAAAACGATTATGAAATTTATTTCTTGAAATCCGGCTCGGGAAAGATATTGGCGAAACGACATTTTTGATAAAAGCATCACCTTTTTGTTTGGCCAGAAGCGGTCTTTTCGATTTTTTATTGATTAAATTCATTTACGGATTTTTAATGTAGGATACCATTTGTTATGAAAATGAATATACCTAAAAAAACTTATCCAACCATAGGTTGCTGTGGTCTTGATTGCGGCTTATGTCCAAGATATTATACGGTAGGACATTCAAGATGTCCCGGATGTGCTGGCCCCAATTTTTTCAATAAGCACCCATCTTGTTCCTTTATAACTTGTTGTGTCAAAAAAAAGAATCTTGAGGTTTGTGCTGAATGTTCCGAATTTCCATGTTCTAAATTCAAAAGTAATGAAGAATATCAGCAATTGCAAGAATCTTCTTCTTATCCATCGAGTAAAAAAGTTATACCGAATTTGAATTTTATAAAAAAACATGGAATTAAAAAATTCATAGAACAGCAGAAAAGTCAAATTAAATTACTGGAAACAATGATAAAGAATTTTGACGATGGTAGGTCGAGGAGTTTTTTCTGCAAAGCAGCAACCTTACTTGATTTAACAGGCCTAACAAGTTCATTAGACAAAGCGACCCAGAAAATCAAAACAGATAAAATCAAACAAAATGATGTTAAAAATAAGGCACAAATTCTTAAAGCAATCCTTAATGAAATTGCTTTTAAGGAAGGATTAGAATTAGTTAAGAAGAAATAAAAGAATTTGTCGCCAAGCTCGGCAGAGCCGAGCAATCCGCCAAGGGCGGATTAGAAAAACTTGAAATCGTCCTTTCCGCTTCAAGGCGAGGGGGGCGAAAGAGAGGTTCGGGAGTAATTCCGCCCGCCGGGCCTATCTAAAAAGTGGAAGTCCCTCATGCGATAGGGAATGAGTGACTGGCGAACTGCTCAAACGCAGGAGAATACAGGTGATCCGCGTGCCATAGCGAGATATATAGATTGTCAGAGCACACAATTGCAGCAAGCGATTGTACTTTCCATATTCAAAGCTTTGAATGTTTTGTATTCCTCCATACATAAGCCGATATGTAAATCAGGTTGGAATTGCTTGATCATATCAATGAGATATCCATAAACGGCGATTCGTAGTTTGAATGGAAATCTAAATTGCCTCTCGGTACATTTTTTCTGGTACTGGTTCCGGCCGCTGAAATAAAAAACCTTGAAAAAATCAATGATTTGCGATATACTCTTAGTGTGGCAAAAGTAAAAAATTAAAAAGAAACAGTTAAATGCACCTACTATTGCCGCCATCAGACATCTTTTATGTCGTGAGCCTATTTTTCTAAGCCATACCAGAAAAATGCTTGTTCTTGAGGAGGATTAAATGACAAAGTCGAAAACAAATATACGTTTCCACGCCAGAGACCATGTAGAAATTATTCAAACTAAGTCTGTTAAAGTTGTTATTGTATGTATGCTTCTTTACTTAATCATGCCACTTCACGCTGTGCAAGCTGCTGAGTTTTGTGAACGATGGGATACAATAGACATTTTAGATGGAGAATACCGTGTATTAAACAACGTCTGGGGTTCCGGCTCAGGTGTAGGCGAGCAGTGCATTGAGGTGGATACGGATTCAACATACTTTAGTGTAACTCTCTCCACACACAATTCAAGTGGGGTGGCTTCTTATCCCTTCATTTTAAAAGGCTGCCACTGGGGCCACTGCACGCAAGACAGCGGCTTGCCAATGCTGGTAAGTGACGTTAAGAGTGCTCCCTTTACTTGGAGCGTTGACACAAACGATGCTGGCGAAAGGTGGAACGTCGCTTTTGAAGCTTGGTTCAGTATAGCCGGCGCTGCTGAGCCTTCTGGAGGTGCTGAATTGATGATTTGGATTGACTGGAACGGCGGCGTTAGGCCTGGTGGTTCGCAGGTTGGGACTGCATCTATTGGCGGCGCAATCTGGGATGTTTTTTATGCGGACTGGAACTGGGACTATATCGCTTATCGGATAAACAGCCCTACCAGCAGCGTAAGCCTCGATTTCAAAGACTTCATCGATGACGCGGTGGCCCGATGCTTATTAGAGCCCTCATTGTATCTGGACGCTTTGGAAGCTGGCTTTGAGATCTGGCAGGATGGCGAAGGTCTCACAAGTAATTCGTTTTCGGCCTCTGTCAACAACGATGAATGGCTCTACGGCGATTTTACAAGTGACGGTACAGTCAATTTTGATGATCTCATTATATTTTCCGAATCCTGGCTTGTAACGGATTGTAATAATGTGGGACTGGATTGGAATGGCGATTGTACAATCGATTTTTACGAATTTTCCTTACTGGCCCGGAATTGGCTTGAAGGAAATTAAGAAGACGAACTATGAAAGAAATTATTCAAACCAAATCTAAAATTGCTGTTGTGCTTGTGCTTGTCTATTCGATCGTGCCGGTTTACGCCGCCACTCCCTGGTTACGTGTGGATGGTAATAAAATTAAAGACCCTGCTGGAAATGTTGTTGTCCTAAGGGGTGTTGATTTGATGGATTTAGGCGCTACCGAATTGTGGTACGGCGGTGCAATCAACATGATCGATAGGCTCACGGATAAGACTGATACTCAGGGAACTTCTCCAGGCTGGCATCCAAGGGTCGTTAGGCTTGCGGTTTATCCGTCCGACGAGGGTGATTTTTCAAGTCCCTTCACGTTTTGTCCCGGTAGTGATGATTACTACAATAATCTTCTAAGGCCAGTCGTTGATTACTGTGCATCGAAGGACCTTTATGCAATCATCGACTGGCATTATGTCGGTGATAATACCTGGGGCAAAGTTATACAGACAAGCGAGTTCTGGGAGTATATGGCGCCGAGGTTTGCCAATGACAGCCATGTTATTTTTGAACTTTTCAATGAACCGGGTAATTTCGGGAGTTCAGAAACGAACCGCTGGCTCAGCGTCAAGAAAGATATGCAAACCTGGATTAATATTATACGCTCTTATGCGCCTCATAATCTTATCCTTGTCGCTGGGCCGAGCTGGTCTCAAATTATTGGTCCGGCAGCTACATATCCTGCTGAAGGAAATAATATCGCTTATGTCGCTCACATCTATCCCGGTCATTGGAATAGTGGTTCGTCGTCGTGGTATATAAATCATATTACAACCTGTGCCGCTGTTCATCCCGTCTTCATGACAGAATGGGGATTCAGTGAAACTGCCAGGTATGATTTGCTTCGAGGCACAATTACTGACTATGGACAACCGTTGATGGACTTTATTGAGGGACTTCAAATCAGCAATAGTGCCTGGATTGCCAGTTCTGATTGGGAACCTTCGATGTTTTGGTGGGATTGGACGCTTCGATGTGGTGAAGGTGAAATGGGTTGTTTTGTAAAGGATACGCTTTATTTAAGAAGGAATGATGACCAGCCGAGTGAATGGCTTTATGGAGATCTTACATATGACAATATTATAGATGTGGATGATCTATATAAATTTTGCTTAATCTGGCTGGAGGCGGATTATGTTAATTATAAGATGCTGGATTTGAATGATGATTGTCTAATTAATTTCTACGAACTTTCCTCGCTTGCCCAAAATTGGCTTGAAGAGATTGAATAAGTCATTTATCCCCGTATCCACTTTTTAACGATGCAGCTGTATTCCACAATCCAAAGCCCTGCATTTATCACGATCTTCGGCCAGCCAAGGGTTGCCATTGCTGCATAATCAGTCGTACGTGCTTATTTTGAACACGATTGCCATGTCATTGGTTTTCGTGGTGGGTGTAGTGACAACAAGACCAGTGTCTTGCCGTTCCCACCTGATTTTCTCATTTGTGCCGAGCATTGAAACGTCTTCAACCTTTATGATCTCGGCCTTGTTACTTTTGCTGAACATCGTCATCACGACCTGCTTGTTCTCGCCCGGCCAACCAAGGACTATCGCATAGACGGTCGTGCCCCTGCAGGTGTAACGGATGTCCTGGGGCGTATAGCCTCCTTCCATCCTGACGAAATGTCCACCCTTCTGCAGCCGTGTGGGTCCCTCGCCAAAATCAACAAACGGACGCGTTTCGTAAATCGCTTCGCCATAGTCCTTGAGCCATTTCCCAATACCAAGTAGCACCTTCTTCTGGTTCTCAGGGATAGTACCATCGGCTTTGGGAGAAATGTTGAGTACCAACTGGCCGTTCTTACTAACGATATCAATCAGCGTGTGCAATACCTCTGGCACGCTCTTGATTTGCAGGTCCTCGGTGTAACACCAACTACCTCGGCTGATCGTATCATCCGTCAGCCAGACAAACTCAGTGAGCCGATTGGCCCGGCCTTTTTCGTAATCTTCCACGGCCAACTCGCGTGGCAGGTCACTTTGCTTGAACGTGACAACGACCTCTTTACCCCACTCATTGGCTTTATTGAAGTAGCATGCAAGGTACTCAGCTTTGTATTCATCCGGAATTTCGTCCAGCCAGGAGTCAAACCACATTAAGTCCGGCTGGTACTTGTCGACCACTTCGATAAGTTTGCCTTTCCACATTTGAAGGAACTGTTCACGCGGCATATAGCCGTAAAGGATTGCATTGTTCGGATCTTCAAGCAGGGAAGGGAAATTCGTTTTGACGAACGAGTAGTGCCCATTCCAGGGTCCATCAGGGTTTCGGCGTTCCCACAGGTTATTGCGTGCGTGGTGGAAGGTTGTCATAAAGCGCATGCCGCGTTTGCGGATAGCCTCTGCAAGCTCACCGGTAATATCGCGCTTCGGCCCCATATCCTTGGCGTTCCACGGAGTGAGGTCGCTGTCCCACATGGCAAAACCATCGTGGTGTTCCGCAACAGGTCCAGCAAAGCGCACGCCAGCTTTAACAAACAGATCGGCCCACTCATTGGCATCGAACTTCTCAGCTTTGAACATCGGCACAAAATCATGGTAGCCGAACTCCATCGGGTCACCATATTTCTGTAGATGATGTTGGTACTCCCGACTGTTTTTGCGATACATGTTACGCGGGTACCATTCGTTGGCAAATGCCGGTACAGAATAGACCCCCCAGTGGAAGTATATTCCGAATTTAGCATCACGAAACCATTCAGGTGCAGGATTATGCTTCTTCAGCGATTCCCAATCGGCTGTATAAGCGGGTACAGACTTGCCACAAGATGTTGCCGCTCGGGGCACCAGATTAGAGCAGCCACTCAACAGCCCTATCGCAAGTATTGGGTCAAAAATGTATGTCAATACCTTCGACATTTTTGGAACCTCCTAATCATCGATTTTTAAGAATAAATGTCAATTACCTCATATGATACTGCAAATTTAAATTCTTACTCCTGGCGGCATATTTGACGTGTGCCACGAGCGACGTGTCAAAAGCCATAAGGTCTGGTTTTTTTCATTTGTATGCTCGGCAAGAGCATATTCCATCAGACACCACATGTCCACCCAAAATCACGCTTAAGCTTCCTGTGTATTGCTCATTGAAACCTGTACCACAGTCAATTGGAGAGTATCTGGCGATTTCTATTGCAGTTCAAATATTTATTATATATTATTTCGATCACTTACAAAAGTATTCATTAGTATAAAAGATAGTGATTATGCCTAAGCATATTAGAAAAAGCGTGTGGGCGTTTTTGGGCTTCATGATCGCATCTTTTCCCTGTGATTCGGCAGAAAGTTACCAAAATTTTGATGTCGCCGTTTATTGCCGGGCCCAGGAAGTGCAACAGA
>CAZFLY010000003.1:0-77967 GCA_964519995.1 uncultured Pirellulales bacterium | reverse complement strand
TGTAAGCAATTTGGATACTGCTATGACGGGTGAAGGTATTAGTGTCCTTGGCGAGGCAGACCGTGACTACAAGCTGACGGATGACACGATGGTGTTAATCGAAGCAAATCCCGAGCAGTACAAACTCAAAGGACAGTTCAAGCTGCCCAAGCGAGACGGAATGGATGGCCCCGGTTGGCCACATCCCGTTATTGTTGATGGCAAACTCTATATCAGGCACGCCGACGTGCTGTTCTGCTACGATATTACGGAAAGATAATTGGTGGTGATGTAATGGAAAAAATCAGGGCTTTTACCCTCATAGAACTTTTAGTGGTTATCGCCATTATTGGTCTTTTGATGGCGATATTGCTGCCGTCAATGGCGATGGTTCGGCTGCAGGCGCGGGATGTGGCGTGTCGGTCGAATCTGAACCAGTGGGGTAAAGTCTTTATGATGTACACCAACGATAACGACGGATACTTCGCGACCGGAAGCACAGGCAAGATGTGGACGATGTTTCTGGAGCCCTATTATTCAGATCCAGAACTACGGCTGTGCCCGATGGCCAGAAAGGCCGCTACCGAGGCTGGTAGTGAAGCGGCACCTTTCGGGAGCAAATTATTAGCGTGGGGTCAGTTCGATGAGACTTATGAAATGTTCGGCTTGGTTGGAGTTAGTGGCAGTTACGGTATGAACGGCCATGCCTCTAATCCAACAATCGGCGTAGTGGACCCGTGGGGACGCGATTTGAGCAGGAACTGGACTACTCCACATGTCGCTCAAGCCACCGATATACCTATTTTTTTTGATTGCATATATATTGGAGCAGTACCCGAACAGTCGGATCAGCCGCCTATGGTTGATGGATACTTCGAGGTGACTCCTTTTGGAGTTAATATGCAGGGTATCTGTATTGATCGGCATAATGGAACTATAAACGGCCTGTTTGCGGATTTCGGCGCTCGCGATGTAGGGCTTAAAGAATTGTGGAAGCTCAAATGGCATCGCGAATGGGATGTTAATGCTGAAATGCCCACCTGGCCGGTTTGGATGAAAAACTTCAGAGATTATTAGCACCGCCAATGGCGATTTTCACCCGAACGAGTTAGCGAGGATAAATGCAGCAGAAAACTGATGATAAAAACAGTGGTTCAGTTGCCGAGCAGCCACTTCGTCAGTATTCATATTTTCAGACACTGGCCAACAATATCCCATACGTGGGAATGATTCTGTTGGGGGCGGTCGTTCTGCTCACAGCTCTTAGCCCAGCGGTACTAAGTTGGATCAGTGCCATCGTCTATCTCGTTTACGGTGTTATGGGGACACTTTGGATAATACTTTTTATATGTCCCTATTGCAGGTACTGGGGGAAGAGGTCATGTCCCTGTGGCTATGGGAAAATCGCAGCATATCTGCGAGAGTATAAGGGTATTGACTGCTTTAGCGAGAAGTTCAAAAAGCACATTCCTGTAATTGTGCCATTGTGGTTCATTCCCATTTTGGTTGCGGTGCCTGTTTTGATAAGTGAGTTTTCGTGGCTGCTTGTTATTCTAATCGGCGTATTCGCAGTTGATGGTTTTGTAATTTTGCCGTTGTTTTCAACCAGGCACGGCTGTGCCAAGTGCCCGCAGCGAGAAACATGTCCCTGGATGGCTCACAAACGCGGACCTGCAAGTAAACAAACCGGCTATAGCACGAAGAGTCAATCAACTTGACAACGGTTTCGGTGCCTCTCTGGTCTTTGTCACCAGGTCATTTACACTCCATATAATAAGGTCCTGTAAGAAATCTTGAAACTTATAGAGCGTTATCCGTGGCAAAAATGGCAAATGAATATGTTTTTGCTGAGCTTGGTCATGACTTAGCTCTGTCCACGCTGGGCTGGCAAAGGCTGTAACTCTGCACCTGTCTCTGAAGGTGATATGTAGGTACGCGGCATTATCACTTCAGGGAGTGTGTAAGTGGTTGTGGAACATCGCGCATATATGTATAATGAATAATCCGTGTTTATTATTAGAGTGTTGTTCTCTGACTAAGAAAGGTTTTAGTGTGAAGAAGCTACGTGTTGTCGTCATTTCGGTTGTGGTCACTTTGGTTGTTGTTTCTATCGGTGGATTATTGGTCCGCAAGAAAACTGGCGCTTCCCATAAGGCTCTGGAAGTTCGTATCGAGGAGGTCCAACAAGGTGAGCTAATCGAGTTTGTTAGTGCTCCGGGAGAGATCGAGCCCAGGGCCAAGGTCGAGATAAGCGCAAAGGCCTCTGCGCGAGTTGAAGAGTTGCCTTTTAAGGAAGGGCAGAGAGTGACAAATGGCAATCCGAATGCGGTTCCGCCTGTGCCGGCATCGCTGCTGGTTCGACTGGACTCGAAGGATTTGGAAAGTCAGTTGCTTAGTGCCCAGGCAAGTCGAGCTGCTCAAGCGGCGCAGATAGAGGTTGAAAAGGCCAAGATTGCGGGTCAGAGGGCAAGCCTTGTCGGTCTTGCGGCTTCTCTCAAACAAGCTGAGCGAGACCTCGAGCGCCAGCGAGGATTGCACGAATCGCAGGATATCAGCCAGGCAACGTTCGATCAGAGTAAACTGAAGGTTGATGAGCTAAAGGCGCAGTATGAGTCATCCAAGCATACGCTGAATGCAGCAGAACTGAACCTGCAGGTATTACAGCATAATCTTGAGGCAGCTGATGCAAGGATAGATCAGGCAGAAGAGGCTCTTAGTTACACGACCATAAGATCACCCATCGACGGTGTTATTACGCGGATAAATGCGGAGGTGGGCGAGATGGTCATGACCGGAACGATGAACAATCCGGGTACTGTAATTATGGAGGTGGGGGATTTGTCACAGATGCTGGTTGTGGCGCAGGTTGATGAGGCAGATGTGGGCAAACTAAAGGTGGGGCAAAAAGCAACAGTACATATCGACGCCTATCCGGACCGCGAATTTGCAGGAATGGTGCATTCTATAGCGCTGTCGCACGATATGTCGCGCACGCAGACGAAATACTTTAAGACCGAGATTTTAATTGAGAACACAGAGGAAAGATTGCATTCGGGATTGACGGCGCACGTGGATATTGAGACCCGCAAACACACAGACGTTCTCAAGCTGCCGAGTCAGGCAGTGATGGCTACAGAAGTCGATGGTCTGCCTTTGGAGATTCGAGAGAACAATCCCGAGGTAGATGCTACAAAAACGTATGCAACGGTGGTTTACCACTGCATTGACGGGAAGGCGATAGTAACGCCTGTTAAGATTGGGCAGAGTGATCTAACGCACACGATCATCAAATCGGGGATCAAGGAAGAGGACAAAATTATCGTTGGGCCTTACAAGGTGTTAGAGAAACTGAAGCATGATCAGAAGGTGCTCGACGAACGCGAGGCGAAGAAGGACAAGGCTGATGAGGCCAAATCCGAGACTCAGGAAGTGAATGACATCAACAATGTCTGATAAGCTGATAATTTACCTTGAGACTGTTAAGCGCATTTACAAAGTGGGCGTCGAACGCATACACGCGCTGGATGGTGTGGACCTTGAGTTGCGTGAGAATGAATATGTCGCTGTGATGGGACCATCCGGCTCGGGCAAGAGTACGTTAATGAATGTCCTTGGCTGCCTCGATAGGGCTACCTCAGGCCGGTATGAACTGGATGGTGAGGACACAACCGGCATGAGTGACGCAGCATTGGCACGTGTCAGAAACGAACGAATAGGATTTGTGTTCCAATCGTTCGAGTTGCTTGGACAACACAGCGCGTTGAATAACGTTGAGATGCCTTTGATTTATTCTCGCGATGGGTGGTGGTCGAGACATAAGCGAGCCAAGCGGATGCTCGAGAAGGTGGGGCTTGGGGATAGGATAAAACACAAGCCGAACCAACTATCCGGTGGCGAGAAACAACGCGTGGCAGTAGCGCGTGCGCTTGTGTGCAATCCGAGTATCCTGTTGGCTGATGAGCCCACGGGCAATCTGGACAGTAAAACCAGCGAAGGGATTCTTGAATTGTGTGACCAGCTTCATCGTGAGGGCCAAACAATCATCTTAGTGACACATGAAGAATCCGTGGCCTGTCACGCCAAGAGGATCATCCGCATGATGGATGGGAAAATA
Organism: uncultured Pirellulales bacterium; assembly: GCA_964519995.1. Classification (GTDB taxonomy): domain Bacteria; phylum Planctomycetota; class Phycisphaerae; order Sedimentisphaerales; family Anaerobacaceae; genus CAZFLY01. The sequence goes on along the minus strand of CAZFLY010000003.1, from coordinate 73,874 downwards.
AGCAGTGACTTGCCGCGTGAGCAAGATCAGGCTGGTAGGGCGAGTTTCCCTGATGTAGGTTGGAAATAGCTATATGAAAATCCTTTTACAGTTACCACTGGCCTTTTTGCGTCTCTTTTATCAGAGCATTTATCTTGCTCTGGGACAGATATGGGCAAACAAAACCAGGTCAATCTTAACCACAATTGGAATTGTAATCGGCGTCGCCTCGGTGACAGCGGTGATTGCTGCTCTGACAGGCTTGAAGGCAAAGATTCTGACACAGGTAGAAACGTTTGGCACTAATACAATATTCGTTTCTCCACGGCGGCCGGATACCGGCCCACTCAGACACTCGTCCTGGTGGCAGATACGGTTTTTGCCGGAGCAGTTTGATAGGATGCTTGAGCATTGTCCCTCGGTGGCGAGATTCAGCAGGAATGGCTCGATCGGCAGACACACAGTTCGAGCAGGGGAGCAGTCAGTAGACAATGTTCAGATTTCCGGAATTGAGCCGGAGTACCACAAGATTGAGAATCGGCCTGTGGCACTCGGTCGCACTTTCTCTGTCATCGATGATATGCAGGTTCGTCAGGTATGTTTAGTTGATCCAAAGCTGCAAAACAAACTACATCTGGATAAGGACTGTATCGGACAGATAATTCGAATCGGGTATCATTCATTTCGCATTGTTGGAGTGATTGAGCGCCGACCTGAGATGGGATTCGGCGAAAGCAGCGAGGAATCGTATGATATTTTTATTCCATTTAAGACACTTTATAAACTTGGGGAGCCTTGGATGTGGGTTTTTGCTTCCAGTCAATCTGCGGAAGTCACGGAAGAGGCGGAGGCGGAGATAAGGTTCTTCCTGCGCAGAACACGAAACGTAATACCAGGTGAACCTGACACATTTAGAGTCGAATCGCTTAAAAGTGCGCTCGAGACATTTAACAAGATCGCCATGGTAGTGACGCTCGTTGCGGGAGGAATTGTCGGCGTGTCTTTGCTCGTAGGTGGCGTGGGTATCATGAATATCATGCTTGTATCAGTCTCAGAAAGAACCAGAGAAATTGGGCTGCGTAAGGCAGTGGGAGCGAGGAAATCAGCGATATTGACACAATTTTTAATTGAGTCGCTGGTGCTGTGTTTTTTTGGTGGGCTGGTTGGGATTGGATTTGGACAGCTTCTGACAATGGCGATAGCGAATATACCGAAAGTCGAGATGGGGATGGCGTATATTCCCTCCTGGGCAATAGGTCTTTCATTTGGCTTTGCAGGTTCAGTCGGCATCTTTTTTGGGATGTTCCCTGCAATCAAGGCCGCAAGACTTGATCCGATTGAGGCACTTAGACATGAGTAGGCAAGTTATTGTGAAATGGTATTTGATAATTTTGAGTGTGTGTGGACTGTTCTTTATAGCAGGATGCCCCTTGTTTTCAGGTTATGGTGACTTGGGTGCGGTTCAAATTGCGCCCGAAAAGTTGCAGACGATAGAACTACTTGAACTAAAAAAGGCAAAGGTTGAAATGGAAGAACCGTCAGAAGTAAAAGAGACGCCGCCTTCAGAGATCGAGCTTACTTTAGAGCAGTATCGAGCCATGGCGCTTGAGAATAATCTTGAGCTAAAGGCGCAGCTAATCAATCCTGCGATTGCTGCCGAGAAAGTCAGTGAAGAAGAGGCAAAGTTTGAGTCGTCGTTTTTTACGAATGTCTCTTACAATAAGGTGAATTCTCCATCAGTGGGGTTTTATGATCAGATCGCCGGTTCTCGCATGGACACAACGCGAGCCGATGTCGGAGTTGAGATGCCTCTGCGAACGGGAGGAACTTTGACCTTCGATATTGGCGATACGAGAACCAAGACCGACGCTGAAGGTACGCTGTTTAATCCATATTATGGATCGACGGCATCGCTTTCTATCAGTCAACCTTTGTTGCGTAATGCCGGCAGGCGAGCGAACATGTACTCGATCTATTTGGCACAGTCTGAGCGGCAGATAACCGACGCAAGAACGAAGTTGGAGGTAATACGAGTAATTGCGGCGATGGATAGAGTGTACTGGCGGTTTTACGCGGCAAGGCGTGAGTTGGAGGTGCGCCAGCAGCAATATGAGCTGGCGCAGGCGCAGCTTGAGCAGGCAAAGCGTTTCGTAGAGCTTGGCGAACGGGCTCCCGTTGAGGTTCTGCGGGCAGAAGCGGGTGTGGCACGACAGCTTGAGGCGATAATCGTGGCTGAAAATAATCTACGAGATAGACAGCGTGAATTAAAACACGTCATCAACATGGCGGGGGTGGATATGCAAAGTGCAACGGTGCTCGTACCTCTGACACAGCCGGATCCGGTGCGCTATGAATTGGGTAAAAAACAGCTTGTCACAGCGGCAGTGGATAATAGACAGGAGATGCTTGAGCTGGAGCTGCAGCTTGCTCAGGATATTGCCAATATTGATTATCTTCGCAATCAGGCGCTGCCGTTAGTGACGCTGGATTACACCTACAATGTGAGCGGACTGGGTGCGAGCCGACAGGATTCATACGATCTGCTATGGGACAGTACATTTGAGGGCCATCGGTTCGGACTGCAACTTCTTGTGCCGCTTGGAAACCAAGGCGCGGATAGTCGGCTTCAGCAAGCCTTTTATCAGCGGATGCAAAGACTGGCGAATAAAGATAATCAGAAGGCACTTATCGAACTCGAGGTGCTTAATGCAATCGACCAGGTCGAGGCGAACTGGCAAAGGATTTTGGCGAGCAGACAGACAGCGATACTTAATGGCAGGTTATACGAGGCGGAGAAGCGGCAATTCGAGTTAGGACTGGTGACGTCTACGGATGTGCTTGAAGCACAAGCCAGTTTTGCCGATGCTCAAAGTGCTGAGATACAAGCACTGGCAGAGTATCAAATATCACTCGTTGACCTTGCGTATGCCACTGGCACATTACTGGGTTCTGCTAAGGTGCGGTGGGAGCCCATTGTACCTGAGACCGAATAAGGTAGTAGAGCCGGATTTTTGTGAAGACCACGGAGGCGATCACAATTTTCTTATCCTTTGCAGTTCCAGCTTTTTCTGCGAATCTGTAATAGTCCATCCATTATCTGTCGATAAATAATGGGAGTTTCGAGTATCAGATATATTCAAAAGGGAGATATGGAAATGAAAACGAATAGAAATCTTGTAGCTATCGGCGGGTTGTTAATAGCGTGCGTGTTCGTGGTGTGGTTCTCATCATCGATCCATGGAGGAGAGAAAACTTACAGGATTGAACCTGAAATAACGGCACCTGAATACAAGACCGATGCCGCTCGGGCGATTGATGCTTACGAGCGCCTGATGGAACGATACATGAACCTGACCGAAAGGAGTCTGTTCGGGCTTGGAAATGATATTCAGGATATTGACAAGAAGCTGGACCGAATCGAACAGAAATTAAAAGAACTTTGTAGCAGGATGGCCAGAGTCGAAAAGGCTTTAGGCGTAGACGAGCCGACTGAGCCCACTTGGCAGAACCTTCCGCTCAAATCGCCTGACGAGATGCTTCCCGGAGATTCTTCAGCGGAAAGTCAGCCGTAGGTATGACCTTCCTGGTCCACATAGATGGGACCTTTTGCACTATTTAGAACCTTGACTGCCTTTGGCAGCTCATCAAGCTGAGGGACTTTGAATAATCGGTTACACTTTCGGCATCTGATTCTTCTGTCCGCGGCGTTGCTATCCAGAATCCATCTATTGCCACATTTTGGACACTTCACAATGATCTTCATCCGTATGGCCCGTGCGCTGTAGGACTCGTATACAGCCCGAATATGTTTAGAATAGGATCGTGCTGATAACATTTTATTTTCTGATACCAGCCGATTCCAGAACAAATCTTCTTATTGACCTATAATATTGCTATACAAAAGACAATATCATCTCTTGTAGTAAATGTAAGGGTGTTTCCGGATCATGATGAAAGGATTTTGCTTGATTTTAATGCTCCGACCTGATACAATGATGACAACTGGGGGTTGAAGCAGGATGAATAAAAATTCATTATTAGAAGTAACCAGATATACTTTCCTCTCTGATGAGAACTTGCTTGAGTCTTTATATTGGGCTGAAGACGAATCCTTCAGTGTTGACGATGTTGTCGTTGTTGATGTGCGCCGTAGACAAAGAAGTGATTTTTGTGACTTTCCAAACCGGTTTGACATATCAAAGATACATATCAGCCGGAAACTTGCAGGACTGAGTCTTGATTGTTATGTTTGAGACTATAGTCTGACAAGGTGCCGGTACTGAGTTTTGCTGTTGTGCGGTATAGCTTATAGTAAGTCCTTCAATATACTCCTGAGATAATAGCGACATTGGGACAGTACAACAGCACTTATCATTATGGTAATAAAAGCATCATAAGAAACCTCATTTGCCACAACGGCTAAAGCTGTACCGGCAGCGGGGGGATGTTCGACATCAAGTACAACCATAACGAATATGGCCAGCCCAACTGTGGAAGGATATGTGATGATTTGAGGCAGACCGATAAAGTAGAATATAGCTCCGCATATAAGACCAACAAGATGGCCACCAATAACGTTTCTTGTTTGTGCTGAAGTAGTCGTCGGCAGCGCAAATACAATAAAGCAGGTAGCGCCCATTGCACTAATCAGGACGACCTTTTCCTTTCCGAGAATCAGAACGAGAACCGCAAATACAATAGTAGCCAGAACGCACTGCAGAAGATAATACCTCCACAGCTTCTTGAATTTTCGGTCCACCAAAGCATCAATGCCGAGTTTCATGTTCTGTGTAATCACTGGAGCCTCGCCGGACATACATGATAATTCCACCAAGACAATCAGGTGTTAACACCGATCATCTTATGGATCGTGTACAATCGGCCCTACTACCATGTTCTCTTTGACCAGCGATCTTCATATACCGTAATCAGCTATGTTCCCTGCGGTAGCTTGAATAATTGCTATACTATTAAGTCTGCCGGATAGAAGAAGCTCTTTTGCATTATGGATAGCCTCGGTGTCGTCCTGTGGGATTTTTATTGCGTTCTTAATTAGGACATCATATTCGATTTGAAGCGAGGCATCAGGTCCACCACTTAACGGCGCCTGAGAGTTGTAGGGCTGTCTTAGGGATGATCGTGCCAAGATTTCTTTGGCCTGGTCGTTATTTATATTATCTATCATGATGTGCCAATCCTTTAAAGATACCTATCCTTTATGGCTTTTCGTAAATTCTCGGCAAAACTTTAGGTTTTTCTAAGTTTTCGTTCCTTAAGTTAATGTTTTCTTCGCTTTACCGTTAATCTGTACAATTACTTGGACTTTAGAGTCGCTGCAACCTCATGGGCAACGAATTTAACGAAGTTCAGCGAGCTAACAACGACTAACTGTTCGCGCATAGGAGCGAAACCTGAACGCATCTCGGATTCAAAATATCTTTTTATTTGATGCTCTAACTTTTTGTCGGCAGTGTCCCAGACCTGTTCAAGGGCCCACAGAAGCTGGCCGTCCCTAAGGTCGAGCAGTTTTAGACGCAGACCAATAACCATATGGGGATAGGGGTGATATTCGGTGACAGTTCCCGTCAATATGGCGTTACATTTCAGTGCCTTACGGACGGCAAGTAGCTCCTCAAAAGTGTTAGTAGGAGGGCCGGTGATTGTGTTATTTTGTGCTCGGTATCCTATGTCTGGAGCCAATTGAACGCTACGCCATGTGGGATTATCCTGGCTGATTACGGTTAAGCCAAAAAGCTGTCTCTTTTGTAGTGCCATGAAAAGGGCCTCCGTTATGTCAGCGGAGATGCTCGGATAGTCGGAGTTATTGTCCAGTTCAACGAAAGCGACCCTGCCGACAGACAACAAATCCTTGTTTGGGCTTACATAATATGAGGTAGGCCTGCGCTCAAAAGGTCGATAAGACCGACAGCTGAGCTGTGGAAAGAGCAGAAGAAGTGATGTTACATAAATGCCCAGTGCACTGCTAATAACCTTTTTTCGTCTCTTGCTCCTATGGAGTATAGACAAATAGTGCGATCCTGCCTTTGTTAAGCTATTCATTTGGTTCACCGGTAACTGAAGTTGATTCTTTTAAAGATTCAGTTGTTTGTTCTTGCGGGACGTCGGTCAATGATAACTCTGTGTCAATTTCTCCGCCAAGGATATCGAGTACTTTCAGCAGAGCCTCAATCTGAGCCTTTTGTGCTTCACGCATCTCATTACGGAAGCCCAGGATATTGGTTTTCCAGTTGTTGAGTTCCGTTAGCATTTCAATAAGCAGGTCATTTGCCTCTTTCAACTCTTTTTGAGTCTGGTTTAGTTTAGCCTGAAGTAAAGTAATCTGTTCTCTGAACTTATTATTTTCATTGATAAGTTCTTTGTTCTCTTCGCGAAGAGCAGCAGCCAGTTCGGAGAGTTGAGCGTATCTTTGCGACAATTCTATGGCAGATTCCACAGCGGTTCGACTACGGGTGCCTGGTTCCTGGAATCTATCCACGATTGACTCGTCTGTTTGCCGACCGACCGATCCGGATGTGGACGTGATATCTTTCTTTCGTTGAGAGGGTGAGCAGCCGGTGAATACGACCATCAGCAGTGCTAAGGTGAGTAAAGATAGAATATTTGTGTTAGTTTTCATTACGATTATCTCCGTTTAATAACCCGTATTTCATTATCTTGTTCTAAAGTTTACTGAGCATGGTTAGTGCATCAGTAGTTTCTATTTCGGTCTTTACTGAGGAACGGATGTTGAAGCCTCGTTGGATATCTCGTTACCTGCATATTCACACTTTAAGAATGTTTTCTCGCCGCAGCAGCAGGTCACTTCTATGATTGTGAATTCTGGGTGGCTTTCAACAATCCGTACTTGTTGCATTGCCTGAGTAGGATGTACATCTTTTGAAAGACTCGGTTTTTTCTGGCCCGTGTTTAGTCGGCAGCTGCCTTGCAGTTCGACTTCATCGCTTTTTAGAACATGTTTCATTTTTCTATGCATATTTCATTCTAACCTTTTAATATTTTTACCCCAAGGCAAATATTATATCAGGCACAGTAATCAATTGATTGTTGGTCGTCGTTGTCGTCGGTAGTATTCGAGTCGGGACTTTGTTGTTCCGGCGATTCTTTCAACGGTTCTTCGGTTTCTTGCTGTTGCTGATCACCCGTGTTTTGTCGTCTTTTTCTTTCCTCGCGGTTTTTGATGGCAGTCAGGCCTGTAATGTTATGCAGACTTTCTACGGGTTTTATCATATTGTGATCAATATCAGCCATCTTTCCACTTCCTCAACTTTATTGACAGGTTAAATATAGCACTTGCATGCAACTGACTTACACGTGATTCGGTAATATTCATGATGTCAGCGATTTGTTTCATTGTCAGATGTTGGTGATAATACAGTAGTATTATTTGCCGACGTTTCTGATCTAATTGTTGTATTGCTTTGGTTAGCTTGTCTATGAGTTCGGTTCGTTCAAGTCGACTGTCAGGACGGGCTGGGTCGGTCGATGCTAAGAACTCGCTCAGTGCGGGACGGTCTTGTCCGAAGCCGTCAATCGAAACAAAATGCTGGGCGCGGGCGGTCTCAAATAGTTCGTAAACCTTATCCACGCTTATACCAAGTTTCTCAGCCAACTCATCAGTCGTCGGTACAGTACCTGTCTGCTCGGAGATTTGGCGACTTAACTCGAGAGCCTTCAGGACTTGTTTGTTGAAATTCACAGGTAACAAAGACAGACTTCTTAGTTCGTCGAGAATGGCTCCCTTTATTCTAATATAAGCGTACGTTTTGAACGCAGCTTGGCGGGAGGAATCAAAATCGCGTGCTGCTTTGAGCAGTCCAATCGTACCTGCTGAGATCAGGTCTTCAAACGATAGGGGAGGTTTTAGATATGTTACTACTCGATGAGCTATCTTGTGGACCATGGGTAGAAGCTGGGTTATCTGCTCATCATCAAGCCGTTGTTTTTTTTGCCCCGAGTACGTACGTAGTGCGACTGTTCTTAGATGCTCCCGGCTGTCCTCACCGATTATTTCATGGGGCGTTAAGCTATCGGAACATTCAAGCGTATTTTCAGTTTTTACCGCCACGGGTCTTTTCCTTTTGCTTATCTATCACGCTCATGATCATGGCGTTGGTCAGGATCGCATTTATTGCTTTGACAGCTAAACTGGCGGCGAAGTAAGCAACCAAGGCACCAGTCACAGCCCTTTTGCAGCATGTAAAAGGTGAAAAACCACTGAACCAGCTAACAAAGCTCAAGCAGAAAAAGCATATCACAGAAATGCTGATTCCAATCCACCTGGCATGTAAAGGCATATTTGGATTCCATACTCTTGACTCATGTCTGGTGGTTGATATGCCGACCAGGCAAGAGTACACGTCGTCATAATGAAGCTTAGCCTGCTGTTAAAACCGGGCCAGGTTGTTGCTGCTTTTTGGAAGTTATCGGCTCGGTTTGTTGGATGGTGATGATATCAACAGGTTCCACTTCAGTTCCCAATACAATTTCGTCATATGCTATTACAGATAACAAAGATATTGTTCTCACTAACATTGCGGCCAGAGGCGCGCGTAGTCTCGAGTCGCAAAGCAGGACTACCTTATCGATACCTTTATCCATTGCTGCTTTCCACGACTGGGCAATCCTTTTGCTGGTTTCCATCGCGACCTCAGCGGGTAAGGCCAAAGTTATTTCGCCGGCTTCCTGTCTTAGAGTGGACGCGATCTGATGTTCAAAGGCAGGCTCCAGTGTTATGGCTGAGATTTTGCCTGTCTCGTCCTTATACTGCTCGGTGATAGTTCTATTTAATGATTTTCGAACAACTTCGGTAAGGGTAGTGGCATTTTTAGTTTTTGGTGCATTCTCAGCCAAGGATTCGAGTATTACTGTCAATTCTCGGATCGGTATTCCATCTTTAAGAAGGTTTTTAAGAACTCTCTGGAGCAATCCGATGGAAACCTGGCTATCGGTACCGGCAACTTCCCCAACCAATGAAGGTTGGTTTTTGCGAAGTCGATCCACAAGTAGCTGTACATCTTCTCGCGTCAGTAATTCTTCAGCATGTTTCTTGAGCGTTTCTGACAGATGTGTGATAAAAACAGACTCGGCGTCTATCACTGTATATCCGTTCAGCTCAGCCTTTTCCTTATTGGCCGATGTAATCCACAGAGCGGGCAGCCCATAGACTGGTTCAGTTGTCTCTATTCCCTGGACTTTGTTCTGGACGGTCCCGGGATCCATAGCAAGATACATTTCCGGTTCCAATCGTCCCTTGGCTACAGGTATCTCTGAAAGCCTAATCTCATAACTGTTGGGTTCGAGGCTGATGTCGTCCCGTAACCTGACCAATGGGATCACGATTCCAAGTTGCTGGGCGAATCCCCTGCGCAGTGCCCCGATGCGTTCGAAGATGGTGCTGTTCTTGCGGGGATCAACCATGCTAATCAGTCTGACTCCAACGTGTACCGAGACTCTGTCTACGTCCAGGAGCTGTTCGACAGGTTCTTTTTCGGTCTTTAGTCGTGAGGGAGTTGGAGGTTTTTGGTGCTGTTTTTCGGTTTTAGCCACCATTCGTCCCATCAAGGCCGTGCCGGCTGCTAACAATAGGAATTGTGTCTTGGGCAGGCCGGGTACCAGTGCCATTGCTGCGATGATTAGTGCTGCTGTTGTTATCGGCTGACTTGCTTTGAGGAATTGTCTGGAAAGGTCCTGGCCAACACTACGGCTTGAAGAGATTTTGGTCACGAGAAACCCGGAGCTTACAGAGATTATTACGGATGGTATCTGACTGACCAGACCATCACCGATAGAAAGGACGGAATAAGTTTTTATGGCGTTAGCGATTGTCATGCCGTGGGAATAACCCATTGCTATGCCGCCGATTATGTTGACAGCAGTGATTATTAGACCAGCTTTTGCGTCGCCCCGGATAAACTTGCTGGCACCATCCATTGCGCCATAGAATTCACTTTCTTTGACAATTTTTGTTCTGCGTTTGTTTGCCTCTGTCTCGGTGATGATACCGGCGTTGAGGTCTGCGTCGATTGCCATCTGTTTGCCGGGCATGGCATCAAGAGTAAAACGGGCGGCAACTTCACTTATTCTCTCGGCCCCTTTTGTGATTACTACGAATTGTATAACAATGAGGATCAGAAAAATGACCAGACCAACCATGAAGCTGCCGCCAGCTACAAAGCCGCCGAATGTCTGTATAATCTTGCCGGCATCGGCCTGCAGTAGTATTAACCTTGTAGAAGCTACATTAAGAGAAAGGCGAAATAGTGTCACGAACAGCAGAAGTGAAGGAAAAGCAGAAAGCTCCAGGGCCTCTTTGGAGGCCAGAGTAATTATCAAGACAGCAATAGCCAATGACATACTACACGCCAGCAGCATATCGAGTATCGGTGTTGGTAGAGGAACTATAAGAGTAGTAAGAATTGCCACAAGACCAAAAGCCAGGATGGTGTTGCTGTGGGAAGCAAGCGGTGTGTTGATCATGTCGTCGTCTGGTTGTACAGACGCAGTACGGCTAAAGGTACCTGACGAGTTTGTTTTTTCCGCTTTGGCCATTCTGGGTCCTTCTGTTTACAATTCCTTATTCTGAGCAGGTTATTGCTCCGCTGTGTCGGAGTCTGTGTCGGTGCCAATAATCTGTTTTATTCTGACGGCAAAGCGACCATCCACAACTACAACATCCGCTTCAGCAAATTTGGCGTCCTTGAGATACAAATCCACCGGTGAGTCAGTAGACCTGTCGAGCTGCAGTACCGAACCTGGCCCAAACTGTAGCAGTCGTCGAACCGGTACATCGGCCTGTCCGAGAACGACCGTTACTGGAACATCCATATCAAGTAAGATGTCAAATTTGCCGGTTGAACCCGCCGAATCTTGCTCAACCGCCTCGGGCAGTTCAGCGGACTGCACCTGCTTTTTAGAATCCGCCTCTGGAGCAGCATCTTGTACGTTTTGCTCGTTCTTTGCCTTTTCTGCGGTGGCCTTAGCTGCTTTTGACATATTCCAATTCCTTTTTAGTTGTCAGAGTTTCTGCCGGCTCGTTTACATTCTGTGTTTTAACTTGAGGTATCTGCTGTGTTTTAGGATTGTTTGTGTTGTGTTTCAGACTTTCTGTTATCACCACTGCTTTTTTACCTGCGCACTGTGCAGGCCTGCCTCGAAATATCGTTTGGTCTTCGACAATCAATTCAATTGGCTCTTCGATGTGTTTGTTAAGTAAGAGTATGTCACATGGGCGAAGACTCATAATCTCTTCGAAGGAAACCATCGTACGGGCCAGCCTGACAGTCACCGATACTGGTACCTGCTGGAGATGTGCGAGTATTGCCTTTGAGGTATCTGCGGCTGAGAGGTTACTACCTGCTCGTGATTTTTTGCCGACAATTGGTGATAAAAGACTGCACGGGACTATGAAATACGCTTCGGAACTGCTTTCGTTATCAGCTTTTTTGAAAATTAAATCGATCTTGCAGATCTCTTCTATGCCTTGTAGTTCTATGGGTAGTTGAGCTTTAGCGAGTGTTTTAGCGGGTTGAAGATTTTGAGAGCCTTTCATTGTGTTGGCAATGGCTTTGATGACGGCAATGGCGAGATCCAATAGGAGTGATTCCTCCAGTTGTGACAATCCATTGGTAGAATCTTTCTCGGATGAGGAATCACCGAGCAACAGTGTGAGCCAGGAGGTTGTAGTCTGTTGTGGTATACCAAGAAATCCACACATGTGCTCCTGGTCGGGACCAAAGGCCAGATAGTAGCTATTTTTTGCGCCAGCGAGAAGCTCGCCTGTAAGTTCACCGGCAAAGTACAGTCTCGTTGATGATATCGTGACATCGAAATTACCCTGAAAGAAATAATTGAATTTATCGGCGATCGCATCGGCTATTTGCTTAGTGAGGTTGTTGAGTGTTTCAAGCTGATCGTCTGTGAAACAGCGGGGCCGGTGCCAGTCAAAATCCGTGGCTTGGACTTCCACTGTGTCTTGCGCGGGCTTTGAGCCGACAACGCTGAGAAGCTGGCCGATCTTGTCTCTGCTGAGGTTATCCGAAAGTTGAGTACTCATTGTACGGCGAATTCCTTGAAAAGAACATTTTTGATCTGGGGTTTAGCATCGGGGAAAAGCTTCTCATTAAAAGCATCGAGCATTTGTGATTGAATACGCCTCAGGTTTCCCTCGCCGCGAATATCCTCCAGGGTTTGGCTTGCAAGGTAGATCGTCAGCCAGTCTTTTAAAAGCGGAGCCTTTTGTTCAAGAAAAGCGATAGTTTTCTTGGTGTCCAGTTCATTACTGATTTGCAACGTAAGAGAAATTCTGATATACCTTGTAACGTCCGGCTCATTAAGGTTCGCGACCACGGGCTCTAAGTCATAATACCAGGTATTTTGTGGACTTGTTTCTGAGCCGTCAGCTTTAAGCATTTGTGTTTGGTCAGCTTCTTGCTGCTGTGGGAATTCGGTTGATGGGACATTTCGCCGGCCGGCAAAGACACGACCCAGACCAAAGCCGATGCTGGCGCATATGACCAACGCAAGTGCCATTATTATCCATGGTAGGAGTCTGGCCAAAGGTATCTTTGGATTCTGCTGTTTTTTTTCTTCTTCTTGTTCTTGTGTGTCCTGCTGGTTTTCCAATTCGTTTTCGTCTGCCATTTTTTTACTCTCTGCTTGATTTTATTTTCTGTTGACCTTTTAGTTATTACGCTGGCTGTATAACATTCTGTTGCTGATATCGACGTATCTTATCCCGGAGCGTGCGATCGCTAATGCCCAGAGCCTTTGCAGCTTTTGTCCGGTTGCCATCTGTTTGTTGTAGTGTTTCAAGAATGGCCCTTCGTTCAAGCTGCTCAAGAGGTACACTGCCCAGGCCGCAAATGTGAGGTTCATCTAGTTGACTCTGGTCTTGCTGAGGTAACGGTTGTAATTCATCGAACAGCCAGGACACGTCAGCTAATGAGAGCGTATTGCCTATTCCCAGAATGAGGGATGTTAGCACAACGTTTCGTAGTTGGCGGACGTTGCCTGGCCAATGGTATTTTGAAAAGATATCCATCATCACGGAGTCGATTTTGGTAATGCGACGTTGGGTTTGACGAGCGTGGAGGTTGACGAAATGCCACACAAGCTCAGGCATATCTTCTCGCCGATTTCTTAAGGGGCAGAGAACTAACCTGGCAGTGCTTAAGCGATAGTATAAGTCCTGGCGGAAGCGGCCATTTCTGACTTCATCGAGCAGGTTTTTGTTGGTGGTACTGATTATTCTGACGTCTACTTTGATATTTTCATTTCCGCCGACTCTTTCAAACTCCTGTTGTTCTATTATGCGAAGCAACTTGGCCTGAAACTTCGGTGGAGTTTCGGTAATCTCGTCCAAAAGCAAAGTGCCGCCGTGTGCCGCTTCAAATCGCCCTTTGCGCTGCGTATAAGCACCGGTGTAAGCACCTTTTTCATGGCCGAACAACTCGCTTTCGAGTAGTGTGTCACTCAATGCTGCGCAATTAACTTTGATGTATGGTCCGGTTGACCTTTTACTTCGGTGATGAATAAGAGAAGAGATTAGTTCTTTGCCTGTTCCGTTTTCGCCGCTTATAAGCACAGGCAATGATGTCGGAGCTATCTTGCTGGCCAGGTTAACAGTTTGGATGAGCTTGGGGCTTTTGCCAACAATTTGATAAAGACAGCGTGTGCCTTCGTGTGCCGAGGCTGCTGTTGAAATAGCGTGGTTGGGCAGAAATGTATCCAGCATAGCCTCTACTTTCTCGCGTTCGAGCGGCTTGATCAAAAAGTTGCAACAACCTGCACGAACTGCCATGATGGCTGCCTGTGTTCCAAGACGTAACAGAGTATGATTAGTGTAATCAGATGGTTGCTCATTTTGAGCCTTTGGCCCTTCGATATTGGCCATCATGATTATTGGCAGCTCAGGTGAATTTGCCTTAATCTTCTTGACAAGATCAAAGACGTCATCAGTTTGGCACTGTGAACCATATTCTGGTTGTATTTTCTGGCTGATAAAGGCCAGATCACAATTATTCTTCTCGAAAAAGTTCAGAGCAGCCTTTTTGTCGTTGACAAGGCTTGCGTTAATAGCCTTGCGAGCCAGTGTCTCCAACAAAAGACGAGCAGCTTGAGGGTCGTCATCAACTATCAATATGTTCGCGTTACTTGGCTGGTTTTTTCCTTGCCCCCCTTCTTGCTTTCGCAAGAAAGCAGGGGGGCAAGACCCGGCTAATATTGTTTGTTGTGCATGATTGTTTTGGTCAATCTGGTTTTTTGTCACTTGTAAGAAACTCCATTTTAGGTCTAAAGAGCCTATAATCCATATTCGTTTATAAGTTGGCGAGGTTTGTCTATCTGATACCACTCAACCACTTTCGCTCGAGCCTTTGCCAAATCAGCCCACAGCGAATCGGGATGTTCTGTTATCAATTGTGTGTACACTTTTTTTGCTGCCGACAAATCAGTGTTCTGCAAACAGTTGCCTATTTGAAATAGAACCCAGGCTCTATTTTCTGTTGAAGTAATATCATCGAGATTCATTAGAGTGAGAGCCTGCTGGTAGAAAGTCGCGGCCTGTTTAAGATGACCGCTGAGAAATAGTATTTCAGCAAGAGCAAGGGGATTATGTAGTTTGCCTGGATCTCTCGATAGATCTTCGAGCATTCGCAGGGTCTGTTCAGTCACCGGTTTGTATGGCAATCGCGGGTCGGAGGTTATTTCAGGCTGTCTTTTAGGGATCGGCTGTGGCCAGTCTTCAAAGGTTATAATTTTTTCGTTTGGTTCGGCAGTTAAACTTGGCTTGATAGTTGCTATTGTTGATTGATCTTTTTTGAATCTGACCGACCTGATTTTTTCGATTAGATTTTGAAGCTCATCTTTGGACTTGCTGTGCTCTTGGCTTTTGGGGGTACTGATTCTGTTTCGCCACAACTGCTGCTCGAACTGATTAGTTGGTCCGGATGTAACGCCGGTACCGTGCGACGGATTATCGGCAGTCTGCGCCGGCGGATCTTTAGGAGTATTATTGTCGGACTGTGTCTTTGCGGACACAAGATGCTTAGGTGAGCCGCAGATAAGCAGCCAGATTATGAACAAATGTAAAACAAAGGCCGGCAGCGAACTCTTGAAAACAAATGTCCTATGCTTGTATACAAGAGTTTTTCTTCTTGGTCTTTTAATTCGGATCAGCTTATTGGCTTTGTGGTTCATAGCTCTTTTAACCGGTTGTTTTATTATTTGACTTCGTCATCGACTTGGGTGGGCGTTATGATAGTTAGGTTGTCGAAATTTTCTCGCGTGATTGTGTAATTATCTGCATCGGGCGAACCCAACAGGGTCAAAACGGCCTTGTCGTAATCTTTTTGCAGGGCATAGGCTTGTGTCATAAGGTCTAGTACGTTTCTTCTGGTTTGCTGCTCGAGATTGGAATTTAGCAGTTGCCGGCATATAGAAATACTCTGGGAATTCTGGCCGAGTCTTAGACACACTTTCGCCAATTCGTATCTTACATCGTTTGCCAGAGGGCCGGCTTCGACATAGACAAGGATATCACTTAAAGTCTTACGAGCCAGCTCCAGGTCACCATTGCCGATGTAGCATTTAACCAGCTCAAATGAGAGTTTGGCTTTTAGTTGTGGGTCTGGCAGATATTGTGCCATATCACTTAGCACAGCGACGGCTTTGTCGAGCAGGCCCATTGAGCGAAGTCCACGCGCCCTCAAAAGCAATATTTCAACTGATTCATTCTGAGAGAACGGCCAGGTATGCGTATTTTCAAGCATGTTGAGAGCTTCAACGAAGCGTCCCTGCTCGATGCGTGCTTCGACGAGCGCCGAGATTGTCTGTATGTATTGTTGTCTTGGCAGCGGACCTTTTAGTGCTTGCTGAAAAGCTTCACATGCTCCATCAGGTTCACCCAGGGCTAACTTTGTTTTGCCCAGGAGCACATAGGCGGAATAGACGTCCAAGGATTGCGAATCTGCTGCGATGCCGAGATATCGAGTTAACCATTCGTTTGCAGCATTGTAATCTTTTTTCTGATAAGAGCACTTGCCAGCTCCAAGTGCAGATATAGCCTGCGATGTCGTAGATAGACCAAGGTTGTAGACTTTACGGTATAGTCGTGCAGCTTCATCCCAAAGCTTTGCCCTCATTGTTGCATCGGCCAGATACAAACAGGCCTTATCGGCAATGTCATTGCCGGGGTATTGCTCGACAAGTTGTTTAAGGTCTTCACGAGCTCCGACGTAGTCCTTAAACTCGACTTTGAGTTTGCTTGATTGGAACAGAGCATATTGAGCCAGAGGAGTCTGAGGAAAACGGTTGGCAACAAGCTTATACTCGGCGATTGCCTCGGTTAGGTTGCCTTGGAGGGCCTGCAATAGCGCCAGTGCAAAATGGATATTTGGAATTCGTCTTTCTCTGTAGGAAGTAAGAAGAAGTCGTTGCCACAGTAAAACAGCTTCTTTTGTGAGAATGGAGGTGTATTCTGATAAAAGACTATGCTCGAGTGGATTGAGGATTGTTACAGTTTTATCTGTGTCCATTCGTGCCAGCAGGCCGACACTGCCAGCTGCTGTTGTGACAAGTTGTTGTGGCGTCGCTGCTATGAGGCAGAGAGTCACAGGTCTTTTGCGAAGAGTTTTCAGTATCTCACGGGATGATGGTGTTGGGTCGCTGAACCAATGAATATCTAAGCCGGTGTTGGAGGCGAACCGTGCCAATAGCTCATCAATCGATGCTCCGTTGCAGATTATCGACCATCGGGTTCTGCCAAGCTGGTCGAGTCTGTTGATCTTAGGACCGAGTAGCGCTTTGCTTAGTTTATCTGTGCCAGAATTCAAAACAGTACGCAGTTGTGCCTCACTGAGGTTGGCGAAAGGATCAAGATCGGGGCTTTGGCTCCATAACTGGGGAGGAAGGTCTTTATCGGCATCGAGCAGAGACAAGGCATTTCTGGTCATTGACTCAGCTACAAGGAAACGACACTCGTGCTGCAAAACCGCGGCCCAGTCCTTGTGATGTTCGACGGCCTCAGCCAGAGCGATTGTTTGATAGGCCTTCATTGTTGCATTGAAGTATTGTCTTTTCTGCATTTCTGATATGGCCTGCTGGTATGTTGAGAATACGCTGATTACAGGAAAACGGCTTAGAGCAATTGCCCTTAACAAACGGTCAGCGTGCTCTTGCCGACCTGCTTTTTTTACACAAAGTGCCATTCTTAGATAGAAGAAATCCCTCAGTGACTCTTCTTGGCCGGATGGTAGAATCTCACTGAGTTGCTTATAAGCTGTATAGGCTTTGGGGTAGTCTTTCGTAATGTAGAATGTTTCGGCAGCCTTTAAGGATATTGATTCTTTAGTGGTGAGGGCGGATTGTGGCCTGAGAGCATGAACAGGCTCCTGTGGAATTGAACCTTCAACTGGTTCATCGGTAAGCCCAGGTATTTGCCCAAGTACGGGATCCCTCTGCTCGACGGCGGGTGCTACTGGTTGGACTGGCAGTGACTGTTGTCGGGATTTCAGAAGGCCGTACACTAATACCACCGCAGTCAGGCCAATGCTGATGGCAAGTGCTTTCTGGACTGTTGAAAGGCGACTGTGCATAGCTGATATGAATAAGCGAAGGTTTTCTACAATTGATGGGGAGACTGACTTGGGTAAATCCTCAAACGGCAAGTCCGACTCTGCCTTACCGCTAAATACATCCTGTTCATTGCTGTCCGACTGTATAGGAGGCTCAGCGACAATGAGATCGTTATCTGACGGTACAGCAGGTGGTTCCTTGAGACCAGTTTTTTGGGTTCTCTTGGCCATAGTTTACTAACATTGACTTCGCAGGCCCATCGCTAGCCTTTACGTACAAAAACATGAAAGCGCATTGTCCAACTTTAATTAGTGTCAAAGCACTGCAATAATTGTGCCAGGCTCTGAAGGGTGGATTAAACTGGACTGATGTGCTCATTCTCGGCTGTAAAATGGGTTTGTCGTTCTGAACTTTGTGGTCCATTCTGTGGAATAATGTCATTTTTTTATACGCGTTATACACATAAGGAATTTTTATGGTCTTAGACACGATGTGAGTGACTAAGGGATGATTTGATATGCGAATTCTGTTTATTAAAGGGCTGCTACTGGTTGCGATTGTGGTGATTTTGCGGGCTTATTTGGCTGATTTTTCAAGCTGGACAGCTTCCGTTCTATATTATATTGCTTGACCTTTGCGTATAGGGTTGCCCTTGTGATACCAAGAAGGGCCGCTGCCTGGGTTTTCTGCCAGCCTGTTTCCTGCAGGGCGCGAGCAATCAGTTCACGTTCAACTTTTTCGAGAGAGAAGTCTTTGAAGCTGGATGTGGGATTTTCTGCGGTCTGTTCGAGTTTAGCTGGGTCCAATACGATACTGCTAAGGCCGATTTTATCGGTATTTTCCAGCAATATGGCGCGTTCAATGACGTTTCGTAGTTCACGTACGTTGCCTGGCCAATCATATTTCTGCAGAGCTTCGACGGCAAACTTAGTTAACGAGGAGATTTTCCGTTGTTTTTCAAGACAGATAGTGGATTTTTTAAGGAAGTAATCTGCGAGCAATCTGACGTCCTCCTTACGCTGAGGTGATCTGAGCGGAGAAATGTTTATAGGACATATGGTCAGGCGATAGTAAAGATCCTTACGGAATCGGTTAGATAGGATTTCATCTTTAAGGTTGCGGTTGCTGGAGACTATAAAGGTGGCCCTACACGTGATATTCTTTGTTCCGCCGACTTTTCGAAAGGTCTGTTCTTGTATGACACGTAGCAACTTGGCCTGCAGGTCAAGTGGCATCTCACTAATCTCATCGAGAAAGATTGAGCCGGAACCGGCCAGCTCCAGCAGACCTATTTTATCACGATCTGCGCCGGTGAAGGCGCCTTTGACGTGTCCGAAGAGTTCGCTCTCGAGAAGATTTGCTGTCAAAGCCGCACAGTTCACATCTACGAAAGGCTGATCCGGATGACGCAGTTTGTGTATTGCCTTTGCTGCAAGCTCCTTGCCGGTGCCTGTTTCTCCGACGATCAAAACTGGATTACATTGACTTTCACCTATGAGCTTTAGCATCTTTAACATCTTTTGGGTTGCTTCGCTGCGACCAACTATTAACGCGGAAGCGGCAATGTCATCGACATAGAAATCGCTGGTGTTTATTGTTGAATCAACTGCGTTTGATCTGTTCTTAATGTTCTCTGCGATGGATTTGAGATTATGGTAATCGTGTCTTCCGCATAAATAATCGTATACCCCTATGCGGAAGAATTCGGACGAGCGGTTGATGTTACTTTCACAGTTATCGATGATAATAACTGGAGTATTTATGGAGTTTTTATCGGCCTCATTAAGGAATTGCCGGATGTGACTTGGTGCGAACCTTTGGTCAAAGATGACTGCATCGGGAGTGATTCTTTCTGTAATTTCTAAAGCCTCAGCAAGGTCGTCGGCCACAAAAACCTCCCGACAAATCTGCTGGACTAATTGTTGAATTTCCGGTTTGCTGCTTACTACAACAGTTCTGCGTAGTAAACTCATATCATTCCGAAATCATATGTGTTATCCCCCACAATCTACTGTCAGTCATTTTTGGATACGGGACAAATCGACAGGTAAGACAAGACGACTTTAATCTTTTTATGGGACTGGCCAATAATGTCACGAGTTCATTTTAAACATACAAGCTTTGGGCCCATAGTGTAGTTTTATGGGACACTTTCTTTGAATTGTAATGATTGATGTTCAGAATAAACTTATAGTTAAATTGTCTCACTTCTTATGGGACTCGTCTGTATCACAGCGTTGATGCTAAAGTGCGTAACGGTGACGCTTGATATTATGCTTTCTGCGCAAGCGGCAGGATTTTCCGGAATGGGAGGAGATTCTGTCTTGTTGAGTAGGGTGATTGTATTTAGTTACTTGAGGTTTTAATACACTAATTCTTTTTAATAACACTTGCTTTGAGAAGCAGTTAGGCATTTCGGCTCAACTAATCTTTTTCGATGTGGCACGATGATTGCTCAAATTGGCGTGTGTAGATTGCTGGTCTGCGTGACAAGGCATTGAGTTTTAGAAAAGAAAGGTCAATTGCAATGAGTACACTATCAACTATAACCTCAGCAAAAGACATCCAAACGGATTATATGAAACTGCTCGTAACGCAATTACAGAACCAGAATCCCTTAGAGCCGTTAGACAACCAGGAAATGGCCTCTCAACTGGCGCAGTTTTCACAGCTTGAAAACCTTGAGATGATGAACACAAGTTTTGCGAAGATCCTTGCCACTATAGAACAGACCTATGCAAGTTCGTTGATAGGTAAAGAAGTATCGTTCATCGTAACAACAGAGACAGGTGTATTGGAGTCCTATAGTGGTATAGTTGAAAAGATAAACAATAATCTGAATGGTGAAATTACTTTAGTAGTAGATGGTTATACAATTGAGCTTCAGGATGTAATGACCATTAAATAATGACAGTGGTATCGGCATTTAAATATAAGGAGAGATAAAAAATGGGTTTTGCATTGTCATCAGGAGTAGCGGGGCTACAGGCCCATCAAAAGATGTTGGACGTTGCCGGCAATAATCTTGCCAACGTCAACACAACAGCATTTAAGGCCAGCAGAATAACATTCTCGGAATTGTTGAGCGAGACCATAAAAAAGGCTTCGCAGTCAACCGGAAATATCGGTGGCACGAATCCTCAGCAGATGGGTAGCGGTGTTGGAATATCAGGAGTATCGCCGAATATGGCACAGGGCAGTATCGTCAACACAGGCAATCCTCTGGATGTGGCATTAGAGGGAGAAGGCTATTTTGTATTGAGTGATGGTGAACAGGACATCTACACACGGATAGGTACCTTTGCGGTGGACGAAGATTCGGATTTGGTTGACCCTTCTACAGGTTACCGTGTCCAGCGCATTGGAGCTGAGGGTGAAATCGATGGGTTTCAGGTTCCCGGTGATAGCGACATCCATATACCTTATGATGTGGCCATGCCGGCACGGAAGACATCGATGATAATCGTATCTGGCAATCTGAGTGCTGATGGGTCTTTGACTGTGCCGCAGACGAATAAAATATCGTCGAATGTATTTTATACATACAATGATGGGACGACCGCTACTGATAGCACAGAGATCGATCAGCTCGACCAGTTCAGTGGGGGATCTGACACTGATGGTCAATTAGGCCCCGGCGAGTCAGGGACAATCACTATTTCAGGTTATCATCCGGATGGAACGGCGTTTAGCAGTGGCCTGACGTTTACGGTCAGCTCAGGTACGACGCTGGGCGATTTTGTTGACCATCTAAACAACAACGTGCTTAGCGGTGCTACGGCGTCGCAGGTCAACGGCCAAATTCGAATAAGCGATGATATAAGCGGATACAGCAAGACAGATATGGCGCTGTCGTATTCAGGTGACGGTTCACTAACGATGCCGGCATATTTCGAGATAACTACTATTGGAGGTGACGGGATCAAGAATGTCAATATTGCGGTTTACGATACCCAAGGTGGTAAGCACGTTCTATCCGGTGCCTTTGTGCGAAACGACACTGTGAATACCTGGGATATGGTACTAACTGCAATCACGGGTAATGTCTACGAAATCACCCCAGAGAATAGACGGATTGAGGGCGTAACCTTTGATGCTGGAGATGGTTCTTACGCTGGTTTGCAGGGATCGACTGCTGCGAGTTTCACGGTAACCTTTGAACACGATACTGCGACGCCACAAACGTTGGACTTGAGTCTGGGCACGATCGGCAAGTTCGATGGTCTGACGCAGTTTGCTGGCAATTCAACTGCCGTGGCGAGAGAACAAGATGGTTACGAGGCAGGAAGGCTTTCAACCGTGTCGGTTAATAATGAAGGCATCGCTATTGGCGCTTTCTCTAACGGCATCAAGAAAAATCTGGCGACGCTGCAGATAGCTCTATACCAAAATCCCTCCGGCCTTGAAAGCATTGGCGGTGGATACTACATCCCCTCGGCAAACTCGGGCGAGGCGGTTACCACTCAGGCAATGACTGGTGGTGCAGGTTCGATTCATGGAGGGTCACTGGAGAAATCAAACGCTGATGTTGCGACTGAGTTTGTGAATCTGATTCAGGCCCAAAATGGATTTCAAGCCAACGCCAGGACTATTAGGGTGGCCAACGAAATACTACGAGAACTGAGTAACCTCATAAGGTGATAGTGGTGTAAACAGAGTTAGCGTAGACTGCTGACTCGGAACGTAACATGACAACAATGATCCTCATCACAGAATTAAGTGCCACTTTCTTGGCTCTAACACCCACAGAGCGATGGCAGGCTGCAAGGGGAATGAACAATAGCTTCATGGCTGAGCAATGGTTTATAGTGGCGATGGCAACTGTTTTGGTTGTATTAACCGTTGTGCTTTTATTGGTTAGCTATCGCCGGCTGGTTAAACGCAATAAAGAGGCCGAGCAGTTATTTGTTGGTCAAGCTGAAAAAAGAGGTTTAAGTGTCCGTGAGCGTCAGATTCTAATTCATCTGATGGGCAAAAGTGGACTTAAAAGAAGCGACGACATATTCACGATGGCAGAAGCTTTTGACAGTGGTGCTGAAAACATGATGGAGGAGCTTGTTGCACGGCGATCGCACCAAGATAGTGGCCGTCTCAGAGCTGAGTTGTCGATGATTCGTCAAAAGCTTGGTTTTGAGCGTTCTACAGAGAAGCCTCTGCCTGCTAAGTCAAGGAGGCTCAGTAGCAGACAAATCCCTGCTGGAAAGACGCTTTATATTACACGTCGGACAGCTCACCCTTCAGATACAATTGAGGCCACAGTCACAGAAAGCAGTGATACAGGATTGACAGTTACACTCAAAGTCCCGGTCAAGGTCACTTTTAGTGAGACTTGGCGGGTGTCTTATTATTTTGGTGCTTCGGTTTGGGAGTTTGATACTTCTGTTATAAGCTACGATGGCAATGTTCTGATTATGAATCACAGCGATAATGTCAGGTTTGTTAATCGCCGGCGTTTTGTACGTGTTCCGGTAAAGAATCTCGCCTACATTTCACGATTTCCATTTGCACGGACACTGTCAGTGAATGGCAAAAGCCAGAAGGCGCGTAAACGCAAAAAGAGTGAGCCGGATTTGTCGGAATCTTCATGGAAAAACTGGGAGCCTTTGGAGTTTGTGCATGCGGTTGTTACGGAGCTGGCTGGACCTGGCCTGCGTGTTGAAGCTCCATTGGAAGTTGAGGTTGGAGGAAGGGTCCTGGTGATATTTAAGCTGGATGAACAAACAGCTCCGGAACAGCAAGAAGGGCAAACCGCCATGGCTAAGATAGTAGAAGATATTGGTGAGGTAAGGCGATGTGAAGCCACAGATAGTGGCTTTTCAATAGCTATCGAGTTGATAGGACTGCAGGATTCAGATGTAAGCGAGTTAGTACGCGCTGCAAACTCAGTGTTTCTTGAAAATGGCGCTAAGGCTGAGGACGAACAGGCTTCGGACAATGAGGAGAATGTATCGAGCCAAAAAGCTATGCAGTCAGTGACGGTCGAAGGGGAATAAATGCCGGATACTATAGCCCAGATTCGTTCGAGTGTTGATTCATTAACTGAGCAATTCGATATCATTACACACAACCTGGCTAACGTTAGTACAGCCGGGTACAAGCGCAGATGCACTGTTTTTTCAAGATTGCTTGATTCGCAACTAAGGAACTCAGCAACAGGCTCTAATGGGGAAGTGGCTTTGGATGGGGCGCTTGACTTTTCACAGGGTGACATTGTTGAGACGGGTCGCCGACTGGACTTTGCGATTTATGGCAAGGGCTTTTTTGTAGTGGAGACGCCTGGGGGGCAGCTCTACACTCGCAACGGAGTCTTTCATATAAACCAAAACGGTCAGATAGTGGATTCTGACGGTAGAATTATAGCAGGTCAAGCCGGCCCAATTGTAATACCTTCGACTATAGGGGTTTCACAAATACATGTTTCAACTGATGGCACTGTCATCGTAGATGGGACAGTTATAGGCTCATTTCGGTTGGTTGATTTCGGTGATAATGAAGACAAACTTGTCTCTGCCGGAGCAAACTGCTTTCAAGTGCCGGAAGATATCCAGCCTGCTGTGGCGGAGAATGTCGTTGTAAAACAAGCTTATAAGGAGGCGTCCAACGTCAAGATGATGGATGAGTTAGTGAATATGATTACGGTGTCCAGACTGTATGAAGCGAATATGAATTTTGTCTCAGCCCAAAAAGAAGCTTCGGACAGCATCATGGAAGTAGCTATGGGCTAAGACTCGAACAGTTGACCAGTGACAATTAAAGAAATCAAGCGCTGTGAACCATAAAGTTGTAGAAAGGCAGGTCAGTTTATGTTGAGAGCATTTTCGACAGCCGCGACAGGCATGACTGCACAACAGACGATGGTGGATGTGATCGCAAACAACCTTGCGAATGTCAATACTATTGGTTTTAAGCGCAGCCAAACGGATTTTCAGGATCTACTTTATATAAAGCTTAGGGAATCCGGTGCTGAGGTGGCCAGTGGAATAAATACACCGGGTGGTCTGGAAATAGGTAGCGGAGTACGCGTCGCGTCTACGGTGAAAGTATTCAGCCCAGGAGAATTTCAGAACACCGGTCGTAAACTTGATATTGCCATCAGGGGTGATGGATTTTTACAGGTGACGTTACCCAACGGTGACATTAAGTACACACGCGATGGAGCCCTACAGTTGAATGCAAATGGACAACTCGTCACAACCACAGGTTATTTCATAGAGCCGGCAATCACCATTTCTACAGATGCTGTCTCAGTTGATGTTGGAAAGGACGGCAGCGTCAATGTCACCGATGCTACCGGGACATCATCGGTTGTGGGTACTATTCAGTTGGTCCGGTTTCCCAATCCGTCCGGGTTGTCGAATGAGGGTGATAATCTTCTTGCAGAAACCGGAGCGAGCGGCACTGCTACTACAGGCACAGCGGGCGAGAGTGGTTTTGGAACGATACAGTCTGGATTTCTTGAGAAGTCCAATGTGCAGATGGTCACGGAGTTGGTCAATCTCATAACCGCGCAACGAGCATACGAAATAAACTCCCGCGCGATAATGGTGGGCGATGAAATGCTGAAAACGGCAAATAATATGGTTAGATAGGAAAGCACAATGAAAAGCGAAAAATTTGTCTTAATTGTTATTTGTCTTGTGGGATTTGGGCAATTTTGCCCGGCATCAGGCAATAGCGAAGGTTATGTGGCGTTGGAAGACTCTGGTTTGAAAGTCCATCTGCTGAGAGAAATTGTGATCAAGGATAATTTAATGAAGCTGGGTGATGTCAGCGTAGTGTATGGAAGGGAGGACCTTGCCAATAAGGCCAGGGAAGTGAACCTCGGACGGATTTCACTGCCTGGCCAGCGGGTCGTTATAGATAGATCCACAATCCTGAGCAGACTGGCATGCAGTGAGATATCTTTGTCAGAAGTGACATTGAGCGGCGCTGAGCAGGTAACTGTCAGGAAACAGCAGCGAACTATCAGAGGTGACGAGTTTGTTGAGTTGGCAAAAGCATTCTTCATGGAGAATCCGCCCGTGCGTTCTGTTTGCCAATTGAACCCGGTGAGTATGCCGAAAGATATGCCGCTGCCCGCTTCGGATCAGGACTTGCAGTTTTCTCGACACTTTGTCAATAGTGGTGCAAGAAATCAGACCAGGATTAGGATTGTTGTTTACGCTAATGGTAAACAGGTGGGAATGAGAGAGGTACGGTTACTTTTAAAATATGAATGTCACAATGTCTTAACGCAGAAGGAAATCTCCGCTGGCGAAGCGATTAGCCCGGATAACGTTAGAATAGAAAAGGTCGTATCTGATAATCCCGACCCATCGAACTGGAAACCTCCCTACGGTCTTATTGCGAAGCACAACTTAACAGCAAATACTGTGGTTCAGCCCGACATGCTTGGTCCTGTCACACCTGCCATAGCCATCAAGCGTAATGGAACAGTTGTAATTCGTATTGAAAGACCGGGTCTTTTGGTCACGGCCATAGGTAGGGCCCTCCAGCATGGGTGTAGTGGCGAATTCATAAAGGTATGTAATGTGGATTCACAGCGAACAATTCTTTGCAGAGTAAATGAAGATGGGACTGTTGAGCCAGTTCTTTGAGGTTATGACTCTGTCACTGGCAGGTACGAAAAGTTCTGAATAGACGCAGTATTTCTATTGGAGCGACCAAACAGGAAGGAATGATAATGAACAAGAGAGTTTTTTTAGTGATTGTAGTGATCTGCATTGTATTTGGACATACTGCTTGTTTGCGTGGTGGTTCCATCTGGGCAAAGAGAGATAAGAACATGAGGGATCTGTATGCGGATGATGTGGCACGGCAGATTGGTGATATTCTGACTATCAAGATCAGCGAAGATAGCAAGGTCGACAATAAAGCAAAGCGCGATCTAAAAAAGGAAACTGGCAAAATGAGTAGTTTTGACGGGGAGTTGGGGATAACGACACCGAATCATAATATTCTGCCGAGAATGCCTGGTTTCACCATGGAGGCCGATTCAAGCAATGAATTGAAAAGCAAAGCCGATTACAAGGATGAGCGCAGATTTGTGGACAGAGTTACTGTAGTTGTTTTGGATATCCTGCCCAATGGTAACCTTGTGGTTATGGGAACACGTGAGCGAAATATTGCCGGCGACAAGCAGATTATAGAAGTAAGCGGTATAGTCAGGCCAAGCGACATCGCTTTTGATAATACTGTTAAAAGTGAGCAGGTAGCGAACTTTCTTATCGTGGCGAAGAACTCAGGTGTAGCGGCACCATACACGAAGCCTGGTTGGTTAGGCACGATTTTTGATATTGTCTGGCCTTTCTAACGTTATTCAGACCTTATTTCTGCGAAAATTTTCTCTATTTGAGAGTGGCGGTTTATGAAAGTTTATTCGGCTTTTCTTGAAATACTGAAGGTTTCCTTACCACGTTTACTGGTGGTGATTGTACTTGTGCTTGGCAGCGTAACAGTTGGATGGTGTGAGCGAATAAAAGATATTGTTGACATACACGGTATCAGGAGTAATCCCCTCAGGGGCCTTGGATTGGTTGTTGGTCTGGCTAGTACGGGAGATTCGACACAGCTATCGCGGCAGATGCTGACGAACATACTGAGAGACTCTGGGGTGGTTCTGTCTCCATCGGATCTTACAGGGGGCAATATTGCTGTCGTCATAGTTACGGCTGAGTTAGGTCCTTTTGCCCGTGAAGGCTCACTGATTGACGTGGATGTTTCCGCCATAGGAGATGCCAAGAGTCTTCAGGGCGGGATGCTTTTGCCGACATCTCTGAAAGGACTAGACGGTCAGGTTTACGCCATAGCGCAGGGGGGAGTGTCGATAGGAGGCTGGGCTGTATCGGGCCAGCAGGCGTCTGTCACTAAGAACCACCAGACAGTCGGGCGAATACCGGGTGGCGCTATAATCGAAAAGCAAGAATTAGCCAGCTTCGTGGAATATGTTGGCGACAATAGGTGGATTACGTTGAATCTGAGAAACGGTGATTTTTCAACGGCAGAGAGGATCAGCAAAGCAATTAACCATATTTATCCGAGTAGTACCTTGGTAGTTGATGCTGGAACTATAAAGGTCAGGGTTCCGGCTAAGATCGATGGTTCGGGCATCGCGGGTTTTATCGATCAAATCATGAGTCCTGAAGTGAAGGTTGATGCACCAGCGGTAGTCGTTATTAACGAGCGCACAGGAACCATCGTAGTGGGAGAAAGCGTTGGCATATCAGCTGTGGCAATTTCACAGGGAAGTCTGGTTGTCAAGATTCGTGAGACTGCAAGGGTCTCTCAGCCCGTCGCGCCTTTTTCAGATGCCGGCACGACCGAGGTCATTCCTGAGACTATGCTTGGTGTCGAGGAAAAAGAGGCGTATCTAATTCCAGTCTCGCGGGCAATCACAGTCTCAGAATTGGCCAAGACTCTTAACGCGATAGGGGCGACACCAAGGGATCTGATCGCGATATTCAATGCGCTGAAGAAAGCCGGCGCTCTTCAGGCAAAGTTGGTGATAATGTAAAGGCAATTTCCATGGACAGCACACAAATGATATTCCCATCTTTATCGTTGCCGTTGCCGGTCGATGACCTGGGTGCTGTGTCAATTTTTTGCAAACATGTAGCAGGACAGCCTGTAAGCGAGATTGCCAGCCTTTCCCAGGATAAAAGAAGGCAAGTAGCTAAGGATTTTGAGTCGGTGCTGCTAAACAAATTACTGGATGGGATGAGCAACACAATTGGGCAGTGGGGTTTTGAACAGGACGGTACTTCTAAACAAATCCAGAGCATGTTCTGGCTATTTCTGGCTCGTGACATTGCCAACAACGGAGGATTCGGACTGTGGAAAGATATACACAGATTTATTATCAGTGCTGAACAGCAAAACAGCACAGAGCAATCGTTGGGTGAGAGTGTATGAGTGCAATGACTACTATGGCAGAGCAAAAAGTTTGTAAGCTGCTTGGTGTTCTTGACAACGATATCGAGCATATACAGTTCACACTGTCCCAGTTGAACGAGCTTCGAGCACTGGTTATCAAGCGGGATGAACGAGCCTTGAAGGAGCTGCTTGAGGCTATCAGAGCAGAGGCAGAGTGCTATGCTGGGAATGAACTGGAACGGCAGTCGATGCGGAAGGATTTAGCGAGTCTTTTTGGTTGTTATGTCGAAGATGTCAATTTGTCCTACCTTATAGATGTGCTGCCGGCAGAGACGAGTGCGCAGATAGCTGAGAAAAAAGCGGCACTGAGAGCATTGATTGAGAAGCTCAAGAAGGAGTATGCAGCGACAGTGTTGCTTCTGTCAGAGTGTGCCCGCTTCAACAATATACTATTCAGATCGATTTTTGAACTTGGTGAAACAGCGACGATCACGTATGGCTCTAACGGCGAAGCGAAGCGACAGAGCAATGTCGGTTTAGTTGACATGGCGTTTTAAAGGACACTGACTCGTCTCGGCGAAGGCCGAAGCCGTAGCGGGACGCGATTTTCACTTTATTGCTGATAGCCAGGTGTAGTGTAAGACACTGGAGCTGAGATATGCAGAACTACTCAATAGGACTGAGTGGACTTAATGCAGCCCAACGGGCACTGGATACAATCGGCAATAATATAGCCAATGCAGCCACAGAGGGTTACCACCGTCAGAGATTAGACTTGGTTCCCGCCTACTCCTCACAGGCCGGGTCGGTTGCGTGGGGGGGAGGTGTGGATATCGCAGGCGTCAGCAGAATAATGGACATGCTCTTGGAGCATGAGATTCTTCGTCAGCAATCATCTCTGGGGCAAATCGCACAGGAGCTGGCAACACTACAGAACATTGAGAACGCATTTGGGGAGCTTTCAAGCGGTGGTAGTCTCAATGCCACGATTGACGAGTTCTTCAGCGCTTTACAGGCATTAGCTGCTCACCCTTCACAAATTATCTGGCAGGACCAGGCTGTAACTGCTGGTGAAGCTTTGGCAGCTCAGTTCCGCACGCTGGGAGAGTTTTTCAACAAGTTGGAACTTCAGATTGTCTTGGAAGCGGAGAACACAATTGATCGAATTAATGCGCTCATAAACCAGATATCTGAGCTAAATTCCAACATTGAAGCGATGGAGATTCGTGGCGGCGTGGCGAACAACCTTCGTGACCAGAGAGACCAGCGCATATCGGAGTTATCCGAACTTGCCGAGGTGGAGGTTCAGAGCCGTGAACATGGTGTGGCTGATGTAAGTGTTGCTGGAGTACCCGTGGTAATAGGCTCTTCTGCTATTGAGTTGGAAGTTGGCCTGACAGAGGGCAACTACCTGGGCGTCTCGGCAGCCGGTTCGCAAAACTACAGCACAAACATGCGAGGCGGCCAACTGGGCGGCTTGTTGTCATTGAGAAACGGAATTGTGCGTGGTGTTTATAACGACCTGGATACGCTTGTAAGGGCCATAATACAGAAGGTAAATCAGTACCATGTTCAAGGATTGGGTTCAGAAGGGTCATTCACCGAGCTTACTGGCTGGGTGATGACAAGTGAAGAGCTTGCTGATTTTGACCCGCCGTTAACTAATGGAAGTATATTCATAAGACTAACTGATACTAGTACTGGCCAGATAACGCGTCACGAGGTGGACGTTGATGCCTCCACAGATTCGATCAGTACTATAGCCGCCAAGATCAATGCCATCGATGGTCTTACAGCTTCGGTAGTTTCATCAAAGCTCCGTATTCAAGCAGATACTAATTATGGATTTGACTTTTTACCTGCTGTTTTACCCGAGCCGACGGTGAGCAATCTAACTGCAGCATCGCCACCGAGTATATCAGTCTCTGGAATCTACAACGGCACTGAGAATGATACTTTTACATTCACTGTTGTGGGAACCGGCTCGGTAGGCAATGGGAATTTACGGCTTGAAGTGAGAAATGGCAGTGCAGAAGTAATTGCGACCTTGAACGTCGGAGCAGGTTATGCAGCGGATGACAAGCTTGGCTTAGGCAACGGGATTGAGGTGTCATTGAGCACAGGTGATTTGAATGCTGGTGACACATTTGAGATTGATGCTTTTGCTAGTACGGATACTTCAGGATTTCTGTCAGCGGTTGGAATCAATACGTTCTTTTTTGGCCACAGTGCTTTGGATATAGCTGTGCGTTCAGACATTTGCAATGCACCCGGCCGGATTGCAACTGCTTTGGGATCTGACCTAACAGATAATACCAACGCATTGCGGTTAGCCGGTCTGAGTGATGAGGCATTAGACAGCCTTGGCTCTATGACAGTTGGGGAGTTTTATCGTCGATTCGCCACTAATATTGGCCAAGAGATATCAATCAAACAAATGCGTCATGATAACACTGATGTCATGCTTCAAAACTTGAATAAAAGACAGACCGAGGTAAGTGGTGTCAACATCAATGATGAGGCTGCGCAGATACTTGTTTTCGAGCAGATGTTTCAGGCGATGGCTAAATATCTAAGTACCATACAATCAGTAATAATGACGCTCATGGAGCTGGTAGAATAAAAGAACTGGTGAAGCTGGCATTCGATGAATTTAATTTGATTTTCAAGGTCATGTAATGAGTGGAGCACTGAATAATATCTATGATACCGTTAGCTTCGCTTTGTACTTGCACGACAAGGAGATGACTCGTCTACAGGAACAAGCATCCACTGGGTCGCGGGTAAACCGGGTTTCAGATGCTCCATCTGATGCGTACAGAATTTTGGGGCTGAAATCTCAGGACAGGTCTCTTGAGGATTACTTAGACACTCTTTCGGAGATGAACAGTACCCTGGAAATTGGCTTGACAATAACTGAGGATATGGCATCGGCGCTCGCGGAGACAAAGATACTCCTTACACAAATAAACAGCGGTATCCAAGGAGAGCAAGGCCGTCAGAGAATTGCGGAAGGTATAAACGATACGCTGGAGCAGATGGTCTCATTTGCTAATACCAAGCATGCGGACCAGTACCTGTTCGGAGGGGGTAACACAGGCTCTGCACCGTATGTTGTTCAGCGCAGCGGCGGCAAAATAACCAGCGTGACATATCAAGGTAGCGGTGACATGCGCAACATCGAAGTAGCTCCAGGCGTTGAATCATCCGCCTTCTATGTTGGTAGAGATATTTTTGGTTCGGACCAGCGAGGTGAGCCAATCTTTATGGGCGGAACCGGCGCGAAAGCAGGGACGGGGACCTCAAGTGTTCGAGGTGATGTGTGGCTGACAGTAATTCATGATGGCAGCAATTACAAAATCTCCATCGATGATGGAGCAAGTTATGTAACAGTACCTTTAGGTGGGGACCCAAATCAGGCTGTGACGGATTCACGCACGGGAAAGGTCTTATATGTTGACACAACTGAGATTAACAATACCGGGCCGGAATTGGTACGTGTACCAGGCACATACGATGTGTTTAGCACGCTTATTAGCATTCGTGATATATTAAAGAATGAGAGTGAACTTTCCGAGGCTCAGCTACAGGAGCTGCTGGGCAGCTCTATGGATTCATTGGAGGAGGTGAGACTGACGTTAGTACAGACCAGTGCCTCGATGGGTTCAAGGATAGGGTTTCTCGATGAGCTCCAGGGCAATCTTAAGAATATAAGGTACGACACAGAAGATGAGGTCACTCGACTGCAGGAGGCCGACATCGCCCAAGTAGCAATAGATCTTTCTCGTCATCAGATTCTGTACGAAATGTCGTTGTCGGTAGCAGGCAGATTAATGTCTATGTCGCTGCTGGACTTCATCAGATAGCTGGTAATTATGAGCTATAGCGTCGGTGTAACGATCGTCAGGATATTTTATGTGTCTGATATTTATGCAAAGCCGGATGTTGTGGTTGTGAAATCGCTAATAAATGGTGATTCTGCTGTACGGCATGGAATTTGCACAGATTTTGACTTTTAGTTTTGAAATTTTGAACGTTGGGAGTAGACCGAATGACAGATGAGACAAGTTACCAGAGAGGTTTGGAGTTAGCTGAGGCTGGCAGATATCAAGAAGCTCTTGCTTGCATCCAAGACCATCTTCTGAAAGTACCTGACGACGCGCAGGCGTTGAATGACATAGGGGCGATTCTACACTGTCTGGGCCGCTCGCAAGAGGCGATAGATCATCTGGTCCGCGCCAAAACACTACGAGGTAATTGCGCAGAGATAGTCTGGAATTTGGCCGAGGCATACCTTGCTGAAGGAGAGGCGAAGGAGACGGCGCAACTGTTTGATGAAATGGAGCGGATAGATATATTGAATATAGATGTACTTAACAGAACAGCAAATGTGTTTCTGAATCAGAATAACATGGCAGATGCCATCGAGTTATTGCACCGCTCATTGATGCTTATGCCGGAGCAAGAGATTCTAAAGCCTATTATTGAGGTGATTCGCAGCAAAAGACCTAAAGTAGCCTTTTTCTGCAAAGCTGGGCAGGAGCAAAAATCGTTGGCAGATCTTTTTGAGTTCATTGAGACACGTTTCCCAGTGCGGCATTTTGAGCGCGATTATCAATCCTTAATTTCCGTTGTAGATGGACACTTAAGAGAACCGGATGAGGTGTATGAATTGATGAAGTCGTGTGACATCTCATGGTTTGAGATGTGTGGCGAACTGGTTGTGAATGTCTCAAAATTGCCGAAGGTCTGCAAAAACATTGTTCGTGTGTACAACCGTGACCTGTCTGAAATTTGGATAAGAAAAGTCCAATGGGATAATATCGATGTAGTGATTGTAGTGGGAGATTCGTCTGTGAAAGACGCGCTTCTGAGGCATGCACCCGGCATCGAGAGCAGGACACAGGTTATTGCAATTCAGGATGGTGTCAATCTTGATAAGTTTAAGTTCATTGACAGGCGGCGGGGTAAAAATATTGCCTGTGTGGATGGTCTGAGCGTTTATAAAAATCCGATGTTTGTTCTGCAATGTATGCAGAAGCTGCATTACATTGACCCTGACTCCAGACTGTTTTTTGCAGGCAATTTTGAAAACAAGGTACTTGAGGACTATCTCAGACATATGGTTTATACGCTTGGGCTAATGGATGTAGTGTTTTTCGACAGTTGGCAAGAGGATATGAATTCGTGGTTGCAGGACAAACATTTTATTTTCTGCTGCAGCGTTGTGGAAAACAGGGCCATTGGATTGTTAGAAGGAATGGCCTGTGGATTAAAGCCGGCCGTTCATAATTTCCCAGGAGCAGAGCTTATATTTCCACGTGAATTTCTATTTAATATTTCTGAAGAATTCTGCGAGCAGATTTTATCAGATGAGTACGAACCTGAAAGGTATCGGAGGTTTGTCCAGAGGAATTATGACTTGAAAGATAAATTGAACCAAGTCAATAGCATTTTAATACAGCTTGAATCTGAGTTGCAACTGCAACAGACTACAAGTTCATTATGCAGTGGAACGTGACATCATTCGCGAAAAGTAGAAACGAGGGCTGATGAAATTTTGTTGGTGCTACAGTGATTAACAGCAATACAAACAAGACCAGACCAAAAGTTAGCGTATTAATCTCGACCTATAATCGACCGCGGTATTTTCACGAGGCTCTGGCCAGTGTCTTACGGCAGAGTTATAGCAATCTCCAGGTAATCGTGGTAAATGACGGCGGCGAAGATGTGAGCGATGTGGTTGACTCATTTAGTGATTCACGTATTGTTTTTATCAACAGAAAAGAAAATAAGGGCAAGGCTTTTTCACTGAATGAGGCACTGAATCGAGCGGAGGGCAAATACATTGCTTATTTGGATGATGACGATTTGTATTATCCGCACCATGTTGAGACGCTGGTCGGAGCATTAGAGAATCAAACCGATTGTCAAGTGGCCTACAGCGATCTTTATAAAACATATTGTAAGGTCCTGCCCGATGGAAGTCGGCAGATATTGAGCAAGATTGTCGAGATAAGCAGGGACTTCAACCGTTTTTTTATGTTGTACTTCAATCATGTTCTCCACGTCAGTTTAATGCACCACAGGGACCTGATTGACAAGACCGGCCTTTATAACGAGCAGCTTAACATCTTGATTGACTGGGATATGACCCGTAGGCTTGTTTTCTTTTCAGATTTTTACCACGCCAATGAGATTACAGGTGAATTCTACAGTCCGGTGGAGGGATCAGACAGGATTTCAGTGCTTCAGCGTCAAAATGAAGGTGAATTTCTCAGGAATCTCTTGGCTATACGGACGAAAAGGCCTGCCAAACCCTGGCCAAAACTCGAGGATTTGAGCATCATTTTCGCCACAGAGCATTTTAACAAACAAGCTGGCCAAAGCGTCAGCAGTATATGGCGTTATACTTTCTATCCCTATAAACTTTATCTGCCGATATCGCGCGCGGAATTTGACAGACTTAAAATTGATATGCCCAATGTCGTTTTTGTTCCGGTCGAGCCCACATCTTCCATCCCGCAACGTATCGACGCGGCATTGGCTGTCTGTGAAGGTGAATATGTTGCGGTGGTACCGAATGGCTTGCCGGTTGGAGAGATGTGGGTTGAGAAACCGCTTCATGCTCTGATTAACAGTCGGACGCAGCGTGAAGGTTTTAAGCTGATTGGTTCTACTGACGACTGTTGGGCTGCAGTAGTGCGAAAAGGTGAAATGCTTTCGGTGAGGAAGAGGTTTCCACAATTGTCGGTGCCGGAGTCACTCAAGGCTGCTGGTGTTGTTTTAAGAGAGCCCGACTTTGAAGAGCTGCCATTTCAATTTGATGATTTACTGGGGTGCGGAAAGTCAGCGGCAAGAGATGGCAGGTGGACTGAGGCGGCTGAAATGTTCGAGTATGCTGCTGAGCACTACCGTAATGAGTTGTGGATGAAAACGTTAGCCGCACGATGTTTTTACAAGGCCGGCGAACACATAAAAGCTCTAAAATTGAGCACGCAGGTCAATGCACGACGTCCCACAGTGGATACATTGCTATTAGAGGCGAAGGTCAAGCGGGAGAAGAATGATTTTAGCGCGGCAATTGAATTGCTCAGGACTGCTGAGCAGATACTTGTGGGGGACAGCGAAAGTTGCTTTCGCGTGGAGGTAAATAGATCATCGAGTTAAATAAAACAATTTCAGACTATGTTGGAAGAAAAGGACTCTAATGGATGTGAAAAAAAATAGTGGGATTGATTCGCATCATTGCACTCAGCACTATGAGGTTTTGCAGGAGCTTGGTGACTGTTACACATCTGTTGGTAATTATGAGCAGGCCAAGCACTATTACGAAAGAGCGGCTTTGTTGGGGCCGGATGAGGCTGGTCCTTATGTGGGGCTTGGAGTCGTCGCTTTGCAGGAGGACAAGATTGATGATGCTGAGATAGCATTTAAGGTTGCCTGCCGGCTGGACAACGCTTGTGACAAGGCCTACACGGGACTGGCTATGGTTGCTCAGCAAAGAAAAGATTATCAGAAAGCGTTTGAAATGCATATGAAGTCGCTTGAGCTGAACTGTGATAATATCACGGCACTTCTTGGGTTGTTTCAGACTTCCTGTCAGATGGGTTCGTTCGCCAAGGTTACTCATTACCTTCAAGTGTACCTGAGCATGCACCCGGGAGATATTTCGGTGATGTTTTCTCTTGCGGCGCTGTATATGAAAGACGGCCGGCTTGAGCAGTCCCGGCGAATGTTGAAAGATATTTTGACTTTGGCCCCTTCTAACCGGGATGCAATCGATCTTTTGGAGGAGGTTGAGCGAGCTTTGAGTCAGATGTCACAGACGCAAAGATAGTCTGTTATATGACTTTGGCTTGATTCATTCATTCCGGGTGGCATGCTCAAGCGTAGCGGCTCGACTGAGCTTGTCGAGTTCTTGGGCATGATACTAACAAAGCATAATGCGAGTGCATTAAACGTATTTCGTGTTAGAGCATTGTTTGGCAGTGTAAATCGGAGTTTGTGCTAGATGAAAAAAGTCAGCGATATCGAGTTGGACCCTGCTGAGCAGTTGTATCTGTTAGACGAGTTGCAGAATCTGTTAGAAAGGCAGATAAAGCTAACTCATCAGGGCAACATTAGAGATGTTGAGTCCCTGGTCAAACAAGCAGATTGTCTGATTGCGAAGATCATGCAGACAGGAGTGCTTGAGAAGCCCGAAAATAGGGACAGACGAGAAAAACTACGCAGGCTGTATACCGGTCTTCACCTGGCGATTACAGCTCAGAAAGCTGAAACCAGCGACAAGCTAAGCCAGGTCCGTAAGGGTAGGAAAACCATAGATACCTATCGTCGTAATATTTGATTGTAGGTAAGTGGGTTTTAAACAAAGGAGAAGTTGTCGGTGGAACAGGTTGAAAACAATTGCGTTAAAATCAATGACGGTGATGTAGATATGTTGCAGAGGCTCAAAGCTCGGGGGTTGTGGGAAGAAGGCAAAGTGCTTCGGCTTCATCTTGGCTGTGGTCACCAGTACATTAGTGGTTATATAAATATTGATTATCCGCCATCTGAACACAATTTGGCACCAGTAAAGGCGGATGTTTATGCTGATGCAAGGAGCTTAGATTTTCCTGCCCGTTCGGTTGATGAGATTCGGCTCCATCATGTTTTTGAGCATTTCAATCGGGTTGCGGCCCTTGGTATGCCGATTAAGTGGCATAAGTGGTTAAAAGTTGGTGGCAAGCTTCATATTGAAACGCCCGACCTGATAGGTAGCGCAAAAACGCTGCCCATAGAATCTAATTCGGTGGACGTCGTTTTATGTAACCAAGTAATTGAACATGATGCAGAACCATTCAAAATAATTGCAGAAATTCGCCGAATTCTTAAGAAAGATGGCATTCTAATTTTGTCTGCTCCACAAATGGGAAGATTGCATGGAGAGCCTAACGATTATTACAGATTTACAAAATGGGGATTAACCTATCTTTTACAAAACAATGGTCTGAAAATCGAATTTATTGAACCTCATGGTGGTATTTTCAGAGCGATTGGTTCGCATTTGAACTTTTTTATAATTGAATATTTGGGGAAAAATAAACGGAGGAGGTGCATACTCAGACGTACGATACTTGCCGTGAATAATTTCATTTTTAGTTTCCTTGATAAGTTCATAACTTGGGAGAAAGATACCTTAGGCTATAACATTATTGCAAAAAAAAGAGGTCACTGATAATATGGCAGAGAGAGCACATCCCGAA
Organism: uncultured Pirellulales bacterium; assembly: GCA_964519995.1. GTDB lineage: Bacteria > Planctomycetota > Phycisphaerae > Sedimentisphaerales > Anaerobacaceae > CAZFLY01. The sequence goes on along the minus strand of CAZFLY010000003.1, from coordinate 36,183 downwards.
GACCCTGGGTTTCAAGAGGGAAGCCTGTATAGAGCAAATTTATTCAAGAGATACGCGTTTGCAGATAAATTCGCAAAAGGTAAAACAGTTTTAGATATTCCTTGTGGAGTGGGATGGGGCACCTCACTATTAGGAGGAAAATATAGAGTAGGGATAGATATTTGCGCAGATGCCATTGCCTATGCAAAGGAACACTATCCGGGTATAGATTTTTTAGCCGGGGATATGGCGAATATTCCTTTGAAGAACAATAGCATTGATGTAGTAGTGTGTTTAGAAGGCTTTGAACATGTTAGTAGAACTACCGGAATGCAATTTTTAGAGGAAGCAGTAAGAGTTATTAAGGACGATGGCTTATTGGTAATGACCGTTCCGGTTATATTACCTGGAGGCAGACATTCAGGTAATCATTATCACCTTCATGAACCAGCTTTGTCCGACCTAAAGGATATCTTGGCCCGCAAGTTTTACACACAATCCCTGGAGATAGTTAAGGGACCTGACGGTCCTGTCGTTTATTTCGTCGGAAGTCCAAAGGACAAGACGGACATGCCTGAATTTTCTCATGAGCAAATTAGTGATAAGTATCCAAGAAAAAGTAAATCTAATATTCTGCTTACGATGTCTGCGGCTCCAGCTCAGTCGCCATTTTGCACAAAAGAAAAAAGGCCGCCCATCGGTGTTGGATTTCTCATTTCCGTACTGCGTCAAGCCGGTCATGAAGTTTTTTTTATTGATAACTTCCTGCAGCCTAGTGATTTTCTAGAGACAGATTACCTTCAACAGAAGCGGATAGATTGTGTCGGCATTTACAGCGACACTGTTTGCTTTCGCGATACACTTCGAATGTTACATAAACTGGAGCATCTAAGACATACTCACCAATGGACAGGAAAGATAATTGTAGGCGGCCCTCATACCAGCGTGGCTGTGCATACTATACCTGACTTTGTCGATTACGTTGTGCAGGGAGAGGGTGAACGGGCAATTCTCGATATTGTGTCTAATAAAGTTTCTGAAAGGATCGTTAAATATCCACGGGTACAAAATCTCGATGAGCTACCTATGCCAGCATGGGATTACTTTGTGAACTTGCCATATAATTGGGGTAGCGATTTTTTCAGCGATAGGCCTGTATTTACGATGAACACAAGCCGAGGTTGCCCGTTCAGGTGTAGATTTTGCTCGGTGGGGTCTGTGTGGCACAGGAAATATACGTTTTTCAGTGCAGAGCGAGTCATATCGGATATCGAATATGTCATCGAACACTATGGGGCGAAGGGAATTTATTTTCGAGAAGACAATTTTACGGTTAACAGGAAAAGGCTGAAAAGGTTCTGTGAGCTTATTATACAGAAGGGAATAAAGATCTCTTGGGCTTGTGAGTCAAGGGTTAGCACTTTGACTGAGGACATTGTTGAGTTGATGTCTGGAGCCGGCGCAAAGGGGCTTTATATCGGCGTGGAAAGCGGCTCTCAGAGGATATTGGATTTTCTACAGAAAGACACCACAGTCGAACAAATAAGAAGAGTGTTCAGTTGGTGTCATAAGTTTGGTATAAAGACTGCGGCGAGCGTTGTTATTGGAGTGCCGGGTGAGACCGAGGTGGACTTCTGGGAAACACAAAAACTACTAAAGGAAATCAATCCGACAATAACTTGGTTCAATGTGTTTGTTGGAATACCGGACAGCCAGCTGCGAAGGATGGTTATAGATAACAGGCTGTATCAATATATTGATGACCGAGGGTTGGTTTACTTGCAAGGGCATAATAATAATGTTGACCGTTATTACGGTGGGAGTTGGAACGCGTATATACCTGATACCGAAGAAAGAAAAGACTGGACTGGCAAGCCTAAAGTGAGCGTGCTCATTCCTGTCTATAATTGTGAGAGGTTCATCAGTCAGGCATTAGAAAGTGTATACAATCAGACATATCAGAACTTTGAAGTTATCATAGTTGATGACGGAAGCACTGACAGAACATCTGAGATACTCGTTGATATGAAAGACTCAAGGACGTTTATTTATAGAAATCCCCAGAACAAGGGCTTAACGAGATCCTTAAATATTGGCCTGAAGCTATGCAGAGGTGAATATGTTGCGCGCATGGACGCAGACGATGTCTCTTATCCCCAAAGATTTGAAAAACAAGTAAGATTCTTAAACGAAAATCCAGATTGCTTGGTTGTGGGGTCCTGGTGTAATTGGATTGATTCAAATGGAGAAATGCATGGTAGCTGGGAGCCGCCAACGGAATATGAAGATATTAAGAAGAAACTGTTGGTAAATAACAGTCTTGCTCATGGATCGGTCATGCTGAGAAGATCCTCCCTGACGAAAATTGGAGGATATAACGAAAAATATACGTATGCTCAGGACTATGATTTATGGTTACGATTATCCGAAGTCGGAGAGATACAAAATATAGCAGAGCATTTATATAACTTGAGATTTTGGACGGAGGCTGTTTCTTCGGCAAGAAAAAAACAGCAGGATGAATATGCTGAGCTTGCACTGCAAGAAGCACTGCAGAGGAAAAATATACAAAAATTGAGAACGAGTCCAGGAGCATCTTCAAGTCCCCAAATCTCTGTTGTTTTGACTACTTACAATAGGCCGGAGTTACTGGAAAAGACTTTTACTGGTTTTGCTAATCAAACTGCTGCCAGAGAAGATTTTGAAGTTATTGTTGTTGATGATGGCTCTGAGCCGCCTGTAAAAGAGATTGTTGAGAAGTTCTCAGATCGGATAAATACAGTTTATCTTTATCAGGAGAATGGTGGACTTGCTGCTGCACGCAACAATGGCATAAGGGCAGTCAAAGGACGAATCGTACTCTTTAGTGACGATGATGATATACCAGGGCCGGAATTGATAGCTGAGCATCTGCGCAGCCATCAGGAAAATCCTGATGAGCGGATAGCTGTCCTGGGGCATCTGGACTGGCATAAGGACTTGGAAGTGACTCCATTGATGCATTACGTTACCCATGTAGGAGGAGAATACTTTGGATATGACAAGATGCAGGATGGCCAATTTTATGATGTATGGAAATGGTGGGGAGGTTTGGTTTCAGCGAAACGTTCCCTTCTAACCAGTCTCAAAGGTCCGTTTGACAGCAAATTACACTGGGGATATGAGGATATCGAACTTGCATGTCGTTTGTTACCAAAAGATGTTAAGATTTTCTATAATGGAAAAGCTGAAAGTTTCGTGCTTGTGCCGGTTGATTTTGAGGGTTTTTGCAGACGGCGTTATAGGCAAGGCCGGGCGCTTTATCGAATGGCCTGTGCGCATCCTGAACTTATTATACCACGATATCATCTACAAAATGCGATTGAAGAGTACCGCAGTCGATACAAACCGTTCCTTGATGAATGGACAAGCAAAGTAATCAAGTTTGAACCGCTGCTGAATAACCAGATACAATCAGGCCGGCCTGACATCGCAAGGTATTTAAAATCGCTTTATACCATCTATCATGAATGCTTTTTGGGGTATTGGCTCAAGGGTTATGTAGAGGAAATGGAGGCAGTTGAAGCGGCAAGACCACTAAAAGAGCCGATTCATGCTCAGCAAAGCTTGTGTTCTTTGTCATTTCCTGACACTACGGCGGACTCTGAGCCACAGGTTGCTGATGAAGTTTCAGGCAGGACAGAGAACGACTGGAATCAGCCGGTTGTAACAATAGCGACAAGACCGCTTAGAATGACCTTCGTCAATATCTGCACGCCTGGTTTTGATGTGGGCAGTTCCAACTTGAGGATTTACCATATATTGAAGATTTTAGCGGCTGCGGGACATAAGATTGACCATTTATACTTCCAACTATACGCGAACGACAAGAAGTATAAAGCGGCTTTCGATTGCACAGTCAACTTTATCAAAGTTCAGCAAACGATAAACAGCTTTAGCGATTACCTGTACTTGAACGAAGTTGATATGTTGGATTGCGTTTGGATAACAAATATATGGTCGGTGGATTATCTAAACTTCGCATTGCAGTTAACTAAATGGCTGAAGCAAAATCGCCCAAAGACGAAAGTAATGATCGACACGATGGATTTCCACTACAAAAAGTTCAAGCGAAAGTTCAATGTATTGCACGATTATCAAGACCTTCAAAAGGCTAAAAAGTTTCTTGAATTGGAAAAACAACTTTACCCGATAGCTGACGCAGTATTGACGGTTACTGAGGTGGAGAAGAGCGATATACTTGGGAATATCGGCTCAAACTGTAATGTGAGCGTCATTCCGAATATTCACATGGTGTTGGCACAAAGTCCGCCACTGCATGAAAGAAAAAATATTTGTTTCATTGGATCGTTTCATATCCGTCATAATGTTGATGCAGTGTTATGGTTTCTTAGGGAGGTTTTTCCATTAATAATTGAGAAGAAACCCAATGTGCAGTTCCATATTTTAGGCTTTAATAATGAAGCGTACAAAGAGAAGTTTGAATCTAATCGGAACGTGAAGGTAATAGGCTATGTAAAAGAAGCCGAACAGGCCATTGGCGAATATAGATTGTTTGTCTGTCCAATGACCTATGGTGCGGGTATGAAGGGTAAGCTCGGCGTTGCCGCCGCAGCGGCAACGCCATTTGTCACAACGACCATTGGAGCTGAGGGATTCGATCTTGTTGATGGTCAACACTGCTTCATTGCTGACAATCCTGGTGATTTTGCTCACAAGTGTTTACGTCTTTTAGACGAGGACTCCCTGTGGAGCCGATTTAGCACAAAAGCCAAAGATATGATTGCTGAAAAATTCAGCATCAGGTCAGTAAGTCAGCAAATATATTCACTTCTGCAGCCGATCGATACAATGGCGAGCCAAGCTAAAGGGACTACCGGTTCTGTCTCAGTATCGGTGTCGTCGGAACATACTATCCCTTTACAACGTGACACCAAGCCGAAAGTTTCCATAATTACGTCCTGCTATAATTCGGAGAACTTCTTACGGGAATGCCTCGAAAGCATAAAAAGCCAGACTTTCCAGCAGTGGGAGCTAATCTTGCTGGATGATGGTAGTACAGACGGTACCAGAAGCATAATGGAGGAATACAGCCGGCTGGATGGAAGAGTTAGGACTTACTATTTCGATTGTAATGAAGGGCCATACGTGAGAAGGAACTACGCTATTACGCAAGCCTGTTCTGATTTTATTGTTATACACGATGCGGATGATATTATGAGCCCATCAAAGCTTGAAACGTTTTATAAAGAGATAGTAGCTGATGAAAGATTGATGGTTGTTGGTTCTTATTATCGGCGTTTCATTGATGAGTTCAAGGGTCTTCAATATACGGACTGTCATTGGTTGCCGATCGGCCACGACGAGATCCTTACAGAATTCTTGTCATGGAAACATGGAATGAGCCATAGCTCAGCAATTATTCGCAAGGCAGTGTTTGATGAAATAGGATTTTATGACGAGAACCTATTTGCATCGGATACCTTCTGGTTTGCCAAGGTCGGCGAATACGCAAAGCATGATCCGAATGTAAGATTCAAGAATATTCCGGAGTACCTTACGTTGAAAAGGGTACATGCAAAAGGGCAAACACAGGTATTATCTTGTTTTGATTCTCGCAACAGGAGGGCTCGGTTTCGTCAATACTGGCAGGGCAAGCTGAAAAAAATAAGACAAAGACTCCGGGATTTTCCAGATACGGACATAAAAACAGAGTTGAGAAATTGTATTTGTTCGGATTTCCTTGAGAGATTCAGAGACCATTTTGCGCGCTGGGAGAGCGAGCCATTGGGCGAGGATGTCGTGTGGGATTTACTGAGGAATGCAGTATGGTTATTCAATAAGACTCACTATGTGACCTGCATTGATGTGCTCAACGGAATTGAAGCAATGGTGCCTGATATAGCAAGGAGATTCAAAAATTATTATTTGTTGAGAGCAATCGCCTTTTTTGCGCTCGATCTGAAAAAGCAGAGCCTGAGGTACCTTAACATGGAAATACAAAACCAGAACAGTTCAGGTGCGAGGGAATTTATTTCTGATTACTTCGAGAAAAAATTGACGAAAGATGTCCAGAATTGGTGTGCCGAAAGAGCTAATCTTTGCGAGCTTCTCATGGTCAATGCTGAAGGCAGCCTTGCAGAGTGCTCGTCAGAACGTCCTGAGGCTGCAAAAAAATTGTGCAACTATGTTTAGAGACAGGTAGTTATAGACGATAAATAATGTGAGTTAGTGTGTTTGCACAGCCGGTAATCGGATTCTGTAAAAAGAGGGTGCAGATTTCTGAAAGGTATAAAAGATGTCAACCATACAGCTTCCTGGGCTTTTTACGGGTATTGATACGACTCAGCTCATCAGCCAGCTCATGGCAGTTGAGCGTCGTACACTGAATAGGTACGAGGAACGTATGAGCCTTTGGGATGAGCGAAAAGAGGCCCTGAGCACATTGGAGGGCAAGCTCAACTCTTTACGCAGTACCGCTCAGGTGTTGTCTGATGCGAGTGGGCTTCGGGCTTTTACTATCGCCTCAAGTGATCCAGACATTCTGACCGCTGAGGCATCTTATAACGCTTTTGAAGGAAATCACACGGTCGTTATAGGTCAGCTTGCCACAGCGGAGCGTTGGGTTCACACGAGCGGTCTTGAATATCCGGAAGATTATGTCGAAGCAGGCACGTTTATATATTCATATAACCATGAGGAGACCAGCATAACGACTACTGCGACAACGACGCTTGAGGACCTGGCGGGCTTGATCAATAACGATGCGAACAATCCTGGCGTTACAGCGACATTGTTACACTATAACGACGCCTATCATTTGGTGCTAAACGGTAATGATGCCGGATCTGATTATGAAATCTCCGTCAATTCGAGCAATACTGAAGTATGGCAGGCTAAGTCGGCCTTTACTGTCGGTAGTGACAATGCGACACTGAGTACCAAGATCACGGAGCTTGACCAGTTTAGTGGAACGCTTGGTACCACCGATAAGATTACGATCAATGGTACTGACAAAGCCGGTAATCCCATAGGGGAGGTGGAACTGGCTGTAACAAGCAATACAAAAATTACACATCTCATCAGCGAAATTAACGATGCTTTTGATGGAATCGCAAAGGCAACTTTTGTTAACGGTAAGATAGTTTTTACTGATGATACCTGCGGTGCAAGTGATATCTCGATTAGCTTAGAGTTCGTAAAAGACCCGGCCGGTGATGCAGCGCTGACTCTGCCTGCCGATCCCGAGGATTGGACGGTAACAGAAGGTGGCACAGCAGGGACCCTTACAGGTTTTGAACCAGCAGATTTTACCGAAACACAATCGGCTCAGGACAGCAAAATAAGAGTGGATGGGTACCCCATTCCACAAGCAGGAATTGCCGAGGTGCAAGTTCTATCTAAAACGGACCGGGCGGATTCGGGTACATTTACCTTAACTTACGATGGACAAACAACGGAACCGATTGACTACGATGCTCGTACCTGGGAGATTGAAGATGCACTTGAAGCGCTGCCGAACGTAAATCCTGGCGATATAAAGGTGACTGGCGAAAGGTTAGATCGAAGTGGTCCCATGATATTTACATTCCTCGATACTGCGGGTGATGTTAACATGATTTCGATTGATTCAAGCAATCTGGATCCCAGTGATCCTTCAAATTACGTGTTTGAGGAACAGACGAAAGGCGAAAACTATGGTTGGATTAGCAGAAGTTCCAATACGTTTGATGATGTAATTCATGGTGTGACGCTGCATCTGCACGACACAACGGCTTCCAGTGGGGAACAGTTGACTTTGACCAGAGACATTGAATCTGTCAAAACCAAGTTGAACTCCATGGTTGAAGCCTATAATAGTGCGATAACTTATATACAGGAAAAGACGGGCTATAACGAAGCTCTCAAAACTGCTGGTGTTCTAATGGGGGATTTTACTGTCTCATCCATACGGTCACTGCTCAGCACGCATCTTTACGCAAAGACAAGCGGATTTGTTGAGGATATTGATACATACTTGTTGGCGGGCCAAATCGGTCTTGAACTTGATAGAAATGGTAAATTGAGTTTGGATACGAGCGTATTCGATGAGGCTATAGCCGAAGATTATATGGGCGTTCTTGCTTTGATTGGTGCTGACAAAACAGGCAGCTCCGACAGCAACACAATCAAGTTTTACGGTGCCAGTAGCAACTACACTACCGCGGGCACATACGATGTCGAGGTTGTGGTAGGCGGCGGGGAGATCACGAGCGCCAGGATAAAGCTCGCGAGTGAATCTACCTATCGTGATGCGAATTACAATGGCAATATTGTTACAGGCAATAGCTCCTTTGACGACAATGGTTATCCGGTGTATCCAGAGAATAATCTTCAAATCAGTGTTGACCTGAGTCAGAATGGGACCTTCACGGCCAAGGTCAGAGTCAAGCAAGGTTTTGCAGGTGCAATCGAAGATACTCTGGACAGGGTACTCAAAATAACCACCGGCTCACTAAAGATCAATCAGGAACACGTTAAAGACACTATAAGCGGACTACAAGATAAAATAGAGCTTGAGGAGTACCGCCTTACGAGGAAGGAGCAGAGATTAATAGCCCGTTTTGCCAAACTTGAGAAGACATTAGCGCTACTGCAAAGCCAGATGGCCGCTCTGGGTTTTGGTATGGCATAGTTTTGACAGGTGTAACTTGACTGGCTTAAGCTATGCGGAGCTTTGTTTGTTTCGTTCTCGTCTCGGCGAAGCGCCGAGTCGTAGCCGGATCAGTAATTATATTCTCGCCTTTTTCTGTCGTAGACGGTAAATCATAGCCAACACTTCTGCTATAGCAACGTACAGTTCCTGTGGTATGACCTGGCCCGGTTGAACGCTCGAGTAGATGGTTCTTGCCAGCTCTGGTCTTCTTACGATTGGTACACCATAGGACCGGCCGATTTTGATGATTTTCTCTGCCATATAATCGGCACCTTTTGCCACCAGGACAGGAGCTTCCATTGTCTTGGCCTCATAGCGCAGAGCCACGGCAACGTGTGTTGGATTCAGAAGAATCACGCTTGCCTTGGGCACCTCTTGCATCAGACGTTTCATTGACATCTGGAGCTGGATTCTGCGAATCCGGGCCTTTACTTCCGGTGAACCCTCTGTATCCTTGCGTTCCTGTTTTACTTCCTGTCGTGTCATTTTCAGGTCCTGGAGGTGCTTCCATTTTTGATAGAGGGCATCGGCAATTCCGATAGCCAGCAACGCAATGGCAACACGAACACACAGGCCAAATATTATCCTTGCAATGGCAGCGATGATCTGGGCGGACCAGGCCCACCGAAGTGTGGCGAATGTATCGAGCTTGCTGTTGATGTACAACCAGACGATGATCGCGACGAGAAACAGTTTCGCTATGGAGGTGATTAAGTGTACGAGCGACCGTGCGTTTATCAACCTTTGTAGCCCTGTTACTGGATTTATTGTGCTCCATTTCAGTTGTATGGCCTGCGGTGAGAAATTCAAGCCGCCGACTACAATATAGGCGAGAGCCGAGGCTGCGAATAGCGAGGCAAAGATGGGACTGACAATTAGGATCGAATCGACTATTTTTTCGCCGACATATTGCATGAAGATGTTGCTACTGGAAAACATAGAAGTCTGGCCTGATAACCCATCCTTAGTTCTGGCAATGAACCAACGCAAAATGCTCGGTGCCAACAAACCCAGCGTTATGACCATCGTCGTTAGTATCAGAACCGAAGCTAATTCTTGGCTGCTAGGCACTTGGCCCTTTTCCTTGGCCTTTTGAAGCCTTCTTGGTGTCGGTTGTTCGGTTCTTTCAGCAGCTGGCTTATCGGGCATTGTGAGTACCTATCCGGCTACGTCTCGGCGCTTCGCCGAGACGAGACATGATTGCCGGGCTTTCGGTTACCTTATGAGAGATTCGGAATTCAATCTCTATAGTGGCAGCAGTTTTCCCATCAACTCGGCAAATTCTGATACAAATCCGTTAATAAACGGCAGAAATATCGCCATCATAAACAGTCCTAATCCTACGCGCAATGGCAGACTGATAAAGAGAATGTTTATTTCCGGAACAATGCGTGCCAGGATAGCCAGCACGACCATCAGCAACAAGAACGCACCCATCATCGGTGCGGCTAATCTCAGGGCAGCTACGAACATTACAGAACCAGCATTAATTACGCCGTTAGCCAGTACTGGTATTGTGGGGCTGGTGCCGGCCGGAAACACTTCGTAGCTTCGTGAGATTATTAGCATGAAAAGATGGTGACCGTCTGCGCTTAAAAACAGGATTATGAATATCATCTCGAGAAGACTACTTAGGGGTCGAGCTGTTTCACCGCTGAGAGGGTCAATGACCTGGGCCATAACCAGGCCCATCTGGCGTTCCACGATACGACCACTTAATTTAACTACCGAAAAGACAGTAATTACAATCAAGCCAAGCGCTAAGCCGTAGGTTGCCTCGTTGGCCATTAGTAGAATTGCGTATAGCATTGTGACTTGTTTAGGATCGGTGTGAACCGGCATTATTGCTGAAAAGAAAACAGCTAACAGTACAGTGACTGCCACTTTGATTCTAACTGGAATGGCTTGCCAACCAAAGACGGGCAGCGGCATAATAAACGCCGAGAGCCTGGTGAGGACCATTATAAAACCAAGAAGTTTTCCAGTCATATTTTGTCTGAGTTAGTGTCCGATGTTTTGGATGTGGGCGAAGACTTCGTTAGCAAACCGCAAGGCAATCTGGAGCATCCAGCCGCCAAAAAGTAGTATGACGGTTCCAACCGCAAGCAGTTTGGGAATGATCGTCAAGGTCATATCACGTATCGAAGTGACCGCCTGAAACAATGTTACGGTGATTCCAACTACCATGCAGGTAATGAGTATCGGTGCAGCCAAAAGCAGAGCTGTCTCCAGCGTGTGTCGACCGAGATAAAGGGCGAAACTACTATCCATTTGACAGGCTCCCATTGAATGATTAGCGGTTTATGATGTACTCTTTTTATATTTACCTGAAGCCGAGACTGAGACTTTTTGCCAGCAGTTGCCAACCGTCAACAAGGATAAATAGTATCAGCTTGAAAGGCAGCGAAATCATCATTGGGGGTAGCATTATCATGCCTGCGCTGAGCAGAACGCTGGCAATTACCATATCCACAAGAAGAAATGGTATAAACAGCATACAGCCTATTTCAAATGCTGTACGAAATTCACTTATGATAAACGCCGGGACAACGATATGGAGCCCGATGTCCATGGGACTGGAGGGCGGTTCGATTTTAGCCATTTGTACGAACAGAGCCAGGTCGGCTTTTCGGCTCTGGCGCAGCATAAATTCCTTCATATACTGACTTGCCTTTGCCCCTGCAGTCGCAAAATCAATTTGGTCGGCAAGATATGGCTGAATGGAGGCGGTATTTATTTTTGCATAGGTGGGAGCCATTGTATAAAGCGTAAGGAATAACGCCAAGCCGGTGATGGCTATGTTTGGTGGTATTGTTTGGGTCGTAAGGGCGCGACGGACAAATGCCAGTACTATGACGATGCGTGTAAAGGACGTCATCATAACCAAAAGGCCGGGAAGAATGGCAAGACCGGTGAAAATTATTACGAGCTTAACTGGAGTTGACCAGTCTTTGTTATCAGTTTCCTTGCTCGTGGCCTTATCTATCATAGTCATCAGATCAGTGATGCTTGGAACATTGTTTGGGAGCTGATTTGCCGGCGAAGCAGGAACAGCATTTTTTGCCAGGGTTTCTTGTGTAAATATATTATCAGCCTGGGTGCCCGATATGGCAACAGATGTGGAAAAAAGGAAGAACACAAACGATATTTTAATGAGTTTAGGAGGCATAATTACACCTGCATATTCTCATTGGACTCGTGCATTGGGAACTCGGTCACCGTGTTTGTGATGTGAGCCAGCGTTGTGATGCTTTCGTTTGTACTGCCTATGAGCAGTCTTTGACTGTCTATTTCAATTAGGTGTACAGCTTTACGCGGGCCGAGGTAAGTTGTTTCGAGGACGCGAATCTCTTTGCCGGACAGATTTGTAATTTTTGGCAGTAGCCTTTTTGAGAGGTATATTGCCGCGATACCAAGAGCAATAATGAGCAGGACTGAGAGCGTTAGTTTTATGAATAATTCTCGGTTGGGGGGGCTATTGACTGTTTGTATGGCGAAATTTGGGTCGTTAGTGAGAACTGAATCAGCTCCAGATTGTGGGGTCTCTGACTCTGTTATTGTCTGGGCTGAGAGCATCATGTACTTGCCGCTTGCTAAAACGATTGCTATTAAAATGACAGCGATTTTTTTTCTGTCTCGATTCATTAGACCCGAGCCGCCCAAGCATATACATTAGCCCTACATCGTCGCGCGATGGAGCCATCCATAGGTATCTGTGCAAAAAGCGTGCCGAAGTGCTGAGAAGCATTCTATGCCTTATTATTCAGGATTTTTGGGGTTAAGGGGCCCACAGGATGTCGAAAAACTTGACAGGCGCACAAATCAGGGACTTCTTTTGAGAATCGCGATCAATATTTCGGATTGTCCTGATATACTGCTGTCCTTTCCTGCCCAATTCCCTCGTGGTCCTGCCCCCCACCAGAAGATACGCCATTTCGACTGCTCGCTTGTCTCGCCGTATGTTACTTGCCGGTTTGAGGGTGTAGATAAAGTTTGTTGGATAAAATCAGCTACTGCCTGAGCTCGTCGGGCTGAGATTATCCACTGTTGTTTTTCCATTGTTTCATCATTAGCCAGACCAACTACATAGAGCATAGTGGTCTCGCGATCGAGGTTTTGTTGCAGATCCAGACAGAATTCGGTCAGAAAGCTCTTTGCTGGTTGATTCAAGATTGCCTGGCCAGGCGCAAACTGAATGTTCGTTACCGTGAAGTTAACCGTTTCTGCGGTTAGCTGTGAGGGTATTGTAGCCATTGAGCGTCTGAGTCTCTTGAATGTTTGCCGAATTGTCTGTTGCTTTTCATCTATGCCTCTGCTTTCGGATACGTTGTTGGGATCGCTTATTGGATATTTGACTTTTTGATTGCCCAGATTGACTTTTACCCTTCTTCCGAGAAGAGGTCCGAGTCCACAATATCTGATTGATTGCCAGAAGGAGTCCCGGCCTTTATTGAACAGTTCCGGGTCCTGCACTTCTGCAAGACTGAGCAGCATGACGAAAAATGTCAGCAACAAGGTCACCATGTCGGAGAAGGTAACGATATATGCTGGGACCTTGGATGACTTACCATCTTTTGGCCGAGTCGGCTTTTTCAATCGTAAATACTCCGTTCTAATATGACTATCTCGAGCATACGTCTGCTTACTGACCTTGAAGGGCGTGCTCGATCGCTTGAGAGATTCTGTTGGGGTATAGTGCTTGCTGCTGAGACACTAAATCGATTCTTGTCGAGATGCTGTTGCTCCGTGAGATACTTTGTAACAGCCCACGCACGGTACAAGCCCAGTTCAATACTTTTTCTATCGTTTGTCTGATTATTCTCACTTACTGCTATTCTATTGGGTACTGTTTTCAACAGCGACGCTACATCCGAGAGGATTTCACGTCCTCTGGAGGAAATGAAAGAACCCCTGCCCCAAAAGACCTTTTCGGACGGGATCAGGAATACTTTTCGATTCTGAAAGGGTAAGAGACTTATGTCCTCTTTCGGATTAGCTTCGATGTTTCCGTTTAGGGTAGGTTTTTCACTTCCTTTTTGAAGATCTTTTTTGTATTGGATCTGCCTGATAGTCAGGAATGCGTCTTTATCCTTCATCATTGACATGCCAACCCCCGGCAAAGCTTCGGCCAGAGCAGTTTCCATTTTCCGGAAGACTTTGTCGTCAAATGAGGAAAAGCTCAACAGAAGAACAAAAAAGGTCAGCAGCAGCGTCATACAGTCGCTGAAAGTTACCATCCATTCCGGTGCACTTTGGGTGTCATCGGACTGTGTATTTTTCTCAGCGCGAGGCATTATACTGTTGCTTTTACTTCCTGACGTCTGCTTTGAGATACAAATGCTTGGAGTTTTTCGCGGACGGTCGTGGGGTTGTCACCTTGCGAGACGGCACAGACACCTTCGACGACCATCTCCATGGCGGTGGACTCTTCTTTCGAATAAATGCCCAGCTTTCCCGCCAATGGAATGAAGATCAGGTTGGCCGAGAATGCCCCATAGAATGTCGTGAGCAGAGCTACGGCCATTCCCGCGCCTATCTTTTCAGGCGACTCAAGACTTCTTAACATCTGTATCAGACCGATAAGTGTGCCTATCATCCCAAAGGCAGGAGCTGCGGCTCCCATGAACTCCAAGATTTTCTTGCCTTTTGAATGACGTTCTTGAAGATACTGAATCTCAGGAGTTAGAAGGTCGCGGATTACTTCAGAATCCTGGCCGTCAACGAGTAATTGCATACCCTTGATGAAAAACATGTCGCTAAGTTTGCCAATTTCCGGTTCAAGGGCCAGTGTCCCATCGCGCCTGTTGATGGCGGCGAAGTTGACCATCTTTTGAATAAGCTCTGGCTGAGATGGTATTTTTGTAACTATTGTTTTTTTGATTACAGAGAAGATTCCCAAGAACTGCGGCAGCGAAAAATGGATGAGTGTTGCACAGATCATCCCACCAATTGTTATTGCCAACGAGGGAATATGCAAAAACATTCCAGCGCCGCCACCGGCAACGATGGCCCCAACGATCACAAAAAAACCAAGCATTACTCCTACTATCGTTGCGACATCCATGGTACTATTGTCTCTCCACTACAGTTTTCAGTTTTTGGGACAGAAGAGCAGCAAGTGAGGGCTCAGAATTGACCAGTTCTGCTAATAATTTAGCTTTGGTTCTTTCTGTCATGTAGTACAGTATTTTGACGGCGTCTTCGATGTTGTTGTCTACATCTGTATGGATGCCTTTCTGCAATTGGCCTGAGCACATGCTGCTCAGTATCTTGCCGGCACTTGTTGCGTCCATTTTGTCGTATGTGGCGGCGATGGACACGAGGTTCCGTTTCTCATTTTGGGCAACTTCAGTCCTGCTTTTTTCGAGCTTATCACGTTCATTTTTGAGGATGGCTACAGCAGATGCGAGTTCAATTCGCAGGTTGTTGAGGCTTTCGATATCTTCTCTTAATGTCTGCTGGGCCGTCTGTAGTCTTTGCTCGCGCAGTTTGAGGCTTTGCAGTTTGTTATCGTACTCCTGCATTTTCAGTCTGACGTCATAAACGAGGTCTTTGAGTTGCTTCTCTGTCATGGCTCTACCGGTTGTGCTAAAATCACGGGTTTGGGTACTCGTCTCGTCGGCTTCTGATGTTGGCAGATTCAGCTCGGTCTGTTGTTTGGCCTGAGCTGATTGCCCCGGAGGACTTGATGGTGCTTGTTGGGTCAACCATGCAATAACAAAGGCCGCAGCAAAGCTTATCAGGCCCGATCCTGCTATAATGACTATGAGCTTCTTACTCATGGTTTATCTCCTGAGTTTTTAGCTGTTATGCCTACAGATAAAAAGAATTATTCCAGGTTCCTATTGTTCAGTCGAGCGGAGAAAACAGTGGCGACTTCATCCAGGGTCTTTTGTTCGAGTTTCTCTTGCTCTGTTATATATTGTTCTCTTGCCTCAGCTCGTAATTTTTCCAAACCTTCCTTGAACCGTCTCGCTTTTAAGACCTCGGTAATCTTTTTTCTTTGTTGTGATTCCAACTCACATATTTCGCTTTGAAGTTTCTTGATCAGTTCATCGTTGATAGTTGAAAACTTCAGAAAAAGCTGCTGTTCATGTAATCGTTTCTGCGGTTCTTTCTTAGCTATGCCGGCGGCTATATCACGTAATATCCTTTTTCGCATGAGCAATTTTCCTCGTGTCTCGGCTAACTTTTCTGTTAGCTGGAATAATTCTGCTCTTTTCGCCTGTTCTTCCTTTGTCTTTATATCCAACACACGCTGCAAGCGCCATACGAATCGTTTCATTGAGATTCTAATGCCTATCTCGCGTCACCTATAAGCTGATCCCACGATCTGGTAATTTCAGTCAGCTGCTTGACGGTTTCATCGAAGGCTGTTCGTTGACGGACGGGCTGAATTAGAAATTTATTTATTTTGTCAATTAAGGTAATGGCACCATCGATGCGCCGATTGCTGCCCGGCGAAAAAGCGCCGATGTTAATCATGTCTTCGGCGTCGGTGTATGTGGCGTATATTTCTTTTAGTTTTTGGATTGCGATTCTGTGCTCTTTGCTGGTTACTGCAGGCATTAATCGACTGACACTTTGCAGTATGTCCACGGCAGGATAATGTCCTCTATCAGCCAGTTTTCTTGATAGGACGATATGCCCATCCAGAAGGCTTCTGGCAGTGTCAGCGACGGGGTCGGCTAAATCATCATTTTCTACCAGAACCGTGATTATGCCTGTGATGCTGCCATTCTCGGCGCATCCCAGACGTTCAATGAGCCTTGGCATTAGTGAGAAAACGCTCGGACAGTAGCCTTTAGTCGCTGGCGGCTCGCCTGCGGCAAGACCGATTTGTCGCTGGGCCTGCGCAAAGCGCGTGATCGAATCCATCATGAATAGCACGGTTTTCGCTTTGTCTCTGAAGTACTCGGCGATCGTAACGGCCACAAACGCAGCTTTTACTCGCTGAATAGGCGGCGCGTCTGATGGAGCAACCACTACAACGCTGCGAGCGAGGCCCTTTTGACCGAGATTTTCTTCAAGGAATTCACGGACCTCACGGCCACGCTCTCCTATCAATGCAACAATGTTAACTGCTGCTTCACTGGAATTGGCAATGTCACCGAGAAGCACACTCTTGCCCACGCCACTGCCTGAAAAGATACCGACTCGCTGTCCCTTACCGCACGTTAGCACACCGTCAAGCGATCTTATTCCCAGTGATAGGGGCTCGGTAATCTTCTCTCGGCTCAATGGTGGAGGGCTGCTTACATCTAATACTTTTTTATCTGTTCCTATCAAGGGGCCTTTGTCATCGATAGGTTCACCCAGACCATTTAGTACTCTACCCAGGACGTGCTCGCTTAAGGTTATATGGCGCGGTGTTGTTCTGGCTGTTATGGTATCACCGGGCGATATACCTTCTATGTGCGCCAGGGGCAGTAAGATGAGGTGATCATTTTGAAAACCTACAACCTCTGCTAGTACTCGTCGGCCATCACGAATGTGGATTCCACAGAGTTCACCCAGTCCTACTCTTGGGCCAGCAGTCTCGACAGTTGTGCCTGAGACCCGTACCACGTATCCTTGGCGGTCCAGTAAATTGACCTCTTGCACGACCGAGTGAAACTTTTCAAAATCGATCGAAAAATTGCCGGCTTCGTTGTTATCCATAAGTCACTCCATCTTCGAAAGAGCTTCGCTAATCCGCTCCATATGTTCTTCAATGAAAGATTTGATTATTCCCTTGGGGCTTTCGAGCAAACATTCCGCCCGACCAATGTTAGTATCTGCCACGAACTTAATACTGGCGAAAGCGCCGTTAGGATCATCCTGCTGTGTCTTTTGACATTGAGCTAGGTCCGTAGGACTGACATGTACAACCAATTCCTGATGCGCAGGCGCATTTTTCAATACTTCTTCGATGATAGGCTCTATCTCATAATCTCCCTTGTGTACTTTCTGCATCAGAATCTTTCTTGCTATTTCTATGGAAAGCTTGGCGATTTGCTCCTTATGTGTGGACAATACATCGCTATAAAATTTATTGAGCTTATCGACAAGGTTATTGAGTGTCTGGCAAACCTGTTTTAGTTCAGCCTTTTGTTGGTGCAAATCCTGCTTCAGGCTCAGTTGCGTTTCTATAGCAGAAGCCGGCTGGCTATTATTACATTGTTCAACGGTTGTTGAGGTGTCGTTTTGCAGGACCTTATGGTCTTCAATGATTGACACCGATGTTACTGGCTTGAGCAGATTGACTGTAAATGTCCCAGCCATAATACTATTCTTCTGTAAAGGTTAGTTCACCCTTGCTGTTCATTTCACGCAGAGCGTTGATAATTTTTTCCTTTGCTTGATTGACATCTTCACTTTTTGGGGCCGACATAAGTGATGCCTCCTCGTCCAACATAGCAGCTGCCCGTTCGGAGATATTGGATTTTATTTTTTTGGCAATGAAGTCATCTGCATCATGTAATGCCAACGCGAGTTGTCGCTCGTCAATACCTCGTAGTGACTCCTGCAGCGACCTGTCAGCTACTTGTGGGATATCATCCCACACTACCATTAAGTTGGTTACCGTCTGGCTCGCTTCACTGTCCTTTTGCTGTATGGCTCCAAGGACACCATCTCGAAGCTCTTTATTAAGGTTTCTCAAAATCACAGCTACCTTTCTTAGTGACTGTTCCGGCCGGGCTTGCACAGTTCCGCTCTTGCGAGCAGCCAAGGCGGTGTCCAAACGTTTAGTGACCATTTGCGCGATTCGCGCCTTGGCCTCGGTTGTTACAGTTTCTAAGCTCGTCATTCTGCCGACAGCGCTTAGCCGGACTCCTTCACCAAGCATGCCAAGTATCTGTGAGCTTTTCTTTGCGGACATCTCCGACAGGACAACAGCGACGGCTTGTGGATGCTCGGTTTCCAGAACCGAGGTCAACGTTTCTGCTTCGGCGGTCCGGATGGTAATAAAAGGATCTCGTTTCTGTAACAGTTCCTGTATCTGGGTTTGAATCTGTGTAGCTTTTTCGTCGCCCAGTGTATTCTTGAGCATCTCCTGCAGGAAGTTTTTCATCTCGAATTCCGGCCGTTTGTGAAGCGAATCATAGAACTGTCTCGTAATCTCAGCACTTTGGGTGCTGTTACGGTAGCCTGCCGCATCGAGATAGCTCAACTCCACTGCTAACTGCTGGACTGTTGTTGTATCGAAACCTTTGAGCAGCTCTGCTGCGGTGGGTACGTCGAGGTTCATTAACAACATCGCGGCTTTTTGTTTGCCTGTCAGGGTCACTTGTCTGTTACTCCTTTTCCTCTAACCAACTTGCGAACAATTGTCTGACTTGCTCTGGATTGCTCTGTATGGCACCGGCTATTTGTTTACGCAGAACCAAAGATTCAGAAGTCCCTTGTCCGGCTGGTAGAAAACCGATTGCTCCTGCCTCGGCCGCAGGCAGTTGTTTCGACGCTGCCTCGGCGGCAGCCTTTTTTCTGGCGCTATTGAATATTCGAAATACGAGCAGTGCGCAGATCGCCATAACGCCTAAAGAGGTGTGACGGGCGATCGCTATGTAGCGGGGCCAGTTGGATGGCTCTTCTTCAATCAGTACTTCAGCCGGGCGATGAAATCTCACCTGAACAACCTTAAGCAAGTCTGTCTGCTTAAGACCGAGGGCATTTTTAATGATATCCTCTACGTCGGACAACTGCATTATCATGGCAGGTTGTCCAGTGGTTTCAGCCTCGTTGGTATCAGTAGGAGTCAAATCAACAAAGGCAGCCACGGATAAAGATTTTATCTCGCCGGGCAGAACAACTTGTTGCTTGACCGTTTTCCCCACTTCATACTCGGTGACAACCGTTTCATCTTTCTTTGTGTTTCCTGGTGTTGCGGTCTCGCCTTCAGCAGACGCTGTAGGCTGCTCGATTTCGGATTTGGTTTTGATTTCTTCCTTTGCGGTGACTTTTGCGCTTGGATCGTAGATTTCTGTGAGGGTATTGACGCTGTTCATGTCGATTACAGCGCTGACTCTTACTGTCGCACGGCCCGGCCCCAGTACGGCGGTTAGCATATCTTCGGCCTTTTTTGCCAGACCTTGCTCTACTCTTTCCTTGTAGTCCTGAGCCGTACCGGCCCCGCTGACCATGGTTTGGTCGGAGCTGCCGGAGAGCAGTCGTCCCTGACTGTCTATGACTGTCACCTTTTCCGCGGTGAGTCCTTTGACACTTCCGGAGACCAAATGGGTGATCGCTGCGATATTCGAAGCGCTTAATTTGTAGCCCGGCCTTAGTCGCAGAACAACAGAGGCAGTCGTCTGGGCGGCTTCGGCGACAAAGAGTTGCTGCTCGGAGCTAACTATGTGGACGCGGGCGTGTGAGACACCGTCGATCATTTGAATGCTCTTAGCCAGTTCTTCCTGTAGCGCCCGCTTTAGATTAACATTCTGAACAAATGGACTTACACCAATTTTTTCGTCGTCAAATATCCTGTAGCCACTTTGTTCCCCTACAGGAAGTCCCTCCTTGGCCATATCAAGCCGTAGCTGGTAGACGTTTTCTTGCGGTACGTATATTGTGGTTCCGCCGTCACTGAGTTTATAGGGGATATCTTTCTCACTAATTTTCTCTGTGATCTTGGATGCTTCTGCCGGGGATAAATTTTGATATAACATTCTCATATCGGGTTCGCGTGCCCAGCGCACAAGCAGCGCAGCGACAATAATAAATGTCAGACCGACTGCAACAAGTAAGGCCCGATGAATAAGGCTAACCTTTTGCCAAGTCAGAGCTATTTTCTGCAAAAAACTCATCAAACTTGCTCGCTACGTAATCTGCTTTGAATTTCTAATCTGCAGATTCTGTGCCGGACGCCCAGCAATCATAAAGGCATATTCATTGTCTGTTTGTAGGCTTCGATTAACTTGTTTCTAACGCCCACAAGGAGTTTGAAACTCATATCGGCCTTGGCTACCATTGATACTACAGCGGTGATGTCGTTGTTTTTACCTGCCAGCAGGTCTTTTATAGATGTATCTGATGACTGCTGAAGGTCATCGACCTTTGAGATGTAATTGGATACGGCCTTAACTGTGTCGGAGAAGCCTGAGTTCTGGGATGTTGGCTTCTCCGGTCGTGAGGTTAACTTGTCAATGTTGGGAGGTACCGAATTTACGTTGGCATTTAAGTTGATCATTTTATTATCCCTTCTTAACGAAGCAACTCAAGTGTAGTCTCCACCATTTGCTGATAGCGTTTAAGGATTGCTGCATTGGCCTGGTATGCACGGGTAGCAATGGTCAGATTCATCATCTCAATGGGGAGCTTGACGTTGGGCATCGCTACATATCCGCTCTCGTCGGCGTAAGGATTACCTGGGTCGAATATCTTTTGGAAGTCGCTCATATCGGTGATGATATCACCTACCGTCACAGGGCTAATACCATCGCTTTGCGTTTCGAAGATGGTTTCGAGTCTGCGATAAGGTTGGCCTTTACCGGCATCGCTTGTGCGGGCGTTAGCTACATTGGAGGAGATTACTTCTATGTTTCTGCTTTGGGACCGCATTCCTGAAACAGCGATGTCTATTGGGCCGAAGATGTTGTCAACGTCCATCTGTTCTTTACCTCTTTTTATTTTCTTGTTTGTAAAATTTCTGAACCTAAAGTTCTAAGTTAACTTAGGTATTTGTGCGTATAGCCAGATCGATTTGTTTGAATTTCAAGCCGAGCAGTCGAATATATGTTTTGTGTCTCAGGGTGTTCTTGACCATCTCGCCAATCTCGGTCTCTAAGGTGACGTCATTGCCATTCGACTTAACCGGTGTTTGTTTAGGTTGATATAACTGAGGCTCTATCTCGGTCTGGTTAAGTGGTCCGGGTGCGTTTAAGGCCTCGGCAAGTAGCTCCTCGAATCTGATATCAACTCTACGATATCCGGGCGTCTCGATATTGGCAATGTTACTGGCGATAGCTTTCTGGCGGAGACTCTCAGCTCTGATACCTGCTTCAAGAAAATCCGCTATATTGCCCGTCTCTGGCATATCTTTACTCGTCTTTCTGTAGGAACTTTTTGTATTTTCCCAGAAAAGAGAGCAATAATCGTGCCAAATGTTCAGAAACGGGTGTTTTCAGCGTATTAGCTCAGCAGACTGCACAAGAAATGGCTTGGTTTATCCAATTGACCGGAATAGGCGATGCCGAATGTGTCAGGATTCTATACAGTAAGGCGTTTTCTTTTACATCTCAAAGCCAGCATGGATACGGCATTGCCAACGGAAATTCCGCCAATTGTGGCGAGCCGGAAAATCTCTCCAAGGTAAGGAGAATTTCTCCGACCTTAGTATAAGAGTTGTTCGGCGTTGTTATTTAGATCAATTTTCGTATATTTGTAACTTCTGTCATTAAAAGATGTTATGAGACAGATCATATTTTTTTTAGTCTGGCGGCACAGCTATTGCTAAAAATAGGTGGGTCTTTGTAGGAACTTATTGAATGAGCATTAATCTTTTCTCCGTCGACAGTATAATCAAGAGTATACCGGATTCTGTTGCTACCAACCAACGGCAGCTCAGAGGGCAAGATATCGGACAATTCACTATCCCGACATCTAATAACTCCCACACGATCGCAGCCTCTGAGGAATTAACCATCTCTAATACACCAGTTTGTAGTGGAGTTGGCTCGACTGGCGAGCAAACGCCCTGCAAAAAAGTCAAGCAGGATGGTTCGGAAAATGGTGTGGTTAAGACAAGAACTCATACGAAGCCCAGTCAGCACTCAAATAACAATAATCCTACATCTGAGGCTATCGCATCAGTGCCCATCCCACTGCTCGGCACTGTACAATTGGTTACCCAAGAATCTACCTCGCGTGAAGGACGTCCTCTTATCAATACTGGTGATAAAATAGGTAATTTTCAAAAACAGCAGAAGGCTCCGGTTGTCTTTGCTGCAGATCAACAAATCTTTAGACAGATCAAGAATAGAACTGTACTCATCCCAAATCCTGAAACAGCACGTGGTGCTCAGGCTTCTAAATCGAACAAGCAAGAACAGAGTCAAATCGTCAACAGTGGGAAGGTCATGCCTGTGGATAGTCAGGTTGGTAAAAAAATGCCCACAAATACGGAAGGAGTAAGGGAAAATCCGGCGGTTCCTCTCTCTGTGAAAGAGAGCCAACCTGTGAAAGAGAGCCAACCTGTGAAAGGGAGCCAATGGACTGAAAATGGCGATAAGGCGCCGATTGACGAGGCCCGGCCACCTTCACTGAAGCAGGAGTCAGCCCTAATAAGCGATCGCGACTCGTCGGTCGTAACCACGAGACTCATAACGCAGGAGCAGCCGGCTAAACTGCAGGAATCACTATCCGTTCTGAAAGGGCAAGACAGCCACAGCTCCGCCTTGGGACAAGCAAGCAGCGAATCCCTCGGCAATAGAAGTCGTCAAATGCCCGATAATGTTCCTATTGGTGAGCGGAATGTTAAGGAAATACAGGTGTCAGTTGTCCGAGAACAGAACCATAGCGAATTTAAGTCTGATGTGAATGCTGTTAGGGGGCTGGAGCAGGGTTTTGTCGTGGGCCATGCTCAGCAGACCCTTTCACAGCGAGCAGTCGTATCTGATGGATTTACAGAGGCTGGTAAAAACATGTTGTCAACCGACATGCCTAAGAGCGTCGGTGAGCAGATCATGGAATCCGTTCAGAGTTCATTGCAGCAGGGAAATGGACGTATAACTATTCAGCTTCATCCGCCGGAGCTTGGCTCAGTAGTCGTGAAGTTTCAGCAAGAGCAGGGCGGAATCAATGGTTTGCTGGAGGTTAGCAAGGCCGAGACCAGATTCGAGATTGAGCAGACGCTGCCAGAGATAGTCCGAGGCCTGGAGGAGTCGGGCGTTCGGATTGGCAGGATAGAAGTGATACTGACAGATCATTCGCAGCGGGATGCCGATCAAGGGCAATTTTTGGGATTCCGGCACGGCGGCACTTCTCATGACAACATGTTAAGTGAACATGGCTTTTCCAGTGGCGATAATTTTGATGGAGAGAGTATGAACGGGCTTCACGCAAGTCAAATAGACGAACATTGGGAATCAGAATTGCAGGTGCAGCTTGGGCAGGATTCTATTAATGTGCTTGTTTAGATGCGTTACAGGACTTCTCTTATCCTGTTTACACTGAGAAGCATGTTATCCCAAGATGGGGCAGGCCAGACTGACCTCCTTGCTATGCCATTTACGATGTGCAATCTCGATTGAACGAAGAAAGGCGTGTTTGAATCTATGAGTTGAGAAGCGTTCCGTGGCAGTTTTACGGGCCTGACAACCCATCGATGCAGCCAGCTCTCGATCTTTCAGTAGTTCTTCTGCATACCGACGTAATTCATCTGGATTGTTACTGAGAAACCCGCTTACACCGTGCTCGACCGGTGAGGTTGGATGAATATTGCTGAGAACTGGCAAACCGGCAGCCATTGCTTCTATAGTAGCCATATTGTATCCCGCTTCAAATCTGGGGTCGGCTGTGTGAATATAGAATCGATGCGATTGCATAATTTTTTTGAGTTGATTCCAGTTATCAGCGGCTCTGACACCCGGCATGTTTGGATTATGTCCAACGAGTCGTACAGGAACTCCGCTGAAAGCCTTTTCGTGAAAGTCCCATAACAATATCTTTTTGCGGCTGTTCACGAAATTGCATATCCGAAGGCCACAAGCGATGTGTCCTGAATATGGTGGATAGTCATTTGGATCGACACTGGGGTGCACGATGTCCTCAGTCAATCCCCAGGATTCGCCTTTGAACATTGATACAGCGACCGCATGGCCGCCAATGAGCTTAAGGTACTTTTGTAACAAATGTTTTACTTGTCGCGGTTGTACGTTGGATTCTTCTTCGTAAAGCCGTCCTTGGAGAGTGGAGTGTAGTACAATCAATCGGGGCTCGTGTCTTGTTTTGACATCGAGTAGATCGGATATATTGTGGGCAATTATGCAGTGGTAGGAAATAGGCGACTCCAAAGCTTCCGATAATGTAATAAGCCGGCTGCACGGCGGCAAAGGACGCATCTGTTTGTCCCATGTTTTCCTATACCTGCCTTTAAGTCCGATTACTATGTCCAAGTTGAATTGTAGTGCGCCAAGCTGATATATCCAGGGTTCATGACAGTTGAACACGAGTAATGTTTTACTATCCATTTGAGTCTTTTTTCCGTACATATTGGCTGATATCTCTTCAAACGACGCTGGGATGGTAATTTTCGGCAGCAAATACTCCTCAGACAGATGCTGTAGTAATCGTATGCTGTTATCCGGAACTAAACTCGATTTAGATGTTTTTGTTGATAATTTATCGTTTTGAAGCCGCATCGAGGCTTTATGAGGAAACAATTTGGGAGTGTTTCTTAGGTCTGAGGTGCATTATACCAATTGTGAATAATTAATGCGCTTACTCGTGTCATTTCGAGCGAGCCGTAGGCGAGCCGAGAAATCTATTTGAACAGATTTCTCCACTACGGGCCACTCTGTGCCCCTTCGGTCGAAATGACATAGGCGCAAATTTTAATCACAATTAGTATTTTTCGGAGCTTATCAGAGTTATTCTATGTGATTTAAGAATTTTTGGGCTGTTTTTTTGCCTTTGGGCAAGTCTGAAACTGATATTAGCGTCGCTGGAAATAATATTACAGGTCCAAAGACTTTGTACTCATTTTCTATTGGGAAATCCCTTAAGTTCCATTGCTTCTGGCCGATAATGAGCAATAAAAGCAAAGTTCTACGGCGCGCTTGTTAAAAAGGAGAAGGTATTAACACAGGGCCACAGAATCGGGGTACTTTTTAAGGAGTCGACAATATGCTAGCAATTAAGAATAACATTATGGCGGCAAACGCTGCCCGCAACTTGGGAAAAAGCTATGATGCTTTGGCCAGGTCGGTCGAAAGGCTGTCGTCTGGCTTGCGCATCAACAGCGCCAAGGATGACGCGGCCGGTATGGCCGTTCGCGAGTTGATGCGTGCCGACATCGCTGTTTTACAACAGGGTTCTCGTAATGCTCAGGATGGTATTAGTCTGTTGCAGACCATGGAAGGTGCAGTGGCCACAATGGATGAGCTTCTGGTGCGAATGAAACAGTTGGCTGAGCAAGCGGCTACTGGCTCATATTCTTCTGACCAGCGAGCCATTATGGACAGCGAGTTCAAGGAAATGGCCAACGAAATTGAGCGTATCGCAACAACGACTGAGTTCAACGGTATTAAGATGCTCGACAATACTACTACAAGGACCATCCGTTTCGGTGATCAGGATGACGATAAGATTGAGATTACCGGTTCTGAGCTGACCCAAAGCGCTCTTGGCATTGATTCAGCCTCTGCGAGCATCGAGACTGTAACCAGCGCCGCGAATGCCCTGGCGACCCTGGACAGCGCTATCAGCGATACGACGACTGCTGCTGCCAAATTCGGCTACAAGATGAACCGTCTGGAGAGCACGATTCAGGTGGTTGATATTCAGGCCGAGAATCTGATGGCGTCCGAATCTCGAATCTCGGATGTCGATGTGGCTACCGAAATGGCAGTGATGACCAGAAATCAGGTGCTGGCGCAGGCCGGTACTGCTATGCTGGCTCAGGCCAATGCGATTCCACAGATGGCATTAACACTGCTTAGATAACACTGGCGCGGTAAGGGGGAGATGACGAAGGCATATGCGTTAAGTCATCTCCCTTTGAGTTATGATCACATCTTCTGAATCTGCGTAGGGTCTTCATAGGCAATTTGAGGGCCAATCGATACGGTTTTGGATATACCAGGAGCAGCAGTATGAAGGGAATCTCGGCATATAAGGATGCTGCGGTCAGCACACAAAGCAAAGGCCGTCTGATTGTGCTGCTTTACGACGGCGCAATTAAGTTCATGAAGTTGGCGATAAAAGAGCTGGAGGAAAAGAACTACGAGGCAAAGGGCCAGTACATAGGTAGGGCGCAGGATATAATCAACGAGCTTAATGTGGTCCTCGATGTAGATAACGGTGGCGAAATAGCTGGCAATCTTCGTAGCTTATATGGTTTTATGAATAGGCGTCTGGCCGAAGCCAATGCTAAGCGTGATCCTCAGATGATTCGTGAAGTTATCACGCTGATGGAGGAGTTGAACGAAAGTTGGAAGATCATCGCGGGCTAATCATCTGTTTGGATGCTGTCTGAGCTATCAGGCCCGTGCATGGCCGCACTTCGAGGGATGGATGTTTGGGCTTAGCCACTTGCTGGTTATCTTTGTCTTTTAGTAAGTACCCGAAAGAGGATTGGTGCTGTGAAGAGTCTGCAGGGCGCTTAGCTCATCATCGGCGAATTCAAAGACCCCGTCGATGCCTGTCGCCGTAAAGATACTTTTCGTTGGGCCTGAGACGCTGTAGAAAACGAGTTGATGACCGTAGTCGCCGAGCAGCTTGCGCAGCCTTAGCAAAGCCGAGATGCTTGACGATGTTAGAATATCAACGTGCGAGAAATCAGAAACTACATCGAAATCACCCCTTGAACGCACCATTTCCATAACGGTACGTAGCTCGTCGCGGATACGCGGCTCTTCGGGCAAAGTGACGTTAATGATGTTTCTCTGGATAGATTGAATCGCCAATTTATGTACCTCCGGCTGATTAATGTGTTTTTTCGACTTGAGATGTTCTTGTGGACTTTTTCGCAGACACAAATACGCCCCTACAAAAAGTATAAACCAGAAATCACAGAATCCAAACGCCTTTACCAACTGATTGACAGGCTCATACGAGCTAAGAATCAGAGGTTTTGTTTAAGTTCACACTAAACGGCCGATATAACCTGCCAAGAGGCCAAAACAGCGTTCATGCCTATGAAGAATTAAAAGCGTCGTACGGTATTGAGAAAATTGAGCAGTACTCGTAAAATATGCTTGTTATTTCTGTGTGCAAATAGGCAATAATAAAAAAAATGCAAGTTGGACAACGGGACTGCTTTTCATTCAAACTTTATAATACCTAACGAATGAATGTGAGGATTGATAGTGGGAAATCATACTATAACATCACCTAAGGGATTTTGGACAGCGGGAGTGGCCTGCGGAATTAAAAAATCGAGGAAGCCCGATTTGGGGTTGCTTGTCTGTCCGACAGGTGCAACTGCTGCGGTGGTATTTACAACCAATAAGATTGCCTCGGCGGCTGTTGATGTATGTAGAGAGCATGTCAAAAGCCCCAAGGCTTATGCAGTTGTTGTAAATTCCGGCAATGCCAATGCCTGCACCGGCAACCAGGGCATTAAAAACGCAAAGCGAATGTGTGCGGAGGTTCTGCATTTCGTGAAGCGTGAAGCGTATCTCGAACGAAATACGAAATACGGGCCACGAAACGTTCTCATTGCTTCCACCGGTATCATTGGTAAGCAGCTCCCTATCAAAAAGATAGCTGCCGGAATCTCAAAGGCCGTGGCACAATTGTCCGATTCGCCGCAGGCCGGCCTGGATTTTGCCAAGGCTATAATGACCACCGACACTAAGCCAAAGTATACTTCTCGGCAGTTTGATATCTCTGGGCGAAAAGTTACTATTGCGGGTTGCGTTAAAGGCGCGGGAATGATCGCCCCAAATATGGCAACGACGCTTTGCTTTATTACGACCGATGTCTCGATAACAAAACGACTGTTGACCAAGGCTCTTAAAATGGCAATCGGAAATTCCCTAAACAAACTCACCGTGGACGGCCATCAGAGCACGAACGATACCGCAATAATCCTCGCCTCCGGCTTAGCAGATAATCGCCCAATAGTCAGCGAATGCCCGCGCTACAAACGATTCGTTAAGACCCTGACCGAGTTATGCGACGACCTTGCAAAGCAAATGGCCCACGATGCCGAAGGCGCCACGCGAATATTTAAAGTCGTCGTTACCGGCGCCACCACGAAAGCGGATGCTGCCAAAGTCGCCCGCGCAGTAGCTGATTATCCACTGGTCAAGTGCGCAATCCATGGTGGCGACCCAAACTGGGGACGAATCATCTGTGCGGTAGGCTCTGCAGGTGTAAAACTCAATCCCGAAAAGCTCTCCTGCAAGCTTGGCTCAGTCAACGTTTTCAGAAATGGCAGCCCTGCAAAATTTGACCGCAAGAAAGCCAGCAAAATAGTATCGCAAACCGAGCACACAATAACCGTTGACCTTGGCGTTGGCAAACAAACCGATTTCTGCTATGGCTGTGATTTGTCCGACGAGTACGTGCGAATCAACGCCGAATACCACACGTAGAAGCACAAAGTTAAAAAAAGCAAAGCAAGGGTTGGCTAAGAAGAAGATTGGAAGTGCAAATCTTGCGTGGTAAAAGTCAATTCTGCTCAGTTCCCTCCTTTCGCGGACAAATAACTTGAAAATCATCTCGGTTTCGTTAAACTGCGTGGGCTTTTTACGAATTCTGCATTCGTTAAAATAATCGTTGAAGTAGATAAGGAGTAAAAAAGTGAAAGTTTTCGGTAGGATTGCTGGGTTTTTGGTTCCAACTTTAGCCTTAAATACAACAGCGATGGCGGCAGGTGCGGAAGTATCTGCCGAGACGGCCGGCACACCTGTAAGCTGGTGGCTCGCGCCGGTAGCATCGCTGTTGGCTTTGGGATTCGCATATCATTTCTATAGGAAAGTGATGGCTGCTCCCGAAGGTACGGAGAAGATGATTGAGATCGCGCACCATGTCCGTGAAGGCGCTTACGCATATCTATTCAGGCAGTACAGCGTCGTAGCCTTGGTGTTTTTTATCCTGTTGGTTATTTTTGCCTTTTGTGCCTACAAGGGTGTTCAAAATCCGTTTGTGCCGGTGGCGTTTCTCACTGGCGGATTTTTTAGTGGCTTGTGTGGTTTTCTCGGCATGAAAACCGCTACCAACGCCTCTGCCCGCACCGCACAGGGTGCCAGTGAATCGCTCAATCGCGGTTTGCAGGTCGCATTCAAGTCCGGAGCCGTCATGGGCCTGATCGTTGTCGGCTTTGGACTATTCGATATTTCGATGTGGTATCTGATTCTCGACAAGCTCGTTTACACGGCGGAACACATGAGGGACGGTCTAACCTTCCTCGGCCTGACGTTGGTCAAGGCCGGTATGGAGCCTGAGCACAAGCTTGTTGAGATAACAACCACCATGATAACCTTTGGCATGGGTGCTTCAACGCAGGCGCTCTTTGCCCGTGTCGGTGGCGGAATCTATACGAAAGCAGCCGATGTCGGAGCCGACCTCGTCGGTAAGGTCGAAGCGGGCATCCCTGAAGATGATCCCCGCAACCCCGCCACAATTGCTGACAATGTTGGTGACAACGTTGGTGACGTCGCCGGCATGGGAGCCGACCTGTATGAGAGCTACTGTGGTTCAATCCTTGCCACGGCTGCTTTGGGGGCCGCCTTGACCCTCTCGTCACAGCAGGTTCTAAAAGCAGTGCTTGCACCAATGCTTGTCGCTGGCATGGGTATTATCCTTTCGATCCTCGGCATATTCATGGTTCGCTGCAAAGAAGACGCCAGCCAGAAGAACCTGCTTCGGGCCCTGCTGTTTGGAACCCTTGGAAGTTCGGTGTTGATTATCCTCGCCGTCGCGGGCCTTGCGATGGCCGGCTGGATTACTTGGGGCATCTTCGGCTCCGTCGTCGCTGGCCTTGTGGCGGGCGTCGTGATAGGCCAGTTCACCGAATACTACACCTCTGACGAATATAAGCCAACTCGCGGAATCGCTGATCAAACAAAGATGGGTCCTGCGACGACGATTATAGAGGGCTTCGCGACCGGCATGTATTCTTCCGGTTTGCCTGTGATAACGATTGTGGTCGGCATTCTGTTTGCATTTGGTTTGGCAGGCGGCTTTTCAAATTTGCCCATGGGTCTATATGGTATAGGTTTTGCCGCGGTCGGTATGTTGTCAACTCTTGGTATTACATTGGCAACCGATGCTTATGGCCCAATAGCTGATAATGCCGGGGGTAATGCTGAAATGAGTGGCCTCGGACCGGAAGTCAGAAAGCGCACCGATGCCCTCGACGCCCTCGGCAACACCACCGCAGCCACGGGCAAAGGCTTTGCTATCGGCTCAGCTGCACTAACGGCTATGGCGCTTCTGGCTGCGTATATCGAGGAGGTCCGAATCTGGATCGGCAGACTGGCGTCGGAAAGTGCCGATGGAATATATCACGTCGGCGAGGTTGCGTTCTCCGCGACCGACGGCGTTGCCGGGGCCGTCAACGTCAAGACCGCTGCGGTCATAGACTTCGTCAATGCCTACGGTCTGAACATAATGAACCCAAAACTGATCTGTGGGCTTTTCATCGGCGCTATGATGGCATTTGTATTTTCTGCTATGGCTATGAAGGCTGTAGGAAGAGCTGCCGGCGCTATGGTCGAAGAAGTCCGCAGGCAATTCAAGGAGATACCAGGCATTATGGAAGGAACCGCCACGCCTGATTATGCCCGCTGTGTTTCCATCTCGACGCGAGGCGCCCAGAAGGAGATGATTCTGCCTTCACTGCTGGCGATTATCATCCCCGTTGTGACCGGACTTCTCCTCGGCGTTGCGGGCGTGATGGGCCTTCTGGCAGGTGGCCTGACGACCGGATTTGTTCTTGCAATTACGCTCAATAATGCCGGCGGTGCCTGGGACAACGCAAAAAAGTACATTGAAAAAGGCAATCTTGGCGGCAAAGGCTCCGATGCACACAAAGCCGCCGTCGTCGGTGACACAGTCGGCGACCCCTGTAAGGATACGTCAGGCCCAAGCCTCAACATCCTTATAAAGCTGATGACTATGGTCAGCGTCGTCTTCTCGGGTGTCATTGTCAAGTTTGGCCCGACTATCAGCGAATGGCTTCACCTTGGCGGTCAGTAATCCAATCAAGACGCGATACAACATCCATCTCCGTCGTATCGGGCAGTTGACGCAAACTGACGATAAAGGTAATCTATCGGGGTGGCTGAACCGGCCACTCCGTTTTTTTAGAGATAAGGAAAGTGCCTTTGCCGAAGAGAAGAAACGCTGAGACAAAAGATTTCGCTATCTTCGCCGCGAAGCAGGCGGTTAGCAGACACTGTACCGACATTGTAGTTCTGGATTTGAGAGGCATATCGCCGGCCACGGACTATTTCGTCATCGTGACAGGTACGAGTGACCGGCAGATGCGTACAGTAGCCGACGAAATCTGTCAGGCCGCAAGGCAGTACGACCTGAAGCGATTCGGCAGGGCCGGCTACGAACATGCACATTGGATTCTGCTGGATTTTGTCGATGTTGTCGTCCACATCTTCGACAGCGAGCACCGTGATTATTACGACCTGGAATTGCTCTGGGGTGACGCAAAGAGAATTGATTACTGACTATGCTCTGTAGAAACCTTCACAACAATGTCATTTCGAGCGGAGGCTCCGAAGGAGCCGAAGTCGAGAAATCTGCGTGCAACAGCGCTTCTAACCCAGATTTCTCCACTCCATTCGCTGCGCTCTCTACGGTCGAAATGACATCTTTTCTACAAAGCATATGGATGATTGTTGATTGACTATTTGATGAAGCCTATTCGAGACATACTTGAAGAAAAAATTGGTGCTGCAATGGCTGCCATTACGGGGCATAAGGACTGCGCCGCGATGGTAGGTTCCGCCACCGATCCCAAGTTCGGCGACTATCAGGCAAACGGCATCATGCCTCTTGCTAAAAAGCTCAAAACAAATCCACACAAGTTAGCCGAAGAAATCGTAAGTAAGCTCAACACTGAACCCCGAACCCCGAATGCTGAACCCCAATTAAGTGACATCTGCGAGCCGCCAGAAATCGCAGGCCCAGGCTTTATAAACCTGCGACTAAGACCGAATTTTGTCGCCCAAAGCCTTCTCGCAATCAACACGTATTCAGAAAATCTTGGCATTGAAAAATCAACCGAACCGAAAGCAATCGTCGTTGATTTCTCCGGCCCGAACATCGCCAAAGAGATGCATGTTGGTCACTTGCGAAGCACGATAATTGGTGATTGCATCTGCCGGACGCTTGAGTTCCTTGGCCATAAAGTCATCCGTCAGAACCATATCGGCGACTGGGGAACTCAATTCGGAATGTTGATGGCTCTATTGGATGAGGATTCACGCAAACAAGAGGAATACACCGGCGCCCCCATTACAGCAGAGCAACTTAAGCTTCCCCTCGTTATATTCGAGCACTTCTACAAACAAGCAAAACAACGATACGACAGCGACTCACAGTTTGAAAAAGCGGCAAGAGAAGCGGTCGTTCGTTTGCACAAGAATGATCCGGAATATACTGTGCTCTGGCAGATAATTGTCAATGAGTCTCGCTCTCATTACCAGGCAATCTACGACACTCTCGGTGTGAATCTTAACAAACAGCATGAACGCGGTGAGAGCACGTACAATGATATGCTACCAGATGTCGTTGCTGAATTAAAGAGCAAGAGACTTGTTGTTGAATCTGAGGGAGCGTTTTGTGTTTTTCCGCCAGGATTTAAGAATAAAGAAGGTGAGCCGCTGCCGTTTATGGTTCGGAAATCCGATGGAGCATATCTTTATGCAACAACTGATTTGGCAGCTATTCGTTATAGGGTTAATGAGCTAAAAGCAGATAGAATTATCTATGTCACCGACTCTCGCCAAAAGCTACACTTTGAGATGCTCTTCGCAGTGGCTGATATGGCGGGCTGGAATAAGAGAGATGGCGAGGAAATAGAGTTTGTTCATGTTACATTCGGCAGTGTGTTAGGTGAAAATGGCAAGCCGTTAAAGACCCGCGAGGGTGAAAACGTAAAGCTAAAAGACCTGCTCGATGAGGCGGTCCAGCGTGCGAGAAAAATAGTTGAGGAGAAAAACCCCGAGTTGTCTCCAGACAAGAAAGACCAAATCGCAAAGGCAGTCGGAATCGGAGCAGTCAAATACGCTGACTATTCCAATAACCGCACAAGCGATTATGTTTTTAATTTCGATAGGATGCTCGCGATGGATGGCAATACCGCGCCATATATGCAGTATGCTTACGCACGCATAAAGTCCATAGAGCGAAAAGGACAAATTAAAATCGAGGATGAACTTGCAGGCATTACGGAGATTACCTTAGATGAACCTGCCGAGATAGAGCTGGCAAAGCATCTGATTCGCTACGGCGAAGCAATTCAATCAGCCGCTGCGGACTACAGACCCAACTATCTGACGAGCTACCTGTATGACCTGGCCCAGAAATTCAGCGTCTTTTATACGAATTGTCCTGTCCTTGACGCTGGGCCGGGTAAAAGACCTACGAGAATTCTTCTCTGTGATCTTGCTGCGCGAACCATTAAGCATGGCTTGACCAACCTATTGGGTATCGAAGTTGTTGAGCAAATGTAAAGGATAATCCCCATGAAGATACTTCAGGAGCAATTCAGTATAAGCACTAAGACTCGCTGTCAAATGGTCGACATAACAGGCCAGGTTCAGTCCGTTGTGCGTGAGTCCGGCATCAAGGATGGTGATGCAATAGTCTTTTGTCCTCATACCACTGCGGCCATTACTATAAATGAAAATGCCGACCGGTCAGTACCGCACGATATCCTGCTGGCCCTTGAACAGACCATACCGGAACATATATCCGGGTTCCAGCATGTTGAAGGCAACTCGGACGCTCACGCCAAAAGCTCAATTGTCGGCTGCAGCGAACAAGTGCTCATAAAAGGTGGCTCTATCACCCTCGGCACTTGGCAGGGTATCTTCTTCTGCGAATTCGATGGCCCCCGCAGCAGGCGTGTGCATGTCCAAGTGCGCGGCAAGTAGGAACCTCCAGCTTCCGAGTTGCAATCTATATTTAGCCCCAGCTTTCAGCTAGGGTTCTCCCTTCTACGCATAAAAATGGCGAGGTGGTGGGACCGGCTGGGGGGGAGACCGGTGGACCACGCTGCCTCGCCGAGGTTTGTGAGCTGCTGAAGCAACTCTAATATCTATAACTTAAAGAGCAATAAGAAACTAACGATATAGACAATCCTGTCAAACAAAAAAGCAAGAAAAATGGAAACTTTTCAAGCTGTTTGACCCACCCAAGATGCTCCACTTTTTTAGAAAAGTATTATACCCGTCAGGTTGCTAAAATGCAAGCCTAAAACTGCGTTTTTTTGTTTTTTTCGAGGGATGGCATAGTTCCACCGAT
The DNA here is from genome assembly GCA_964519995.1 of uncultured Pirellulales bacterium. Lineage (GTDB taxonomy): Bacteria > Planctomycetota > Phycisphaerae > Sedimentisphaerales > Anaerobacaceae > CAZFLY01. The sequence continues at coordinate 1,373 of CAZFLY010000003.1, read as the reverse complement.
CTGGGCGTGCGTAGGGAAGGTAGGCTCGAAAAGTGGTCAGTTTATATTCTCAGTCCTTGTCGTGGGCTATATAGCACTCAGGTACTACACTATAGGGGGCTGGTATTATATGCCGAGGATGTGAACAAGCATTTTAATTTTAGGAAAGTTGGGCTGTTGACGTATGTGTCAGTTCATGCACATTTTCTGAGATTGCCTGAAAAACAGTCGATTTTTTTATACTGCGAAGAGAGTAGCGTCTGCCCGGCGTGAATTATCTGTGCAAGTTAGCAATCAAAGCTGCGGGTGAAATTCTTGTGCATGAAAAGACGTGTTGTGGAATAGTACGAGAGTGCCAAAGATGATGAACGTGACAAATAAAAAATACATCGAATTTTTTGACCTAATTACTTGTATGGTCATGCAAACTCTCATAGACTAAAGAGGTTGGTGAGTTTTTATACGTGGGGCAGTAGTTCTCATCTTTGCGATTGACGATTGTGAATAAGATAGCTGAGAGAATAAAGCGTGTAAACGAGAGGATTAACTCTGCTTGTGGCCGTGCCGGCAGGGACCCAGAAGAGATACAGCTTGTGATTGTCACCAAATCCGCGACCTTTGAGGATATAAAGCAGGTTATTCAGCTTGGTTATATCCATCTTGGCGAGAATCGTGCTCAGCAGTTGAGAAAGGTCCATAGTCAGGTGACGGAGTTTTTGGAGCAGGCTAATGGTAATCAGGCTTTGCAACAGAAATTGTGCTTCCACATGATCGGCCATCTGCAACGCAACAAGGTTCGGCAGGTTCTACCTATTATTTCTTTGATTCATTCTGTTGATACGCTACGACTGGCCGAAGAGATTAACAGTTCAGCGGCGAAGCTAAACTTGCGGCCGGATGTACTCCTTCAGGTTAATACATCTAATGAACCGCAAAAATATGGTGTTCCAGTAGGTGCAGCAACGCATTTAGCTGAGCAGATTGAGACGTTGCCGAATCTCAGACTGATTGGGCTTATGACTCTGGCCCCATTGACGCGTAACAAGGATGTCGTCAAGGCGTGTTTCGTCCGAGCAAGAGAATTGTTTGTTGAGATGCGCGGAGAGAAAATCGTTGGCCCGCAGTTCACCGAGTTGAGCATGGGCATGAGTTCGGACTACGAGGTTGCCATAGAAGAAGGCGCGACAATTCTTCGCATTGGCTCAGCTATCTTCGCCGGCTGATACCAAATTGTAGCTAATATTTGCAATTCCACCCTTAAGGGTTTTGTTGACCTTATGATTTGATCGCTGAAATTAAAAAGGCACTTGGCAAACCGGCTAGGTTTTTTTCTTCGTATTTAGCCCCCAACTTCACGTTGGGGGTTTTGTAATGTCGGTTAGCCCCCAAATTTA
>CAZFLY010000002.1:76166-80140 GCA_964519995.1 uncultured Pirellulales bacterium | reverse complement strand
GTGAATCCGGATGGTAAAGTTGCAGTGGTTATTCTCAATCTGGGAGATAACGAACGGTTGTTTCAGGTTTGGGTGGAAGGTAAAGTGTTGAAATATACTTCTCCACCGCAAGCAATTATTACAATGGTACTTTGAACCTAATTGATATAAGACACGATATTATATATCAATTTGGTTTACTCAATGAATTTTTCATCCCGAATCTTCTTCCGGGGTGTCCATGTGTGAATTGCATATATATAACTCGATCGGGATATTGGGCGGATGTTAATGATGTGAATGTCGTAGTTGAGCCAAACGATCCGAATGCTATCTGGGTGATGGGCGATTATCATTTAAGCCAGATAGCTGCGGGACAAGCATCAGATAGTCCCTGTGTAGATGCGGGGAGTAATCTGGCAGTTAATCTCGGAATGGACAGATTCGCAACACGCACAGACAAGGCAGCCGATTCAGGCATTGTCGATATGGGCTTTCACTATATCGAGCACGTTGCTGATCTGAATGATGACAAGATAGTTGATTTATATGATCTTTCAATTCTTGCTTACCAATGGCAGCAATCACCAAGCACACCTTCAGCCGATATTTCACCACTACACGGCGATGGACTGATTGACTTCCGTGATCTTATAATCCTGGCCGAGAACTGGCTATGGTCGGATTGACAAAGCACAAAAGAAATCCCTCTAACTACAACATTTCCTGCGTAAAACAGAAACTCTCGCTATTAGGTCCTCACGATAGTATACTATGGCATCAGTATAGTACCTTATGAACCTTGGGCGTGACAAGGTGATTAGTGAGATTATCTCCCGGCTGAAGGTCGCTATGCCTGATGCAGGGCCGGTCAAAGTCGAGGGGACGTGGGGGTCGTTTGCGCATTTATTGACAAGTTACATTTCAGAGCAGATCGACCGGCCAATTCTCTATATATGTCCACATATCGATGATGCCGACAAAGCAGTTGACGATTTTCTTACCTTTGGTTGCAAAGACGTCCAGGCCCTATCCGCCTGGGAAGGCGAAGAAGAAATAGCCGATGCCACCGACGAGACCAGAGCAGAAAGACTAAGGCTCATCGCTCGTGTCTCGTCGCTCGTGACCCGGGACACGGGGCACGAAGCACAACTTCTTATCCCAACATCCGTCCAGGCACTTTGTCAGTCGGTACCGAAGCCTCAGGAGCTACAGAAAAGCTCACTTGCCTTAGAATTAGATAAGACATTATCACCGGAAAAGATTACCGAATGGCTTCTCAAAAACAGCTTCGAACGCGTGGAAAAAGTTGATTTGCCTGGTCAATTTGCCCGCCGAGGCGGAATTGTCGATATTTACGCACCACTAATCAACACAAAGACCCTTCTCAATGAACAAAACGCAGAATTACAGAGCAGCGGAGCAATCAGAATCGAATTCTTTGGTGACACAATAGAGAGCATTCGTGAAATTAATTTGGATACACAGCGTTCAACCCAACAGTTGCAAATGGCAAATATAATTTCTGCTATTTGTGGGAACACAGAAGGACAGAAAGCGCTTTTTGTGGATATCCTGCCCAAAGACACTATCATAATCTTCGATGAACCATCCGACTGCGAAGAGGTAGCAAAGGTCTACCTACAGCGAGTGGAACGCCCTGAAAGACTCTACAAATGGGCGGATATCTACAACACCGCAGCAAAATTCACACAATTGCACATCTGCCGATTCGCGATGGGCCAACCCGGCGATTTTCTCAAGCTCGACGTGCGAAGTATCCAGAAATTCGAGCGGAAAGCTACCTCATTATGGGCAGGCCACAAGGCTGCTCTTGAAGAGTTGCTTAATCAGTCAAAGGCCGGCAAAAAACTTTTGCTTTACTGTGAAAGCCAAGCCGAAATCATCCGCCTTGAAGAAATCATAAAAGACCTTGCCAAGCAAATCCCCGCCAATTTCAAACTCGTTCCCGGCTTTATCCATCAAGGCTTCGTCATTAACTCACTAAAGACAATAATTATAAGTCACCATGAGCTATTTGGCCAATTCGCCCTGCGCCGCCGATACCGTCCTGTCCATCCAACCGCGCCCGTCGATACACTCTCTGACCTGCAGACTGGCGACCACGTTGTGCACGCTTCGTACGGCATCGGTAAGTTCCTCGGCGTCAATACCATCCAGGAAAAAACTGGTCCCGCAGAATATCTAACAATTAGATACGCAGACGGCGCAAAGATACAGGTCTCGGTCCACAACATCGCGCTGGTTCAGAAATATATTGGCACAAGCCCACGCAGGCCAAAGCTCAGCAAAGTTAGCTCAAAAAGATGGCAGAAGCAAAAAGAAAAAGTCGCACGCTCCGTTCGAGACCTTGCCGCCGAGCTACTTGAAGTTCAGGCAAAGCGACAGGCACTTGGGGGCATCGTCTATAGTCCCGACTCAAACTGGCAGGCCGAATTCGAAGAGTCTTTCCCCTATCAGGAAACACCCGACCAGATAACCATCGCACAGGAGATAAAGACAGATATGCAAGAACCTGTAGCTATGGACAGGCTATTGTGCGGCGATGTTGGCTACGGCAAGACTGAGCTTGCTATGCGGGCGGCCTTTAAGTCAGTTGAAAATGGAAAACAAGTCGCTGTGCTTGTACCAACAACCGTACTGTGTGTGCAGCACGGAAGAACCTTCACTGAACGGTTTGCAGATTTTCCTATTTGCGTTGAGGTGCTGAATCGCTTCAAAACTCCAAAACAGGCAACAGATATAATCAACCGAACAAAGGCTGGAAAGGTTGACATACTCATCGGCACACACAGGCTCCTGAGCAGAGATGTAGGCTTCAAGGACCTGGGACTTTTGATTATAGATGAAGAACAGCGCTTCGGCGTAGAACACAAAGAAAAACTCAAAAAACTACGTGTCAATGTTGATGTTCTTACGATGACAGCTACGCCCATCCCACGAACACTTCATATGGCGCTACTGGGTTTGCGTGACATCAGCTCCCTGGCAACTCCACCGCTCGACAGGCGAAGCATCGTCACCAGTGTCACAGGCTATAACAGCGAGCTTATCCGCAAAACAATACACCGTGAACTGAACCGCCAGGGTCAGGTCTTTTTCCTGCACAACCGCGTCAAAACAATAGAAAAAAAGGCATGGGAAATTCGCAAACTCGTACCTGACGCAAAAGTTGCCATAGCTCACGGCCAAATGCCAAAAACCGAACTCGAAAAAACAATGATTGATTTTGTCCTGGGTGGTATAGATGTGCTGGTCTGCTCTACTATCATCGAGTCGGGCCTGGATATACCAAATGCGAACACAATGCTGATAAACGACGCAGATAGATTCGGCCTTGCTGAAATGCACCAGCTCCGCGGCAGAGTTGGCCGATACAAACACAGAGCATTTGCATATATGCTTCTTCCAAGGTCTCGCCCAATCACACCATTAGCTGCAAAGCGTCTAAAAGCTATTGAAGAGTACTCGCACCTTGGCGCGGGTTTTAGAATCGCTTTACGGGACCTGGAAATCCGTGGCGCGGGCAATATATTGGGACCTGAGCAGTCCGGACACATCCAGACCGTCGGCTATCAGATGTATTGCGAGCTGCTCGCGAACGCCGTCAGGCAACTGAAGAACGAACCCATCGAAAGCATACCAACTGCGACTGTGGACCTTGGATTTGCCGCATACATACCCAAAAACTACATACCCATCGACAGGAACCGCCTCGACGTCTATCGCAAAATCGCTGTCGTAAAAAGCTACGCGGATTTGGAGCAGATTCGCAGCGAACTTGACGATGTCTTTGGCCCGGTGCCTGAGGAGGTCGAAATGCTGCTTCAGGTCGCAGATCTGCGAATTGCCGCAAGTAAACACGAGATAAAAAGCATCGTCGCCTCAGGCCAGAACCTTATCTTTTCCTTCGCCCAGGAACCAACCGATAAAGTAAATCAGCTCTTTTCAAGAGTCTCCGGCAAGGTTAGAAT
>CAZFLY010000002.1:0-76066 GCA_964519995.1 uncultured Pirellulales bacterium | reverse complement strand
AACCAACCGATAAAGTAAATCAGCTCTTTTCAAGAGTCTCCGGCAAGGTTAGAATTGCTGATCCAAGAACGATACAATTACAGCTACCGAGCAGCTACTTCGAGCCGGCAACACTTCTTACCGTTCTGCGAAAAATCTTTACGGACAAAAGACATGAGTGAAACAGAAAATAATCCACAAGGCCAAAAACCGAAAATAGGCATACTGGCAATAGTAAAAATAACTGCAGTGGCGATCATTTTACTCTTGATAAGTGCACTTCTCTGGTCCGGTCATTTTCATTTACGCGAATATCGCCGCCGAATCAGGTGTGGAGAGAATGTAATCGCGCTTGGAAAGTCGATGGTAATTTATGCCTGTGGTTATGATGATAAATACCCAACAGCAGATAAATGGTGTGATTTGCTGAGAAAATATACCGAAGTAAGTGAAAAAGAATTTGTTTGCCCGTCTGTAGGAGAAGGCCGTTGTAATTATGCGATGAATCCAAATACCGAATTGACTTCGTTACCGGAAATGGTGCTCTTGTTTGAAACAAAAGGGGGCTGGAATCAGTTTGGCGGGTTGGAGATATTAACCTTTGAAAATCATGGAGGAAAAGGGTGCAATATATGTTCGAATTATTGGCACGGGGAATTCGTGAAACCAGAACGGGTTGGAGGATTGAAGTGGAATGTTGAGAAAAGGCGAAGATAATCTGACAGAGCCCAAAGACAGTGGTATTGTATAAGCAGAAGGTCGAAAAATGAAAAAGTTTGACCAAGTAATTTCAATTGTAATGATAATGCCAATCCTTTTTATGATAAATATTTGTCTTGGTGTGACCAAAGATGTCAGGACTATGCAGATTGGTCAGGAAGCACCTGATTTTAATTTGCCTGCGGTCGATGGCAAAAACTATGGACTCACTGACTTTGCGCACGCTGATATCCTTGTTATAGTATTCACTTGCAATCATTGCCCTACCGCTCAAGCATACGAAGACCGTATCAAAAAATTGCCGCAGACTACAAAGACAAAGGCGTTGCCCTGGTCGCTATATCTCCAAACGACCCCCTATCTGTTCGCCTCGATGAACTCGGTTACTCCGACATGGGTGACTCCCTCGAAGAAATGAAAATCCGTATCAAAGACAAACAATTCAACTTCCCGTACCTTTACGACGGGGACACCCAGGAAGTCTCACGTGCTTACGGGCCGGTCACAACACCGCACGTTTTCATATTCGATAGAGAACACAAGCTGCGATACGTTGGCCGGGTCGATGACTCTGAGAATCCCAAGAACATTAAATCTCACGATACCAGAAATGCAATCGAGGTACTTATCGCTCGCAAAGATATTCCTGTCCAAAATACCAGAACGTTCGGCTGCTCTATCAAGTGGTCGGATAAACGCGACTCCGTCAAAAAGGCTTTTGAAACCTGGGCAAAGGAGCCGGTCAACATCGAAATGATAGATGCTCAAGGCATCAGGAAACTTCTCAGCAATGACACCGACAAGCTCAGACTGATAAACATCTGGGCGACCTGGTGCGGTCCATGTGTGGTGGAATTCAGAGAGCTTATAACTATCAATAGAATGTATCGAAACCGCGATTTCGAGCTTGTGACCATAAGTGCCGATTCACCCGATAGAAAAGACAAAGTCCTTGTGTTTCTGAGAGAACAACAAGCATCGTGCAAGAACTATTTGTTCGCCTCCGAGGACAAATATCAGCTTATGCAGGCTGTTGACAAAGAATCGCCTGGCGGTATCCCCTACACAATCCTCGTCAAACCAGGCGGAGAGATCATCTACCGACACATCGGCCTGATAGACCCCCTCAAACTTAAAAAAGCCATTGTTCAATACCTCGGCCGATACTACTTCAAGACAGATTAGCAAATGACAAGATAACGGCCCAGACAACAACACCGGCTTACAAATCAGATTTGCTTTATAGAAATCTTATGCAGCATATCATTGCGAGGCCTGAAAGGCCGTGACAATCTGACGCAGTCATTGCGAGGAACTTTGTCCCGAAGCAATCTCAATTAGATCGCTACGGTTGCTCTGTGCAACCTCGCGACGCTTCGCGGATTGCTTCGCGGAGTTTATCCGCCGAGCTTCATGCCTGCCCTGCTTGTCCCGTGCTCAGTTGCGGGGAGCTTGCCGAAGGGACTAATTCGCACATCTGAATTTTCAAAATATTTAGCCACCAGATTTATCTGGGTCGGGGCATTCATCACAATTTTATCTCCCTGATTGTTTAAGAAGCCGCATTGCAAAATCATACTCATCGACAAGTCTCCGTATTCCTTCCTCTGGCCACCATTCTGCTGTCTTCAGGCACTTCCCAAATGTATCACAATGAACGTTACTATTGTCGTCGTACACCTGAAGCAGAAATGCAATCCACTTTTGCTGATCGTCCAAGTGTGTACCTAAGTCGCTTTGATTTGATGTATCGCAGAAATACTGAAGTAACCTTACAGCTTCACGAGAGAAGTAATACTCCAATTTGTATTGGCTCGTTTCGATCGACGTAATTCCTTCAACGGTTTTTGCTGCAGGATCGGCTATATCAGATTCGAAGTTGGTGAGTATTTTCTTGTATTGCTCAATCGGAATCGGATTGACTTGGCCTTCATCCGGAACTAGGTACTTAACAATCCAGTGGCCCGGTTCACTACGCCAGATACACACTGTGCAAGATGGCTCATCGCCGACCATATCACGATGAAAATAGAAATGACCGCTTCCAGCTGGTCTTCCATGTGGATCGTACGGCTGGGGGGACCAAGGGGCATTTGCCAGTCGTTTCATCTCTTCGTGCAACTCTGCCTCTCTGCATAGAGAGAAGCGAATGTCCATTTTAGGATTTTGTTCCATTTCCAGATCCTTACTTTTCCTAACTAAATTATAACCGATTATAGGTAGGTGTATCAGGCAGATAGATTATTTTTTCATATTAAAATAACCAATTACCCTGATAATTCAAAATATAAAAAGCAAGGAAAAAAGACAGCGTTTAGCGGGTAGTGTCTAGTGTATGGATTCCTGCTTTCGCAGGAATGGCAAAAAATGAAAACCCCACCCCCATGTTTGCCTGTGCAAACAGGCATGGGGGTGGGGCTAAACATCACAGTACGATATACGCATTACGCAATACAAATTATTACCTCGTTGCTGCCTGGGCCGCTGCCAGTCGAGCAATCGGTACGCGATACGGAGAACAGCTTACATAATTCATTCCTACCTTATGGCAGAACTCGATGGACTTCGGATCGCCGCCATGCTCGCCACAAATACCGACCTTCAAATCACGCCTGGTAGCTCTTCCACGCTTGATACCCAAATCAACCAATTGTCCAACGCCAGTTTGGTCAAGCGTCTGGAACGGATCCGCTGAGAGAATCTTGCGAGAGATGTAACCAGGTAAGAATTTGCCGGCATCGTCTCGGCTGTAGCCAAAGGTCATTTGCGTCAAATCATTTGTGCCGAACGAGAAGAATTCTGCAACTTCCGCCACTTCATTGGCCGTAAGAGCCGCCCTTGGAATCTCGATCATTGTCCCGACGAGGTATTTGATTTTTACTTTGGCTTTTTTCAACACCTGCTCAGCGGTAGCTACAGCTAATTCACGCTGGTTCGCCAACTCAGCTCTGGTTCCCACCAGCGGTATCATGATTTCCGGATGAACCTTTACTCCCTTCTTGGCTACGGTACAGGCCGCCTCAATAATCGCCTGTACCTGCATCTGAGTGATTTCCGGATAGGTAATGCCAAGCCGACATCCGCGATGACCTAACATAGGATTCAATTCATGGAGAGATTGAACCTTGGCCTTTATCGCATCGACGGAAACGCCCATCTGCTTGGCCATTTCCTTTTGGCTGGTTTCGTCGTTAGGCAAAAACTCATGCAGCGGAGGATCCAAAGTACGAATGGTGACCGGCAGGCCATCCATTGCCTTGAAGATGCCGATGAAATCCTTTCGCTGCAGCGGCAGCAACTTGGCAAGCGCTTTCTTGCGACCTTTTTCATCGTCGGTGAGAATCATCTGCCGCATGGCAGCGATGCGATCCGGGCCAAAGAACATGTGCTCGGTCCGGCAAAGCCCAATGCCCTGGGCTCCGAAATTCCTGGCCATCCTGGCATCATGTGGATTGTCAGCATTGGTCCGCACCTTGAGTTTACGGGTCTTGTCGGCCCAGGACATAAGCGTTTTGTAGTGCACATTCTTTTGCGGGTCGGCAGGCATTAGAGCCATCTGGCCTTTATAGACCACACCCAACGTGCCATTGAGAGATATCCAATCACCTTCGCTAAAGGTTTGACCATTTACGGACATGAGTTTTTTGCGGGAGTCGATGTGCAACTCGCCACAACCGACGATACAACATTTACCCCATCCTCTGGCGACAAGAGCGGCGTGGCTGGTCATGCCGCCGCGAGCTGTTAGTATTGCCTGGGCGGCGCGCATGCCGTGAACATCTTCCGGACTCGTCTCGTCCCGCACGAGAATAACCTTCTTCTTTTCCTTGGCCCAGGATTCAGCTTCGTCTGCCGTAAAAACTATCTGGCCGATGGCACCGCCGGGACCGGCGGGCAATCCCTTGGCGAGCCTCTCGGCTTTTTTCTCTGCCTTGGGGTCGAGCATCGGATGCAAAAGCTCGTCAAGCTGTTCAGGTCTGACCCGCAGAATAGCTTCCTTCTTAGAGATGAGTCTCTCCTGACACATCTCAACAGCCATTCTGACAGCAGCCATACCATTACGTTTGCCCACTCTTGTTTGCAGCATGTACAGTTTGCTATCCTGGATAGTGAATTCGACATCCTGCATGTCACGGTAGTGTTTCTCGAGCCTTGTACGAATGTTGGCCAACTGCTTGTAAAGTTTGGGCATTAGCTCTTCCAAAGAAGGAAGGTGCTTTGAGGCATCTGATTTTGAGATTTTGTTAATTGCCTGCGGCGTCCGGGTGCCGGCTACGACGTCTTCCCCCTGGGCGTTGACAAGAAATTCGCCGTAGAACCTATTCTCGCCGGTGGCAGGATCACGTGTGAATGCGACACCCGTGGCGCTACCTTCGCCCATGTTACCGAAGACCATTGTCTGCACATTTACTGCGGTGCCCCATTCACTGGGTATGTTTTCAATTCGACGGTAGGACACAGCTCTTTTGCCATTCCAGGAACGGAAAACAGCCGAGACAGCGCCCCAGAGTTGATCGTAAGGATCGTCTGGAAAATCCTTTTTCAGGACCTGCTTAACCTTCTTCTTGAAAATACTCACTAATTTCTTCAGGTCATCGACATCCAACCCGGTGTCATCTTTTATACCTTTAGCGTCTTTCATCTTCTGCATTTCTCTTTCGAGCTGGTGTCGGATGCCCATATCTTCTTTGGGCTCGATGCCTGCAGCCTTTTCCATCACAACATCGGAGTACATCATGATAAGACGTCTATATGCATCGTAGACAAAGCGTTCGTTGTCGGTTTTGGCAACGAGTCCCTTTATGGTGGTCTGGGTTAGGCCGATATTGAGCACCGTTTCCATCATGCCGGGCATGGAAATGCGGGCGCCGCTGCGCACAGAAAACAGTAGCGGATTGTGCGCATCACCGTACCGACTGCCCATGATTTTCTCGACCTTCTTTAGTGCAGCTTTGACTTCGCCATCAAGTCCTTTGGGGTATTTTCCCTTTGTCTTCATAAAGTGAGTGCAGACTTCAGTCGTAATCGTGAATCCAGGCGGGACAAGAATACCAAGCCTGGACATCTCAGCTAAATTAGCGCCTTTACCGCCGAGAAGTTCTTTCATTTTTGCGCCGCCTTGAGCTTTGCCACCACCGAAGAAATAGACCATCTTCTTTGCCATCTAAACATCTCCTTCTAAGCAAAATATCGTAGGGCTACATAATTCATTGAAAGATATGCTAAACTCCTACGTACGAGTTCAGCAAAAAATCCCAGAGGGAAAATAAGAAGCGGTAGTATATTAACTCTGAACGGATATGTCAATCTTATTAGCGACAAGTGTTGGGTTTTCCAAGGAGAGTTGCTGGTCACCCGTAATCCTGCGGACTATATTACCGGAGAGAGCTTCGCAAACAACCATGTACTGTTAATATGTATTACCACAAAGGAGACTGTTACTGTTTGGCAGGTGGAATAGTTATATCTATTTCCCGCTCATGTCCGAGCACTGACAGTGGTTCGTTGAAGTCCTGGCTCTTACCAACGACAAGTATTTGAACGTTATCGGGATTCAGATGCTCACGCGCAACACGCAAAACGTCCTGCTTTGCGACCTTCTCTATGTTTTCTTTGGTCTTCTGCAGGAAATCCTCCGGATAGCTAAAGTATTCGTAGGTCATCAGGCGTTCGACAATCTCGCCGGTGGTATCAAAATTGAAAACGAACGAATTAAGATAGCTTTCTTTGGCCAGATTCAGCTCCTCATCAGTGACTTCATCTTCTGTCATTTTTCTGACCTCTTGTATCATAGCGCGTATGGCGCGTACTGTACTTTCTGACTTAGTTTGGCAGCCAACATAAAAAACACCGGGATGATCATAGTCGGCAGAGTATCTCCCGAAGACCCCATAGGTCAAGCCCTGTCGAGAACGTACATTTTTGAACAGGCGCCCCGTAAATGAATCGCCGAGGATTCGGTTCATCACAACAAGCGCAAAGTAATCGGGGTCACTCATCAGCCCACCTATATGGCCTAGAAAAATGTTCGACTGGTTAATATCGTCCTTTTGAATCAAGTTTACCGTTTTAGGAAACTCGTACTTCACCTGCGGCATTTTTGGGATTTCAACCTCTCTTTTCTCCCATCCTTTGAAAACGTCTTTAATCTTTTCTATCATCTCTTCTGTCTTGAAATCACCCCAAACGCCAAGCATCAAATTATTCGGGTAAAAGAACTTTTTGTGAAACTCAATCAAATCATCTCGGCTTATATTGTCGATCGTTGTGTATTCCGTGTGCCGTGCGTAGACATTCTCGAGTCCGTAAACGAGCTTTTTATATTCGCGAAGTGCTATCTCTCGCGGAGAATCGTTTCTTCGGGCGATAAGGCTTCGATGCTGAATCTTTGCAAGCTCAATCTTGTCCTGGCGAAAAGCTGGATTCATCAGCACGTCGGCCAGAATTGCTAAGCCAATATCGACGTGCTCTTTTAGCACGGAGACAGAGGCCCAACCGGAATTGAGCCCTATGCCGGTCTCCACTGACGCTGCGATCTGCTCCAATTCCTCGTCGATCTCATCACCGGTCTTATTTATCGTTCCACCGGTTCGCATCACCTCACCAGTGATGTCAGCCAGGCCAATTTTGTCCATAGGCTCGTAAACTGACCCAACGCGAATCCGTGCCGAAATACTAATAAGCGGCAACTCATGGTCCTCCAACAGAAAGAGACGCATCCCATTTGCGAGCGTCACGCGCTTGACCTGAGGGATTTCGATGTCCCTGAGCCTGGGATATTTTAATTGCTTATAATCCGATGCAGCTTCTTGCGCTGGACAAACCTGCAAAAGACAAAGAGTCAGGAATGTGACTGTTCGTAATACAGCCAATTTGAAAAATCTCATTTCGTTCGCTTCCTTTCCGTTCAATTCTCGCTTGCAGTTGTCTGAATAACACCGACCGTTCTATTCTTGGTGACAAAGTACTGTCTTGCGACACGCTGGATATCCTCAGCCGTGACCTTATCGATTTGGTCGAGCTGCTTGAACAGGTTACGCCAGTCTCCTGTAAGGACCTCATAGTATGTCAGAAGTTGAGCCAGGCCTGAATTAGAATCAAGCTGTCGAATTAGGTCAGCCCTGGCACGAGTCTTTGCCTTGTCTAGCTCTTGCGGCGTCACGGGTTCTGTCTTTAGCCTCTCAATCTCTTCATAAATTGCCTGCTCTGATTCTTCATTGGTGTGGCCTTTGGCGGGCACTGAGTAGAACAAAAACAGACCAGGATATTTATCTCCGGGTATGCCCTGGAGAGCCGAAGCATAAACGGCAATCTTTTTTTCCTTGACCAAACTCTTGTAGAGCCGTGACGTTCGCCCGACGCCCATGATGTCTGTGACAGCATCGAAAACAACGTTGTCCTCATGGTTTATGTCCGGCTTGTGATAGCCGATCAGCACAAAAGGCTGCGCAGGATCTTCAACGGTGACGCGTCGTTCACCCAGTTGCGGCGGTTCTTCCGTTTCCATCGGCTCGGGCTTTGGGCCGCTTGGTATGCGAGCAAAATATTGCTCAGCCAACATCTTTATCTGGTCGGGATTTATGTCACCGACAATAGCAATGGTAAGATTGCTCGGGATGTAGTGTTTCCTGAAAAACGCCTCAGCTTCGGCACGGGTAAGCGTCTGCAGGTCGCTCATGTGCCCGATAACATGCACACCGTATGGATGTGCCTTATATGCAATTGCCAAGAACTCCTCTATCAAACGTCCGGTGGGCTGACTCTCGATCCGCATGCGCCTTTCCTCCATCACTACGTCCTTTTCCTTATAGAACTCCCTGAGAACCGGATTGAGAAATCGGTCTGACTCCATCAACAGCCACAACTCGACCTTGTTCGAAGGTAGGCTCAGGTAATATACCGTCAGATCAAAACCGGTACCGGCATTTAGATCAACGCCACCAACACGTTGGATTGCCTCCTCAAACTCATCGTGAACCAAATACTCCTGGGCCTGTTCTTGCGCCTGCTCAAACTGCTGTTGTAGTAGGCTTAGGCGTTCATTGTCTGCCTTATCACCCTTTATACGCTCGGCTTTGATCGCCAGAAATGCTTCGTCCATTTTAGCCATAGCTTCGGCTTCGGCTTTGTAATTTGTAGTGCCAATTGTCTTGGTTCCCTTAAAGGCCATGTGCTCGAAAAGATGGGCTATACCAGTGATGCCCCTTTCCTCGTCAACGGAACCGACATCTGCATGTGTACAAAACGCGACAACAGGTGCTTCATGACGTTCCAGGACAAGGAACCTCATGCCGTTATTTAGCGTAAACTCGGTCATCCGCTGTTCAAACTCAGCTAAGTCCTGGCCCTTCGCAGTTGCTAATGCCAGTATAGCACAGAGCGGCAACAGAATGCCGCGTAAGAATGATCTTGTCTCTCGATTTTGGTGACTCATTGTTAACCGCTCCAGGTTCTTAATTGTTTCATCTTGACCAAAGACACAAATATCCGATAGACAACGGCCTTTACCGCCAATGACCGGAGATCTTGATACCAGCGATGCGGACGACGGTCAACTAATTTTTTACGGCGAATCAAAACCTGTTCATCCTTCGTAGAACTTCGGAGAATGGACGGTAAAACCACAGGCTAAATATTTAGCCTTACGTTTCCCGCTACGGCTTCGGCCTTCGCCGAGACGAGTTACGTGGATTTTTCAATAACACATTCAAATATGACAGGCTGCTGGATCAAAGTAGGGAAAAAGGATTCGATAAGAAAAGACGACAGTTCCTATTCTTCCGTCGTACCAACAGATGCTTTGCGATTGATACCCCGGCAGCTTTCACAATCACAGATTCCTACGAGTCTCAAATGTGATATCCCTGCAAGCCTCTTTGTCTCTATCAGCTTTGCACCCTTTGCTTCCATTTTACGCAAAGCCATGTCGGCTTCACGTTTATCATGCGAACCCAGAGCATCGAAAACGACTGTTACTTTTTTACCCCGCTGCAGCAAACCAAGCACTGTGGCCTTAACAGCACCTTCCACATCGGTACCTATTATAATAAATTCATTCGCTCGCAACTCGCTTAGCAGTCTATCGATTCGGGGCTCATCAAACGGATCGACACAACGCTTATACAGAATGACCTGTCTGTAACGCCTAAGCATATCACGCGGCAGGTCAGTGTTGCCGTCTGCGGGAAAACTGATTCTATCGCTTAACAGTGTGTAGTGTATCTTTCTCTGTCCCTCCGTCCCATCAAGGCAATAGTCGATCATGCTTTTATCATCGTTGCCATTACCATTGGGGTATACATCACATGTTGAGATCACGGGAATGTTCCTTCTTCTTGCCCAGGCCATGACTCTTCGGATGTGCGCCAAAACCCTTCTGTGATTTCTGATGCAGGCCTTACCCCCAGCTAAAAGAAAATCTCTCTGCGTATTTATGTCGATAAGAACCTGCCTCCGCTTCGCCCTGATTAACTGCAGAATCATTCTCCAGACTTCCTTTCCGGGCCTCTGCGATTCAGTCCTATAAACAAATACGCGTCAGCCGACAGATGGGTTCACACCTAATATCGAACGAGTTTTAAACCCACTTTAGTGCAACAATCTGCCAAAGGTGGATATGTTTTTGCCTAAACACTCATCATTTTGTATAATGACACTCCCAAAACATGCTATTTTCTTTAATTTTTCTTTTTCAACGTGATTTTGACAATGGCTCGAATCCTTAGAGAATATCTCACGGTTGCTCTCAAGCTTGAAGATTGGGACGGCAAAATCGATTTTTCACAGCTTTTCGGACGTCCTGGGCCCGTCCATATCGAGATTGGCACTGGCAAGGCAACTTTTTTGATAAACCAGGCCAAGGGCAAACCTGATGTCAATTTCCTGGGGATCGAACGCGCGAACAAATACTATCGATATGCTGTTGACCGCATCGGCCGATGGGGCCTGCAAAACGTTAAGATGATCCGGACGGACGCTGCTGAATTTTTGGCCAATCTTGTACCGGATAGTTCGATGGATTGCTTCCACATATATTTCCCAGATCCTTGGCCAAAGAGGCGTCACCAGAAAAGACGTTTCTTCTGCCCGGCAAATCTTGAACAGCTTCTGCGTTGTCTAAAATCCGGCGGACAGTTGAGAACCGCTACCGACCACCTTGAATATTTTGAACAGATAAGAATGCTTTTAGCCACCCAAGCGCCAAAACTCAAACAAACAGAATTTTTTCCACTTTGCGGTGTAGGGAACGGTGAATGGACCGGCACAAACTATGAGCGAAAATACATCAAAGACCAAAGAACAATTTACACCCTCGCTATGAGAAAAACATAGTATCGCAAGCCTATCATTCCGGCCGAATGCGAGTAGCGCAATATTTAGCCCGGTGTTTCACACCAGCTTCTTCCGTGGTAAATTGTTTGGATTTGCTTAGAGTTGACATCGTGTTTTATAAAGACGATGTTCGATGTTAACGGGGTACGCCGATGATTCTCAGCGAATCTTCTACAACGGGCAGAGTTTTGGTCTGCACTTGGGGATCGTACACATTGCCGGTAACCTCCATACGTACAACAGCACCGCCAAGTCCCTCGGTAAGTGACTGCAAGACTGAAGGTTCTGTAGCCCTGAGCCGTTGGCCTCGAGCGGTGAGTGTCAAAGTGACATTTTCGCTCGGCAGGTCCATCCAGCCAGAACCATAAAAGGCTACCGCTTTACCGGACAGATCGAATTCTTCGAACAGAAGCTTGTCCCTCTTGATATACGAATCAACAACCATCTGTTCAAATGCAAAGTCCGTCGGCTCTGTTAGACTTAACACATTTAACAGCTTAGCCAGTGGTGACACCTTGCCAACCTGCATATCGCGTATTGCCAGCCTGCATCTTCCAATGCGGGAGTACACCTCACCGATCCTCGAATTGAGACTCAGCAACGCGTCCATCGTCCCACTGGTATAGTCCTTCTCTGGAGCCCGTTCGGGCTTTCCATCCTGAATGAATCGTCTCAGGTCAATTCGATCGAAGCCCGCCTGCAGCGTGTACTCCAAGACTCCTCGTGCCGGCTGCATAATTTGTAGTTCGCCTGTCACCTTGCCACCATAACAATCCGCAAGCAAAAGCTTGGAAGACCAACTCTCCTGATTTGGATCGTAATATATGGTAACTTTGAGATCGGTCAAAGATTTGCCTTTGATAACACAACTTTCGCAATCGAGACTAACCTGGCCTTCAGAAAAACCGCTACCAGTAATATGGCAGCCTTTTGCCTGCAAATGACCATCTACTTCGGCTCTGGTACCGGAGATATTGAAGCTACAAGACTTGAATTCAGCAGCGCCGGAAAAATCGATGCGCTTCGCAGCATTACTGTCGTTGAGAATCTCTACGCTCTCGATATTCAAGTCAAAACGTCCGGCAGGTGCCAGCTTTTGAAAAACAGGCCCGATGCTTTCGGTCAAAGCGGCATTTAGTTTTTCATCGAAAAGCATGTCACTCGCTGAAAGCCTAAATCGGCCTCGATTGAAAGCATTATTCACTAAAGTCATTTGCCCATTCAACTTGACTGTCGCTGCAGGTTCTACCATTTGGACATCATCCACCGGCGTCGCTATGATGTCCTCAAGTGCGATACTATCATTTCTAATCGTCAACCTACCAGTGACAACTCTTAGAGGATAGGGGAACCACCCAAAACTAATATTGTCACCCAAGCAATCTACAACGACTTTATAATCGGCTTGCTCATCGAAGGTCTTGTTCAATTCAGTATGTAGATTTATCCTGCCCTCAAGTTGAGATTGACGTATAACTTTTTCCAGCGACGCCGGCAACAAGCCAATCAAACCATCGTCTAAGTGAGCCTCTTTCGCATCGACGGTTAGGTGATAATAATCAGGCTGTCCAGTATCACCAAGTTGTAAGCCTCCGACAAGTGAGACTGAACCGTTACCATATAGACCGGCAAAATTTGTAATGCTTACCGAACCAGGTGTCAGAACAACCTTTGCCGATACATCGGAGATAATCAATGAAGGTTCACTCACATTCAAGGATGCATCTTTGACAGAAACGTCCGCCAAAAAACTTGCCGACCCTTGCCCTTCTGAAGGTGTAAAAATCATAATACTGGCATCTGCCAGGCCAGTCATATTGAGCCGGTTATAAAGACTCCTCTGCTTTTCCGGCAACGCGGCTTCCAATGTTGAATCCAGAGGAATATCGTTTGCCTTAGCCGATAGATAATAAATCGGCCGATCTGTTCCGCGCCCTGCAACTCTACCATTTAGAGTTATTCTGCGTCCTTCAACCTGTGAAAGCACGTCTGAGACGATGACTGAATCGCGGTCGAAAAAGAGCTTTCCCGTGAGATTCCTTAAGGGATAAGGAAATCGCCTGTATTGGGCATCAACACCAAGCAGATTAACCACCAAGGTCTTCTTCTTATCCGTTTGTGAGCTTCGACTGAAAGTGCAATCTATCGCTGCAAGCCCGTGTGGAGAAAATGTATCCCAAAGTTCTTTCCATTTTGCGCTAAATGCATCATACAAATCCCGATCTAAGGCCATGTTGCCACTCGTGACTTTGATATAGTACTGCCAATCCGGACCAAATCCTCCGGCCCAGCCACCGATAGTTACGTCCACGTCGCCATGTTTGCCGGAAAGGTCTCTCAGATCAACCTTGCTTTCGGCAAGGTCGATATTGCCGGCGATGTGTTCTATTAAATAAGGGAATTTGCGGTCGCAAATTGAAACATCCTTACAATGCGCAATGCCCTTTAAGATGCTCTCGTTCAGTCGCTTAAAGTTACCCCAAGCATCCAAACGAATATCCACCGTACCGGCGGGTCGGTACCGGCTAAAGAACTTCTGCAAAGCAGTAAATGGTGTGGATTTATCCAAAAATGCCGGCCTGACCCATTCGTAAGTCTCCGCTTCAGGAGTGCGAGTGCTGTGTAAATCCTCTATACTGAGTTTTAGTGAATAGCTGCCTTCCTTGTCGTAGGTAAGTTCAGCAGCTAAAATATCTATGACAAGAGTCCTTTCGAACGAAGGGATATCCGTGGATGAGATTCCTCCTGCGACCGTGATATTACCCGGCCTCCAAAGACCCCTTAAATTACTCTTTCCAAAACCGCCGGCTATTGTGGCCGTTGTTATGTTGAAGCTATATCCATCCTGTTTCTCCTCGTCGGAGCCAAATTTTGCATCAATCGGTATCGCGGCAGCAACTTCCACCTGTCCATTCTTGACCTTGCAGTATCGAAGTCGGCCTTTCTCGAGATGGATAAGAGGCATCTTCCCGGAACCACCTTTAGGGACATTTTGCTTGAGAGTAACTATATTCCACCGCCCTGTGTCCAAATCGAATTTGGCATCGAAAATAAAATCATTAACTCTTATCTCATTCAAACGAGGCCTTAATAGTAACAGACTTGGCACACTGAAACGCGCATACACTGTTCCAGCTCTCAGTATCGTGTTGTCATAATCCTGCGCTTCGGTAGGCTTGACTACGAGATTCCTGATCAAGACGGAACCATCGAAACGAATGTCAAGCGACCCGACGCTGATTTTTGCGTTGGCCAGTTTGCTAATCTCAGCAATAGCTACCCGCGGCAGAGTTCGTACTGTTTGAATCAAAAAAAGGACAACCACCAAGATGAAAATAATCCCCAAAATGAACCAGCGGAGAAAGTGACCCGTTTTGCTTCCCTGGCTACTGGTCTTGAGCTTTGACTCGTTCGTTTCGGAATGGGCCATAAACGTATAGCCTTCGCGATAGCGCTGAAAAATAACAAATTAGCGATAATCGATTATCATTTTTTCATGGCTTTATCAGCTATATCCCGGCGCCAATAGGCACCTTCAAATTGTATCCTGTCGATGGCTTGATACGCTCTAACTTTAGCCTGCCGGATACCATCTCCAAGAGCGGTCACGCCCAACACTCGGCCACCATCGGTAACAACGTCTCCATTCTGCTTTTTCGTGCCGGCATGAAAAACAACTACGTCCTGAAGTTGCTCGGCTTCTTTCAAACCAGTAATTATCCTGCCCTTTTCATAGTCACCCGGATAACCACCTGAGGCCATTACAACACACACTGCAGGACGCTGGTCCCATTCCAGCGTGACCTCGTCGAGCCTGCCCTCGCAGACGGCAAGGCAAACCTCTAACAAATCACTCTTCAGCCGCATAAGAATCGGCTGAGTCTCGGGGTCACCGAAACGAACATTAAACTCCAGCACTCTTGGGCCGCCGCCTGTAATCATAAGTCCCGCATAAAGCACACCCTTATAAGGGGTGCCATTGCGATTCAAGCCATCCACGACCGGCACAAGAATCTCGCGGGTAATCTTGTCCATTAGCTCTTCAGTAACAACGGGAGCTGGACTGTAGGCACCCATCCCGCCGGTATTGGGCCCCGTGTCACCATCACCGATGGGTTTGTGGTCCTGGGACGATTCCATGACATAAATGTTATGACCATCTACAAAAGCAAGTATCGAGGCCTCTTCACCTAAAAGCTTGTCTTCAACGATGATTCTGTCACCTGCTGAGCCAAATTCCTTACCGCACATTATCTTTTCAGCAACTAAAATCCCGTCCGAGGGGTCATCGCAGACAACGACTCCTTTACCCTTTGCAAGACCTGCTGCTTTTATTACAACCGGTTCGTCTCTGCTTGCAATATATGTTTTAGCATCGCTGAACCTATCGAAGATTCTGCCTTCGGCAGTTGAGACGGCGCTGGAGCGCATCAATTGCTTTGCGAACGCTTTGTCCGCCTCGAGTTGTGCCGCGCCCGCGCTCGGACCAAACGCCTTTATACCCACCTGTTCCATTGCATCTACAAGTCCCGCTGCAAGTGGGTCTTCCGGCCCCACCACCACCAACTCGACATGATTTTGTTTTGCAAAATCTACCAAGCTGCCAGTGTCCGTGGCTGCAACAGGGATATTCTCTCCGCACTGGGCTGTCCCAGCATTACCAGGAGCAATATAGAGTTTGCCTAGTTTTTTTGATTGAGCTAACTTCCAAGCGATTGCATGTTCGCGCCCCCCACCGCCAATTAAAAGTACATCCATATCCTTACCTCGAACGGTTATTGACCAGCTCCTATTCGCTAAACATCAAAGCGGTGTTCGGTCTAGATTAGTGTAATCCGTGTGCAAAGGCAAGAGAAAAGACCGCCAGTAATTCTATTACAATCCTTGGGACAATTACTTATTAGGAATCAGCTTGCACGTTATCAGTAAAGTAACGATAATAATTGCAAAACTCAGGACCAGATATTTAAGGGGATCCAGAAAATGGCGACTCCATTCATTATGAAATCATGTTCGCGTTTGTCACTGTGCTTGGCTTTACTGCTGCAAGGCTGCTGTATCAATCCTGGTGATATATTCAAAGCCAAGTTTAAAAAAAACCGAACACGCAACTGTTCCTCTCACAAACATAAGCGAATTAGCCATCGACGCCGAGCTCGGCTCAATCACTGTGCATGGCACCAAGACAAGTGATTGTGATATCACCGCCGAAATAACGGTAAAAGCACTGACGAAAGAAAAGGCCCGCTCGCTCGCGGAAGAAGTCAAGATTGAAACGGAAACTTCGAGTAACAAATTGACTATAAGAATCAGAAAACCCAGCAGCCTTTCCGGCCGTAATATTGAGGTGGACTTCACAATAAAAGCTCCGATGCAATTGCGCATTAATGCCTCTACTCATGTCGGGAGTATAAACGTATCAAACATCCAGGGGCCAATAGTTGCATCTACAAATGTCGGTTCCATCACCTGCACGCAAATCTACGGCGAACTTGACCTGGAATCAAACGTTGGCTCAATAGAAGTGCAATATGCTGATGATGCGCCTGCCGCATGTAACGCAGCGCTTACAACCAACGTCGGCAGCGTTGAATTTGTTGGCCCAGCCGACCTTTCAGCAGAATTGGATGCCTCTACAAATGTCGGCTCAATAGAAACTGATAAACCCCTTACCGTAGTCGGCAAGGTTGGCAAATCAGTCAGCGGAATCATCGGCTCGGCAGATGGAAAAATCCGTCTTAAAACAAATGTAGGTTCGATAAAGATAAAATAAAGAGTCCAATCGAAGTAGAAATAGTGACATGAGTACAAATGCTGAACAAGCTGTTTCTCTTTTCAAACAAGGTTTTAACTGCGCACAGGCAATACTCGCAATTTACGGTAAAGAATTCAGTCTTTAACGCGATACTGCCCTTAAACTTGCATCCGGCTTCGGCGGCGGAATGGGTGCAATGGGTCAAACCTGCGGCGCTGTAACCGGAGCCTTTATGATAATCGGACTTAAATACGGAGGTACATCTTCTTCTGATGAAGAGGTAAAGATAAACACTTACAAATTAATTAGAAAATTTGCAGAAAGATTCAAATCTCGAAACGGCACTACCGTCTGCAAGGAATTGCTTGGCTGTGACATAAGCACGGAGGAGGGATTAAGAACTGCAAAAGAAAAAGATTTGTTCTCAACCATCTGC
Organism: uncultured Pirellulales bacterium; assembly: GCA_964519995.1. Classification (GTDB taxonomy): domain Bacteria; phylum Planctomycetota; class Phycisphaerae; order Sedimentisphaerales; family Anaerobacaceae; genus CAZFLY01. The sequence continues at coordinate 58,844 of CAZFLY010000002.1, read as the reverse complement.
CCGAAATTGGTCCAGGATGCAGCCGAAATCCTTGAAGAAATGGTAACTGAATACAACAGAAACCCCCAGGATATACCTGGGGGCTAAATAAGAACCCTTAAGCGCGGTATTTATCGTAGGCCTGGACGTATCGAATACGGGCTTTTAATTGCTGACGGGGAAAAAACCTTTTATCAAAACCTCGCGTCCAGACCCTTCCGACAACTCTATTTGCTCTCAGCTCATATTTCGCAGAAAGTTCGTAGTCTCAGTAAGCCTTTTTTAGTCTTTATGCCACTTCCTATAGGACGCTAACGCCCCTCAAATTTTTCTTAATAGTTAAGCTCATGCACTTTGCCTATCCGCAAGGCATTTCTTATATTTTAATTAGCCCTTAGAAATACTTAGCTTCCTTCTACATTGGGCTTTTACGGTGGGGAGAAAATGAGGCCCGCAAAGAAGTCAATCCGCCAAAGGCACCGAGCAGCCGTTCTTATCGTATCGATGCTTTTCGTGATTCTGTTTTCCGTGTTTGCTGCCACTATGGCAACCATATCAGGTATAAATGTGCAGGTCGCCGATAACCAGCGCAAGATTGACGCGGCAAGGGCCTGTGCCGAATCTGGACTTGAGATTATGCGTCACTGGCTAAGCCAAGTCTCCATATCCGGAAATATTTCGCCTGACCAACGACTGACTTTCGTCAACAACGCACTCCCGACCAACCTTCAAGATGATACTAGTCCTTACAGCTCGACCATGGAGACACCAAGTGTCATGCTCGACTCAGCCAAGAACCAGAGTTTCGTAGCCACGATCACTCAAATCGATGATGACACATTGCAGATGGATGTGACAGGAATCTATGGTTCAATCACGCGGACAATTAGGGTCAACTATGTATTTGGAACGAGCGCAAACACAGTCTTCGACTACGGAGTAGCAAGCAAGGGCGCGGTATCCTTGACCGGTAACGTGGAACTCGACGGCGTCAACTTAGCCGTCGAATCAAGCGTCTACATTGAAAGTCCGGATTCGCTGTTGGCCCTTTCCCTACAAGGGAATTCCCAAATAGCCGGTGATGTCAGCATCGTCAATCCGCTCTCATACGTATATTTGCAGGGCGGCAATGCTGGAATTGGCGGTGAAACAGGTCAAGATGCAATAGATAATCACGTCGACTTTGGCGTTCCTCCAGTTGAATTTCCCGAGCCCAATCCGGAATATTTTGAACCATATGTAATGAATATCGTGGATTGCAACACTGACACCAGCTCCAATGCGACCTTTGAAAATGTGAGAATCTTAGCCAACACATATCCGAATTTCTCAGGCCACGTCACACTCAAAGGTGTGGTTTTTGTCGAGACTCCCAACATAGTGAACTTCACTGGAAATGTAGATGTAATGGCAATAATCGTCGGCGTTGGCGATTGGACTGATAACTCCGGGATAAATCAGATTAACTTTTGCGGTAATGTTGAAAGTTTGCCGGTCAGCGAGCTACCGGACGAGGAGCAGTTCGCAGGATTACACGGTGAAACAGGGACGTTTATCGTAGCACCCGGCTTTAGCCTGTCATTTGGCGGCAATTTCACAACGCAGTCCGGCGCAATAGCAGGTAACGGAATCAAGTTTTTCGGCAACGCCGGTGGAACAATCAACGGCTCAATAATCAATTACTCCGATGAAGAATTGACCATTACGGGAAATAGCGATCTGTATTTCAATCGTTCCGGCATCGTTGAGGTGCCTGCCGGTTTCGTGCCTGAGACAATACTTGAATACGATCCGAGTTCGTATTCGGAAATCTGCTCCGGCTCTTCTTAGTGCCATAATCAGTCAGCTATTAGCTGACAGAATATAGAAGTTAGTAAAGCCTTTTTATTGGAGGGAATTACTGGTGAATTAAAAAATGACAAACAGAAAAAATATGTTTAATCCAAGAAACAAAGGTGCCATTCTCATTATCTCCATGATATTCATCGTGGTGTTCTCCGCGCTAGCTGTGTCAATGGCCGCTTTTTCAGCTTCCAATGTTCAGCTTGCCTCCAACCAACAAAAAGTCAATTCAGCTTTATCTGCAGCACAATCCGGCTTGGAATGCGGTAAATATCTCGCCGCCACCGTCACCCTTGAGGAGACGATCTTCAACTTCGTAACCGATGAACAGGCTAACAACGCCTGGCTGGACTTGTGCCAACATATCCAGAACACCGCTCTCGATGGCCAGGTTGTACAGGCTGCCACCAGCTTCGCCGATTCAATTGGAAGCGGCGACCAGATAATCACCCCTGTAATCAGTTTCGGGGCTCCAAATACAGAATTCACGATCAGGTTTTACCGTTATGACACCGACCCGCATATGATCAGACTGGAGTCAACAGGGACCGACGGTCAGGTAACCAGACAAGTAAGAGTCGATATGGATATAGAAAAAGACAAAGACATCCTACACTATGCCATCGCCAGCAGAGGCCGAATGTGGCTTACCGGCGATACTACAATTTACGGCGACATATTCAGCTCGTGGGACCGTCCTGAGATATCACCCTACAATATGACAAGTGACTCAGCGGTGATCGGTACAATTAACACAGTTTTGGAACGGGAAGATATTGAAGACCACGGCTATCAGCTCGAAACCCTGGATCCCAACGGAGACCCGATTGACGCAAACGGCACTCCATTAGATGGAAACTATGAAGACCGATACTACAGCCCCGACGACGAAGTCCAGGCGTACCATGAAAACATTAAATACGAACAGCCATTTGATAATATGCCCGGCATGGATATATCCGATTACGACACCTCACTCTACGAGGATTACACTAGCGGCAATATCCCAACCCCCTATGCCAGCCATTATTACGGAGATGATGCATCACTTGAGTATCTGCCCCCCACTTGTGGAACATTATGGCGCTATGAGCGTTTTCCTCATAATTCGGGCAATTATACCACAGGCAGTGGCACCCAACTCAAAAGATACATCTACAAGGATCAGACATTCACCGATATGAAACTTACCAATAACAGGAATGCGCTGTTTATAAACTGCACATTCAACAGCGTATTGTATATCGACTGCAGCCAGACGAGCAGCGGCTATACTAACAATGTGCGTTTCGACAACTGCGCGTTCAACGGTACGATAATCAGCGATACCCCCCAGTACTTTAACTGGCAGAAGAATTGTCTTTATTTTACAGGTGAAGCAACCTTTAACAACACATCGGATATACAAGAAGCTACTATTTTAGCACCTCACTTTAACGTGAACCTTGGTAACACCAATCCGGTACAAAGCGATAATAACATAATTACAGGTGCTATAGTAGGTGGAATCGTTGACGTACGCGGCAATGCTCAAATCTACGGGACAATTATCTCGATGTGTGATACGACACCGTGGAGTTCAGGATATGTAACAAATATCGGCGCCACACTTGACGACGGCGGCTCGGAAACGACGGAACTAGGCGACATAGGTGTCATCAGCATTACACCTGAAGAAGATAAAATGCTGCCAAGCGGCATAAAAAATCCCATCGTAATCAGGCCCGACCAAAGTACTTATTCTGAAGGAGTGTAATTAACAGTAGGCCCAAAGAAGTAAATTGGCAATTAACCATAAACTGTCAAAAAACAAGGAGACCATATGAAAAGGTTAGTTGTAAACATAATGTTCCTTGTGCTATTTGTGGTATTTCTGTTGATACTCTGTGAACGCGTCGGCTGGACTGCCGAGGATATGAGCAATCCGGCTTGCACGTACCTCACCGATGACCCAAACGACCCAAATGATCCCAATGAGCCTGTGGCTGAAGTTCAATATATAGATCGCCCAATCAGCTATTTGAGTGAGGAAGGTTCTGAAGGAGAGGGCTCGGATGAGGGAACGGATGAGATCTCAGACGACGACTCCGAGGAATCTGACGAAGGCACAGAATAAATGGACAACTTGTAACAAGCAGAGAGGCTCAGGGACGGCAACGTTGTAACGCGGCCCTATTAAAATGCGTTAGCACGTCCGTCCCTGATCTTGCCTTTACGACACGAATGGAATTCGCGTGGCTCTTTAGTGCTGTAGGTCTGCCATCTTACAACGAATCGCCGGACTTACGCTCAACATCGAATTTGCCCTCAGATGGATTTTGTCCTTAACCGCAACCATTTATCATTCTTACCACCTGCTGCTGACTATTCATTTGACAGTCCACGTTCTATTTATTCTAATTCGCCACAACTAATAATCATTGTAAGCAAAACAACAACTAAGGTGACCACAATATACAGCAGGAGTATCCTTAATGCCGAAAAGAAAGGACATCAACAAGGTAATGATCATCGGCTCCGGCCCCATAGTCATCGGCCAGGCCTGCGAATTCGACTACTCCGGCACTCAGGCATGCAAAGCCCTGCGAAAGTTGGGCTACGAGATTGTGCTCGTAAACTCTAATCCCGCAACTATTATGACCGATCCGGGTACGGCGGATGTCACCTACATCGAGCCTCTTGATTTTGAGACTATGACAAAAATCGTCGAGAAAGAACGCCCTGATGCAATATTGCCAAATCTCGGCGGTCAGAGCGGCCTGAATCTTTCCTCGGAACTGGCGAAGAAAGGCATCTTAAAAAAATTCGGTGTTAAAGTCATCGGTGTTAAAGTCGATGCCATCGAACGAGGAGAAGACCGCATCGTCTTCAAAGAGACTATGAACAAGCTCAGAATTGATATGCCAAAGAGCCAGGCAGCCTTCAGCGTTGAAGAAGCGGAAAAAATCGCCGACAAGCTCGGCTACCCCGTGGTTGTTCGCCCTGCCTACACCCTCGGCGGAACCGGCGGCGGTGCCGTATTTAACGTCGAGGAACTGCGCACCGTTGCAGCCCGCGGCCTGTCTGCAAGTATGATTGGCCAAGTGCTTATAGAAGAATCTGTACTCGGTTGGGAAGAACTGGAACTGGAAGTGGTCCGTGATGCCAAGGGACAGAAAATCACCGTCTGTTTTATCGAAAACGTTGACCCAATGGGTGTGCACACAGGCGATTCTTACTGTACTGCACCAATGCTGACTATCGACCAAGAACTGCAAAAGAAACTCCAGAAATATTCCTACGATATCGTCGATGCCATCGAGGTCATCGGCGGTACAAATATCCAGTTTGCGCACGACCCGGAAACCGGCAGGATAGTTGTTATCGAAATCAATCCGCGAACATCACGCTCATCAGCCCTGGCCTCAAAAGCTACAGGCTTTCCAATAGCCTTTGTTTCGTCGCTGCTCGCGGGCGGCCTGACGCTCGATGAAATACCGTACTGGCGAGATGGAACCCTCGAAAAGTACACGCCGTCCGGCGATTACGTCGTCGTCAAGTTTTCCCGCTGGGCCTTTGAAAAATTCAAAGGTGTGGAAGACAAGCTCGGCACACAGATGCGAGCGGTAGGCGAAGTAATGAGCATAGGCAAGAATTACAAAGAGGCTTTTCAGAAATCTATCCGCTCCCTTGAAATAGGCAGACACGGCCTCGGTTTTGCGAAAGACTTCAACAAGCTCCCCCTCGATGAGCTGATGAACCGCCTGACTTGGCCCTCAAGCGAGCGCCAATTTCTAATGTACGAAGCCCTACGCAAAGGCGCCAGCGTTCAAAGTCTCTATGACAAAACCCGCATAAAACACTGGTTCATCGAGCAGATGGCAGAGCTTGTCGCACTTGAAGAGAAAATTCTTAAGTATAAGGGCAAAAAACTTCCCGATAAGCTTCTGACGCAAGCTAAAAAAGATGGCTTTGCCGACAAATATCTCGCAAAGCTGCTTGATATTTCCGAAAATGACATCCGTCAACAGCGAACATCTCTCAAGGTCACCGAAGGCTGGCACGCTGTACCGGTTAGCGGTGTGGAAAATGCCGCCTATTATTACTCTACCTACAACGCAAACGATATAGTGCCGAGTAGCAAGCGACGCAAAATAATGGTGCTCGGTGGTGGTCCCAACCGTATAGGTCAAGGAATCGAATTCGACTATTGCTGTGTCCACGCCGCATTCACCCTGCGTGATGAAGGCTTTGAGTCGATCATGGTCAACTGCAACCCGGAAACTGTCTCCACCGACTATGACACTTCCGACAAACTCTACTTCGAACCGCTCACGGTCGAAGATGTGCTCAGCATATACGAGAAAGAAAAACCTGAAGGCGTTATCGTGCAATTTGGCGGCCAAACCCCACTTAATATCGCCAGAGAGCTCGAACAAGCGGGTGTGCGAGTGATTGGAACCTCACCGGAGACCATCGACTTAGCTGAAGACCGCGACCGCTTCCGCGAGAAGATGAGAAAGCTCAATATCCCGCAGCCTGAATCAGGAATGGCTGCAAGCATTGACGAGGCACTTGTTATTGCCAAGCAAATTGGTTATCCCCTAATGGTACGTCCGTCGTATGTGCTTGGCGGCCGGGCGATGGAAGTGGTTCATGATGAAGAAATGCTTCGGCACTATGTGGCCGCTGCGGTGGAAGTCTCACCTGAAAGGCCGATTCTTATAGACAAGTTCCTCGAAAATGCAATTGAAGCTGAAGCCGATGCCATCTCTGACGGCACCGATGCCTTTGTTCCTGCTGTTATGGAACACATTGAACTTGCGGGAATCCACTCCGGTGACAGCGCTTGTGTCATTCCACCAGTCAGCATTACACAGAAGCACATCGAAACTATTTGCGAATACACACGGAAAATTGCGATCGAACTGAACGTCGTCGGCCTAATGAATATTCAATATGCAATTTGCAACGACATTGTGTATATTCTCGAAGCCAATCCCCGCGCATCCCGCACAGTGCCGCTGGTCTCGAAGGTCTGCAATGTCTCAATGGCACGACTGGCAACGCAATTAATGCTCGACAAGAAACTCTCCGACCTTGACCTAAAACAACGCAAGATTCCTCACTTTGGCGTCAAGGAAGCAGTTTTCCCGTTCAATATGTTCCCGGAAGTTGACCCGCTTCTGGGACCTGAAATGCGCTCAACCGGTGAAGTACTCGGACTGGCCGATTCTTACGGACTTGCGTTCTACAAATCACAGCAAGCCGCGAAGTCCCAGCTACCTACTGAGGGAACTGTTCTGATAACTGTCATAGATAAAGATAAAAAGGACGCCCTCGATGTTGCTAAGGAGTTCCAAAAACTCGGCTTCAAGATACTGGCAACCGAAGGCACCTACAAACACCTGACAAAAAACGGCGTTAAAGCTGAGCAGATTTTGAAGATGCACGAAGGAAGACCGAACATCATTGATGTTATCACCAACGGCGAAATTCAACTAATCATTAATACTCCTGCCGGAAGAACGGGTAAATACGACGACTCCTACATTCGAAAGGCAGCAATTAAACACAAGATACCTTACATAACAACGACCGCCGCAGCTTCTGCCGCAGCCAAGGGTATCACCGCCGCACGCGCCGGCTCAGCACCTGTGCGCTCACTACAGGAATATCACGCCGGTATCAAATCATAGCTGTTTTTAGCGCGTAGATAAATATTCACTATGTTGTGATTTTGGGCGCTTCCAAAATCTCATTTAACAGCATGTTCAGCCACGGACTACAAGAAATTTAGGTCCTGAAGTTTTTGACTTTCGAATCCCAGGCTAAATCGTGTATGATTTAAGTCAGATAAAGAAACTGTCGAGTAAGTATGATAGCAGAGATCATAAGCAGGCTGCCAGACGCTGGCAAGAAACGCGAACTAAGATGATTACAGAAGATCCGAATTTGCTTGAGTCTTATCTTACCTCCGAGAACGAGGAATCGCGTAAAAATAATGACAAGCTGGCGCAACCAGAAGTAATCGGCATTCTGCCTGTTCGGAATGTCGTAGCCTTTCCCGGCACGATAACACCGTTAGCGATAGGCAGGAAAAGAAGTAAGGCCTTGCTTGCTGACACCGCACCAGATGATTCCATAATAGGGCTTGTAACACAACGCAATCCAGAAACAGACCAACCCAATTTCGACGATCTCTATACTGTTGGAACAATTGCCTCGATCTTGAAGGTCATCAAAATGCCGCAGGGATCAATTAATATCGTGGTTCATGGAACATCTCGCTTCAAAATACTTGAACGCGTAGCTACAAAACCATACCTAAAGGCAAAGGTACAACCGCTTGATGTCGAAACTGTTACGACTAAAAAGCTTCAGGCCTTGATTGTCAGCGTCCGCCAATCAGCCAACAGGGTCATCGCATTAAGCCCAAACGTGCCCGAAGAGGCATCTGTCCTACTGGAAAACATTGAAGATGCTTCTGCACTTGCTGATTTCTTAGCTGCGCACCTCAGTCTTGAGATAGCTAAAAAACAGGAACTGCTTGAAGAACTCGATCCCACCAGACGGCTTGAAAAAATATCAGTAATCCTTGTGAATCAACTGGAAGTACTTGAGCTAAGCCACAAAATCCAGAGCCGTGTCAGGGAATCCATAGATAAAAGCCAGCGTGAATTTTTTCTACAGGAACAGCTAAAAGCCATACAGTCCGAGCTGGGTGAAAAAGACCTCAGAACCGAAGAGATAAAGGAAATCCGCGAGAATATTGCAAAGGCAAAAATGCCTAAGAAAGTCGAGCAAGAAGCTCTACGGGAATTAGACAGACTGAGCAAAATACCGCCGGTTTCACCGGAGTACAGCGTCATCCGCACTTATCTGGACTGGGTTTGTGAGCTTCCCTGGTCTATTCAGACCAAAGACCAGCTCGATATCAATAAAGCCCAGCAAATATTGAACCGTGACCACTACAACCTGACCAAGGTCAAAAAACGCATCTTAGAATTTCTCGCTGTCCGCAAGCTAAATCCAACCGGAAAGAGTCCAATCCTTTGTTTCGTCGGGCCGCCCGGAGTGGGTAAAACCTCTCTTGGCAAATCCATCGCCTCAGCTATGGGAAGAAAATTTATACGAATATCACTCGGTGGAATAAGAGACGAGGCTGATATTCGGGGACACCGCAGAACCTACATTGGCGCGCTTCCGGGCAGAATTCTACAAGAACTGAGAAAATGCAGCAGCAAAAATCCTGTCTTTATGCTCGATGAGTTAGACAAAATCGGCGCCGATTTTAGAGGTGATCCATCAAGCGCACTTTTAGAAGTGCTTGATCCCGAACAGAATAACAGCTTTACAGACCATTACCTGGACCAGCCTTTTGATTTGTCCGCGACAATGTTCATCGGCACGGCAAATTACACCGAGCCGGTGCCGCCAGCCCTGCGGGACAGAATGGAGGTTATCGAACTACCAGGCTACACAGAAACTGAAAAACTCAAAATTGCAAAAAAATATCTTGTCCCACGCCAACTCAAGGAGCACGGCCTAAAGAAAAGTCAGCTTGCAATAAAAGACGAAGCTCTGCTAACGGTAATCCGCAGCTATACGCGCGAAGCCGGCGTGCGAAATCTCGAAAGAAATATCGCCGCTATCTGCCGAGCTGTCGCCACAGAAATAGCAAAGGACGAAAAAAGAAGAGCAACTATCGACAAAAAAGACCTTGCTAAAATCCTTGGTCCTACACAGTTTGAATCGGAACTTGCTTTGCGGACCGGCATACCAGGCGTGGCAACAGCACTTGCCTTTACACCCGTAGGTGGTGAGATTCTGTTTATTGAATCAGCATCAATGCCCGGCAAGGGACAGTTACAATTAACAGGCCACATTGGCGACGTGATGAAAGAAAGCGCACAGGCCGCCTTTTCAATTGTAAAGGCAAACACAAAAAAGCTAAAAATCGAACCTGAGCGATTCAGCAAATTCGATTATCACATCCACGTCCCGGCAGGTGCAATTCCAAAAGACGGCCCCAGTGCCGGCGTGGCAATGCTCACTTCGCTGGTTAGTCTCCTGCTGCAAAAACCATGCAGGCCTGATGTCGCAATGACCGGAGAAATAACCTTGCGCGGCCTAGTTTTACCGATAGGTGGATTGAAAGAAAAGATTCTGGCTGCAAAGCAGGCTGGCATAAAGATTGTTATCCTACCCGCCCGCAACAAAAAGGACCTTTCCGAAGTCCCCAAAGAAGCCAAAAAAGGCCTCCAATTTCAATTCGTCAAAACCACAAACGACGCCCTAAAAATCGCATTGAATAACGAATAATAACCAACACCAATGTTAAAAAGTAACAGTTCCATAAGGCGTAAATCACTAAAGCCGACAATACTTCTGTGGCTAACAAAGCCCAACCAAGAAAACGCACTCATTTGACAATGGCTAAAACACCATCTCCTCGAAAGTAGCCATCGCGCCGAAAAATTGATTATTTGTCTCGGACAATTGTTGGAACTTGTGCGCGACCATCCTGAGTTTTATAGTTGTGGTAATAGAAAAATAGCCTTTACCTCAGCTGCCTGAGAAGATTGAGCAACCGACTCGGTGGTTGTTGGCTGGTCCGCACCTTTCGTAGTAATTGCTGAATGAGAATGGCATATGCAATTTTCGCAAGGTTATCTAAGGCCCAGCCCACAGGCAGCTTTGCAGCTTTGCATCTTTAGAAATCCTCCCACAATCCTAGGGACATTTATTTCTCCATCCTGCACTTGACATACGCTTGGTCAATTTGGTAGAATAACTTGACAGGCTAGGATAGAGCGGTTAGACTGCCTAATTGTGGGCAATTCTTTAAGTAAACCGATAATAGGTATCTTGGGTGGTATCTGCTCAGGTAAAAGCACAACTGCATCCGAGTTTGTCAAACTGGGATGTAAAGTCATTGACGCCGACAAGATCGTTCACGGGCTGCTCGACGAAAAATTCGTAAGAGAAAAAATAGTTGACCTTTTTGGTAGGACTATATTAAACTCAACGGGTCAAATCGACCACAAAAAACTGGCTAACATCGTTTTTAACGACGCCAAGAAACTATCTGTACTTAGCAAGGAAATTCACCCTCTCGTTCTGGAACGGACTGAAAGGCTCATAAGGAAATATAACCACCTGAGCCAGGTCAAGGCAATTGTATTGGATATGCCATTATTGGTGGAAGTTGGGTGGGGCCAGCGGTGCGATAAGAACGTCTTTGTCGATTGCAGAAAAGAACTACGTATAGACAGAGCAAGAAAAAAAGGCTTGTCTAAGGACCAAATTAAAATTAGAGAAAATTTCCAGATTTCTCTGGACAAGAAGGCCGAGCTCGCCGATAATAAGATAGACAACAATTCGGACTTTTCGGCATTGGTCAGGCAAGTCAGCAATATCTTCTCTAATATTGTGGATAATGGGTGAATTCAGCCTATTAGAGATTACATGTTTCGGTACTCGTAGTTGTTGATACCTGAGTCTTACTGTAATTAGTCAAAGCTCATATCTTATTGAACTACCACAGGCTAAGGTATTTGATTAGATAATAGTCATGCTTTCACAGAAATAACACGATGGAGATGGAGTAATTATGACTAAGGCTGCTGCAAAAAACACAAATAAGAAACACAAAGCCGCTAAGAAAAAAACAATGACAGAGGAGCAGACGCTTTCCGAATCAGCACAACAGGTCGACTCTGCAACAGCTACGGCCACGGAGAACGAACTTGCACAGGTCGAAACAAAGGACCAAGCCCAGAAAAAGGCTGATGAAGAGTCCACACATGCCAAATATGAACGGATTAAAAAGGGCAATCTGTACCTGACGGATTTACAGAAGCTAACCGTAGCAGAGCTACATGACATCGCGAAGAATGAAAACATCACTGAATACATCGCCCTTAAGAAACAGGACCTAATTTTCAGAATCCTCAAAGAACGTATCCGACAAAATGGACTGATGTATGGTGAAGGCGTTCTGGAAGTGCTGCCCGACGGTTATGGCTTCCTGCGGAATACCAACTACAACTACCTATCGTCGTCCGACGATATTTATGTGTCGCCGTCTCAAATCAGGCGGTTCGGCTTACGAACGGGCAACACGGTCTCAGGACAAATCAGACCGCCGAAGGACTCAGAAAAGTACTTTGCTCTTCTGCGGGTTGAAGCAATCAACTATGAAAATCCTGACCTTCTCGCGGACAAAATCGTCTTCAGTGATCTGACACCGTTACATCCAGAGAATCGCTTGATCCTGGAAGCTACACCAGAAGAGCTAAATATGCGAATAATTGATCTGGTCACGCCGGTGGGTAAAGGTCAACGAGGATTGATAGTGGCTCCACCACGAACGGGCAAGACAATTCTCCTGCAAAAGATGGCAAATGCCATAACAACAAATCATCCGGATGTAAAACTGATTGTCCTGCTTATCGACGAGAGACCGGAAGAAGTCACCGAGATGGAGCGTAAAACCGCCCCTGACGTAGAGGTTATAAGCTCGACTTTTGACGAGCCTGCTTCACGTCACTGCCAGGTAGCCGAAGTTGTAATCGAAAAGGCCAAGCGAATGGTTGAGTATAGCATAGATGTGGTAATCTTGCTGGACTCAATTACCCGACTAGCCCGCGCCTATAACAGCGAGACGCCTCATTCAGGCAGAATCCTCACAGGTGGTGTAGATGCCGGCGCAATGCAGATGCCGAAGAAGTTCTTCGGAGCAGCAAGAAACGTTGAAGAAGGCGGGTCACTGACTATTTTCGCGACCGCTTTGATCGATACAGGCTCCAAGATGGACGAGGTGATTTTCGAAGAGTTCAAGGCAACTGGAAATATGGAATTGCACCTCGACAGACGCCTTGTTGACAGAAGGATCTGGCCGGCCATAGACATAAGCCGAAGCGGTACGCGAAGAGAAGAGTTGTTACTTGTTCCTAAAGAACTTGAGCTTGTCTACCGCTTGCGACGTGTCCTTAGCGATTTGAATCCCGTTGAGGCAGTTGAATTACTCAAGAGCCGATTGTCCAAAACCAAAACAAATGCTGAGTTCTTGATGACAATGAACCTCGATTAAGTCAAGTGCACAACTGCCGTAGCCAAAAAAGCACATTTGCTTCTTATTCACAGGCACATACTTTACATTGCTGCTTCTTTCTACTAAGATAACATTCCGGCGGTACACTATCGTCGGAATTTTTTATTGAACGTGTATTATGAAATCGGGCGACTAATGGCAGTAGAATTATCAAAAGTCTACGACCCAAAAACAATAGAAAGCCAGGTAAATGAAATCTGGTTTTCACAACATTACTTTCATGCGGAGCCTGATGGTGACGGTCGAAAACCCTATACAATTGTCATTCCTCCGCCCAACGTTACTGCGCCGCTTCATCTCGGCCACGCGCTAAATAATACGTTGCAGGATATCCTAATACGATTCCGCAGGATGCAACAATACAACACATTGTGGATGCCCGGCACAGACCATGCAGGCATTGCCACCCAAACGGTTGTCGAAAAGCGAATACTTTCCGAAGAAGGAAAACGACGCACGGATTTTGCACGCGACGAATTCGTCGTTCGCGTACAGGCCTGGAAGGACGAATACGAAGCCCAAATTATCAACCAATTAAAAGCAATGGGTTGTTCCTGCGACTGGCAGCGCACGCGTTTTACGATGGATGCGGTCTGCGCCAAGGCCGTCCGAGAAGCGTTCTTTAGACTTTTTAGGGACGGCCTGATTTATCGCGGTAAAAGGCTCGTCAACTGGGACCCAGCTACGCAAACTGTGCTGGCCGACGACGAGGTCGAGCATGAGACCATTCAAGGGCACTTCTGGTACTTAAGATATCCCCTCGTTGAGCCGGTCGAAATCGACAAAAAAAGGGTAGAACATGTCACGGTGGCAACAACCAGGCCGGAGACAATGCTGGGAGACACAGCCGTCGCTATGAATCCGTCTGACCCACGCGCGAAGCACCTGCTTGGCAAGAAAGTTCGACTTCCAATAGTAGGCCGGATTATTCCCATTATTGCAGATGAGCACGTCATGCTGCCCAACCCTGAAAGTGAAGACGAAAAAGCCCGCTATTCCACGGGATTTCTGAAAGTCACGCCTGCCCACGATCCCGACGACTGGGAGATAGGCCAAAGGCACAATCTGCCCGTTATCAATGTGATGGCACCTGACGGTACAATCAGTGATAAATATGGATGGGAGGATGCAGGCGAGTCTGAAGCACAAGCTCTTTTGGGTATGGATCGCTTTGAGGCACGCGAAGCCATCGTGGAATGGTTCCGGCAGGAGAATCTACTTGAAGACGTCCGCGAATACACCCACGAGGTTGGACACAGCTACCGCAGTCACGTACCTATTGAACCGTATCTTTCCGACCAGTGGTATATAGCGGTCAAAAAGCCGATAGAACATCTTGCCGAGAAATTTGGTAATGGCTTAATCGTGGGAACCGATGTACCAGTCAATTCGCTCGCTGGTCTGGCACTTAAGCCTCTGCTCGACGGTTGCCTGCGCTTTATCCCTGAACGCTACGCGAAGACATACCAGACTTGGCTTGAGAACCTGCGCGACTGGCCGATCAGCCGACAGCTCTGGTGGGGACATAGAATACCAATATGGACATTTGAAATATCGAAAGCGATTACTACAGGATTATACGGTTCAGAAACGAAGCAAATGAATCTTCGTGTAGAGGAGTTTAAAAAACACTTCAACAAATTCTTAAAACTGTGTAAGTTAGAAAATGATGTCGAGTGTTATGAAACATACACTTCCGTCAAGCATTTCTTTGAACTTTACTTCTACGTTTGCAGTAATAGCTCAAAAGCAGATAAAGCTCTTAATTTGTTATGGAAAATTCTAAGCCATAAAGGCTGTGAGGATATTGATGTAGTAGAAAAGGAATACGGTGAGTTTGAAAACGAATTCGGCAAAGATGCTACCGATCAAACTGGAAAGCTAAGAGGAATAATCAGTAATATTCAACAGGACTCCGACGTTCTCGACACATGGTTTTCGTCAGCGTTGTGGCCGTTCAGTACGATGGGCTGGCCTGACGGCACGAAGGAACTGAAGGCATTTTATCCAGGCGATGTACTTTGTACCGCTCGTGACATTATTACCCTGTGGGTCTCACGTATGGTGATGATGGGCCAATACTGCGAGGGTAATATTCCTTTTGGTGATGTCTATATTCACGCAATGATTCAAGATGGCGAAGGACGCAGGATGTCCAAGAGCCTTGGTAACGGAATAGATCCTCTGGTGATTATTGACAGTCATGGTGCTGATGCAATGCGATTTACTCTGGCCAGTATGACCACCGATACACAGGATATTCGTATGCCGGTGGTACAAATGACCCTGCCGGATGGCCGGGTGGAAAATACCTCACCAAAGTTCGATATCGGGCGAAACTTCTGCAATAAGCTCTGGAATGCCTCGCGATTTACACTGATGAATCTTGAAGGAATAAATCCAGCCAAATTTGATCCTGATAAAACGAACATCACCGACCGATGGATTCTCTCCCGCCTGGCGAAAACAACTGCTGAGGTAACAAGATCCCTCGAAGATTTCAAATATAGTGAACCATTAACGGCACTATACAGGTTCTTCTGGAACGATTTCTGCGACTGGTACCTGGAGTGGCTAAAGCCACGAATGCAAAACGAGCGGCAAAAACCAATTGCACAGAATGTATTGGCTTTTGTTTTGGATCAGACTCTGCGACTACTACACCCGTTTGTGCCATTTATAACCGAGGGAATATTCCAGAAGCTCAACGAGATTGCACCGGTCCGGCAGCTTAAAAGTCTTGTACAAACAAAGAAATCGGAAGCTTTGGTTATTGCCGCCTGGCCGATCGGCATAAATGCCTTCATTGACGAAAATATCGAGCAGCAGATTCAGAACGTTCAAAACGTTGTCAGAGTTGTGAGAGATGTAAGAAATACGTATAATATATCGCCGAGTGATAAACTGACAGTGTCTGTGAACAGTCCGGAACCAGTAGCCGAAGTTCTAAATGTAAACAACGAACTCATCTGCCAACTTGCCGGTTTAGATGTGTTCAAGGCGGCTGCCACGACTTTGAAACCTGTGAATGCTGCCACGGCAATAGTTGAAGATATGCAGATTTACATTCACGGAGTTATTGATCCGGAGGCGGAACGGGCACGACTGAGTAAGCAAAAAGAAGAGTTGGAAAATGCCAAAAGAGCTGTGGATACCAAGCTGGCCAATGAGAATTTTGTGAACAAAGCAAAGCCTGAAGTGGTAGCAAGAGCCAGAGAGAAGCTGGCGCAGCTTCAGGAACAGTTGGAAACAATCGCAAAGCATCTCTCGGAATTAGACTCTGATAGCTAAGGTGGTTGAAAGATGGATGTAGAAGTCGAATTGTCACGTGTTATTATTAATGAGCAGTCCGACCAACAGATAATTGTACTGAAGGAGCGGAATGGTCAGCGTGGATTTCCGATTGTCATAGGTATCGTGGAAGTTTTCGCTATCGACCGTCGGCTAAAAGGCATTAAACCAACCCGCCCGATGACACATGATCTTCTCTCCAGCGTGATTGAAAGTCTCGGCGCCAAAATCGAAAAAATCGTTATTGACGACCTCCGCAATCATATATTCTACGCGAAGATACACCTACGGATGAATGGACAGTTGATTGAAGTTGACTCACGACCCTCCGATGCGATCGCTCTCGGCGCGGCATCGGATGCACCTATTTATGTTTCTGAGCACGTTTTTGATAAGACCGCCCAGTAAAAAGCGTCGAGATAATCAGCAGTCCCACGCCAACACAAAGCATAGCGTCCGCAACATTAAAAGCAGGCCAGTGTTTGCCCGGCCAATAGACAACGTCGATAAAGTCTCGCACACAGCCCTCATTGAAAGCCCTATCCCAAAGATTGCCACAGACACCAGCCGCAAACATTCCAAGAGCAATGTAGACTATCGGCTTCTGATTGCCGCCAAAAAGAAAAATTGCAAAAATCACTATCAGCGCAACAACCGAGATAATTAGCAATAAATGGTACTGTCCAGCGGCAATCCCAAAAGCTGCGCCTGGATTTTCTGCCAGCACGAACTGCACAAAGCCCGGAATCACAGAAATGCTATGTTTTTCTTTGAGCAAATCAAAGACAGTGCGTTTGCTCCATAAATCCAGCACCAGAGCGCACACAACCACTAACCAAAAGATACAGTGTGCTCTCAAAGACGGTAGCGTAAAATTCCATCGCTCCAAAAAAGTCCAACTTGGTCCAGGCTGGGTATGATTTTCTTTTGTCTCTGGCTCAACCATTATCAGATAACAAACAGAATAACTCTTAACTCACATTGTATGCAGACACGTCAATTCGAACAAACCATAACATCGAGACAATTATATCAGTGTAACTGTCGCTGTCAAAGAGTCTTCCGTTAACCGCGAATCGCCGACGCACACAACAATAGTCTGGATTAATGTTTGACATATTCACCGCAGCTCAATATCATAAATGGCCAAATTTACGAAAAGAAAAGGCGGGGACGAGGTAATGCCTCGTCCCGTACTTTTGAGTGAAAGGCCCTTCTCCTATGGCGAGAAAGAAATTTGAGCTTAAGATAAGGCCCTGTGTTTTAATCATTCGTGACGGCTGGGGCTACAATCCAAACAGTAACGAGGATGAATACAATGCCATCAAGCGCGCTAATACACCGGTGGACGACATGCTAATGGCTGAGTATCCAAACTGCCTTATCCACACCAGCGGCGAAGATGTAGGCCTGCCCGAAGGAACAATGGGCAATAGCGAAGTGGGCCACCAAAACATCGGGGCCGGTAGAATTGTATCACAGGAATCCGTAAGAATCAGCAGGGCAATTCGTGACGGCTCTTTTTTTGAAAACCAGGAATTTCAACATCTTATAAAGTTTGTCAAAGAAAATAACAGCAAGATGCACATCATGGGATTGTGCAGCGACATTGGTGTGCATTCGCTGTTAGATCACTTGTATGGCCTTCTGGAATTGGCAAAGAGAAATGGCGTGAAAGACATCTTTATCCACGCATTTACTGATGGCCGAGATTCACCGCCTGACAGCGGAGCTGAATATATAGCCGATATCGAAAAAAAGGCAAAAGAAATGGGTGTGGGGAAAATCGCAACGGTTATTGGCAGGTTTTACGCCATGGACCGCGACAGCCGATGGGACCGTGTGCAAAAAGCCTTCGAATGCCTCAGATTTGGAAAAGGAATCAAAGCGACCGACGCCGCTGAGGCAGTAGCACAAAGCTACGCAAAGGACGTCACCGACGAGTTCATTGAGCCAACCTGTATTGTCGATAGCGAGAATTTGCCGTTGGCCACAATAAACGATGGCGACGGCGTAGTGTTTTTTAACTTCAGGGGCGACAGGCCTCGCGAGCTGACGCGAGCGTTTGTCGAGCCTGACTTCAAAGACTTTCCCCGGACAACAAAACCCAATGTCTATTATGTCTGCATGACCGAATACGATGCAACGATACCAGCACCCGTAGCATTTCCAAAGCCCCCAAAAATGAAAAATATTCTTGCGGCTTACTGGAGCAGTCTGGGCCAGAAACAGTTCCGTTGTGCTGAAACCGAAAAATATGCGCACGTGACATTCTTCTTCAATGACTACACGGAAAAGCCATTCAAAGGCGAAGACCGACAAATTGTACCTTCACCGCGCGTTCGCACGTATGATCTGAAGCCAGAAATGAGTGCCTACGAGGTTGCTGACGTAGTCGTGCAAAGGCTCGACTCAAATAAATATGATGTGGTTGTCGTAAATTTTGCTAACCCGGATATGGTTGGCCATACCGGCATATTATCTGCTGCGATAAAAGCAGCCGAAGTGGTTGACGAATGTGTAGGTAAAGTTCTGGATAGGGTTAAAAGCATGGATGGCGCGACAATCGTGACAGCAGACCACGGCAATTTTGAGAAGATGACAGATAAGGGTCCTGATGATCCGCACACCGCACATACTGTTGGCGATGTGCCACTGATTGTGTTCGACGAGCGCTATAAAAATTACAAGTTACGAGATGGAGGCAGATTAGCTGATATTGGCCCTACGTTGCTCGAAATGATGGGCCTGCCAAAACCTGAAGAAATGACCGGCCGAAGTTTGATTCTGCCCTGATATATAAAATTTAGATCTGTTTAGCCCTGCCATCACTATGGCAGGGTATTCTTTTTTTCATACCCTGCGACGTGGTCGCAGGGCTAACCGTTAATATGACTTCGCACATATCTGACCTTGTTCTCAAGCTCTTCATCCGTGAAACAGAATCTCTTATCAAATCCCTTTTACCAGCTTTTGCCTTGGCTCCCGAATTTACGCAGTGCCAAAGTTGCTGAATATTTATATCGATGAACAGCCTGTTCGATTGACTCTTCGGAAACTCCGGCGACTATATGCACATGTTTTGAGCAAACCGCCGTCGCAAATATTTTATGATTTATTCTCCGGGCTTCTTCGATAATTGTATTTTCAACAATTTGTTTTTGTTCCGAACTAAGTTTGACCATCGGATATTTTTGTTGCCTTTGATTTGCCGATTTTAATTTATCGTTTTGCGCAAGGATTTTACTATTTTTTACATACCCTCTTTTATCGCCCTGCAGCTAGCTTCCGTAGGTAGTCCAGGTAACCATATAACCAATTATTCTTTTCATCATTTTTTGATAATATCCGCAATTTATTTAGTTCACAACTTTTTCCCAATTCTTTTACATTGGTTAGCCCCGCCATAACATGGCGGGGTTTATGTTCCTCACATCGCAGGATTTCCCATTTCTTTTCCGCCTCCACGTGGCGGGATTCGGTTAGCCCTGCGATCACATCGCAGGGTTTTCCATTTGTTTTCCTGCCATCACTATAGCAGGATTTTAATCATTTCCCCCATACTTGCCATACCGGAACATGCTCAACCTCCAAGGCATCAAGCCACAATATCTATAAATAAAAAACAGTGTTAATCCTTCGACTCTGCTCAGGACAGGTCTGTATAAATCCATGTCTCAACGAAATACTGGAATTTCCGTAAGAAATGAATACAATAAGACAACTATGGGACAGATAAAAGTTCTTGACCAGAATATGATAAATATGATTGCGGCTGGGGAGGTGATCGAAAGGCCTGCAAGCGTGGTCAAGGAACTGATGGAAAACAGTATCGACGCTGGAGCAACAAAAATAACCGTATCTGTCGAGGATGGAGGCAGAAGACTCATATCAGTCAGCGATAACGGCAGCGGCATGGATAGCGACGATTTGGCCCAGGCGTTCGACCCGCATACTACCAGCAAGATTAAAACAAGTAAGGATTTGTCTGGCATTTCTACTCTCGGATTTAGGGGCGAAGCTCTGGCAAGTATCGCCTCGATAGCTCAAGTCAAGGCCGTTAGCAAAACAAAAGATTCAGCTTCTGCACATTGCGTGGAGATCGATTGCGGAGAGCAAAGTACCGTCCAGCCGTGTAGCGGAGATTACGGCACGACAATTCAGGTCAGAGACCTTTTTTATAAGCTGCCTGCAAGACGTAAATTCCTTAGAACAGCTAACACTGAGATGGGTCACATCACCGAGCAGTTAATCCGTCTTGCGCTGGCACATAGCAGTCTCGATATGGAACTCACACACAATGGCAAAGAAGTATATCGGCTGTCAGGCCAACAGGACAATCGCCAGCGCATAAGTGAGTTGTTCCCCTCTGCGATTTCCGAGGATTTGATTGAGACTGAAAGTAACGAGAAAGGATTACATATTTCGGCATTTCTGTGTAAACCAGGCACGTCTCGCACAAGCAATAAATTCCAATACATTTTCCTGAACGGCCGATTCATTCGTGACAAGTTTATATCCCATGCTATCAAAGAAGCCTATCATGGAATCTTAGAGCCAAACAGATATCCCGTAGTTTTTTTGTTTCTTCAAATGCCTTGTGAGGACTACGACGTGAATGTGCACCCCACCAAGATTGAGGTGCGATTCTACAATGCCAATTTGGTCCATTCACAGATACTTGGATGCCTACGCGAAAAAATCCTGGGAATGGATCACCAAACACGAGCAAGATTGCCGATAACACCAGACGCGGCCGAAAGGCCTATCCCTGCTGCAACAAGCCGTAGAAGCAGGGAAATCGCTGACGCGATGGCCGAATTCCTCAAAAAACACAAACCGACCCATACTCAACAGCACGTTAACTCAATGTTAACAACGCATCACAAGGAACCTCCTTTCGGTCGTAAACAGGTAACTGAGAGTGTAGATTATTCATCAGCGCCGCCTATCACAGCATTAGAGTTAAAATTTCTTCAGATACATGATAGCTTTATCGTTGAACAAACTGACGATGGCTTTTTGGTAATTGACCAACACGCGCTGCACGAGCGGATCATATTCGAGAATCTACGCCGGAGAATCCAAAATGGGGTGCTGGAATCACAAAGACTGTTGGTACCAGAAACCTTCGAATTGACGGAAAGTCAAATAGACGTGCTTGAAAATCACCCGAACCTGATGAAAGCATTGGGAATCGAAATTGCTCCGTTCGGTCCACGGACTTACGCTATACAGGCTTTTCCTGTCCTTCTGAAAAGAGCAGTTCCTGCCGAATTTGTTCAAGACTTAATCGATCTGCTCGACAGCCAGAGTGTGGAAAGTGATCCAGAAAGACTTTTAGATGCGGTTCTAAGCTTGGCCGCCTGCAAAGCAGCGATTAAGGCTGGTCAAAAACTCAGCAACAGTGAAATAGAACAGCTTCTCAGTGATAGAAAAAGCCTCGAATTTGCAGACCGCTGTCCTCACGGCAGACCCACCACGATAAAATTCTCGATAGAAGAACTCGAAAAGCAATTTAAGAGGACTTAATGAACAAGTGGTGGTGGTTATTATCGATGTTTCTGTGCTGGATAGGAGCCGGCTTTGCCATCTCAAATGCGCGCAACTCCAAAACTCAATGCTATACTCCCCTGCCGAACCAGCCGAACAGAATCGTTTCCTTGGCCCCCAACCTCACCGAAATCCTTTTTGCGTTAGGGCTTGATACGAAAACCGTTGGCGTGACAACCGACAGCGACTACCCGCCAGTAGCGACAAAAAAAATAAAAGTAGGAACGTTTTGGCAGCCAAACATTGAGGCGGTGATAGCAGCTAAACCTGACTTGGTGATTACGCTTGAAATCAATCAGCAAATAAATCTCGCTGAGCGATTGGGACGAATCGGCTATACGTGTCTGGAGCTAAAGATTGAAAAAGTGAACGATCTATTTAAAGCAATCGCCACAATTGGAGATGCCACAGGCAGACAAAATGAAGCAAATAACTTAGCCTCTGACATCCAGAAGAAGTTGTATAGTCTTCAGCAACTTTTTAATGCTTCAGATAGGATCAAAGTGCTATGGGTGGTTCAGCGTGAACCATTACGCGTGGCAGGAAGAGATACTTTCGTCAATGAGATGATCGAACTTGCCGGCGGCGAAAACGCTATTGGGCCAACGATACACAAATACCCGCCAATTGGAGCTGAACAAGTTATCGCCTGTCAAGCGGACGTTATAATTGAGCCGGCGATGAGCCAAGACTTACCAACACAGCATCAAGGGGCCCTGCAATACTGGAGCAAGTTCGAGAGTGTCCCCGCTGTAGTGAATAAGCGCATTTACGTAATTGAAGCTGATACCGTTTCTCGCCTTGGACCGCGATTGCATGAAGGAGTCGAAACTATCACCAAATATCTAAGGCCGGAACTTTTTCCAAACTGATATAATGAATGCTCCATTGACACCAAGGAAGTTGTTCATCAGGCTAATATCGGCAGGCATTATTTTAATTGTAGTCATGTTCGTGTGCTCTTTGATTGGAACCGAGCCCATTTCGTTGAAAGCAGCTCTTCTTAAAACCGATGCACCGTCAACAGTAAATCCCGACCACGAGATATTGATTCGCGTCAGATTGCCTCGGATTATTCTGGCAGCTATCGTCGGCGCAGCCCTGGCAAGCTCAGGCGTCGCTTTCCAGGCGCTTCTACACAATCCTCTTGCTGATCCATATATTCTCGGCATATCAAGTGGCGCAGGCCTTGGAGCAATCATTGCGGTTCTTAGCGGTTTTAGTTGGACCATCTGGGGACGTTCACCAATAGCAATATTCGCTTTTGCAGGAGCGGTGGGAACAACCTGGCTGGTCTGGTTCATCGGGCGATCAACAAAGAAGTTTCAGATGACTGGATTGCTTCTTGCCGGAGTCGTAGTTAACGCATTTTTTTCCGCCCTCATTATGTTCCTGACCTCTATAGCCAAGAGCGAGGACGTCCATGCGACCATATTCTGGCTGATGGGCAATATGATGGAAGAAGACTTCTTCGTACTGTGGATTGGGGCAGGCTGTATATTCGCAGCTATAGTAGCGCTCTTTTACATAAGTCCACAGCTAAATGTCCTTAGCTTTGGTGAAGATGACGCCAGAAATATCGGCATCAACATCACCAGAACACGGACGGTTGCCTTTGCGGTCGCAGCGCTTGCTACTGCGATTGCAGTTAGCCTAAGCGGTTTAATAGGATTTGTAGGGTTGATCGTCCCCCACGGAGTAAGGCTTGTATTCGGCCCTGACCATCGCCAGCTTTTCCCACTAACTGCTATCGTAGGGGCAATATTTTTAGTAACCGCCGATACCGTGGCACGCATCATCGTAGCGCCGGCACAGTTGCCGGTCGGTATTGTAACTGCCATCGTGGGCGGGCCTTTCTTTTTGATCTTGTTGGTCAGACATAGCAAAAAGGCTATTTGGTAAAGATGAACAGCATTATCGATATTGAAAACCTGACGTTTGAATACACACGGCAAAATGCGGTTCTGAAAGATATCAGCTTCCAGGTAAAACCGCAGGAGTTTTTCATAATTGCTGGACCTAATGGGGCAGGTAAAAGTACGCTGCTCAATCTATTATGTCGATCGATAATACCAAAATCTGGTACGATAAGAATTGATGGGGCAACAATTGAATCATATAACACAAGAGAGCTTGCCGAAAAAATAGCTGTCGTTCGGCAGGAACACGTACCGATATTCGGCTTCTCAGTAATTGAAACAGTCATGATGGCAAGGACTCCGTTCTTTAGCCCGCTGGGTTTTGAAAACGAAGCAGACAGAAAGATAGTTAATGAGGCGCTCGAGGTAACGGAAACAGATCGGTTTGCATCTCGACCGCTCGCAAACCTGAGCGGCGGTGAGAGGCAACGCGTTTTGATTGCCAGAGCCCTTGCGCAAAACACGCCAATGTTACTTCTTGATGAGCCGACGAGTTTTTTAGATCTAAAACATCAAGTTGCCATGTATGACCTACTAAAACTGGCGCAAACTCAGAAAGGCAAAACAATCGTGGCTGTTACACACGATATAAATTTGGCAGCGCAATACTGCGATGAGTTATTATTACTATCTTCTCCAGCAGCACTTGTGCCTCACGACGATAACCTAGCCAAAGGCACTTATTATCTTGGCGAAGCCAAGAATGTTCTCTCCCCCGACCGAATCAAAAAGGTCTTCGGAGTTAGCGTCTTTACAGGTAAAGTAGGACAGGAGAACTTCTTCATTCCCATAGGTAAATATGCCCGTGACAGAAACTCCGTATTACAGCAACCACAGGATAGCTAAGACAGCAATCCGGAGTTGCAACAATAAGTGCTTTACTAAAAAGAAGTTACATCAGATCGAGATTAGGCCTGTAATTACCGAGGTACGATTTCGACTATGAACAAGACCACTCAAAAGAAATTATTCTATAGACATAAACTCCGGGATGATATAATAGTGATTTCTAAATAGTCGAAAGATAGATTCTTAAGTAATAAAGGTAGATAAACAGGTGGCCCAGAAACGCAAAAAGGCATCGAGAACAACAAACAGTTCAATTCGAGGGAGAAAACGGCGTTTAACTACTACTGAAATCGAGCACTTCAAACAAATTCTTCTGGAGAAGCGCAGAGAAATCCTCAAGAACGTTTATGAAATCGAAGACGAGGCGCTTAAGAAATCCAGGTTAGACGCAAGCGGAGACCTTTCGAGCATGCCGATACACATGGCCGACCTCGGAACCGATAACTACGAGCAGGAATTCGTTCTGGGATTGATGGACAGCGAGAGAAAGCTTCTACACGAAATCGACGATGCCTTACAGCGTATAGAGAACAAAACCTACGGTGTATGTGAGGGTACGGGACAACCTATACCTAAAGCCCGACTTGAAGCCCAGCCCTGGGCTAGGCACTGTGTCGAATATACACGAATGCTGGAACAGGGCCTTGTAGAATAAAAGCAACAGTTGACCTTAGGCTCGCAAGGATGTGAATGCAACAACAGGTAAAAATAGGTTTCCAAGAATCAAGAAATGGCTTCTCTATACTGTTGTTATAAAGAGGTAAAATGTGGAAAGGAACCGGCCAGCCAGCAAAGTAAGGGAGAGCTTCTTGGACTTACTGAGTTAACCGACATTTCTTTTACTTCAAAATGGTCGGCAAAAAATTATGATGTTCTGAGCTTATAAGAGCACATTAGTACCCAGATATGAGATGCAGATGTCCAATTTGCCAGAAGGTTGTCAAGTCCCCCCGTCAAGGACACGCCGAAGAAGCAAAAATCTTTCCTTTTTGTTCCAGGCGGTGCAAACTTATAGACTTGGGTTATTGGCTGGACGCCAAATACAAAGTAATATCTGAACCGCAGCAAGACTTCAACCTTTTGTCTGAAAAAACCTTTAACACTCATCATAATGAGCCGTGAGAACGGCATATTAAAGACAAAATACTATGGAATGTGTTGAAAAAAGCAAACAATCCACTATATTTATTAGCGCCTATATTGGACAAAAACAAAAATCGATTTTACCAAATTGAAAGGAGGCAAAATGGGTAACGAAAATGAATCCTCGCAATTGCTCGACAAATTTCTTTTCCCGAAAGTATTTCAAACCTTCCGCATGGCTATTCAGCCAACCAAACTCATGATCGCTTTGTTGGCGGTAGCAATTATCTGCTTAGCCGGCTGGTTGATGGATTTCAGCAAGACAGTCGTCAAAAGTAGCAGACATGGAGTGACAGAGTTAGAAATATACGCTGGAAGCCCGGACCAGCTACAGGACTATCTTCAAGCTTACAGGGAGGACGGACAGAGCACCGGTGTTTTTTCCACGCTCTGGAACTTCGGTGCTGAAAGGTTTCACCAGGCGTTGCATTCACTGTTCAGGTTTGACATCCCAGGCGTTGCCATAAACATAGCTGTTTGCTTTAAAGCACTGTTATGGGCTTTTAAATACCATTATATCTACAGCATTATCTTCTTTGCCATAGTACTAGCGGTGATGTCCATCGCTGGCGGAGCTATATGCCGAATTGCAGCTCTACAATTCTCGCGTGGTGAAAAGCCGGGACTAACTGAGGCGTTGCGCTTCAGTGCAAAAAAATTCCTGAGTTTCTTCTCTGCACCCCTGACGCCTGTTGGCATAATTATCTTTGTCGGAGTATTCATTTTCCTGCTCGGACTTGTAGGTAATATTCCTTGGGCAGGGGAACTGATAATCGGGGTATTCCTGCTGTTGGCTCTGCTTGCAGGTGGATTGATCACCGCCGTCCTAATCGGAGCGGTTGCAGGTTTTAATCTGATGTTCCCAACCATAGCATACGAAGACTCGGACTGTTTTGATGCAATAAGCCGTTCCTTTAGTTATGTATACGCAAAACCTTGGAGAATGGGCTTTTACACGGCCATAGCCGTTGTCTATGGTGCAATTTCCTACATATTTGTGCGGCTCTTCGCTTTTCTATTGCTTTGGGTGAGCTACCGGTTCCTGGCCCTTGGTGTATTCGACGCCAACAAAAAGCTAACCGCAATCTGGCCTGAACCAAACTTTGCTGATTTCCTCGGCTCCACAAGTCCAGCAGTAGGCAACTGGGCAGAATCTACAGCAGCATTTTTAGTTTGTCTAATCGTGCTGGCTGTTGTAGGACTGTTGGCGTCTTTTGTAATAAGTTTCTACTTCTCAGCCAATGCGATAATCTATGCGCTCATGCGTAACAGGGTTGACAATATCGCTTTAGAGGACGTCTACAAGGCCCCAGAGAAAACTCAGACCAAACCAAGCCAAGCGGACTCAAAGCCTGAACAAGAACCGGAACCTTTGCAATCGGATTCGGCTTCTTCCGAGTAATAGTAGTATGAGCATTTTCCTATCCGAAAATGCTACAAGCCAAATGCAAATGGTGATTGCCGTCGTAGCATGGGCTAAACTCTGCCCATCCAAGTATTTTTTAGCTTCTTATAACAATCTTTGGTCATACACCTTTCCTTCCTCAGAAGGATACGATGTTCCCTTTCTACCCCAAAACAGAAATCTATAGTCGTTGACGCCTCACCTATCGGAAGTTAGGATACATGCTTTGCAACAACAGGAGATTGTCAGATGATTGATGTAACTTTGATTACAGGCGACGGAATTGGGCCGGAGATTGCAGAAGCTGCCCGCAGATGTATCGACGCAACCGGTGCCGGAATCAGATGGGACCATGCTGAGGCCGGCGTTGATGTGATGGAACATCTTGGAACCCCCCTGCCGGAGGCTACAGTCCAATCCATTAAAAGAAACGGCATTGCCCTGAAGGCACCGATTACAACGCCGGTGGGAAAAGGATACAGAAGTATAAATGTACATCTTCGACAAACCCTTGATCTGTACGCCTGCCTGAGACCTTGCAAAAGCTACAAAGGCGTTCGTAGCAGATACACCGATATCGACCTTGTTATCGTTCGCGAGAACACTGAAGACCTTTACGCAGGCATCGAATTCCAAAAAGGCAAGGACGATACCGCAGAGCTTATCAACTGGATAAACATCCATAGCGACCGAAAGATAACCAGTGACTCCGGCATTAGTATAAAACCCATCTCAGTCCAGGCAACAGACCGGATCGTCACGTTTGCGTTTGAATACGCCCGTAAAATGGGACGTAAGAAGGTAACATCTGTTCACAAGGCCAACATCATGAAATTTTCTGACGGTCTTTGGCTGGATGTCAGCCGGGAGGCCGCAAAACGCTATCCGGACATCGAATTTGAAGACCGTATCGTTGACAATATGTGTATGCAGCTAATTCAAAAGCCGGAGCTTTACGATGTCATTGTACTGCCGAACCTGT
Organism: uncultured Pirellulales bacterium; assembly: GCA_964519995.1. Lineage (GTDB taxonomy): Bacteria > Planctomycetota > Phycisphaerae > Sedimentisphaerales > Anaerobacaceae > CAZFLY01. The sequence goes on along the minus strand of CAZFLY010000002.1, from coordinate 30,783 downwards.
ACGGCGACATTATAAGCGACGTGTGCGCAGGTCTTGTCGGTGGGCTTGGCGTCGCCCCTGGTGCAAACATCGGCGACAAAGTTGCAATTTTTGAAGCGACACATGGAAGTGCTCCGAAATATAAAGGCATGAATAAAGTCAACCCGACAGCTTTAATACTCAGTGGTGTAATGATGCTAAGACATCTCGGCAAGATGCAAGAGGCAGACAAGCTTGAAAACGCCGTTGCGTTTGTGATCGTCGAAGGCAAAAACGTCACCTATGATATGAAGGAGGACCGCAACGACCCAACTGCAGTAGGCACAAGTCAAATGGCGGATGCGATTATCGAGAAGATCAAAGAACAAAACTAACCAGCTTAATCTCTTAAGAAGGAAATAGGACAATGGCCAAGACGACGCTGGTTCTAATTGCGGACGGAACGGAAGAAATCGAAGCGGTCTGCATTATCGATACTCTTCGACGGGCAGGAGTGGAAGTGACTGTGGCATCTGTGGGCAAGTTGCAGGTTACAGCCAGCCGAGGCGTGAAGATTTTAGCTGACAAGGTTATAGCGGAGTGTGTGAAAAACAGGTACGATCTAATCGTGCTGCCGGGTGGGCTGTCTGGAGCAGAGCATTTACGAGATTCTGCGGAACTTATAGAACTTCTGCGTGAGCAGAAAAAAGCGGGGCGACTCTATGCGGCTATATGTGCTTCACCGGCGGTTGTGCTGCAGCACCACAGACTTCTTGAGGGGAAGAAGGCGACCTGTTATCCATCGCTACAAAATAAACTAAACCCGGAACACTTGTCCACTGAGCGAGTCGTTGTAGATGGTAACTGCATCACGGGTCAAGGACCGGCTGTTGCGATAGAGTTTGCACTGAAGCTCGTTGAGCTACTGTGTGGAGCAGCAAAACGAAACGAAGTCGCCAAGGCAATGCTGGTCGACGAGTAATCTCTAATCTGAAATCAGGTGGTAGATTTTGCCGCATTTGCCAGACAAGTGGTGCTTGAAGTAGCTATTTTGGGTAGGACTGAAGGTATGTTGCTAAACCAGAAACTCATGTCTATCTCATCTGTTTGGCCTCAAGGAAATTAATTATATTATAGACCGACAGATTGTATGGGACAGCAACTTCGTGCTGTTTGGCCAGCTTTATTACAGCGCCGTTTAGAGCACCGATTTCGGTTCTTTTGCCTGCATGGATGTCCTGCAGCGTTGACGATTTGTGTTCTGCGGTATCAGGTACGAGCCTTTCATAGAATGCCTGGAGAAACTCTGCTGCAGACTGCCAGTGTGTTTGATAACCTGCCTCTGTCATAGCCGTAAAAGCCTCTTCAATAATATGATTCATCAACTCTCGCGTATAGTTATTTCCGGCCAATGCCCCGTATGGTACGTCAACAATGGCACCTAAAGGATTAAGGGCACAGTTGTAAAGCATTTTTGCCCAAAGGTCTTTTTCAATATCATTGGTCGTTTGGCACGGTATGTCGCCTTCGGTTATGAACTCGCACAATTTTTTAACACATGATAAATTCCCACCAAACAGCGCTCCGATATGTATCGCATCCGCGTGCACAGTGACCGTAACTTCGTTGGGTTCGAGCCTTTGAAATCCTGTAATAACACGAGCATTGTAAATCCGCGTAGGCTCAAACAAAGAAACAAACATCTCTGCATTGCCCCAGCCATTCTGGAACAATACGATCTTTGTTTGCTTGCCGAGAAGCCGACTGTGGCGTGAAAGGTCTTGTGCAGCCGTTAAGGAATCGAAAGACTTTGTGCATACGAGTATATCGTCATAAACCTTATCGGGAACCTGCCCAAGTGAGGAATAAGCAGCAAAAACTTCAGGAGCGGCATGAAAACTTCCAAAAAATCCTTTACGAATCAGTCCGAATTCTCGCAGACTTTGTACAGTATTTTGCCTTGCTATAATATCCACATCAGCCTTAGACTTTAGCAGGCAACTTCCAATACCAAGTCCAACCGCGCCACCACCGTATATCAGAACCTTCATAGTTCAACTATTATAATCGGTATCTCCGATTGCAGAAAGAAATGGGTCATAAATTTAAAGTCTCTCTTCATCTTAAAATACCGCATAAAACCGGCACTAAGCAAAGTATTGATTACTACCTCAAAACAATGTAATCTCTGACTGCTGTTTCTGCTTTATTGTGATAACAGAATGTACCAGTCGATATACTTAAAACTGATTTCGGGCGAAAACCGAGGCTTTGGGCCAACTCTTGCGCATCTCTTATTGAGGATTCCTGAGCCGTTCTATCTCAGTGCTGTAAGCCTGCGAAACCTTCTTTACTCAAAAGGCTATCTCAAAACGCACCACGCCGACGCTGTGGTTTTTAGCATCGGCAACATAACCACCGGCGGAACAGGCAAAACTCCACTTGTAATCTGGCTGTGCAATCTGTTAAAAAACAGAGGCATCAATTGTGCAATTCTAACTCGTGGCTACAAAGCAACTCTACACTCAAGATTCAAAACTCAAAACTACTTAGATGAGCCGGCGATTCTGGCACAGAGTTGTCCCCACACAGAGATAATTGTGAATCCCGACCGCATCGCAGGTGCAGCCGAGGCAATTGGCAGGTCCGGCGTCCAAGCCCTAATTATGGACGATGGATTTCAACATCGCCGATTGCATAGAGACTTGGACATAGTGGTAATTGACGCAACCCGGCCTTTCGGATATGGCCGACTTCTACCAGCTGGATTGCTGCGAGAACCCATCGGCTCACTTAAACGAGCCGATGCCGTTGTTATTACCAGATGCGATCAAGTCACGCTTGTGGAACTTACCGAACTTGAAAGTAAATTGCAGAACATTAATTCGCGTATGATTATCTCAAGATCAATTCATGCTCCCACCACGATAAAATCTCCGGACAAAGAAATCATCCAGATCGAGCATCTAAAAAACAGGCGGGTATTCGCCTATTGTGGCATAGGCAATCCGACCGCTTTTCTCAATACCATACAGAATCTGGGCACAAAGATTGTTGGCTCGGAAGTATTTGATGACCACCATCACTATTCGCAAAGTGACATAGAAAATATCTGTAGGCAGGCCAAACACGGAGGTGCTGATCTTGTGCTGACAACACAAAAGGACTGGACGAAAACGGCTTCACTATCACTGACTGATTTACCCATACATCTGGCATATCTTACCATCGAAATTAGGTTCACAGATGGGCAGGACAAGTTAAGAGGCTTGATTGAACAGACAATGGCGGGTAAAATTCCTCCAAAACGATGACGCAAATAATAAAAGTCCACTTGTAGGAAACCAGTATGCATGAAAACCTACTGGAAGTAGTCACAAATCTCGGCTCGCCAAAAATCCTTGTTGTTGGCGATCTTATGCTCGATGTCTATATCTATGGTGACGCTTTGAGAATAAGCCCGGAAGCACCGGTTCCTGTGCTAAAAGTCTGCAAAACCGAGTACGGTTGTGGCGGAGCCGGATCTGTTGCCGCAGACCTCGCTGCCCTTGGCGCGGTACCCTTTTGTCTCGGCCTGGTCGGAGACGATCCGAATGGTAAAATCCTCAAGGATAAATTATCCGATTCAGGAACTAACGTTAGTGGAGTGATCACCATAAAGGGCCATCCCACTACCAGCAAGCAAAGGCTGATAGGCCTGGCACAGCATCGTCATAGACAACAATTAATCCGAATGGATCAGGAATCCACCGAGCCTATCTCAAATGAGCTTTGTGACAGGATTATGCATGCCTATAGAAACTATTTGTCCCAAGTCGATGCCATTTGCCTGCAAGACTATAATAAAGGTCTGCTTAGCTCCAGTCTGTGCGCAGAGATGATAAAGTTGGCAGCAGGGGCCAGAAAGAAAGTTCTTGTTGACCCCTCACTTACAAGCTATTATTCGAAATATCTCGGAGCCACCGTCATTACACCGAACCGGAAGGAGACATCCGTCGCCGTCGGCTTTGAGATAGAAACTACCGACGCAGCAGCTAAGGCTGCGAATAAACTCCTTCACGACCTGAAACTAGACGCAGTAGTGATCACCCTCGATAAGCAAGGTGCCTTCCTTTCGACCAAAAAGCACAGTGAACTTGTGCCTACCCGGCCCCGCAGCGTCTACGACGTCACTGGAGCAGGCGATATGGTTCTGGCAACAATGGCGATAACACTTGCTGCGGGTTGTGATTACAAAACTGCTGTACAGCTTGCGAATATTACCGGCGGCATCGAAGTAGAAAAATTCGGTGCAGCGACGGTGACCATTGATGAAATCGTCAAAGAACTTGTCAGCCAAAGTCACGATAAGAGCAACAAAATACTATCTGTGGATTCGCTCAAACGAGAACTAACGATGCGCCGCCAACAAAATAAAACCATAGTCTTCACAAATGGCTGTTTTGACATAATACATAAGGGACATGTAGAATATCTGAATTTCTGTCACTGCCAGGGTGACTTAGTTATCGTTGGTTTGAACAGCGACGGGTCTGTCAAGACTATCAAAGGGCTTGAACGGCCAATAAACAACCAGAATGATAGAGCTGCCGTGCTGGCTGCGCTGGAAGCAGTAGATTACATCATAATCTTCGATGAGCCTGACCCACTCAACCTAATAAAGAAAGTCAGGCCGGACGTACTCGTTAAAGGTGAGGACTGGGCAGACAAAGTCGTCGTTGGTCAAGAATTCGTAGAGTCCTATGGAGGCAAAGTCATTTTGGCACCGTTTACCGAGGGTAAAAGTTCAACGGCAACCATCGAGAAGATAAAGCCATTATATGCGAAACCTGATGAATAACACCATAAATAAACAAATTGCAAAAGCGTTAGAAACCCACAGAAAGATGGTAGATGAACTGCAAGCCCATGCAGCCGATATTATCGTCCTTGCTTCTCGGGCAATAATTGATGCTCTGAAGCAAAACGGCACTATATACATCTGCGGCAACGGAGGTTCAGCAGCAGATGCTCAGCACATAGCTGGAGAGTTGGTCGGTAGATTTCGCAGGGAACGAAAAGCTTTGCCCGCCGTGTCGCTGTCCACAGATACATCTGTACTCACATCTGTTGCTAACGATTACACCTATGAAGACGTCTTTGCCCGACAGGTGGAGGCGCTGGTAAAAAAAGGCGACGTTCTATGGGCACTTTCGACAAGCGGTTCCTCACCAAATGTTATTAAGGCTGCCCAGTTAGCCAAGGAAAAGGGAGCCTACGTGTTAGCCTTTACAGGCCGGGCCAGCAGCAAACTTGAAAGAATCGCTGATATATGTTTCTGCGCCGACGATGAATCAACAGCCCGCAGCCAAGAGATTCACCAACTTGCTTATCACATGGTCTGTGACCTTGTAGAACAAGGCTTTTGCGAATAGACTTTTTAAAATCAAATGAATATGTCCAATAAAGCAATATTTTTGGATCGTGACGACACTCTGATTGAAGACCCAGGTTACGTCAACCACCCTGATCAGGTCAGGTTGCTGGATGGTGTCCCCGAAGCGCTCAAAGAACTCAGAACTCTTGACTACAAGCTGATTGTGGTGTCAAACCAATCGGCTGTAGCTCGTGGAATCGTCAGCGAGAAAGTGCTAAGTGAAATTCACGACCGCTTGAAACAACTATTAGCGGAACAGGGAGCTTATCTGGATCAAATCTACTATTGCCCCTATCACCCTGAAGCAGCAATCCCAAAATACCGAAAGGATAGTGACTGGAGAAAGCCCAATCCCGGCATGATGCTGACCGCCGCTGATGAAATGGACATTGACCTAAGCCAATCCTGGTGCATCGGAGACTCCAGCCAGGACATCGAAGCTGGCCTACGAGCCGGCTGTAGAACCATCTTAATAAGCTCCAACCCACATTCTTCCGAGCAGATACCCGCCACACCGAAACCTGATTTCGTCGCTGTAAATATAAGGGAAGCAGTGAACATAATAAAAAAACTCCGTCGCTCAGCAGATCAAGGCCAGCCCAGGAGTCATCCGGTGCCGAGCAGTCACACCAACTTATCTCCACAAGTTGTCGAACCAACCTCCCATGCGGCCGAACATCTACCCGATTCAAAAGCCACAAATGGACAGACTAATCCGCCAGAACCTCAAGCTGCCGATAACAAAACTGAGCTACTGCTAAGAAATATCCTCGAACAGTTAAAGAGCATGCAACGCACTGAAATGTTCAGCGAATTCTCTATAATGAGACTGATAGCTGGCGTCGTGCAGATTATCGTATTGCTTTGCCTGTTGATAACAATCTGGTTTCTTATGAGTCCATCTCGACAGAATACCACGGTGCTGGTCGGACTTGGATTCGCGGCTGTTCTGCAAATGATGGCACTGACCTTCTACATAATGCAAGGCCGAAAATAACCGACGGCCGAACGTATTGCAGCATCCGAGAAATCAAATACAAAATGAACGACCCCACTTATGAGATTTTAGTATGGCTGCCTTCACCGATAGGTGATGCCATTCTTTGTACACCGGCACTGCGCGCTATCCGCCAGTGTTTCAAATCCTCCAAAATATCATTTTTTGCCAGCGACCCAGTGCGAGCAATTCTTTCGCCAAATAACTTTTGTGATGGGTGGCTCGAGCAAAAGAACAATAATCCTCTAACGTTAGCCAGAGAGCTGAAAAAACACAACTTTACCCATGCTGTTCTTTTTAAGAACTCATTTGCTTCAGCTTTGACAGCTTACATTGCTGGGATACCATCTCGCATCGGTTACGTGCGTGACGGGCGCGGATTTCTTCTGACACAGAAACTTTATCCACCCAGATTATCCAACGGCAGATTTAAACCTATCGCTGCCATTGACTCCTACCTTGCGCTCGCCTCAAGGTTGGGTGCCAATATTACAAACAGAACCCTTGAATTGCTCATCGACCCTGCGGACTGTACAAGTCTCGACAAAAAATTGCCCGAAACCGCTAATAACTCTGGTCCAATTATGATTCTAGTGCCCGCCGGTGCATTCGGCCCCAGTAAATGTTGGCCTGCTGAAAGATTTGCACAGGCTGCTGACTGGCTGATAGATAACTACAAGGCCATGGTCATCATATCTGTTGCACCAAGCACACCCGAAAGAAATATTGCTGAACAAATTTGTGTTATGAGTAAACACAAACTCATTAACCTTGCTGAGAAACCCATAAGCCTCAGCGAATTAAAGGCTCTTTTCTCCCACGCCGATTTGGTGATTAGCAACGATACAGGGCCTCGGCACATCGCTATCGCTCTACGGCGTAACCTTATCAGTCTTTTTGGACCCAACGACCCAGCGTGGACAGAAACGGGCTATGAAGATGAGATTCAAATAATCGGAAACGTTGCTTGCGCTCCATGCACCAGGTCCAAATGCAAAAAAAACCAACATCTATGTATGCAGGCAATCACCGTTGAGATGGTCTGCAACGCAGCACAAGAACTCCTTGAAAATAGTGGTAATCGAGCAAAGGTCTTTGCCCAACAACAACTTGAGGAATTATCGAAATCATTTTTTATCGACCCTGAATATAAGGTCGCATTTAGCAAACTGGGTTTAAACTCCATTGAAGCAATATTCTCATTTAACAGTGGTAAAAATTTAGGAAAAGACAACCTTGCTTCCTTTCGCAGCCGTTTACAGTTTCACATTGATTCACCATCGACTACCTTATTCATCAAACGATATGACAAACCACCAGTCTCATGCCAACTAAAAAACTGGCTTTCACACAGATGCCATCTGAGCCTCGGACTAACTGAGTTCGTAACAGTTTCCGAATTAGCCGCAACAAACATAAACACTCCGAAGGTCGCCTCGTACGGTGAACAATGGGGAGTTTTTTTCGAGAACAGAAGTTTCATTATTACTAAGGAAATTGCCGATGGTGAATCACTCGAGCGAAAACTGCCTGACTTTTTTTCAGGGCCAGCCACAACTGAGAAGCTCAAACTGTGTAGAGATTGTATCCGCAGATTAGCTGCTTTTATCAGGAAGTTCCATCAGACAGGCTATTGCCATCGTGATCTATACTTTTCACACATATTCTATAACGGCAACAATGATTTTACTTTAATAGATTTGGCCAGGGCCTTCAAGCCGTTGATCCGGCGCCGACGATTCCACATAAAAGATATTGCGCAGCTTCACTACTCGGCTCCGGCCAAGTACTTTTCCCGAACAGATAGGCTGCGTTTTTATCTCGCGTACACCAGTCAGAACAAGCTTACAAAAAAAGACAAACGCATTATCAATAAGGTAATCAGAAAAGCAGCACAAATGGCACAGCATGACATAAAGCACGGCAGAATTGTTCCCTTTGCGGGCTGAGTCACATTTATCTCTGAGACTATTTGCATTTATGAAAGTGGCCATCATAATTGAGCGAGCAAACATAGCTCTCGGCGGAGCTCAACGCTCTGTTTTTGAACTCGTAATGGCATTGTCAGCAAAAGGCCTCAAGGTCAATATTATTGCTGCAAGCGGACAAGTGTATGCAAAAAACATCCACATCCTCTGTCATAATGACTCCGACACACGAACACGACATAGCACTTTTGCAAAAGCTCTGAAACAACACCTGTCCGCAAATCATTATGAAATCGTGCACAGCACGTTGCCTTTCGATTTTGCTGACATTTATCAACCGCGAGGAGGGACATATGCTGAGTCCATTTTGCGTAATGCGGCAAGCTACAATAACAAATTAGTAACAGCTTATAAGAAGCTTACATCATTCGCTAATCTTCGCCGGACCATTCTCCTTCGCGCCGAGCGCAAGCTCTGTCAAAGTCAAAAAGGGCCAATGATCGTCGCACTTTCGCAGTATGTCGCTAATCAACTTCAACAGCACTACCGCACCACTGCAAATCGTATAGTTTTAATTCCAAACGGCGTCAATATTGACAAAACCATCGATGTAAAAGCAGCTGATCGACTTCGCGCACAGATATTGACACATTTTGGCATCAAAGAAGCAGATGAGCCGGTGTTGTTTCTATTTGCCGCCAACAACTTCAGGTTAAAAGGCCTATGTGTATTGATAGAGGCCCTGTACTTAACTATTGTTGGCCGTCGTTTGCAGCGAGATCCTTTTCTGGTTGTTGCAGGAAGCGGTAAACCGCAAAGATTTCGGCGGATAGCCAAAAGGCTCAACATCCACAAAAAAATTCTGTTTCTTGGGCCCGTCAAACACATCCAAAACGCCCTCTCGATTGTTGATGTCGCTATTTTACCCACGTTCTATGACCCTTCCAGCAGGTTTATCCTTGAAGCAATAGCAGCGGAAAAACCGGTAATAACAACACGTTATAATGGTGCGGTTGATCTTTTTACACCTGACAGGCACGGAAAGGTAATCACCGAGCCCGATGATATTTGCGCATTAGCAGATGCTATCGCCTATTTCACAAACACAGACAACATTCGAAACACCTCGCAGGCAATTCTTGCAGATAACCTCAGAGAAAGCATTTCCATCAGGCGAGTTGCCGGACAGCTTATCCGCACTTACGAAACCATATTGCAGAAAAAGAGGGCACAATGACGCACGCACTCTATATAGCCATTATCGTAGGGGCCTATTTGCTCGGTTCGGTTCCATTTGGTTTGCTAATTGCAAAAGCTAACGGAATCGATCTGCGCTCGATAGGCTCCGGCAATATTGGCGCAACCAACGTTTCCCGGGCCCTTGGCAGAAAGTGGGCCTACGTGTGTTTTGCACTTGATGCATTAAAAGGGCTGGTTCCAATGCTCTTAATGATGTTTCTATACAGAACATGGCCATCTCAGCAGGTGCCTGACAAAGTCGCATTTCTCTGGGTCTGGCTATGTGTAGGTTGCGCTATTATTGTTGGTCACATCTTTCCAGTTTATTTAAAATTCAAAGGCGGCAAAGGCGTCGCAACCAGCTTTGGCGTCGCATTGGGCCTGTGGCCATACCTTACTATTTGCGCTCTTACTTCAATCTTAATATGGGCAGCGGTGCTGCTTATATGGCGGTACGTCTCACTCGCTTCGATGGCCGGGTCTGTAGCTTTCCCGGTCGTGCTAACCCTGGCAATAGCAATAGTCCCGGGTTGGGATTTTGCCTATCTTTGGCCTTTGTTCGTCGTTGCAATAGCCATACCACTAATTGTAATCACCCGGCACAGGCAAAACATAAAAAGGCTCATAACAGGTACAGAAAGAAGAATCTCGGCACGATAGACTTAGACAAACCTATTAGCATAGAAAAAATGTAGTTGCCAAGACCATCGCACAATGTGCAGTAAAAACAGGGGGGGCACACCAATCCCTGAGCAACAAATTAATATTTCTTGTTTCTTTAAACTCTATTTGATTGCCAAAAAATCCTCGGCGAGACAGCTTAGCAACCAGTATGTTTCTGGCGCCCCCCAATTTCAACTGGTCCACATCCTTTTACTTTATCCACCCTCTCCGCCCCCCAATAAAAACGTAAAACGTGAGCAATTACGTTCATTCTAATAGTTTTATCGGTCGATCAATAGTTTTCTGTAGAAAGGATATACCTATATTTGGCCTTTCAAAGCCTATTTACCAAGCTACCAAAAGCTAATTATAGGACTACCAAAAGTTAATGTTAGATAAACTAACCCCCATTTGCAGGGAAACAACTCCCTTATGGACCCTCGAATAAAGAATATCGGTAAATCATGCACCTTTTCTTGAACTTTTTCACCCTACCTGCGACATACAATGCGGAGGCTGTTTATGTAATACCCCCATGATGTTATCATATACACCGCTTCTGCACTCCTAAGAATGTCGTTTTGGCCCACTATGGGTCACTCTCATGGTTCAAGAGAAGCCAGGCCTCCGAGGATAGAGATTTTTACAAGCTCAGCTATACTGTGGGCGTCCAGTTTTTCCATGATTTTGCGTCTATTTGCCTCTATAGCCTTGGTGCCTACATGCAGCCGGGTGGCAATCTCTTTCGTGTTCTTTCCCTCACCTATCAATTGGAGTACCTCACGTTCTCTTGGTATCAAGGCATCCAACGGGGATTCATTTACCTTGCTCAACCGCTCCACGTAGTCGCTGACCACTACCCCAGCAACTTTAGGGCTGAGGTGCTTCTCGCCGGCTACCACTCTCCTTATTGCCCCAACAAGCTCATCAAACGGAGACTCCTTCAGCACATAACCTGAGGCCCCAGCCTTTAGCATGTCCGCTACAAATGCCCTGCTGGAGTGTATAGAAAGTGCAACAACTTTTATGTTCGGGGAATTCCGGATAATTTGGCGTGTAGCATCTACACCATTCAAGTTTGGCATAGTTATGTCCATAACGATGACATCCGGCAACAGTTCGGAGACGAGCTCAAGGGCTTGACGCCCATCCTCAGCCTCACCAACGATTTCCATGTCAGGCTCATTGCCCAGCAACGAACATACACCTTCGCGCACAATTCTATGGTCATCGGCTAATAGAACTTTAATACTCATGCTATCCCCCATTAGTAGTGTTTTCCTGCAATTTGAGCGGAGCCACCATCGTAATCTTACTGCCGCGCCCCGGCGCAGACTCGATCTGCAATCGGCCACCCAAATGCTCTAACCGTTCTTGAATGCCAAATAATCCGAACTCGGTTCGCTCAGCTTGTGGTGACATTACTGTACCAGGATTGAACCCCACTCCATCATCTTCAACACCTACATGTATCTGGTTGCCGATTCTCTGGATAAACACCTTTGCTTTTTTTGCGTGCGAGTGCTTAGCAACATTGAGAAGCAATTCACGCACATCACGATACAAAAACGTGCGTGTGTCATCATCCAATGGCTTGGGCTGACCATCGTCCTCAAATTCGGTCTTGATACCATGCTTTTTCCGAATTTCCTCTTCGAGCCAATCTGCAGTTGCTCGCTCAAAACCCAGCTCGTACAAAATTGGCGAACTAAGGTCATATATGAGCGATCTCGCTTCTTCAATTGTGTGGCCCAGCGTTTCGCACACATCCCGCAGCGATTTACCAACTTCTACGCCTGATACAGAGTTGTAGAGTGCCTCCAATTTGATTTTGCAAACTGCCATTGACTGGCTTATTTGATCCTGCAGTCCGACTGCAATACGGTGCCTTTCATGCTCCTCGGTCAGTGTCAATTCCAAAGCTAAAGACTTAAGCTGCGCCTGATATTCGCGGGCCTTTTGCTCTGCCCGAAGGCGCTCCGCGTTCTTGGTAAGCGTCCATTCGCCGTCTTCCTTAATGAGACCTAACTGGTGATTGTTGACCACATCTATGAGGTCCCTTATCCCGCATTTGTCAAGACAGTAGCTGCAAACGGCGATCATCCGATACTGCCTGATTGCTTCATTTATCTCGTGTTCATAATTAGCGAAATTCTTCCATATTTTTCTTCCAAGCCATGCGGTATCACCAGTAACACGAATGCCCGCATACCCTTCCTTCAAGGCTTGATTGAGTTTGGCGGCCCATCCTCTCAGGACCCGCTGCATATCGAAATTTCCCCCGCTAAGGTACCATTGGCTGTGTGGAAGGATTTCAATTTGTCCTCTTTCCAAATATGTATCGAAATCGGGCATAGACTTTCTCATCGTATTTTCGACCTCTCCTGCCGACAGGAACTCGGAGGTAACCCATATACAGAGTTCACCCATTTCTAATCCTGCTTTGAAGTAGGGCGGCAAAAGGTTAAGTAAATCCGTTTTGCTCCGGTAAAACAGACAAATGTGTGTGCCCCAGGGAACCCTGCCTAGTGCAGTGATTCCTGTCTCTCTGGCTAAATCTTTACTCTCTCCCACTGTCCGTCCTTTCTTTTATTAGCGGAGCTTTCATAGTGATCTTGCTGCCCCGTCCAAGTTCCGATTTTATCTCAAGCCGCCCTCCTAACTCCTCCAGACGCTCTCGAATACTGAAAAGTCCAAATGCACCTTCACTAACTGCCCGCGACGCTGCTTCATCTACGTCGAATCCTACTCCATTGTCTTCGACACTAACACACACCTGATCACCAATTCTGCTGATAGAGACCTTTACTTTATCTGCATTCGCATGCTTGACCACATTAACCAATAACTCCCGCACATCCCGGAACAGGAGCACACGAATGTTGTCGTCCAACGGCTTTGGCATACCGTCGTCCTCAAACGTAGTTTGGATTCTATGCTTTTTCTCGACATGCTCTCTAATGTATTCCTCCACAGCCTTGGCAAAACCCAACTCATAAAGTATAGGAGAACTCAAGTCGAAAGTCAAAGACCGCGTATTTGCAATTGTCTGACCGAGCGTGTTGCAAACTTCGCTCAACTCCACATCAACTTCGCTTCCAAAACCAGACCCACGAAGCGCCTCCAGCTTAATCTTGGAGATAACTAAAGACTGACCGATTTGGTCATGTAGCTCTGTTGCGATCCGGCGTCTTTCACGCTCTTCAGCAAGTGTCAATTCCGAAGCTAAAGACTTGAGCCTGACCTGGTCCTCGCGAAGCTTTTGCTCAGCTTTCTTATGCTCGGTGATGTCATGACCATAGACATTTACATAATTGGTATCCACGATCGGCGCAAATATCAGAGCAAATATTCGACCATCGCATTCGACTTCGGTCTGCTGATCCTGTCCCCCGCTGAGAGCATCCAGCACATACTCATGCCAATTCTCAGGCACAGAGTGTCCCACATGGCAGCTCCAGGCTTCCAATAATGGCTGACTGGCTTTGTTGCCATAAATGACGGTACCGTAGCCGGAAATGCGGAGAACAGGGTTGGGGTCTTCAGCCGGGAATTTAGCGAGCTTTGTGATCTGCTCCTCGGCTTGTCTGCGCTCAGTTATGTCCTGTCCAGAACTGAGTGTAGCTATGACTTCGCCCTGGTTGTTTCTCAGTATTGTGTTGTGCCAAGCTATTAGTCTCTCGTCACCGTTCCTAGTCAAAACAGGGTTCTCATGATACTTTGATCTATCAGCTTCTCCGCATAATATCTTGTTGAAAATCTCTCTCACATTGCCTCTAATCCTTTCGGGCAGGAAATTATCAAACCAGTTCTTGCCAAGAACTTCGTCTTCAGAGTATCCGAGAATGTCGCACCCTTTTTTGTTAATAAGACCAATCCTTTGCTCAGCGTCGATCGCCACTATTATAACTGCTGCAACATCGAGATATTTCTGGGTTTTGTCTCGCTCTTTCCGTATTAATTGCTCTGCCCGCTTGCGTTCGGTGATATCGCGAAGAAACACAAAAAACTGCTCCTCATCTTTCATGTAATTGGCACTGACCTCAACATCAACAATCCTGCCATCCTTGCGCTTGTGGCAGGTTTCGAAACGGTCCTCGCCTACCTCTATTATCTTTTTGATGCGCGCTGCGGTTACTTCTGGTTTCTCCATCGCTTCGACATCCGGGATACACATAGTCAGCAGTTCATCACGACTGTAACCTATCAGCATGCAATAGGCATCATTCACATCCAGGAAGTGTCCCTGCTTATCCACAATCCAGAAACCATCCATGGCAGTCCTTACAATAGTTCTGTACTGCTTCTCAGCTCTCTTGCGCTCGGTGATGTCTCTGGAGATACCGAAAGTGCCGATGATTTTCCCTTCCTCATCGCACAGAGGCATCTTACTGGTCAAAACCCACGTATCCGACCGATTATGCCATGTCTCTCTTTCTTCTATGTTCAGTAGCGGTTGGCCAGTTCTGATGATTTCTTGCTCGTCCTCATACGCCTGATGGGCGTGTTCATTCGAGAAGAAGTCAAAATCTGTCTTACCTATTGCCTCCACAGGGTCGTTCAGGCCGAACATCTTGGCGTGAGCCTTGCTGGTTCTGATAAAGCGGCTTTGCCGATCCTTAAAGTAGATGTAGTCTGGGATGTTATCCATCAGAGCGCGTATTAGGTTCCGCTTCTGGGCAAGAGCATCCTCTGCCCGCTTGCGCTCGGTGATGTCCTGCAATATACCCACCAAGCGCACAGCTTTGCCGTTCTCCCTCTCTGTAAGGCTGATGGAGGAAAGTGTAACATAACCCTTCTTGGTTCTGAATCTGTATTCTGCTGTAGCGCGTTCTTTCTCCTGAATAACCTCCTGAAGAATTGATAGCACCCTATCTTTGTCATCGGGGTGCAACCTCTCTGCCCAGCCATCAACGTCAATTTGTGCGAACTCTTCAGGCGTATATCCTGTGATCTCTTCAATTGCACCGCCCCAGTTTACATTACCTGTGGCGATATCATAATTAAATGTAAGGGCTCTTGCAGCTTCTATCGCTGCAGATGCCTGCTTTTCATTCTCTCGCAGGGCCTCCTCCATCTGCTTCTGACCGGTGATATCGCGACCCATGCCAAGAACAGATATTATATTTCGATGTTCATCAAAAACCGGAGATAAGATCGTAGCAAAAAGACGAGTCTTCCCTCCAAAGGGCACAGCGTACTCTGACTTTAGTGCCCTTTTTTCGCGATAAACCCTATGGACATCTTTCAGCATACTTTCTGCATCTTCTTTCGGAAGAAGCTCTGCAAGGCTCTTTCCGAACACTTCGGATGGTTTCTTGCCATAGTATCTGGCTCCGGCTTCATTGATAAACAAATATCGTCCATCGTGATCGTGCACAAAGATCGCGTCCAGACTTGATTCTACAACTGTCTTGTATTTTTCTTCACTATGTCGTAGTGCTTCCTCCACTTTTTTGCGTTCTGTGATGTCGGTTGCTGCCCCTATAAATTTTAGGGGCTTACCTGTTTCTTCGTCCCTAATCACCATGACCCGATCCAACCAGGTCATGTATGTTCCATCTTTTTTTCTCATACGGTATTCTATGCCGTGTGGTATACCTGATTCCAATTGGTCTACCGATTTGCTCTCTATCCAGGCGAGGTCTTCTGGGTGAACATGTTCCCTCCAGCCTTCCCAGGTGCGGGGATACCCGCCCGGTTCATAGCCTAAATGACTATCAATATCACCATAGAATGTGGCGATACCGGTTTGGAGATCCCTTTCATAGACCACGTCGCTGGCAGTTTGGCTGGCAATGCGGAACCGCTTCTCGCTCTCTTTTAGAGCTTCCTCCGCCCGCTTGCGCTCGGTGATGTCCTGCAATATACCCACCAAGCGCACAGCTTTGCCGTTCTCCCTCTCTGTAAGGCTGATGGAGGAAAGTGTAACATAACCCTTCTTGGTTCTGAATCTGTATTCTGCTGTAGCGCGTTCTTTCTCCTGAATAACCTCCTGAAGAATTGATAGCACCCTATCTTTGTCATCGGGGTGCAACCTCTCTGCCCAGCCATCAACGTCAATTTGTGCGAACTCTTCAGGCGTATATCCTGTGATCTCTTCAATTGCACCGCCCCAGTTTACATTACCTGTGGCGATATCATAATTAAATGTAAGGGCTCTTGCAGCTTCTATCGCTGCAGATGCCTGCTTTTCACTCCTACGTAGTGCCTCCTCTACCTTCTTGCGCTCGGTAATGTCTCTAACAATGCTGGTAACTCGTGTAACCTGACCTTTCTCTCTGAAGATAGTTGTAGTAATCTCAGCTGGAAATATCTCGCCGTTTTTCCTTCTTAATAGCTGTTCCGCGTGTAGTACATCCTCTCCCGCTTCAATGGATTTCTTTAGCTTATTACCAAAGTCAATGAACTCCCTTTTGTCTGGGTAGAGAAACTCCGTAGTTTTGCCGATGCAGTCCTCAGGTTCATAACCGATAAGTCTAAAAGAATCATTCACCCACTCGATTATTCTGCCTGGCATTTTCACAGAAAAAACCGCATCCCACATGGAGTTTGTCAATCTTACAAGATAGTCATGACTCGCACGCAGCGCCTCCTCCGCCTTTTTACGCTCGGTGACTTCCAGCGTCGTATTAGCAATACCTATTACTTCCCCGTTTGCATTTTTAATAGGATATGCGCGTATAAACCAAATCCTGCCATCAGGAGTAGCTACTTCCATTTCCTCTCGTTTACCGCTTTTCAATGCTTCCTTCGCAGGACACACCAAGCATGGCTTACTGCGTTGATGCCATATTTCATAGCAATAGCGCCCCGCTAATTGTTCAGGAGACAAACCAACCGATTCACATGCAGCTTTATTTGCCCATAAAACCCTCATGTCTGTACCGCGATATACAGCATGCTCCAACATACTGCCGAAGACAAGTGCTTTCTCCTCTTCGCATCTTTCTAACGCCTCATTTGGCCTTTTGCTCTGACTGGAATCGTGTCTTAATTGCTCCAATTTCGCTTTGCGCGCACGCTTCTCATCTATTTTTTTAACTGGCTTTTCGCCGCCAGGCTCCGAAATCCTCATTGTTTCACCTCCTGCATAAACTTTTCCACAGAACCGCTACGGCACACTCCAACCGATCAGATAAACACTTCAATCGGCTTAAGCAGGTAAGAACGCCCTATTTTCAAGCTAAAGGTTGGTGTAGGTATTTTAGCATCTGGGCGAATCGAAAGGCTGCGGAATGTGTAGACCTCTCCCCACGCATTCGTGGTGTGCGACCCAACAAAACTAACATTCCCTGCCGCCATAACTTTTCCCCCTATCTTGACAGGGAATTTTAACAATTAAACAACACAAGTCCAATAAAATCTTAGTCAATAGTAGATTTTTAGAAATGCCCCGTTGTAAGCTACCCGAAAAAGCCATCAATAAACGTGCTATCAAAAGAATACCAGGTAGAGATAGATGTGATTGGACATGCACATTACGAAATATTGCTAAGAATACCCTACTTGGTATGACGGTATTTGCGCCTATCTCGCCACTGCCGGTATGATACAGAGGAGCCTCAGAATCGAATTGCTCGTATTCCTGAATCGGTGTTCTTTGCCGCCCGGCACAAATATGACGTGCTCAGCTTCGAATGGATGTTCCTCGCCTTCATAGACGAAAATACCATGCCCTTCAATTATAAACACTTCGTGCTCGTGAGGGTGCGTGTGGAGCGGAGTATGTCCGCCGGGTTGCAGTTCAAACATACGCATTGCAAAATTCTCGGCTCCATCTTCTTTTGATATGAGCCACTGTATCCTGACACTTTTTGCACCATCAACTTCAACCGGCTCCTTGGTGATATTACCAGCTTTTTCTATTTTCATCATCTTGACCTCATATTAGAAATAGAGCGATGAGACGTTGCAGGTTTATCTGAGTTTTCTGTCAAGTATTTCTGAGACCACCTTGGGATTTGCCTGGCCTTTGGTTTTTTGCATAACCTGGCCAAGCAGAAAACCGCGGGCCTTTTTGCTTTTTTTGCCGTCGCTTGTTACATCTTCGATCGCTTTGGGGTTCTCTGCAAGTACCAGGTCCACTATCTGTTCGAGTTCGCCAGCATCACTCTTCTGAATCAGGTCGTGTTCTTCAACAATCAACTGGGACGGTTGCTGCGTCTCGACCATCTCCTCAATGACTAAAGTCGATGAGCTAGCACTGATATCACCCATTACTACCATTTGGGCTAAGTTTGCCACCTCCTTTGCTGGCACACCCAGCTCGGCCACGCCACATCCTTTTTCATTTGCTAGTTTTAGCAAATCCTGTGTGATTATATTGCAAATCCGTTTCGGGTCACCGCCTTCCCTAACGGCCTCTTCAAAAAACTCAGCTCGTGAGCGTTCAGCCGTTAGAACGCCAGCGTCATAATCACTTAATTTGTATTCCCGAACATAACGCATTTGCTTTTTGAGCGGCTGTTCGCACAAGTGAGATTTGATATCGTTAAGCCAATTCTGATTGAATGTCACGGGCACGAGGTCGGGGTCAGGGAAATATCTATAGTCATGTGCTTCTTCTTTCTCTCGTTGAAGAACTGTGACTTCCTGGACATCATCCCAGCCTCTGGTGGATTTGTTGCCCATCTCCATCAACCGGCCGGTTTCGAGGAACTCGTCAAGCTGTCTGCCAATTTCGTACTCGATGCTCTTTTCCAGTGCGCGGAAGCTGTTTAGATTCTTGACCTCGACAATGGGCGTCTTGTACTCGGTGCCGCCTCTGGTCACGGCAAGATTGACGTTGGGTTCAAAGCGCATGTGGCCTTTTTGCATATCAGCCTCGGAGACACCGAGGTATCTTACTATTCGCTGCAGCTCTATAGCGAGTACCCTTACCTCAGCGGGGCTATTCATATCCGGCTCGGTGACAATCTCAAGCAAAGGCGTGCCCGTCCTATTCAGATCGACCTGGGAGTAATTGCCGGCTGTATGAAGATTCTTACCAGCATCCTCCTCGAGGTGCACTCTCCGTATTCGGATTTTCTTGCTCGTGCCCTGTCCGAGCTGTATTTCAATAAAACCTTCAGCGCCGAGGGGTAAATCGTACTGGCTTATCTGGTAGTTTTTTGGCAGGTCGGGATAATAGTAGCTTTTTCTATCCCACTTTGTGAATTCCGCGACTTTGCAATTCAGGGCAAAGGCAGTCAGGACAGCATACTCGATGGCCTGTTTGTTCATAACGGGCAGCACACCAGGCATTCCAAGACATACAGGGCAGACCTTGCTGTTAGGGGCGGCGCCGAATTCCACAGCACAGCCACAGAACATCTTGCTCTTAGTGCAAAGCTGCACGTGGATTTCCAAACCTACCACTACTTTGTATCCCAGGTCGCTCATTCTTGCCTACTCAAGGATTGGCGGCTTTTTCTTATGCCAGTCGGTTTTTGATTCGAACATTCTCGCTATTCGCATCAGTTTATGTTCTTCGAAAGCAGGGGCAAGAATCTGTAGGCCAATAGGCAAATTCCTATCGTCGAAGCCACACGGAATACTTATAGCTGGGACACCGGCGAGATTGGCCGCAATTGTATAAATATCAGATAAGTACATTGTCAGTGGGTCGTTAATCTTTTCGCCGATTTTGAAGGCCGTTGTCGGTGCAACCGGCATCATAATGCAGTCGCAGGTCTCAAAAACCTTAGTGAAGTCACCACGTATGAGATTTCTGACTTTGAGAGCTTTTAGATAATACGCGTCGTAGTAGCCGCTTGAGAGGGCATAGGTGCCAAGCATTATGCGTCGCTTGACTTCCTTGCCAAAGCCTTCTTCTCGCGACTTCGAATATACCTCGACATAATCTTGAGGGCTCTGTGTTCTATGGCCGTAATGAACACCATCGTAGCGGGCAAGATTGCTGGATGCCTCAGCGGTTGCGATTACATAATAAGCAGCGATTGCGTAATTCAGATGAGGCATCTCAACTTCAACAATCTGTACACCAAGATTCTTGTATATAGCAATAGCCTCATCAAGAGAGTCTCGGACCTTCTGGTCGGCACCTGCGTTGAACTGGGGCACGATCGCTATCTTGAGGTTTTTAACCGTCTCGTCAAGCTGCCCAAGATAGTCACACACAGGTGCAGTGCGCTCATCCACACTCGTGCTGTCCGCGGGGTCGTGACCGACAATGACATTGAGCATTAGGGCACAGTCTGAAACGTTTTGCGTAATTGGCCCGATTTGATCGAGGCTCGAACCGTAAGCAACAAGCCCATATCGCGAGACCCTACCATAGGTTGGTTTTAAGCCTACCACGCCGCAGAAACTTGCCGGTTGGCGAATCGAGCCGCCCGTATCGGAACCGAGAGCAGCGAAACAAAGCCCCGCCGCCACCGCTGCCGCAGCACCTCCACTACTGCCGCCCGGTACACGAGAGTTATCCCACGGATTAACAGTCTTCTTCAGTGCAGACGTCTCGGTGCTGGAGCCCATCGCAAATTCATCCATATTGGCTTTGCCAATTAAGACTGCATCAGCAGCAAGCAATTTCTCGACAACTGTAGCATTATAAGGCGCTTGGAAATTCGCCAATATCTTTGAAGCACAAGTAGTAGATCCAAAAGTAGCACACATATTGTCCTTAATTGCGATCGGCACACCTGCAAGCTTCCCTACCGACCGGCCGTCAGCAATTTTCTCGTCAATTTCCTGAGCCTTGGTTAACGCCTGCTCTTCGAACGTGCTAATATAAGCACCAATAATCGAGTCAAATCGCTCTATCCGCTTAAAAATTGCTTTAATCACCTCGACGCTGCTTATCTCGCGGGCAATAATTTTGTCACACAACTGCTTTGCACTAAGCTCTTCCACCACCATAAATCACATCACTTTGTTTTCTCAGTTTTACGATGTTTGAGGAACCAATCGTAGAGCTCCGTGTTATCATAGGTTTTGGTCCAGGAATCGTGATAGGCATCCGGATAGACCGTCAGTATAGCGTTTCCACCATTTCCGTTTACTGCATTTACTATTGCTTCAGATTCTGAAAGTGGAACAATATTGTCTTTTGCACCGTGAAAAGCCCAGATAGGAACATCTTTGAGTCTATCAGCCATGAATCGGTATCCACCACCACAAATCGGTGCTATTGCCGCAAATCGTTGCGGGTACCTCCAGGCTAAGGCCCAGGTTCCATAGCCGCCCATGCTCAGACCGGTTAGATAGATTCTCTCATGGTCCACGTGATAATCTGCAACAATCTCATCAAGCAGAGTAATCAAAGTATCAGTTTTTTCAGGCCACCAGTCACCATCTGGGCACTGTGGGGACACAATGATAAAGGGAAAATCTCTGCCCTGATCGATTAGCTTCGGGGGACCATGCTTCTTGACCAATTCGAGGTCGTCGCCGCGCTCACCTGCGCCATGCAAGAAGAGAATCATCGGCCAGAGCCGCCCTTGCTTACCATAATCCCCTGGCAAATACAGCAAATACCTGCAACTGACGGTCTTGGTTACGGTCTTCTCAAATACATGTGAATGCTGACCACCCGATTGAATTGGATTTGATCCCATCCCGATATTCTCCATCCGGAAAAAACCAATCAACAAACCTAATACAAAGATAGGAGTTATCATACAGCGTACTCTCATGTGTTAAATCCTCCAAATTTAGGCTATATCTACCTACGTACCGGGACCTGCGTCCAGTATCTTTGGCACTTTGAAGAAATCTCCATCCCGCTCAGGTGCATTTGCCAGTGTTTTCTCAGTTCCGAGCGATTCCTTGACAATATCCTCTCGCAGAACATTACTAATAGGCAGACAATGCGCGAGAGGCTCTACATTTGTCGTATCCAGCTCGTTCATCTTATCCATATACTCAAGAATTGCCCCCAACTGCCCGGTAAACTCTTCAATTTCTGCCTCCGTCAACTCCAGCCGGGATAGTTTGGCCACTTTCCTGACAAGTTCCCTATCGATTTTTTCCGGCATCTTTAATCCTACAACAAACGAAAAAAAGCGAGGCAAATCCGCCTCGCTGAAGGTAACCACGGTCGGTCAACCACTCTCCGTCAAGCGGTTGCCTGCTCGGCAGGCTTGTAGTTCCGCCTCGGCGGTTTCTGAACTAAGCCCATATGTATGGCCTTGGCAGAAACCTTTATCCTGCAGACCTTGCCGTCTACTATTGCTCGGACTTTCTGGATATTGGGCTTGAATTTTCTCTTTGTGATCCCGGTCGTTTTTCGACCGACCCCACCGAGATATTTTGCCTTACCACGCCGAGCAATACTTCTGCCAGCGACTGTGCGCTTGCCTGTAAAATAACAAACTCTTGCCATCAGTTTCGCTCCCGCTGCTATGATGAATCCGATCCAACACGCAGTTGATTCGTGCAGACTTTCCAACAAGAATTTGTTAGGATAATCGTTTGAGCGGGGTTTGCAAGCGTAAAAAGTAGATTTTCGCCATAAAATCCGGTTCTTCCGCGTACCATGGACCAATATCCGGACCCCACAGGATATACTGGCAAAAACCGGCGGCTAAATACAAACGGCCATCCAGAGAATACTATACGCTGTACGCTACCCCCTATTCCCTATTCCCTTCAGGTACGCTACTTCGGCCTTCGTTAGCAGCCTGCACTTGCCAACGCCCAGACCCCGTGTGGTAAGCTTGCCGATCTTTGTTCGCTTGAGCGATCTGACTCCCAGACCTACCTTTGCAAGCATTCTGCGAACCTGGCGGTTAAGGCCCTGCTCAACCGTGATTTCCACAAGCGACTCATCATGGCTGCGTTTAAGCACCTTCATTCTTGCGCCGCCCGTCTTGCCTTCAGCAAGCCAGATTCCCTTCTTGAGCTTTTCGATAGCCGGGTCATCAATTCGCCCTTTTACCTGAGCAAGGTATGTCTTGGGCATTTTGTACCGCGGGTGTGTCAACTTGTTTGCCAGGTCGCTGTCATTGGTCAGAATAATCAGCCCCGTTGTATCAGCATCAAGTCTACCGACGCAAAATATACGTTCATGGCAATCGATCAAATCAATAGCTTTTTTTCTGCCCAGCGGATCAGAACTCGTACAAATCACACCCTTGGGTTTGTTCAAAAGATAATAGGCTTTTCTCTCACGGTGAATCTTTTTGCCATTGACAGTAATAACATCCTTGTCCGGGTCAACAAACACAGGGAGCTTATCCACGAGCTTACCATTCACGCACACACCCCCTTGAAGTATCAGCTCTTCACACTTTCTTCGAGAAGCAATGCCGGCTGCCGCGAGGACTTTCTGCAACCTTTGAATTGACATCCAACACCCATCCCCTACTGTAGAATTTGTCTGAATCTGTCAGCGTATATAATTGAGATACAGGCAATCACCCACAACAGAAAGCCAACCTGAAACGGGCGGTCATTGAGCGTTAACTCGACAGGACCTAAGTACTGGCCCTTTTGTATTAGCGCACTAAAACGAAAAACACAATACAAAACAAACGGCGTCGTATACACGAGATTATTCGTGCCAAATACACGGAATGTTCTATCATCCATCGCATAGAGCAAAAAACAGACAATTGCCAAACCGCTCGTTACATCAAGCATGTGGGCCAATAGCTCCGGCGTATAGCCGGCAAGTGTTCTGCGAAATGACGTGCTATTTACTCCCAATTGAGCTATCTCGCCGCGGCGTTTGCCAAAAGCCAGAAATAGACTTAAAGCGAATGTACATATAATCAACCATGGTGATATGAAAACATTAACTAACACAGCCCCGGCAATAGCCCGTAAGCAAAAGCCAGTCGCTAACACCACACAGTCCATTATCATCACTCTTTTCAGTAAACCTGTATACAGAATCATCAACGCAATATATCCCATGATGATAAGGCCGAACTCCCATGCAAGCCTAAAGCTGCCGGCTATTGCCACTATAGCACATACAAGTGCTAGCAATGCTGCAGAATAAACCGTAATACTACCCGACGCTATTGGCCTGTTGCGTTTTTCAGGATGCATACTATCTGCTTCTCGGTCGATGATATCGTTAAGAATATAGATGCTGGAAGCAGCCAAAGAAAAACATGCAAAACCACCCACGGAACTACCTACGGCCAATAAAACTTCTTTGGCAGGTCCAAGAAGCCTGCCACCAAATATTAAACCAACGAAGACAAAAATGTTCTTGCTCCAGTGAGCAGGCCGCATGATTGAGAGGTAACTTCTCATTCTCGTCTCCAACAATGACTCCGTCGCTAAACGGCCAATTTTAGTTCAATCACGGTTGACACCATGCACCACAGGATTAATATATAGCTAAAAGAAGAATCATTGTATAGATAAAAGTACCGGCGTTCTTGAAGCATTATGCAGGACCCTGTAAAAGCAGGGATATAAGGATGTCCCTAAGAGGGCTTGTTCACCAATTATCTCGTCCCACTTCTTGCGGATGAAGGGGATCAGGAGATGACTCATGCGCAAGCACTTGAAGCTGCTGAGTATCGTAAAAACACACTGGCCGTTGATTATTACGCTGGCCTTATTCTGGTCAACGGTGGCCATTTTACTTGCTATATCTATCCAAAGGAATGAAGGACACTTCACCTATGTCCTCGATGATCCTTACATCCATATGGCCATAGCAAAGAATTTAGCTCAATACGGTACTTGGGGGATAGACAAATATGGTTTTACTTCATCGTCTTCTTCATTACTTTGGACATTAATTCTATCGCTAATCTATTTCTTGTTTGGACCTAACATAGCCAGCCCACTCATTTTGAATTTCCTATTTGGAACACTTGTCGTTGTCTTGGTTTATACTCTTTTAAGGAAATACAAATTACACCCTTGTCTCATTCTTATTATCCTGTTGCTTGTTGTATTTTCTAGCCCTTTACCTTCTCTTATATTCTGTGGCCAGGAGCACATTCTTCACGCACTTATAGCTATTATCTTTGTTTATCTTTCTGCAAAAATTCTTTCAATAAAAAAAGCCACCCCTTTAGAATATTCACTCCTGCTGCTATTAGCACCACTCCTGAGTATGGCCCGCTATGAAGGTCTGTTCCTGCTTCTTGTCGTGTGTGTTTTATTAGTTATAAAGCGAAGACTCCTATATTCTTTGTTGTTAGCTGGGGTGGGTCTTCTACCAATATTGGGATATGGAATAATCTCGATTTCAAATGGTTGGTATTTCTTACCAAATCCCGTTCTCTTGAAGGGCAATATACCTGACCTCTTTTCTTTAATGGGTATTATCAGATTTTTAGGTTACTCAAGCTGTGAACAAATGCTTAGAAATCCTCATATTCTGTTTCTCGTTCTGGCGGCTCTCGTTTTGTTCTTTTTTCAATATAGCAAGCAAAATGACATCTGGAAAGATCTCAGAATTATGATTATTATTTTCGTCGCAACGACTCTTTTACATATGCAATTCGCACGTATCGGTTGGTTCTATAGGTATGAAGCATACCTAATTGCTCTTGGCATATTCGTAATATCAGTAGCAATATGGGAGGCTTTGCCAGCAAGAACATCTGTGGGCTTTGAAAGAACTTTGATACCGAAGTATGTAGCGATGGTCATTCTCATTGTTCTGGCCTGTTCACCGCTTATAAAGAGAGCGCGCCTATCTTTGATGGAGACTCCTCAAGCCGCATCAAATATTTACCAACAGCAATACCAGATAGCCAAATTTCTGCAGAGATTCTATCAAGGCAGCAGTATCGCCGCAAACGACATTGGTGCAATCAACTATTTTGCCGATATTCAATGCTTAGACTTGTTTGGCATAGGCAGTCTCGAGATAGCAAAGGCAAAACTGAAGAGAGCATACGACACAGAAAAAATGTACAAATTGGCACACCAGAAGAAGGTTGCAGCTTGTATTGTGTATGACCATTGGTTTGATGTGTACGGCGGTATTCCTTCACAATGGATTAAAGTCGGCCAGTGGAAGATTTCTAACAATGTGGTCTGTGGCGGAGACACCGTATCATTCTACGCCGTAGATCCCAATGAACAAAACAGATTGTGTGACAGTTTGCGGCATTTCTCACAGAATCTGCCACAGAATGTTGCGCAGGAAGGAAAATACGTAAATACAAAGGAGGTGTTGTCTAATGCCAAAGTCCAAAGTAGTCGTATTGAAAACCGCTCCTGAGACAGTTTTAGCAGACTATCGTAAATTAATGCACCTCGCTGAATACGAGCAGGTCATCTCCAAAGACATTGATACTCTTATTAAGTTAAATCTGTCCTGGACTAAATACTTTCCAGCCTGCTCATCTGAGCCTTGGCAGGTTGAAGGAATTATGAAAACGCTTATCGAAGATGGTTTTACACAGCAGCGACTTCTTCCGGTGGAGAATAAAACTGTGGTTACTAACCCACTTAAAGGCGCCCGGAATAACAAATGGATGCCCGTACTGGATAAGTACAGCCTGAATTTTACATCACTGCCTGAAGTAGAATGGGTCAAATATGAATTCAAGAAAAAACTGTTGAAGCTCGACCAGATTTTCCCCGAGGGCATTCAGATACCCAAGATGTTCATCGGAAAGAATATCATACATTTGCCTACCCTGAAAACACACGGACATTCACAAACGACAGGGGCAATCAAAAATGCCTTCGGAGGTTTACTCAAAGAGGTGCGTCATTATGCACACAAGTACATGCACGAGGTACTTGTGGACCTAATGATTATGCAGAAAGAGCTTCACCCGGGGATTTTTGCGGTGATGGATGCAACTGTCTGCGGTGACGGTGCAGGCCCAAGAACAATGATTCCAAAGATACACAATTTCATTCTGGCAAGCGCCGATTCGGTCGCCATCGATGCGGTGGCGGCTAAAATGATGGGATATAATCCGCTTGAAATACCGTACATTCGTATGTGTGACGAAATGGCACTCGGAGTAGGAAATCCCGAGAACATAGAAATAGTCGGTGAGAACATCGAGAATGTTAATTTCGGCTTCACCACAAAAAGAAGCTTTGTTATTTGGGGCGATCAGATGCTTAGAAAAGGCTTTTTGAGATTTCTTGAAAAGCCGCTCTTGCACACCCCATTGGTTGCTTGGGCACCATTCGCATCAAATTTATACCATGACTTGCTCTGGTATCCCATCGTCGGCAAGAAGATAATTAGGCGATTCATGGAGACAGAATGGGGCAAGCTATTTGAAAGTTACTAAGAGCCTACAACGCTTTTAAAAGCTAACAGTCATGCTGAGTACTATTATTTTTGATTTGGACGATACGCTTTACGACGAAATCGAGTACTGCAGGAGTGGTCTTCATTTTATTGCTGATTTCCTGGCAGAATCTATCAAGACAGTCACAACTGAACAACTTTTCAATACTTTCTGGGCACAGTTCACTGCTGGTAATCGCACAAAAACTATTAACTTAGCTCTCGATGAACTCAATATAAGTTATGACGATAAACTCATTAACTGTTTGATTACGATTTACCGCAATCACGTCCCAAAAATAAAACTGCCCAAAGACAGCCGAGATGTTCTTGAGCAGCTACAAGACAAATATACGCTAGCCCTGCTCACCGATGGCTTCTTACCCGCACAGAAACTGAAGGTTCAGTCGCTGCGGATCGAAAAATATTTTAACCGCATTATCTACACTGAACAGCTCGGTAGAGAATTCTGGAAACCGTCAACGATCGGCTTTGAACAACTCCTCAGAAACTTAAATGCAAAAGCAGAAACCGCAGTCTACGTTGCCGATAACGAAGAAAAGGACTTTATCGCACCCAACAAGTTGGGCCTTGCGACCATTCAGATATTGCGTCCAGCCCGTATACACACAAGACTATCGCAGCAGCAACCCTATGCGGCAGCCCAATATACAATCACAAAGATAAGCCAGCTACCCCATCTTCTGGACAGACTCACAAAGGATTGACCGGCTCGTTCCTCACTGCCAACAACCTTTTTTCTTGACTCCAACGAGCTTTCTGGCGATAATACATTGTCAGAAAACCTTTTATGCGTGATTTTTTCGTTGTTTCGGAAGGAGTTATGTCATGCCAGCACCGAAAAGACAGCAAAGCAGTTCCATGCTTTATACTTTAATAGGCTTTGTGGGATTATTTATCGTTGCAACCGCTTTAGCCGTCGTTCTTTATGTCAAATTCGAAGACCAACGAAGAATAGCCCAAGAGTCACAGCGCAACCTGGAGGAACTGGCTAATTCAGCAGAATGGCGAAATAGAGGACAAATCATAGGAACAAGACAAAGCCGAACGACATATCTTGGCACAATGATTGCCTATATTGATAATTTAACATCTCTCATTATAGGAGGTCCGCTCGAAGATACATCTGCAGAAGTTAAGTCAAGA
Source organism: uncultured Pirellulales bacterium (assembly GCA_964519995.1). GTDB lineage: Bacteria > Planctomycetota > Phycisphaerae > Sedimentisphaerales > Anaerobacaceae > CAZFLY01. The sequence continues at coordinate 2,233 of CAZFLY010000002.1, read as the reverse complement.
GACGCCGATGCACAGGCAAAAGATGCACTAAATCAAGCTCAAATATACATCGACACTGAGGTTATTGATCCCAATACCACAGGGCTTGTTGATATAGTTAGCAAACTAAGAGCAAAGCTGGATAATACTACCAATGAAAAAGCTGCTCTGGAAAAAGAGCTCTCTGAGCTACGACTGCGCTTCGAAGACGCTATGGTAATAAGCAATGAAAAAGAGCAAGAATTAGCGGCTGAAAAAGAGAAATATCATCAGCAGGCCATAGAAATCACACAAAAATATAACGAGCTCAAAAGCCTTATGGAACAGACATCTGATGAGCGAGCTCAGACCTTAAAGGCCCAACTGGACGAGACAAGAGCTAATTTGAGAGAACTGAATCAGGAACTGCTGAGAACACAAGCAGAACTAAAGATGGCACAAAGCAGAATGCGACACGCTCTGGAACAGATGCGGCAAACTGAGCCGTTACCGGAGCGTGAGGCGGCAGCTTTTAAGCCCGACGGAAAGATAATATTAGTCGATGACCAGACTGGAGTGGTCCATTTGAATATTGGAAGTGACCAGCATGTTTACCAAGGCTTGACGTTTTCCGTTTATGACGGCAGCGCACCCATCCCGAAGGATGGTAAAGCAAAGGCCAAAATCGAGGTATTTGCCATTGCAAAGAACTTTTCAGCAGCACGAATTGTGCATTCAGAAAAGAAAAACCCAATCGCAGTGGACGACATCATCGCAAACTTAGTTTGGGATATCGACAAGGCAAACTTGTTTGTTGTCGCGGGCGAATTTGACCTTGATACCAATGGGATTATCAATGCAGATGCTATCGATAGAATAAGAACAATGATCGAACAATGGGGCGGCAAGGTGATTAATACTATTTCGGTCGAGACAGATTTTGTAATTCTGGGCAAACCACCACGGGTTCCACCTGAGCCAAGCTTCGAAGACTTGGAGCTGGACCCACTGGCCCAGGATAAATATGAAGCTGCCCTTGATAAGCTCGATAGCTATAAGGAAATTCAAAACAAGGCACAGGCCTTGTGGATACCTGTATTCAAATATGAAAGATTCCTCGAATTCATAGGTTACGAGGGGCAACTGACTGCATCCGGAGCCTTTTGATACTTGCCGCTTCCTTATAGTCGCGGCTCTTCTTTGAAGAAGCGCATATTTTTTCTCTGATCCGTATCAGACAACCACCTTGCTGGCTCCGCACCAATTGAAGCGATATAAACCTCTCCAGTGTACTGAGCTGCGCTGGCGGATGCGAATCCCTTTTTCGCCGCAACAAAGGTCACAGTATGTTTTGCTCTGATAGCAATGCTGAGAGGTTCACCAGTATCACAATCAAGCCCAGACGGAATATCCACAGCCAGAATGGGACAATCCTGGATATTTATGCTTTCGATCAACTGTTTGTGCTGCTCGCTCAGTTGTCCTGTTAATCCCGTCCCAAAAATGGCATCAACAATCATGTCGGCACCGGCTGCAAAGGCGCTAACCTTCGCGCGAATATCACTTTCGTCGATGTTCATCTGTTCGATCGGCTGGCCAAGTCTCTCAAGAATATTCAGGTTTGTCTTTGCGTTACCCTTAACCTTATCCGGACGGCCACATAAGACAACCGTAACCTTAAAACCATCATTTAGCAGATGCCGGGTGATCACGTATCCATCGCCGCCGTTGTTTCCGGTCCCACAAAATATGCAGATCCTGGGTTTTTTGATATCCTTCAACTTCTCTTTAACTACTTCGGCACAACTGCGCCCGGCGTTTTCCATCAAAACCACGCCGGGCATACCGAGTGTATTTATCGCCCAGTTATCAAACGCCCGAACCTCATCTCTCGTCATTACAACACACTTTTTATCCGGCGAATATTTTTCCATAATGGCCTATTCTACATTCTAAAACTTGTCCCTTCAACTATTCTCACTCGTGATGACCCATTTTAGCAAGATTGGCTCCCTGTTTGAGGATTCAGAAAAACTCAACCGTAGGGATCTCCGCTTCGCTTCGAGTTTGAAATTGGCTTTTTTTTACGGAACACTCCGCACAGTCTATTTTCGTAATCCTTTTGTTCATAGAGACTTGTGCTCATTTGCACTTTCCCGAAATTGGCTTTGTTTTTTAAAATCTTGATTTGTCATTTCGCATCCATTCGTCTCGTTTCGGATTTAGAGCCTATCCGAATAACCTGGAGCAACGGAACGTAATTATGGCACAGACA
>CAZFLY010000001.1:0-185215 GCA_964519995.1 uncultured Pirellulales bacterium | reverse complement strand
GATTTGTGCTAATAGTAGCTGAGGATTTCGCCGACTCAATAGCAAAGAAACTGACGCGATATAGCCAGCGCGTCTACAGGATAGGTAGAATCACAACAGGCACAGGCAAAGTGGTGCTTAAATGATTCGTCGCTCGTGACTCGTAGAAAAAGAAAATCCACTCAAGTGGGATTTCACTCCTGCTTAGCGTTATTGTTGCAGCTTTGCAGGATGGGCTCACCGAGTTGTAGTATCACTCACTCCTTGACCGTGATGCTCGGATTTCCTGAACAAGATCGTTTACGTCCCTGCGCAAGCCGGTAATGTTGGTATCCATTTGCCCGACATTTTCTTCCAATTTGCTTATCTGAATTTCCCGGAAAGAATAGAGCTTAGAAACTGGATAAGAAAGATTGTATGGGCAGCTTGAACCTATCGATTATTTATCAATGGAAGTCGGAAAACATATGGAAGAAGGGCGTTTTTCAGGCCAAAAAGTGCCTTGCAGAAAAAAAGTTTACTTTTACCTAAATTTTTACTTGCCACAAAAGATTCCTTGACATAATAAAATAGTTTAGATATAATTAAACTTTATGAGCATGGATGCCGATGAAAAGATTATATGCGAAGATATGTGGGGAACAGTGGAGTTTGCCGTACGCAAGAATGGCTCCATGCCCGCAAAGGAGTTTCTAGATAAAGTAAAGAGGAGAGATAGGACAAATCGTGCGAGGCTAGACGTATTGTTTATACGGCTTGCACAAAGGGGCAAGAACAATCTGTCAGAAGGCGTGTTTGACAATCTAACCAAAGAAATATTTGAGTTTAAGCGACATCCTTACCGTGTAGCTTGCTTCTTCATAGAAAATCGTTGTCTACTTACCCATGGTTTTCGCAAAAGACCTGGTTTTGCTTTCGTGGCTAAGGAAATCCAGATAGCGACTGAAATTATGGCAGAGCACCTGGAGAGAGAGCAATAAGCCCATACATAAAAAGAAAGAAGTGAAAAACAAGAAGGATTCTTAAGCTACTGGACACTATCGACTTGTGAGCCGTTCTTTTATGGCTAAGGAAATCAAAGAGACGACTGAAATTATGGCAGAGTATGCGCAAAGCAAAGGAGGTGAACCATGAAGGGGTCAATAATTGACGAGTTGAAGAATAATAGTGAAGAAATGAGATTATACCAGCAGGAGTGGCTGATTCTGGAAGTGACGGAGCTTATTGCCTTTCTGATGAACGATAAGCGTGTTAGCAAGACGCAGCTTGCGAAAAGACTAGGCAGAAGCAAGGGTTACGTTACTCAGCTTCTTGATGGTCGTGCCAATATGACCCTAAGAACGGTGGCCGACCTTATGTGGGCTCTTGACTCAAGTTTAGGAATTAGCGCTCGTCCCCTTGGTTTTGAAAGCAGCATGGAAACGGTCAGTCAGTATGAGTTAGCTGAACACACAGATTCTTGGCTAATAAATTTTGAATTGGCTGAGCGGGCTACTGGCGAGCAAGGCAAGGCAACGATCCGTCCGAGATCAGCAGCATGAAATTAGTGGTAAGGAAATTAAAGTAAGGTGATAATTAAGACAGATGGGTTAAGAAAATGGCAAAGAAATCTACAAAAAGGGGAGCGTTGCGCGCAACCATAGACTACACTTTAGCTGCGCCGGTGTCGGACCAAGTTTCAATAAGGCATGTCCGTTTAGTAAGCTCCGCATGTTCTCAAAGTTCCAATGCAGGAATAGGTAAGCATTCGCTTGAGATCAACTGTGAGGTAAAAACCCAAGCGGATAAGAAGAAACACTACATTCTCGTATTTCCCAGTTTTAAACTCGAAGGATTTCCCTTAGAACGCAAACAAAAAAAACCTGACTTAGTTATTGAAGCAGCTTTTGTCATAATCTACAAGGCCGAAAGTCTGGAAGGCCTTAGGCATGCTAATTTTGAAGCTTTTGGTCAGTCGAACGGCGTTTACAATGCTTGGCCATATTGGCGTGAGTTCGTGCAAAATACTGTTGCAAGGATGAACCTACCTCCGCTGACAATTCCTGTATTTCGTTTGCTGCTGGCTAAGCCGAAAAGAAGCAAAACCAAAAAAACCAGGAGAATTAAGAAGAAGACCCCGACTTAAGCACTTATTTCCCCTTCTCAACCATTTTGTTCTTTGCAGCGGAGCCATGGCGCTTCTGCGTACGACCCGTCTAAAAAATGAGTAAATACTCTACTGGCCTAACGAGATTCGTCGCAGCGGCGATAGTTTACGCCGGCTTTGCCGTTTATCTATATCGGCCGTACCTCGAAGAGTTCAATATCTGGCAGCGGCTCTTGCCGGTTAACCTCTGGTTGGCGGCATTAGGTTGCTTTGTCCTTAGCGACAGATGGGTTGCAGGTTTTGCCGCGAGATTGTTCGCAGGTGCTGTTTATGGCTTCGGGCCGTTTATGCTGAGCCTGGTAAAGTTTCATCCATTAGCTGGACTTCTGGTGGCGAGTATACCGTGGTTGTTCTGGCCGGCTGCGTACGTTGGCAGAACCCGCAGAGGATGGTTGAGCATTCCCCTTAGCACCTTGCCATTTCTGGCGGTAATTTTGTTTTTTCAGGCTTCGGCTTACTATCGTCTGTTTGCTATTCCGGTTCGGGCAAGATTCCGTTTGGTTGATCTCGTCTCTCTTATCGCACCTCTTGTCATGGTTGAGCGGAGCATAGCATTAGTTGGTTTCTATCACGTTTCTTTGACAGTGTTGATTATGGGCTTTTCTATTCTTTTTGTGGCTCGCAGACTTGGAGTAATAACAGTCCTGGCGGCCGGCTTGATACTTTCGTTTTGCGGTTCGTTTCTGAATGTTAGTCCAATTATTTGGGCGAGTATTCCGCTTGTTTGTTGTTCGGTGTTGGTCGGAGCTGGGATGCAGGGACTTGTATCAGCAGGCTTTGCCGACAGAAAGTGGATTTTGCTGGCTGTAACAATGGCGAGTGCTCTTGCTATCGTGACGCTTTTGTTTGCGACGAAATACTTTCAGGTTTTTCTGGGATTGGCTGACCGGCATGCAAGGCTTTTTACCGAGGCCGGCAAGATGTACGTGCTTGGCGGACTTGTTTTAACGATTCTTTTTTTCATGGCGCGTGCGAAGGTTCGCCTTCACTGGCTGAGGTGGAGTATTTTGTGTCTGGCAATGGCGATCGATGTCTTTATTGGCGCAAGATTCATCGTGGACAGAATTATGTGACAGATGATGGGACGGCTGTGGTTCGTGGCATTAACAGTTGAATGTTTCACGGCTCATCTGGCCGAGATAGAATCGGCCGTCGTTCCGCATGAACTTGATAATAGCGTCGAATTGCTGGTCTATGAAGGTCGACTCATTTGCGACAATCGCTATCGCAATAACGGCACTGGTCTTATTGTCTTGATGGTCGACTTCAGCGATTGAAGCGTTGAATCTGCTTTTGAGCCTGCCAATAAGACTCTTGACGATGCTTCTTTTACCCTTCAGTGAGGTAACTCCCTGCATGTACATACAAGCTGTCATCACACCGACGAGCATTTTGCACCGTACCAAGTGTTTAGTTTACACTCAAGTTGTTGCAAGTTTCTGACGGATTTTTTCCAGCAGGCGTTTTGTAGCGAGGATGCCTTCGTCTTCGCTGAGCCTTGAACCTTCATACTCAATACCAACGTAGCCGTGATAACCGGCCGAAAGCACAATGTCCATCATGCGATAATAGTCGATCTTGGTCTCATCACCCTGCTCGTCAAAGTCGTAGCTTTTTGCACTGACGGCCTTTGCGTACGGCATCATCATTTTCACAGCTTCGTACCGGTCGGCAGTTTCAGGGAAATTGCCAAAGTCGGGTAAAAGTCCGAAGTTGGAATGATTGACTTTCTTGATAACTGCCGTTGTCCAGGTCGGGTCCGACGACAATCCTCCATGATTCTCAACGATGACATTTATATCGTGATTTGCTGCAAATTCGCTCAGCCGACTAAGACCATCAACGGCCAACTCCATCTGCTGCTCATAAGAACCCTTTGAATATGCGTTGACACGTATCGAGTGACAGCCGAGAAAGTTAGCAGCCTCAACCCATTTGTAGTGGTTTTGAACAGCTTTTGTGCGCTCGTTAGCGTCGGGATCTCCAAGGTTGCCTTCACCGTCGCACATAATAAGAAGCGATTTTACGCCATTATCTTCGGCTCGCTTTTTCATCTCGGCCAGATATTCAGTGTCTTTGGCTCTGTCCTTGAAGAACTGGTTGACGTATTCGACCGCATTGATGCCAAATTCTTTAGCTGTTTTTGCAAATTCAAGATTGTCGAGTTTCGGCTCAACTCTGCCGAAGAGTCTTTTGTGCAGCGACCATTGGGCCAGAGATATTTTGAACGGCTCTTTAGTCTTATTTGCATTGACCCTCTCAACACTTAGTAGCTTACGTTTGTTCAGACAAAGCCCTCCAATGATACCAGCGGTCAACGTAAGAAATTTTCTTCTTTCCATAACAGGCTCCCATATCAACCATGCGTTTGCTGTAATGGCTCTAATGCGTCGTAGGCAGTTGTAGCCTGCAGCAGAATATCAGGACTATTTACTGACGTCAAACTTATACGGTGTAGAAAAGATTGAGTAACTACGGTGCTTTATCTATCCCCTTAATACCGTGAACGGTAAGGTTCGCATTTGGAAGCCCATCTTGGGCGGGGCGAATATCCTGTGCCTGGAGGTACTGAACCTGACCGTCAGCAAACAGATAGTTCCGACAGCCTTCCCACGTCCACCATCCTTTATCCTCATCGAGTAGTTTATGATTGCTGAACCATTCGCCGATAAGGATTTTACCGGCTGGATAGGCCACATCACCAACTCGTTGCGATATTGATGGCTGTGGATTCGTGTAAGTATCAGCCGTTTCGTCCATTGAGTCAATCTGCTCAGGGCTGTGATAAAAGGCCATGGAATAAGCGTAACTTGTGGACTCGTACTTTGCCGAGTCCGAAGGATCAGCGGGACATAAAAGCACCGAGGGATTGTTCACATCAATACTACCTCCAAGGTAGGGCTCAACAAATGCCCGCCAACCTCGTCCCATCCACAACCAGTAGAATGGCTCGGTTGAAACTGGGTCCTGGGCATAGGGATACGTATTATCATTTGCATTTAGATATAGGTTCATTGCTATGTCGATCTGTTTGAGATTGTGAGCGCACTTGACTCGCATTGCAATGGACTTGGCCCTCATAAGAGAGGGCGTGAGTATTGATAATAATACCGCGATGATCCCTATCACAACCAACAGCTCAACAAGACTAAAGCCTCCTCGGATTAAATTTCGGATTTCGGATTTCGGATTTCGGATTTGCATCACCTATTCAACAGTCACACTCTTTGCCAGGTTTCTGGGTTTGTCAACATCATGACCACGTAACACAGCGGCGTGATACGCCAGCAATTGCAGTGGCACAACGGTCAACATAGGTTGCAGAATCTCGGGTGCGTCGGGAATTGTCACGAGATGGTCGGCACATTTGCCGATATTCTCATCGCCCTCGGTCGCTACGACAATGATCTTGCCGCCACGTGCTTTTACCTCGGCGATGTTGCCCATGATTTTGTCGTACTGAGGACCGGCTGTTGCAATAAATACAGCCGGCATACCGTCAACAATCAGAGCAATCGGCCCATGTTTCATCTCCGCAGCGGGCAGGCCCTCAGCGTGAATATAGCTTATCTCCTTTAGCTTCAATGCGCCTTCCAGCGCAACGGGATAATTAAAACCTCTTCCGAGAAAGAGCCAGTTGTTTTTATCGACATTAGCGGAGGCAATTTCTTTGATATGGTCGGACAATTGGAGTATCTGGTCAATTTTATCCGGTATTTTGGAAAGCTCATTGATATGTTTGGTGGCCTCATCACTGCTGATGTGTTTTCTTCTGCCCAATTCGATTGCCAGCATAGCCAGGACTGCCACCTGAGCGGTGAATGCCTTTGTGCTTGCAACTCCGATTTCCGGTCCTACGTGCAGATATACCCCTGCGTCGGTTGCTCGTGCAATAGATGAGCCAACAACATTGACGATGCCGAGCACAGTTGCCCCCCGCTCCTTGGCTTCTTCCACCGCTGCCGATGTGTCGAGCGTTTCACCTGATTGGCTGATAGCTATTACGACAGTGTCATTCTCTATGATCGGGTTGCGGTATCGAAATTCGCTGGCATATTCAGTCTCGGTAGGAATTCGTGCCAAATGCTCAAACAAAAATTCTCCCACAAGACCAGCGTGAAAAGCTGTGCCGCAGGCGGTGAGAATAAGGTGCTTGGTTTGAGTAAGCTCTCGCAACTGGTCAGCTATGCCGCCAAGTTTTATTTTTCCGTTATCTCTGTCAATTCGCCCACCCATACAGGTGCTCAGCGCCCGTGGCTGCTCGAATATTTCCTTGAGCATGTGATGAGAAAAACCACCCAGCTCAATCTGTTCGAGAGAGAACTCAATTTCATCGAGGTCTTTGGTGACAGTGACGTTATTGATTGTCTTGGTGTTAAATCCGTTGGGAGTGACGGTTACCATTTCATTGTCGGAAAAATATATTGCACGTGTTGTATGCTCGACAATGGCGGCGGCGTCTGAGGCCAGGATGTATTCACTTTCGCCGACGCCCAAAATCAAAGGGCTTCCCTTCTTTGCGCCGATGACCATATCTGGAAAGTCCGAGCAGACGATTGCCAAACCGTATGTGCCGTGCAGTTCGCGCAGTGCCCGCTGAACCGCCCATTCGAACTTGTTCTGGCCGGCGGATTTCTCTCCGTTATCATCTCTACAATAAAAGTATCCTATTAAATTGGCGATGACTTCCGTATCGGTTTCACTGATAAAATTGACCTGCTCACTCTGCAGCCATTTTTTCAGCGTGCCGTAATTTTCAATAATACCGTTGTGAACAACAGCGATTTTGCCAGTATAGTCCAGATGCGGATGTGCGTTTGCTTGGTTTGGTGCGCCATGTGTGGCCCAGCGGGTGTGTCCGAGGCCGAGTGTTTCGTTGCTGTTGGCTTTGTCGAGAATGCTCTCCAAAGCGATGATTCTACCACTGGTTTTTTGAATTTTTATCGCGCCGCTTCCGAGCAGAGCGACTCCTGCCGAATCATAGCCTCGATATTCCAGGCGCTTCAATCCTTCAATAAGAATCGGTTGCGCGGGTTTTTTGCCGAGGTATGCTACTATTCCACACATTTGTTATTTACTATTTATGATTTTCTATTTATTATTTGTGTTTTTGCGACAAACCGTCGTTTATCCAATCATAAATAGTCAATAGTAAATAGTCAATGCTTAAAAATGATAGCTGTTGTTGATTACAACGTTGGAAACGTCCGAAGCGTATGCAACGCGTTTCGGCATATTGGCTGTCCCGTAACGCTCAGTCGTGATATGGCTGTGCTGCAGGATGCTGCTGGATTAGTTTTGCCCGGCGTGGCAGCATTTGGATACGCAGTTAACGCTCTTGGTTCTGCTGCGGATTTGGTAAAACAACTTGCCTTAAATGGTAAGCCGCTGTTGGGTATTTGTGTCGGGTACCAGATGCTGTTCGACGAGAGCTTCGAGTACGGACGACATGAAGGCCTTGGCCTGATTGCCGGCAGCGTTGTTCCGATTCCACCTGAACAAACCGTGCCGCACATGGGATGGAATCAGGTTTTGCTTGCCGAAGATATTGATTTGTTTGTGGGTCTGGGAGCACAGAAGCATTTCTATTTTGCGCACTCATTTTATGCCAAGGTCACCGACGCCAAAGCTAAAATAGCGTATACTGATTACGGATTCTCTCTTGCTGCTGTGGTGCAAAAGGAAAACATATATGGCGTACAATTTCATCCTGAAAAAAGCGGCAAGACAGGCCTGAGAGTTCTGGAAAACTTCGCCAAAATTTGCGAAAAACCCCCAAATAAATTTGGGGGCTAAACATGGATAAATATTAAAAATGCTGACGAAAAGAATTATTCCGTGCCTTGACGTCAAAGACAATCGCGTCGTAAAAGGTGTCAAATTCCTTAATCTTCGCGATGCAGGCGATCCGGTTGAGTTGGGCGCAAGATACAGCGACGAAGGTGCAGATGAATTAGTATTTCTCGATATCACTGCTACTATTCGATTTCGTAAAACCATTGTCGAACTCGTAGAAAAAGTTGCAGAAAACGTCTTTATTCCGTTTACCGTAGGCGGCGGCGTCCAGACGGTCGAGCAGATGGACGAAATCCTGCGAAGCGGAGCCGACAAGGTCTCGGTAAATACCGCTGCTGTTGATAATCCCGCTCTGCTCACCGAGGCCGCCCAGCGGTTTGGAAGTCAGTGTGTGGTCCTTGCCATCGATGCCCGTCGTTCGAAGACGAAGCCGGGCAGATGGCAGGTCTGTGTAAAGGCCGGCTCAGAACCAACCGGCCTTGATGTCGTTGAGTGGGCAGTCAAAGGCGAAAAATATGGCGCAGGTGAGATACTGCTAACCAGCATGGATGCCGACGGCACAAAAGCCGGTTATGACAACGAACTAAACAAAGCTGTCTCCGATGCTGTGAATATTCCCGTAATCGCATCCGGCGGAGCCGGCAAACTTGAGCACCTTTACGATGCGATTGTACAGGGTGGCGCTGATGCCGTACTTATGGCTTCAATAACGCACTTCGGAAATTGCACCATAAGGCAGATGAAAGAATACCTCGCGAACAGGGGCATCGCCATGAATCTATAATACCCTGCTCACTACAGATTTGACTAAAGTAAGCGATTATGCTATAGACCTGGATATTAGAGTAAATGTAATCAGGAGAATGATAGTGAGATTTCATAGTATAGAGCTGCCAAAAGAAAAAATTGCTGATTTTTGCCAGCGGTGGAAGATCACTGAATTTGCGGTGTTTGGGTCTGTACTGCGGGAAGATTTCGGCCCGGATAGTGATATCGATGTCCTCGTTACCTTTCAGGGCGATGCTCCCTGGAGCATGTGGGACTTACTTGATATGCGCAAGGAGTTGCAGGACCTCTTCGGTCGAGATGTGGACCTGGTAGAAAAAGATGCTCTGCGAAATCCCTTCCGCAAACACGAGATACTTCGAGAGCATAAGGTGGTATATGCGCCCTGAAAGCAGTGACATCTCATATCTGTGGGATATGCTCGATGCATCAATGGCTATCCGGCAGTTTCTTGTCGGCAAAACCTTTAATGACTACAACACTGACCGTCTTCTGCGTGGCGCTGTCGAACGCCACATTGAGATTATCGGTGAAGCCGCCCGAAACGTCTCTGCTGACTTCCGAGTAGTAATGTAGTAATGTAGGGTGTGCTTTGCACACCATTATCTTGTATGTTGATAGCCTCTCAAAATTCACGTATTATTTTTGATTATGCCTGATTATCGTAGAATCTTTCATCCAGGTGGAACCTTTTTCTTTACGGTTGTAACTCACCAGAGACGTCCATTTCTTTGTCAACCGAAAGCACGTGACATCTTACGGATGGCTATTGAAAAAGTTCGCGGTGAATGGTCCTTTGACGTATTAGCATTTGTTTTATTACCTGATCACTTTCATTGCATATGGAGATTGCCGAATGGTGATTCTGATTTCTCAGTTCGCTTGGCCTGCATTAAGAAAGAGTTTACCCGCCTATGGCTGGAAGATGGCGGCGATGAGGTCGGCATTTCGTCAGCCAGAAAGCGGCATCGTGAAAGGGGTATCTGGCAAAGGCGCTTTTGGGAGCATACGATTCGAGATAAAAACGACCTTGCTCATCACGTGAATTATATTCATTACAATCCTGTAAAACATGAGTTGGCCAAATGTCCGCACCAATGGCCTTTTTCCAGCTTTCATCGCTGGGTCGAAGAAGGATACTACTCTGCTGATTGGTTGTGCGATTGCAGAGAAAAACGGCTCAAGCCGCCGATTTTCGATGATATAAAATATACCGTAGGTGAATGAGATTTAATTATGGTGTGCATAGCACACCCTACCTCTAAAAAATGTCCAAGTACGTTTCGACTTCCCAGTTGGTGACCTGCTTTTTGAACTCGTCCCACTCTTTTGTTTTAACGTCGATATATCTCTCGAACAGGTGTTCTCCAAGAACTTCGTGTATGACACTATCGGCCTTCAACGCGTTGAGAGCTTCATACAAAGACGTCGGCAGCAGGTCGATATTTTTCTGAGTCAAGCTTTCACGATCGAGCTGATAGATATTTTCTTCAACCGGCTCAGGTGGCTGCAAGTTGTTCTCGATGCCATCCAGGCCGGCTTTGAGCATGACGGCAAATCCCAGGTATGGATTGCAGCTCGGATCAGGACATCTAAGCTCAATTCGTGCTGCCTCCGGTTTAGTTTTGAACCACTTCGGGATGCGAAGTAGCGCCGAGCGGTTCATCGCCGCCCAAGTGACATACACCGGCGCTTCGAAGCCGGATACCAATCTTTTGTATGAATTGACCGTAGGACAAAGAATCGCGCACATCGCGTTTATGTGGCTTATTTGGCCGGCAATGAAATTGAACGCAACCTCAGAGAGATTATACTTATGGCCTTTGTCATATAGGGCATTTGTTTTGACTTTCGTATCATAAAGACTTTGGTGAACGTGCATCCCTGAGCCGGGCTTATCCATGATTGGCTTCGGCATAAACGTAGCGTGCAGATCGAACATCTGCGCTATTTTCTTGGCAGTGTATTTCAATGTGACGACCTTGTCTGCAATATCAATGCAGTTACCGTAATTAAAATCTATTTCATATTGACCCTGGCCCACTTCATGATGAGACGCTTCAACCTTTATTCCGAAATTCTCAAGTGCTGCTATTATCTTTTTTAGCACCCTGTATCCTTCGTGCGAAGACAGGTCAAAATAGCTGCCATAATCCAGTGGTGTAGTTCGTCCTTGGCCGTCGGTTCTAAATAGATAAAACTCCGGCTCAGGCCCAACATTATAGACAAAGCCTTTCTTAGCTGCCTCAGCCGCAGCTTGCTTGAGGATATATCGCGGGTCGCCTTCAAATGGTTTGCCGTCAGCTCGGCAGATGTCACATAGTAGTCGCGCTGTTTTGCCATCTTCTGTGAGCCAGGGGACAACAGCGTACGTTGCGGCGTCGGGTTTCAGAAATAAATCACTTTCCTGTATGCGAGCGAAGCCCTCGATTGATGAGCCATCGAACCAAACGCCATCGGTCATCGCACCAGCTAAATCTTCAACCGGTATGATGACTTCCTTTATAACCCCTAATAGATCGGTGAACTGTAAGGTGACAAATTCTATCTCTTCTTGCTCTGCCCGCTTGAGGACTTCCTGTGTATTCATTTAGCGTCCTTTCTCGAATGCAGTGTGCGGCGTTGAATTTACACTACGGCACTATTGTTGTGTTTGCGGGCAAAACTACAAGATAAAATCGGAGAAAATCTTGTGCCGGCAACAGTAAGCACATACTTAGGCCAAGAAGCTCTGAGTGTGTGGTTCCTACGTTTTATATCAATTGTGATTAAAATTGCGCTTAAGTCATTTCGACCGAAGCCCCCGTTCTTGCTTTCGCAAGAAAGCACTGGGGCTCGCTCGAAATGACGCGAATAAGCGCATTAATTTTTCTCAATTGATATTATATCTTCTCGAAGGTAAATTTATGTGCATTGGCGTCCACATTTATCTCGTCGCCGTCGGTAAACTTTCCGGCCAACAGTTCGGAAGCAAGTGGATTTTCTAATCTCTGCTGGATAGTTCGCTTCAAAGGCCGGGCGCCATAGACCGGATCATAGCCTTCATCCATTATCTGCTCGCGAGCCTTGTCGCTAAACTCAAGCTTGATTTTGCGATCCTTCAATCGCTCTGCAAGGTATCTTAGCTGGATGTCAACAATCTTTCGCAAGTCTTCTTTTGTTAACATTTGGAAGACTATTACTTCGTCAATTCGGTTCAGGAATTCAGGCTTGAACACTTTCTTAAGCGCATCTTTGACATGTGCCTCGATCTCCCAGTCGGCGCCCTGCTCTTCCGTAAGTTGTTGAATCTGCTGACTGGCGATGTTGCTGGTCATAATAATAACGGTGTTTTTGAAATCTACGGTTCTTCCTTTTCCATCGGTCAGCCGACCATCATCAAAAACCTGCAGCAATACGTTGAACACATCAGGATGAGCCTTCTCAATCTCATCGAGCAGGATCACCGAATATGGCTTTCGCCGGATAGCTTCGGTCAGTCTTCCGCCTTCTTCGTAGCCGACATAACCGGGCGGCGCACCAATAAGCCTGGCAACTGAGTGCTGCTCCATGAATTCGCTCATGTCGATGCGAACCATGGCATGTGGATCATTGAAAAGAAAATCAGCGAGCGCTTTGGATAGCTCCGTTTTTCCGACGCCCGTTGGGCCAAGGAATAGAAACGATCCTATCGGCCGGTTTGGATCCGACAGGCCGGACCGACTTCGTCGAACCGCATTACATAGCGCCGAGACCGCCTCATCCTGTCCAACCACACGCTGACGGATACGCTCTTCCATCTTCATCAGCCGCTCACGCTCACCGCTTAGCAGCCTGGCAACCGGTATGCCGGTCCATTCGGATACAACTTCCGCAACATGTTCCTCAGTGACTTCATTCTCGATTATTTTGTTGCCGTTCGATTTGGCAAGCTCAGCCTCTTTTTGTTCAATTTCCTTTCTGAGGTTCACGATGGTCTCATATTTCAAGCGCGCGGCTGTTTCCAATTCACCGCTGCGCTGAGCGTTTTCAAACTGGGTCTGAGCACCTTCAATTTGTTGCTTGAGCAGCTTTATCTGATCGATGTCACCTTTTTCACTTTCCCACCGTGCGGTTAACTGCTCATCTTGTTTGCGCAGCTCAGCTAATTGCTGCTCGGTTCTTTTCAATCGCTCTTTGCTTGCCTGGTCGGTTTCCTTTTTCAGCGCTTCTCGCTCTATCTGTAGCTGCACAATTCTCCTGCGAATATCGTCCAGCTCAGCAGGCAGCGAATCATTCTCGATTCGCAGCTTGGACGCAGCCTCATCAATCAGGTCTATTGCTTTATCCGGCAGCCAACGGTCGGTTATGTATCGGTTGGACAATGTTGCAGCAGCAACGAGAGCGCCATCGGTAATTCTAACCCCATGATGAGTATCGTAGCGGTCTTTGAGTCCTCGCAGAATAGCAATCGTCTCTTCGACGCTTGGCGGATCAATGAGGATCGGCTGGAAACGTCGCTCCAGTGCTGCATCCTTTTCTACATACTTTCGGTAATCATCGATCGTAGTAGCGCCTATGCACCGCAACTCTCCTCTTGCAAGCGAGGGTTTTAACAAATTGCCGGCATCGACCGCACCTTCAGCTTTGCCAGCCCCGACGACCGTGTGCAGTTCATCTATGAAAAGTATTATCTGGCCTTCGGCGGCGATAACCTCTTTTAGCACCGCTTTGAGTCTGTCCTCAAATTCACCTCTAAATTTTGTCCCTGCAATAAGAGACCCCATATCCAGAGCGATGATTCTTTTGTTCTTCAAACCGGCAGGAACATCACCAGCCACAATGCGTTGAGCAAGACCTTCTACAATTGCGGTCTTACCCACGCCCGGCTCGCCAATGAGGACGGGATTGTTCT
Organism: uncultured Pirellulales bacterium; assembly: GCA_964519995.1. GTDB lineage: Bacteria > Planctomycetota > Phycisphaerae > Sedimentisphaerales > Anaerobacaceae > CAZFLY01. Next base: position 171,635 of record CAZFLY010000001.1, on the reverse strand, counting down.
TCGTTCGGCGATTAAGCACCTGCATGCACCGCCGAATCTCTTCGTCTCTGCCTATGACGGGGTCAAGCTTTCCCTTGCGGGCCATCTGCAAAAGGTCAATTCCGTAACGTTCCAGTGCCCGATATTTCTCTTCAGGACTCTGGTCGGTTATCTTTTCTGTGCCGCGGATTTCCTTAAGCGCCTTTTCAATCTGTTCAGATGTTACTGAGTTAAGACTTAGAATCTCTTTTGCGTCGCTGCTTACGGAAGTTAGTGACAGCAAAAGGTGCTCGACACTCAGATATTCATCCTGCATTTTATCGGCGCGGTTTTGTGCGTCGAGAACGACCTGGGTAAAGGCAGGGTCGGGCATAATCTGGTTGCTTTGTCCTTGAGGTAAGCGAGCTAATTCGCTCTCGGCCATTTCCTTAATGCGTGAGACATTTGCGCCGATTTTCTTCAGGACCATCGCTACAAAGTCATTATCATCGCTGCAAAGAGCGCTTAATATATGCACCGGCGAGACGACCGTGTGCGATTTGGCCATCGCTATTTGTTGAGCGGTTGCCAACGCCTCCTGGGCTTTCAATGTGAATTTGTCGAATTTCATGGTCAAAATCCCTATCTTGTGTCAAAAGGACACCAGTTGCCGTAGAACCTACAATATATAATAGCAAAGAACGTGCCCAAACAAGAAGTAATTGTAAATAAAGTAATAGAAAAGGATTACAATTTAGGGAAGATTTTTTAATCGTGCCAATATGGCAGGTTGTTACCCGCTTTTTACCTTGGGTTTTTTTCTTTTGTATTTAATGGTTTGCTTCAGTTGCTGATCTCATGGAGGCCCCGGCGAGGGAGCTTAATTATCTTGCAAAATCAGCAGCTCGGCTATAAATTTTATCAGGTGTTTTTCTGATCTTATTTTTTTCAAGAAACCACAACTTGATTGGGTATCTGACCAGGAGAAGATTTTTCATTTATTTGCGCCCGTAGCTCAGTTGGATAGAGCAACGGATTTCTAATCCGTAGGTCGCAGGTTCGAGTCCTGCCGGGCGTGCTTTGTCAGTTTTGGGGTGGGTGATTGACAGTCTGTGCGTCAACTTGTTATGTTATGGCTGTTGACAGAGGCGGCGTAGCTCAGTTGGTTAGAGCATGGGATTCATAAGCCCAGGGTCGTCGGTTCGAGTCCGACCGCCGCTATTTTCGTGAATCGTGCATAGTGATTCGTGAATCTTAAACGGGCCACGAGTCACGAACGACGAAACACGAGTTATGCCCCCATCGTCTAGTGGCCTAGGATATCAGGTTCTCATCCTGGAGACAGGGGTTCGACTCCCCTTGGGGGTAGTGCCGGTTTTACCGGCACAGAGCAGTAGAGAGTAGATAGTTGAAAGTAGAGCAAAACTGCACCTGTTACCGAATGTAGGTGTACAGGTAAACCTTGAGAAAATTGCTCTCTACTGCGGTCTACTGTTCTACTTTCAAATGAAGGCAAAAATAGAGCAGGTGAATAGTAGATAATAGAAAGTAGAGCGAAAAAAGAAAATCGGTGAGATGATTTTGTGTAGAATTGAAGCTCAAGACATATTCACCTGCGGTCTCCTCTCTACTATCTACTTTCATACTCAAGGTATTGTAAATTGCCAATGAGTTTTGTATTTGAAAAACTTGTGGTTTATCAGAAGGCAATTGATCTTGCAGATAGAATTGCGACAAAGACTGAACAGTTTCCTCGTGGCTATGATTTTTTGGCTGACCAACTCAACAGAGCTGTATTATCAATAGCCGCAAATATCGCTGAAGGCAATGGGCGATTTACAAAGGCGGATCGTAAAAATTTCTTTATTATTGCACGAGGTAGTATTCAGGAGTGTGTGCCGTTGCTGGAGTTGGCATACAGGAGGGAGTTGATTGCTAAAACCGGTCACGAGCAACTTCGCCGAGACTTGGAAGAAGTCGCAAAAATGCTAAGCGGATTAATCAACGGCTTGGTGAACCGACAAAAATAGAGCAGTTGAGCATTTGAGCAGGTGAATAGTTGAGCGGTAAAAAAAACATGAGTGCTCAAATGCGGTCAACTTTCTACTGCTTCACTGTTCAATAATTACTACTAGCAGAAAACAAAAGTAGTTGAACAGGTGATAACTTAGTCGATAGTCGTTAGTTGATAATCTTAAGTTTCCCTTTTAAGAAATGAATGAAGGCAAGTTTATCAATGAAATAATAAAGGCAAGAGAGAAATCTGTTGATTTCTTCTCCCCGAAGAGAAAAAAAGACCGCGAAGTGTGGGTTGTAGAGAAATTTTTGAAAAACCTTGGAATCCCCTTCAACAAAGAAGAGGTTAAATATCATAATGAGGAACCCATTGATATTACTTTTCGAAGTGCAAAGTTCCAAGTTAAAGAAATACAAGAAAAAGGTCGTAAGAGGCATAAGGAATTTAAAGATTCTTTGAGAAAAGCACGATGTGCAAAAAAAGTTTCTGACCTCTTCACATCTAGTACTCCTCAAGAAATTACCCTCCAAGAAATAGTAAACCTAATGCGGGAAAAACTAAAATTGTACATAATAGATTCTGCAGAAGTAAAAAATATAGATGTACTATTTTATGAAAATATCGGCCATTGGGGAATTTCAAGTATTGAATATGTCTTGCCAGATGAGTGGAAGAAATGGCGTTCGGTATCAATAGTTGGGAATGGTGGAGTATGTTTCATCTTTTGTGCCAGAGAAAATGCTCCAGATTTCATCAGAGCGAACGTCGGGAAATTATTCAGAAAAGAGAACTCCTTTTCGACCAATGAAGAAGAATATGACAACAGATGAAACAATAAATAAATCAGACGAGAAATTTATGAAGCTTGCGATTGAGCAGGCCAATATTGCCGAGGAAAATGGCGATGTTCCGATTGGGGCGGTAATCGTCCATAAAAATCAAATCATCGCAAAGGCATATAATCAGCGAGAGCAACTTAAAGATCCCACAGCACATGCAGAAATCATTGCACTGACACAGGCGGCGGAATTCCTACAGAGCTGGCGGCTGAACGGCTGCACGATGTATGTGACATTAGAGCCTTGCCCTATGTGTGCGGGGGCATTGGTACTAAGCAGAATGGATAGATTAGTGTATGGCTGTGACGACCAAAAAACAGGCGCGGTAAAAAGTCTGTATAACATCGTGACAGATGGCCGGCTGAATCATCGGCTGGAGGTGACGAGCGGCGTTCTGGCTGACGAATGTGTCAAGCTTTTGCAGGATTTCTTCCAAAAAAAACGCCTAAACAAAGACGACTTGAAAAATAATTCGTTGAATTTTCCGTTTTGAGATTGCTTTGTAGAAAAGATTAGATGTCATTTCGACCGAAGCCCCCGTTCTTGCTTTCGCAAGAAAGCACTGGGGCGAGGCGGAGAAATCTATTAGTAGCAGATTTCTCGACTCACATTCGGTTCGCTCGAAATGACAACATACATAGTTTTCTATAAAACATTTTAAAATTCAAAAATATTATGGAAGGCCCCTTATGCCTTACCGTCAGAAAAAGGTTGTGGTAATCGGAGCAGGTTCTGTCGGCACAGCGTACATATATGCCTTGCTGCCGACCGGAGTGGCTGGAGAAATCGCGCTTATAGATATCGACCCAAATCGAGTCGAGGGCGAGGTTCTCGACCTGTCACATGGTTTGCCTTTCATACCACCGGTAAAGATTAAAAAGGGTGATTATTCCGACTGCGCCGACGCCGACATCATTGTAGTTACAGCCGGTGCAAAACAGCAGCCGGGCCAGAGTCGTTTGGATTTGATACAAAAAAACGCTCAAATAGTCAGGTCGATTTGTCACGAGATTTCAAAACAGGACTGCTCAGCTGTGTTTGTGATGGTGACAAATCCGGTTGACGCTCTGACTTACGTGGCCTTGAAAGAACTTAAATGGAATTACCAGCGTGTCATAGGCTCGGGCACAGTATTGGATAGCGCAAGGTTAAAGTATCTGCTCAGCCAACATTGCAAGATCGATGCCCGTAACGTTCACGCATACATTCTCGGCGAGCACGGCGATAGTGAAGTTGCAGCCTGGAGCATGAGCCATATTGCGGGTGTGTCTCTACGGGATTACTGTAAGATATGCAGGGCATGTGATTACAGCGAACACCATCGCAGGATTGCTGAGGAGGTTCGCAACTCCGCTTATCACATAATCGGCTACAAAGGCTCGACATATTATGGTATTGGATTGTCACTTGTCCGTATTACCGAAACTATCTTGCGAAATGAGCACAGCATACTGACTGTATCGAGCTTTTTGGATGGTCAATATGGAATTAAAGATGTCTGCCTTAGCGTGCCGTGCGTCGTAGGCGATACCGGCGTCAAGATGACAATTGACGCAGAGTTGGCTGCTGATGAGCTGCATGCTCTGCGGGCTTCTGCGCAGACAATCAGAGAAGTGCTCGAAAAAATTAAGGGCTAACCCACAAAAGTTTAGCTATGCGACTTGATTGACCTTCATCGATGGACTGAAGCCATTCACACCGTCCTATAATAATATAGACAGCGATTTTTCGTAGCGGAGGCGGTTGCAAATAATCTATAAAATCGGTAAAGTATCAGAGCTCAAAGTTCCAATACATAAACGACAATAAACGAAGAAGAACAAAGCGTGTTGGAGCTAAATCCGTCCGAGTAGTTCGCGGTTTCGTTGCTTACAATGATGGTAGGCACCACTAGCAAAGTCGGCAGTACGGCAAAGTGGTTAGCCATAGGAACAAGCGGACGGTTATTGTGGCGTTGGCCAGGAAGTTTTTATTGGATCGCATATAGGCTGTTGAAATACCAGGCGGTTTATCGTTCTTCGCTAGTGGGAAAGACCGTGGCTATATATTGAGTGAATATGAATTTATAAGCATAATTGGAAGGGAATTTCATGAGTCACCTGAGAATGGTGAGGATTTTTTTGCCTGTCATTGTCGCAGTTATTCTGACCGCAATCGTGGCCGGGATTATTTTTATAGTAAGCGCGGGCCCGGCTGATGAGGAGAAGGTCAATTTCAGGCTCAGGCTTGAGAAGGGTCAGAAATATTATATGAAAACGGTCAACGAACAGAAAATCTCTCAGACTGTTATGGGTCAGCCTCAGAATATTGAGCAAACTACCGGCATTGGAATAAACTTTGATGTCAATGATGTAGATGACCATGGCAATATGGATTTCATCTGCACGTATGTTTGGACGCAATTCGGTCAGAAAGGACCGATGGGCGTCATAGAGTATGATTCATCAAAGAAGGATGTGTCTGTACCACCATCGGCGCTTGGTTACGTGGCCCTTATCGGAGAAGGATATTCGCTGAAGCTGACGCCTACGGCATACGTCTTATCAATTGGGGGCCTCGAAAAAATGAGTGAGAACATCCGCAAGAAACTGCCGCAAGGCTCTATGGTGGATGAGATTATGGTGAGCTTGCGGCAGTACATAACTGACAGTGCCATAAGGCATTTCACTCAGGGCGCAATGGGAATATATCCTGATAATCCGGTAGCCGTTGGCGATACGTGGACGAAAAGAGTCGATCTATTCAAAGGCGTAGCGATGAGCATTGAAAGCAATCTTACTTTGAAAGAGCGAAAAGACGACGTTGCGACGCTTGAAGTTACCTCCAAGATTGAGCCGATCCCTAATGTAGAACCGGCAGTTGTGGGTTCTATGAAGATGACGCACAAGCTCTCCGGAACGCAGAAGGGCCTTATGTATGTGCAGGAGTCAACCGGCCTAATCACAAAAAGCAAGGTCGAGCAGGATATTTCCGGCGAGATGACCGTAATCAACAAGATGGAGCCACCACAGGAGTTGACTATTCCTACTATGATAAAGGGCGTTGTAACCACCGAGATGACAGAGCGAAAGGAGTAAGTGCTCAGAAAAACCTACCTGTTTATCTCTGACTGTTTCTTACATTGTTCGAGAGTCTTCTTCACGTGCCAGCGGACAAAATGTGGGGCGCCACAGAGTAAATAGATGGCAATTGCCAGTACTATCAGAAGGCTCAAGACTCTTTCGGTAATCCATTGCCCATATACAGTTGTTAATTGGGAGTGTGTGTAGCTTATGTACTGTATAATAAAATATGGTACTTGGAACAGAACCAGGTAAAGGCCGTATAGGCCGCCTGCGATACATACCAACCGAAAAGCCACAGGCAGCCAGTGCATTTGCGAATCTTGCTTGTTTAGGTCATCTTCACCTGCAATTCGTTTGGCTAACTGCTCTCGTTTGTACACGAAGACGTAGAGCAGTATTACTATACATAGACAAAGCGCCACAGCCCATGCACCCGCTACCCAGAAGGACATCACGGAGGGCCTTATTTGCACGATCATAAAAACAGTTAGTAGCTGAGGAGCTATTCGCAGCGCAAAGAAAATGCCGATAGCTGCAAGTGCAAGTTTGGCGAAAGAGTGTATTCTATTCATTTGTTTTCCCCTGTGAAGTTGTATTGACAGAATCTGGGATACTTTCTGGCTTTGTATTAGAGTCTGCTGTCGCCGTGTGCCTAACCTGCCAGCGGACGAGATGTGGTGCGCCGCAGATAAGGTATATAGCCAGAAGTACTTTTAGAAAGCCGTATATATTCCTATACCACTGTGGATAGGACAGCCTAAGGATTCTGGGGATGCTTTTGAATGCAATTATGTCACTGACCGCAGGGCGGATAAGAAGGAAAACCTTTAAGATTTTGACTAGATCCTGCATGGAGCCAACTAAAAGCATCAGGCCGGTGAATAGAAGACCTATGCGGAGCGATTTTACTAGCCAAACCCGCGCATCTGCCGGATCCAGAACCTGGCCTGGCCCGGCTATCTTCTGAGACAGGCGTGTGTTTTTGAAAACGAGAAAATAGACGACAGATGCGGCGAGAACCGTAAAAGCTGAGAGGGACAGTACCTCCGTCAGTACCGGCAGAGCCGTGCCTTTGGACACATAATGGCCCGGATAATAGCCATACGCAATGACCAAGCCGTGGATGCCGAGGACCGTCAGGATGCTCTTGGCCAGTATCTGCATCTTTGTCATTTTGGACTTCTCCGCGTATGAGACGTGCTGATTATGTTCTTTCTGTGAATCTGTTCTGTCAAGAAAAAAAGGAAAAAAGGGTTGATTCAGCAGAGTTTATTGGCTATATTTCTGCGAATGGAATGCCCTGTCGCATGGGGCCGATTTTAGATTGATTATTGAGTATTTAATATTGACTATTGGTAGCCGGTAAATAGTCGATTGAAAATAGTAAATAGTCAATGCTTTTGGGGTCGGCAGAATCACGGCGTGGCTGACTCAAGCCTCCGACAGGGCCAAGCCAGGCTGAGACTCTTGGAGCCTCCGTGACAAACAAGAAGGCGAAAAACTTAAAGCTAAAAAGTTAAAACTAAGGAACTCAATAGTTTTTCGTTTTTAACTTTTAGTTTTCAATTTCTGTTACCCGGTGGTGTAATGGTAACACATGAGGTTTTGGTCCTCATATTCCAGGTTCGAATCCTGGCCGGGTAGCTTTGGTAAATCAAAAATTAAAATGCAAAAAGTAAAAATCAAGAGTCGGAGCTAATGTCTGAAAGAGCGGCAATAATTCTGGCAGCGGGCGTCAGTACCAGAATGAACACACAAATGCCGAAGGTGCTACACGAGGTATGCGGAAGACCTATGCTGGCATATGTTCTCGATGCTTGTCGGCAAGTCGATGTGAGCAAGATATTTGTTGTTGTGGGCTTTGGTGCTGAACAGGTCAGGAAGTGTTTCCATGACGTCCAGGACTTGGTATGGATTGAGCAGACTGAGCAACTTGGAACGGCACACGCTGTCTTATGTTGTAGGGAGTATCTTAAAGATTTCGCGGGCGAGACTCTTATTTTATGTGGTGATGGGCCTCTGATCAGGGCCAGAACCTTGAAGTTACTGATAGAAAAACATAGAGCGGAACAGGCCGCAGCGACATTAGCAACAGCTGTCCTGGAAGATCCCACCGGCTATGGTCGCATCATCCGTGACGTATACGGCAATATCCAGGGAATTGTGGAAGATGGTGACTGTGCACGCGAGCAGCTCGCCATCAAAGAGGTCAATCCGAGCTATTATCTATTCAATAATAAAATTTTGTTCGAAGCCTTAGAAAACGTAAAGCCCGACAACGTTAAGGGTGAATATTATCTGACGGATGCGCTGTCGGGCATCATTACCACTGGCCACAAAGTTGTAGCTATAACGGCGGTTCGGCCAGAAGAGGCTATGGGCGTCAACAGTAGATCAGAGCTAAGTGTCGCAAGCAAGATTATGCAGCGAAGAATACAGCAGGAGCTGATGGACCATGGTGTAACTATTGTTGACCCAGACAATACCTGGATTGACGCCAGAGCGCAGATCGGACAAGATACTGTGATTGAGCCATTCACGTATATTCACGGAGAGGTCAAAATCGGAAAGGCATGTCGAATTGGTCCATTCGCATTTCTTAGACATGGAACTGTGCTTGGCGATGATATCGTATTGGGAGTCTTTACCGAAATAAAGAACTCATCTCTCGCTGATGGCGTGCGAGCCAGGCACCATAGCTTCTTAGGCGATGCCACCATTGGAAGAAACGTCAACGTTGGTGCCGGTTCTATAACGGCGAATTTCGACGGTCAAAAGGTAAACCGGACCACTGTGGGCGACAATTGCTATATCGGTTCCGGAGCGATCCTCGTAGCACCGTTGATCCTGAAAGACGGATCTCACATCGCCGCAGGAACGGTCGTTTCACAAGAAAGCGTAAATGAGCTTGGAGCATCAGTCTCGGCAAGGCCAAGCCTTGACGGAAAGGCGGATAAGGATGTGTCTGAATGACAATTTGAAGATTTTTTCCGGCAGTAGTAACCTGTCATTGACTTCCGCGGTATGTAAGTACCTGCAGATACAGATTGGTGCAGCCAAAATCAGCAGATTTCCTGACGGAGAAAAGGCGATCAGAGTCGAAGATGATGTGCGTGGCAGAGATTGTTTTGTGGTGCAGTCTACATGTCGGCCGGTCGATGAAAACTTGTTAGAGCTTTTAATATATCTGGATTGTCTTCGCAGAGCCAGCGCCAGCCGGGTAACGGCAGTAATTCCATATTTTGGCTACGCCCGCCAGGACAGAAAGGACGAGGGGCGTGTACCTATTACCGCCAAGCTGGTTGCTAATTTGATATCGACCGCTGGCGCCAGCCGGGTTCTGGCTATAGACCTTCATGCGGCACAATTGCAGGGTTTCTTCGATATACCAGTAGACCACCTCAGTGGCGAGCTTGTTCTTAGCAAATATTTTCTTGACATGAAACTTTCTGATCTAACTGTGGTCTCACCGGATGTCGGGAACATGAAAACTGCCGCTATGTACGCTGCTCATCTCGGCGGAGATCTTGCGATTGTTTATAAAAAACGAGTTAGTGGCAGCGAAATTCAGGCCAGCCAAATGATTGGCCAGGTTCAAGGTAAAAACATTTTAATGTGTGACGATATTATTGCAACCGCAGGAACAGTATGCGGAGCTGCTACATTAGTCAAAAAGTACGGTGCCAAAAAGATATATGTCGGTGCAACGCATGGCGTCTTCGCACCTCAGGCACTGGAAAGGCTCGCCGAGGCACCGATTGATCAGATAGTTGTGACCGATACTATCCCGCTGAACGACCACGCCAGAAAGGTTGACCGAATCAAGGTTCTAAGTGTTGCAGCGATGCTGGGCGAAGCGATAAAGAGGATTCACAGAAACGAGTCGATCAGTAATATGTTCGGCTGATTGTAATAGAACTGGATATCTGTTGATACTGAGAGAAACGCTGTATGGTTCATTGTTTATTAGTTTGTAGGTGAGGCTTTTATGGTGAAGACACTTGTGTTGGAAGCGATGATTCGTGAGCAAACGGGCTCCAAGGCTGCGGTTCGGCTGCGTAAAAAGGGTCGAATACCAGCTATTATTTATGGACACAAGAAACAACCTTTGGCCATCTCTTTGGACGCCCATGACTTTACCGAAGGACTGCATCATGGACATCGACTAATGGACATAAAGGTCGGCAAGAGCACGGAAAAGATGATTGTCAAAGATATACAATACGACCATCTTGGCCGGAACCTTATCCATGTTGATCTTATGCGGGTTAATATCGCTGAGAAAATCAAGGTGACGGTTCCCGTTGAACTCAAGGGTACTGCCACGGCCAAAGGCACACACGAGGGTGGCATTATCGAAGGGCACGCAGATCACCTGGAAGTTGAGTGCCGTGCAACTGATATACCTGAAGTTATTGTGGTCTCGGTTAAAGATGTAGGTGTGAGTGACGCATTACATGCTAAAGACATTGAGCTTCCTGACGGTGTCAAACTCGTCAGCTCACCGGATACCTTGCTTGTGACCTGTCATTTGGTTGCTGCAGCCAAGACCACTGAGCAGCTTGAGGAAGAGGCGCCGCTTGCGCCTGAGGTAATAACCGAGGCCAAGGAGTCTGAACAGGAAAAATCGCAGGAGCAAGACCAGTAAGCCATATTAGGCCGGGATACTGTGATGGCACAAACAAAGATGGTTGTTGGCCTTGGCAATCCGGGTGCCGCGTATGCTCAGACACGGCACAACATGGGCTTTAAGGTCGTGGACTTGTTGGCTACGACGCTGGCGATGAAGCTGACAAAAAGAAGATTTGGTGCTCGGTCAGGTCTCGGCGAGTTTGCAGGTAAGACATTGATATTATTAAAGCCCTGGCAGTTTATGAATCGAAGCGGCCAGGCGGTCGAGTTAGCCGTAAATTTTTACAAACTGAAACTTGGTGACTTGATGGTAGTGACTGATGACATTGCTCTTGAGCCGGGCAGGATTCGTATAAGAGCCAAAGGCTCAGCCGGTGGCCATAATGGTCTTGCGGATATTATCGAGAAACTTGGTGCAAATACGTTTGCTCGTTGTCGAGTAGGTATCGGCTCATGCTTCAACGAAGACTCTGTTGACTATGTTCTTGGTGAGCCAACAACGGCAGAAAAGCAACTGATAGCCGGAGCAATTGAAAGAGCAAAAGACGCTATACTTTGCTGGGTAGAATCCGGCATAAATGAGGCAATGAATAGATTCAACACCAAATTGCCCGACTCTGAGTGATGACCGAAAGTCGGAAATTAGAAAATCAATAGGAGGTAACTTGCCTTGGAGACTGTTACAAAGAAATTGTACGAAGCTATGTTTCTTGTTGATTCTGCTTTAGCAGCGCAGGACTGGGATGCAATTCTTGATACTATCAAGAGCATACTGGAAAGAGACGAGGCTGAGATTGTCTCACTGCGAAAGTGGGCCGAGAGGAAGCTTGCATATCCGATCGACCACAAAAGCCGTGGCACATATATTCTTTGCTATTTTCGGGCCGATGGTTCAAGGATACGAAATATTGAAAGAACTGTACAGCTTTCGGAACGCATTATGCGTGTTCTGATTCTAAATGCGGAAGATCGGCCGTTGGAAAATATGGAAAAAGAAAATGTAGCGGTGCAAGTAAAGGCAGGTGACGCAATAGAGGCCAAGGAGCAGAAAGACACTACTCGTATCGGCGAAGCGTCGAGCCGTAGCCAGATAGAACAGACTGTACAAAAAGAAGCTGCAGCGTCGCAAGAAACTGCTGAAGAGCAGATAGACAAGCCATCAATGGACGATTAGCTTTCTTTGCATCAGCAGAGCTTGTCATGTGTGGATGGATGTAACCTGAATCGCAGAACGTAACTTCGCTGCAGTCGATTTCGGTTGAAGGATATAAGATTGGCCAAATAGGGAGATGAATTATGGCGGGCTTTAATAAAGTGTTGCTAATGGGTAATCTGACTCGTGACCCCCAGCTATCATACACGCCGAGCCAGACGCCGGTTGTTGATTTCGGGCTGGCGACGAACAGAAGATGGACTGGACAAAACGGAACTCAACGGGAGGAGACTTGCTTTGTCGATTGCAGAGCGTTTGGAAGACTGGCTGAGAACATAAACAAGTATATGACCAAGGGAAGGCCAATTTTTATCGAAGGTAGGCTTTCGTTCGATACCTGGACAGCTCAAGACGGCACCAAACGTAGTAAACACAGAGTTACAGTAGAGAACTTTCAGTTCCTGCCCGGCACACAAGCTATTAACACAGGACAGGATCAGCAGAATGCAACTACAGACTCCGGCCCACAACAGCAGCCGGGCGATGATGATATTCCATTTTGAAATTTGTGCCTTCTTATTCTAACATAAGCAATAATATGCGAGGCAGAATATGGCAATAAAACAGAGAGTAAGAAAATCAGGTTTTACAGGTGCTCGTGAACAGACACAATGTCGTTTCTGCAGAAGTGGCGTTAAGTACGTTGACTACAAAGACATTGAGACCCTGCAGAAGCTTTTAACCAATCGCGGCAAGATATATTCGCGTAAGCGCAGCGGCAACTGTGCTACCTGCCAAAGGAAAGCCAAAAAGGCAATCAAACGCGCCAGATTCATGGCACTACTGCCGTTCAGTATATGATTCGGAACCTGTGACCTGATTACGATTCATGAGGTGCAAGATATGGATCCAGTTGAATATTTACAAGATAAGGAAATAGATGTCTCTAACCCTTCGGCAGTGAGTTCAGGACTGAAATGTGGGAGAAAATGTACAAGGGGACAAAAATGTCTAAAGGGATGAAAGTTTTACTTCGTGAGGATGTCGGGCAACTTGGTTGGCTTGGAGATGTTGTAGAAGTCAGGGAGGGATATGCAAGAAATTACCTGCTGCCGCAGGGTTTGGCAGCAGTCGCCAGCGAGGCGAACATAAAGGCTATAGCCAAAGAAAAGGCTAATCGCGCTGAGCATCGGATAAAGGAGTATAGCAGGCTTCAGGAGGCAGCAAAGGCGGTAGATGGAGCAGAAGCTGTCTTGGCAGTCAGGGCCAACGAACAGGGTGTACTATTTGGCTCAATTGCTGAAAAACAGATAGCGGCTAATCTTCGTGAGCAGGGCTTCGAAGTTGCTGACGAAGTAGTGCAATTGCCTGAGCATATCAAGCACATTGGGAGTCATTCTGTGGAGCTTAAGTTCACAGCAGATATAATCTCAACTGTCACCGTAGTTGTTGTTCCCGACGGCCAGAGCCTAGAGTCCCTGGATGAATCGAAGCAGGAAGAGGCGGCAAAAGAGGATGGGTAATATACCGGGGACTTTCATGTTTATAGTACTATGCTATGAAGTAAGTTTTTTGTTTGTGGAAACCTGAGTGGCGGATGTAATTGCCTTAATAAGCGTTAGCGAGATTTAAAGAAATTGCCATTTTAGCATGCCAATTTCTCACCTGCCTTGTATGCCTTGAGTAGGCTCCTCTTATCAGGCGTCGAATCAGGTGTTTGGGCTACGGTTCCGAAATAAAGTGATTTTTGGACTTCTGCCCCCATACACTTGGCCATTATTTTAAGTGCGGTCATCGGTGCTCGAATAAGAATTCTTCCAAGCCAGGCTGGACAGGCAGTAGATGTGACAGTTACAGCTTTTTTGTTTGGTTTTTTGATTCGAATTTTAGGCCAGCATTTCGCCTGCCAGGGCCAATAGGCGTATACCAGCAATCTCTCGAGGAAGCGTTTGGTTGTAGCTGTTACGTTGAAAAAGTTGACTGGTGAACCGAGAACTAAACCGTCCGCGGCTTCAACTTCCTGCAGAATCTCATCCATATCGTTGTTGTGTATGCATTTGCCTCTGGAACCAACGTCTTTTTCCTGCGTGCACTTTCTGCAGTTGGTGCAGAACTCAATGTGCTTGTCGATGAGATATATCTTTTTGGTTTGTGCACCGTGTGCCTCGGCTCCTCGCAGGATTTGCGAAACCGCGGTGTCTATGACCCCATTCTTCCGGTAGCTACCTACAATACCCAGTATTTTCCTGGCCGTGATATTGCCCGGGACATTTATTAACTTGTAAATACATCTTGTTTGTTCTTCAGCATCTGTACTTCACAAGAATATCGGACTTCTCGATAACTGTGAATTTCATAAAAATCGCCGGCAGCGCTCTGTCCGTTCGCTAATGGGCTTGGATTTGAACTATGCCCTTCTGGCTACGGCTCGACGCTTCGCCGAGACGAGTAAAATTCGCTCAGGCATGAAAAACAACGCTAAAGCTGCGAACTGAGCATTTGTAAGGCTGTCGTTGATCGGGAATTATAACAAGTGTTTGACTGCCGAGAAGCCAGTATGTAAAATGCCGCATAAAATTGAAACCGGCAGTAAGGATTGATGGTTTCTGTGTGGGACCGCGTAGCATCAGATATGATGGAGCGAGCTGATTATGGCACGTGAGGATGGAGTTGTAACGGCCACTGCGGCTGCAAGAGGTGCGTTAACCAATCGCAGTATGCCCGAGTCACTGGCGGCTGAGGCCGCTGTGCTTGGTTCAATGGTAATCGACCCAGCCTGTATAGGCCAGGTCATTGAGCTACTGGACAGAAACGCCTTTTACCGCGTTGAGCATCAAATGATATTCGAGGCGGTTATTGCCCTCTACGAGAAAAACAGGCCCGACGCCATCGATGGGGTACTTGTCCGTGACGAGCTTGAGAAACGCAATCAAATCGAGGCAATCGGCGGCGTCGAGTATCTCGCCAAGGTCATAGAATCCGTCCCTTCTTCTGCAAATGTTATGTACTACGCCGGCATTGTCAAAGACAAGCATCTTCTGCGCGATACTATAGCTGCAGCCACTGAGATACTCAACGACGCATACGATGAGGCAGGCGACACGAGCGAAAAACTTGACGAGGCAGAGCGCAGGATATTTGCCGTCACAGACAAAAAAATGACTGGCGCGGCTGTTGCACTTGATGATTTGATTACACGCGTTTATGAGCTGATAGAGAGGCGCGAAGGAAGCCATGTCACGGGTTTGGCAACGGGCTACTATGAACTTGACGATTTGACCTGTGGTTTGCAGAACAGCGAGATGATAATCATCGCTGGCAGACCCAGCATGGGAAAGACTAGCCTGGCACTAAATATTGTTGAACATATTGGCGTTGTAGAGAAGATTCCAGTGGCGATATTTTCTCTGGAGATGGGCAGACAGCAATTGGCAGAGAGGTTTCTTTGTAGTCACAGCGCCATCGATGCTCAGTTGGTCAGGAAAGGAATGCTCAGCACCGAGCATTACCAGAAGCTGGTTGAGTCCTGTGGGGCGATCTCTGATGCACCAATTTATATTGATGATGCTTCAACGTTAACTCCTCTGGAAGTCCGCGCAAAGGCCAGAAGACTCAAGAGTATGCAAAACATCAAATGCATCATCGTGGACTATCTGCAGTTGATGCATTTGGGCTCCAGCAGAGTTGAGTCCCGTCAGCAGGAAATCGCAGCAATTTCGAGATACCTCAAGGCGCTGGCCGGGGAGCTGAACATTCCCGTTGTAGTCCTCAGTCAGTTGAATCGATCTCCCGAAGGCAGAGAAGGTCATCGGCCAAGAATGAGTGACCTGCGTGAGAGCGGTAGCATAGAGCAGGATGCTGATGTTGTGATGCTATTGCACCGTGAGGACTATTACCGCCGTGGCGAAGATGATTATCAGCCGGACAGCACTGCCGAACTGATAATAGCCAAGCAGCGTAATGGGCCCACCGGTACTGTCAAGCTGACCTTCAGAGAAAGGTGTACGCGTTTCGAGAATGCCAATGCCTCTGTAGTAGAAGAGCAAGCTGTGCCGTTTTAGTTCGCCTCTATTGGGTCCAGTTCAATTAATAGGATACCAGATGCGGGATGCGATTTTTGTGGTTTTTATATCGTTTTTGCTTGTTGGCTCAGCTTGCGCATCTATTCAGGAGAACCGCATAGCAACCGGAAGTACTTCTAACGCTTTGGATATATCGACACAAACAGAGCAGATAGAGCCGTCAATTGTGGATAGCAACCGGACAGACATAGTCAAGGCGATCAATTTTATCGGCAATCGCAAGTTTACCGACAAGGTTCTACGCCAGCGGTTGAGCTTCAAGCTGGGTGATCGGCTCGATCCGTATCTGGCAGATGATGGTCGACAGACCGTTATTGAGGTTTATCGTAAGATCGGGTATGCCTTTGTTGAGGTTGATCTTGATTACGAGCAGTTATCGCAGGGTAGGCTGCTTTACCTTGTGAAGGAGGGCCCGAGGATCAAGATAAGAGACGTTAACTTTGTCGGTAATAAGGCTATGCGTACCCGTACACTTGAGAAGCTGATAAAGACAAAGGAAAAGAAGTGGCTGTACTGGCCGTTTTATTACACTGAAGACGCTGTTGAAGAAGATTTGGAAAAATTGCGTCAGCGCTATTACGAACATGGCTACCTTAATAACAGCATAAAAGCCAAGAAGGAATTTACTACAGATAAAAGCAAAGTAAGTGTCACTTTCATCATTGATGAAGGCCCCACATATCATGTCGGCAAAATAATATTCGTGGGCAATAAATACTTTGATGATACAAAGCTGCAATCAGAGGTGGAGTTAAAGCAGGGACAGGTTTATCTGAAAGAGAAAGCTGATTCAGATGCCGAGCGATTTACAAAGATTTATCGTGAGCATGGTTTCGTTGACGCCGAGGTCTTGCAGAAGCCCCAATTTGTTCTTGAGACCGATGTTAGTGTTGTTGATGTTAAGTTTGAGATTAGCGAGGGCAGGCAGTTTCGGATCGGACAAATCGATATAACCGGCAACGAACGGACACGCGATAAAGTCGTGCGGCGCATCCTCGACGAGTACGATTTTACGCCGGGCCAGTTGTACAATGCCGATATGGCACCCAAAGAGGGAGGGGGAAAGTTAGAGAGTTACGTCAAAAGAATAACTTTGGCTGACGAAGTAATAATCAGACCTGTCGAGCCCGACAGTAACGATCCTAATCAGAAGGATGTCAGAGTAGACATCACTGAAGGAATGACCGGTATGATAATGCCAGGCGTAGGGGTCAGTAGTGATAGTGGTGTGATTGGTAGATTGGTTTATCAGCAGCGAAATTTCGACATTACAGACTGGCCTGATAGTTTTAGTGAACTTATTACCATGAAGGCCTTCAGAGGAGCCGGGCAGACTATGAGAATTTCGCTTGAGCCGGGGACCGAAGTCAGCCAGTATTCGGTCAACTTCAGCGATCCATATTTCCGTGACAGGCCGATACAACTGGATGTAGCCGGGTCAAGCTGGGGAAGGTGGAGGGAAAGTTATGACGAGCAGAGACTCAGGGGCTATGTTGGGCTTGAAAAGCGCCGTAAAGAGCGTTGGCGAAGAAGCATTGGATTTCGAGCTGAAAATGTGGACGTTCAGAGTCTCGATTCTGACGCGCCGCAGGAGATCATAGATGTTGCAGGTAACAACGCGTTTTTTGGTGCCAAGCTTGAAACCGGAAAAACTGTGGTCGATAACCGGTTCAATCCGAGTTCAGGCTATAGTCTTAGCGCCAGTTATGAACAGTTAACCGGAGATCATACTTTTGGAATATTGACCGGAAATTATGTACGTTACACACCACTCTATGAGGACGTCCTCAGACGCAAAACCGTTCTTTCGACCAAGCTTTTTGCAGCGACCACTACAAGTGATGCTCCACCTTTTGAGAAGTTTTATGCCGGTGGTACAGGTTCATACGGCATAAGAGGTTTTGAGTATCGGGGTGTAAGCACCAGGGGCTTGCAGACAGGTGTTGCCATCCCGCAGCGCATAGATCCAATAGGTAGTGATTGGATATTTTTGGCTAAGGCGGAGGTGACGGTACCTTTGATCGGAGATAATTTTGCGGGCTTATTATTCGTCGACAGCGGCACAATTGATACAGGCCCATATCGTGTCTCTATTGGTGCCGGCATACAGATATTGATACCGCAATGGTTTGGCCCGGTGCCGATGAGATTCGAGCTTGCTACTCCGCTTAGGAAAGACGAACTTGACGAAGTGCAAGTTTTTAGCTTCTCAGTAGGTACGCTGTATTGAAAAGTAAAAAAGGAAAGTGATAATAAGGAGTAATTATGAAAATCAGGACTGCTATTATTATTGGTTGCCTTGTGGGCATAGTTGTTTTGTCACTAGGTTACCAATATGGTTGGGCTGAATCAAATACTTCAGGTACATCGTTAAGAATTGGGATCGTCAGTGTTAGACAGGTCTTTGATAACTGTAAAAGAAACGTCCGGTACAGGACGAAAGCCATGGCAGAACAGAGCCAGATACGAAAGGAGCTGGAAAATCTAGCGAAAGAAGTTGAAGCTGAAGAAGCTGCGATGAAAACGTTAAAGCCTGGCACTAATGATTATCTGGAACAGATCCGGTCAATGCTGGACAAGCGCGCCCGACTTGATGCCCGGCAGGAGTACCTTAAACAGCAGCAAACATTCCAGCACAAGCAATGGACCGAGCAGCTCTACCAAGACGCTCTGCGGATAACAAAGGACGTGGCTAAGCAAAAGGGCCTGGAGTTGGTTTTTGAGAACACTGAGCCTCAGTTTCCTGTCACGGGTGAAGAGCTCATGCTGGCTATCAGTACACATAAGTTACTTTACAGCGAGGGCTGTGTCGACCTTACTGCTGAAGTAGTAGCTCAATTAGACAAAGAAGACGCAGAAAATCAAGAATGAACTTTGGCTCGGCTTGTAAAGGCAACTAAAACATTACGAAATATGCACGAGGGAAGTTTGCTCGACGATGCAACTGACTGTCGAACAATTAGCCAAGCACATCGGAGCTGAGTTGGTTGGTGGTCCTAATGATCGTAATATTCAAATAACCGATGTGTCGGCAATTAGAGCCGCTCGCGAGAATGATGTTACCTTCGTAAAGGATCAGAAGCATGCAGAAACGGTTGGTCAATCAGCCGCCGGGGCGGTGATTGTTGGCAGTCGGATCAAGGATTTGGCCAAGCTTCAGTTAGTAGTTAAGAATGTTGATGCTGCCTTGATAAGTGTGTTGAGTCTTTTCGCACCGATTTTGAAACGTTCCCCTGAAGGGATTGATCCAACCGCTAAAATCGGACAAAATGTTCAGATAGGCCGAGGCGTGTCGATCGGTGCGTACGTAACAATCGACGAAAATGTTGAAATCGGCGAAAATAGCTCAGTTAGCAGTGGGTGCAGGATAGGCGAGAACTCAAGGATTGGCAGAAATTGCCGCCTTGATAGCAACGTCGTTGTTTATCATAATTGCACCTTGGGCAGCAACGTTATTGTTCAGGCCAACAGTACCATTGGCTCGATAGGTTTTGGATATGTGTTTATTGATGGTGCCCACCGACTTGTTCCGCACAACGGTGGCGTTGTAGTCGAGGATTTTGTTGAAATCGGGGCAAATTGTTGTATTGATAGGGCCAAATTCGGGAATACTAATACTGTTATTGGCGCTGGAACAAAAGTAGATAATCTCGTGCAGATTGCACATAATGTAGTGATTGGTAAATGCTGCCTAATATCCGGACAGGTCGGCGTTGCAGGTAGTTGCAGGATTGGAGATGGCGTTGTATTAGGTGGGCAGGTTGGCTTAGCAGATAATATAGAGATAGGAGCCGGCACAATGATAGGCGCTCAAGCCGGCGTAATGAGCAATGTCGGACCCAAGCAGAAGTTGGCCTGGACGCCTGCTGTCGATGTAAAAGAAGCAGCACGGTTGGTTGCACATATACTGCGTTTGCCGAAGCTTGCTTCGCAGGTCAAGCGCCTGACTAAAAGGGTGGAAAAACTTGAAACTGCAGAAAACCATAAAGGGTGAGGGAAAAATTAGCGGCAAAGGTATGTTTGGGGGTAAGGATGCGAGGGTTGTTTTTCGACCGGCTTCAGAGGATACCGGCGTCGTTTTTGTCCGAATTGACGGCCCAGAGCCGGTGCGCATCAGTGCCATTGCGCCTAATCTTGCCGAGCGCAGTCGTCGCACTACAATAAAGAAAGGCGATGTGAATATTGAGACTGTTGAGCATTGCCTGGCCGCGATTAGCGCGATGGAGATTGATAATGTGATCGTTGAGGTTGATGGCGTAGAATTGCCGGCCCCAGATTGCAGCAGTGCCGAGTATTTCAAGATACTAAAAAACATCGGTGTTGCTGAGCAAAATAGCAGTCGCAAGGAATTTGTTATAAATGAACCGATCACAGTTTCCGCCGGTAACGCGTCGATATATGCGCTTCCTAACATAGATGGTAGTCTCAACGTCACTTACGACCTGGATTACAATGGTCATACAGGTATTGGCAGGCAAACTTATAGCTGTCGGCTTGCCCCGGATGTCTTCGAGAAGAGTTTGGCACCGGCACGGACGTTTCTGCTTGAGGCTGAGGCAAGGCAATTTCAAGCACGAGGGATGGGAACACACCTTGGGCCTCGTGATGTTCTGGTTATCAACTCAGACGGTCCAATCAAGAATAGTTACAAGTTTCCCGATGAGTGTGCCAGACACAAGATTGTTGATTTAATTGGTGATCTTGCGCTTGTAGGTCGGCCTGTCTTCGGCAGGATCATAGCCCAAAAAAGCGGACACTCGCTAAACCAGCAGCTCGTAAGGAAACTCTATGAAGCGGCACAAAGGCTCGAACGTATTCAGAAGTTCGGCACAGATGCGGTTCTCGATATCCGTAGAATCCAGAAGATTCTGCCCCACAGATTTCCTTTCTTGCTCGTTGACAAGATCATCGAGATTCAAGGTGACACGCGAATTAAGGGGGTGAAAAACGTAACTTTCAATGAGCAGTTTTTCCAGGGGCACTTTCCAGGTACTCCGATTATGCCCGGCGTCCTTATCGTTGAGGCAATGGCACAGGTTTCGGGCTTACTATTTGCGCAAAGACTTGAGCACACAGGCCAGTTGGCGGTACTATTGAGCATGGATGGTGTGAAGTTGCGTAAAGCCGTTGTCCCTGGTGATCAGCTAATTCTTACAGCTGAGACGATAAGGATCAGGAGAAGGACTGCCCATTGTCAATGTAAGGCCCTGGTGGGCGATAAGGTCGTTGCCGAAGCACAGATTAAGTTTATGCTCGTTGACGATGAGAGAGTGTGACCAGGGTAGATGCTTAGTGTTTTCCTTTATAGGACGATTAAAAACAGGATGGCTCAAATACACCCCAGTGCTGTAGTCGAAACAGATGCGCAGTTGGATACCGACGTTACGGTTGGGCCGAACTGTGTTATTCGTAGTGGAGCATCGATTAGTTCCGGGACGGTCCTTATTGCCAATGTCATGATTGAAAAGAATGTCAGAATTGGCATGGACAACTACTTCTATCCTTATAGTGTAATTGGGGGCGTGCCACAGACACTCGGTTTGGGTCCGAATTCCAAGTTTGGAAAGCTTGTTATAGGTGACAGGAATGTCTTTCATGAGCAGGTGACAATTCATCCGAGCATTTACGAGGATTCGGTCACGAGAATAGGAAATGACAACTTACTTATGGTTGGTGTGCACATCGGTCACGACAGTATGCTTGAAGACAAGACTGTTATCACCAACTATACGCAGATAGGCGGGCACTGCAAGATAGAGACCGGTGCTTGGCTCAGTGGCATGGTTGCGATACACCAGTTTGTCACTATCGGCGAATGGAGCTACATAGCAGGATTTGCTGGTGTTAATCGGGATGTTCCACCTTTTCTTGTTGCAAGTGGACACTATCCAATGCGAGTTCGAGGCGTTAATCAGCGAGGTCTGGTACGAGCGGGGCTGGATGCGCAACAGCAAGAACGAATCTGCCAGGCGTACAGAAAGCTCTATCGTCGGGGAGGAGCGCTTCTGAAAAATGCAGAGGCGCTGGCTCAAGAAGATTGGCTCGATGAAAATGTCAGAGCAATGATTAATGCGATAATAAGAAGCAGTCAACATCGCTTTGGAAGGCACCTTGAAACATTAAGGCGCTAAAGGCGCGTATCTCGTGGATCATGAATCGTGAAGCGAGATGCAAGATACAAGATGAAAGATAAAAAAATACGTACCGCTGTTGTAGGTGCCGGCAAAATGGGCGCCATACACGCTAAAGTTTACAGTCAATTACCTGATAGCGAACTTGTCGCTGTGGTCGATGTTGACGTTAACAAGGCTCAGCAATTGTCACAGCAGTACAACTGTTCGGCCTATACAAATTGTGAGGATATCCTCGATAAGGTAGATGCGGTCACAATAGCAACTCCGACCGTGACGCATTTGAAGTTGGCAAAAGTATTTATCAAGAAAAGGATTCCTGTTCTGATTGAAAAGCCGCTTGCAGCGAGTGTAAGAGAAGGAAAAAGGATTGTGTCTTTGGCCCGAAGGAATAATGCTGTGGTAGCTGTGGGTCATTCGGAACGTTGTAATCCAGTAGTTCAGGCCATGAAGCGACTTAGTGTAGAACCGAAATTCATTGAGTCTCACCGTGTGAGTCCATATCCGTTCCGTTCGACCGATATTGGGGTAGTACTTGACGTGATGATTCACGATATAGATATCATCTTATCGCTGGCAGCAAGCAAGGTCAAAAAGGTTGACGCTGTGGGCGTTGGTGTGATTGATGAGGCTGAGGATATTTGTAACGCAAGACTTGTTTTTGAAAATGGCTGTATCGCGAATATCACTGCTTCGAGGCTCGCTTTGAGGACAGAGAGAAGAGTGAGGGTCTTTACCCGCCAGGCATATCTAAGCGTCGATTATCTTAAAAAGACGGGCATCATAATCAAGGCCGATCCAAACACCAATGTCGTCGAGTGGATAAAAAAGCATCGAGAGATGGGAGGTTTTGATTTAACAAGGGTAAATTGGCCTGATTTGTTGCACATTGAGCAGCTTGAGATAGATGATAAAGAACCGGTACGGCTGCAGCAGGAGGCCTTTTTGCGGGCGGTCAAAGATAAATCTTTTGCACCCGAGGTTAGCGCAGAGGAAGGCTTGGCGGCGCTTAGATGCGCGCAGAAAATTCTTGACCGTGTCAGAAAGCACAAATGGGATTGATTTCATTTTGAATTATAATACGGAATTTAGAAAACAGAATTCAGAATTCTAACTTCGGCATTCTTCCTTCTGATCACCTGCTTTTTTTAATTTTCCTGTCGCAAATCAGGCCCATCCCGCACTATATAGTGAGAACACGAATCCTTAGAGATTTTTCGAGGTACGCAGATGTCTGAGAGTGACACATATTATATTGAGCGTTGTTTGGATGGTCATCCGGACGATTTTCGTCATATTGTGCGGCGCTATCAGGCGGTTTTGCTTGCCCACCTGGCTGGCAAGTTGGGTAATAGAGAAGCCGCCGAAGAGGCTGCTCAGGAGAGTTTTGTAAGAGCCTATTTCGGCATGGAGAAGCTCAGGGAGCCACGAAAATTTTTCTCCTGGCTGCTCGGCATCGCTGACCATGTGGTGAAAGAGTGCCAAAGAAAAGAGCAGCTCCAACGCCAGCGAGAAATCGTCCGCTCATTCTCGCAGGAAGCTGTGAGCCCGGAACTCTCACAGGATTATGCTCTCGAATCGGCAATCGCTGAGCTGCCTGATGCGTACAGGAAGATTGTTCTGCTACGATATTACGGCGGACATTCCTGCAATAGGATAGCTGAGCGATTTGATATGCCTTTGGGTACAGTTACAAAAACATTATCACGAGCCTATGCCATGCTGCGTAAAACGCTGCAGCAGCAGGCAGAAGTATATGAGGTGTAAAAATGAACTGCGCAAAATGCAAAGAACTCTTAGTCGGATATATCGAAGGATTACTTGACGAATCTCAAAACCGTGCAGTCGCAGGGCACCTCAAGGATTGTGCTTCCTGCCGGGCGGAGACGGCTCAACTTAACGAGCTCCAAGACCGTCTGGTCACTAATGGCGAGGTGCTGGCTGGCAGCGATCTTGAAGACGGTGTGATGAACCAAATCATTCGGGAACAGAAAACTCGCTTGAAAGCGTCAAGCGAGGTTGGCAGAAAACAGAATATCTGGAGAGTAATCATGAAAAGCAGAATAACACAATTGGCCATCGCTGCCGCGATAATTATTGTGGTGTTTATTGGATTACATTCTATTGGCAATCCATTCGGAGCAACTGTAACCTTTGCTAAGGTAATCGAACCGATTCTCAATGCGCGAACGGTGGTTCTTGATTTCATTGTGGGCAGCGAAGAAACGGGGCCGGTTATGCACGACATTATCGTCGGGTCAAGAATCAGAAGAACATTTTCGAACATGGAAACCATCTTAATCCTCGATCTGGACAATGCCAAGATGCTTACACTGGGCCCTTCGGATAAAGGCGCGATATATATGGACATAAAGGGTCCTCTTCAGGAAGGAACCAGAAGCTACCTGGGTCTTGTCCGAGATATTGTCGCTAAAATAGAGGACAATCCTAATATACCCGTCCAGGAGCTTGGCGAGCGGGAGATTGATGGCCGTGAAGCTATCGGGTTCTATGTGAGCGATATAGAACTGACGATCTGGGCTGATCTTGAGACAGCCCTGCCGATACGCATCGAATTACTCCAGGGACAGACACAAACCATTATCAAAAATATCGAGTTTGATGTGCCGGTAGACGAATCGCTGGTTAGCATGGATGTGCCTGCAGGTTATACCTTGAACGAGGAGGAACAGGATTGGACTGAGTTCAACGAGCAGGATTTCATTGTTGTCCTGCGAGTTTGGGCCGAGTATGTACTCGGTGGAAGGTTCCCGGACAATATTAGCCTTGAAGATTTGATGAACCTGACTTCGCAGTTGACGAACATGGCTCCGCGTACCGAAGATGAAGCTGACCAGTTGGGCATGTCCGAAGAAGAACAAGCGCAGCTTGGTATGTCGTTTGGGCGAGGTTTTGTGTTCTTTCAACAACTTGAGCCGAGCGGTGCCGACTGGCACTATGTTGGAAAGGGTGTGGAATTTGGTGATGCTAGCACCGCAGTATTCTTGTATCGGCCGAAAGGCTCGGATACTTATCGTGTCATCTACGGCGACCTGCATGTTGAAGATTCGGCACCGGAGGATTTGCCAAAGTAGGCTCGTCCGGCGAGGGCGAAGTCGCGCTGTAGTTGGATGTGCTTAGAAAAAATAGTGTTTATTACATAAGCCGGGTTTTAAGCTCGGCTTTTTTGTTAGTTTCGGTGGCGAAACTGCGGGTTTGGATATCCGAATTCTTTTGATTAGGCTTCAGTCTATCAATTCCAAACCCTAACGCCCGGCGCAGCTTTTCCATCAGGTAATACCACGCGCATTATGAACTGATAATCTCCCCAGTCCTGATCAACCTTAATAAGCAGAAGATGCATTCCCTTTGTCAGTTTGACAGGATAGCTTTCCGAGTCAATTTCACATGCCCGGTAAACGTGCTCCGCGCCAAGTAGCTTGTGATCGAGCCACAGTTTGTAGCCGTCATCAGAGCCGACCCTTATCTCAACATCAACATCCTCTTCACATTCCAGCCAGCACGCTGAATAAGTCAGGACATCCTCTTGGCTATAATCCAGAGCAAGGGGACCGACCATAAAGAAATCTATTGTAGGGCCTGGTGACTTATATGGCTGCCATTTCACAATAGTGCCATCCGGCTTTGCTATTTCCATATCGGCAGCCGGGATATGGCCTATTTCGCCGCCAAAGTCCTTAAGGTAATCGGTATCGTAGCCTTGGTTATCAGGTCTTTCGCCTGGATTTGGAAATGGCCCGACGATTAACCAATTGACCACGAATCCATCATTACCCATCCAACGAGTGTCAATTGTATATGGTCCTGTTCTGCCAGTGGGAGCCTTGGCTGCTTCCTTCTTTTCCATTTCTAACATAATATCAATCTTCGTCTCAAAAACCGGTTTAGGTTTGGCAGCGGCTTCAATCTCCTCAGTACCTTCTGATTTGCTGCCGAGGGTTCCGCAGCCGACTACAAGCAAACAAATCGTCATCGTGAAGAATGTGATAGTTACTGTGCGCATCTTGGTCTCCTTCCAGAGCTTGCATAAAACACTTCATTATTGTACGAATCTCGTTGATATGTAATTTCGTGGTAAATGTCAAATGAAATCTCTGTTCCAAGACCAGAAACAAAAGGTCAATTTCTTAATGTGGCCTGCTCAAGTGACAGCATCTTTCTCTTGAGATATGTTGCACCTGGCGCAGAAAATCCGCCGAGCTTTCCATCGCTGCGGATCACCCGATGGCAAGGAATGATAAGCGGCAGTGGATTTGCCGCCAGTGCATTGCCTACGGCTCTGGCGGCATGCGTTCGGCCCAACTTGCTTGCCAATGCAGAATAGCTTATTGTTTGGCCGAATATGATATATCTGCAGGCTGTCAGAACCGAGCAAGCAAAATCACTAAGGCCATTCAAAGCAACCGGCATATTTATGTCAAACTCTATACAAGCACCTTCAAAATACGCAGCTATTTTTTCCTGAAGAGGCCTGAAAAAGCCTTTATCATACTTGGCAGTAACTTCGTTGCTGACCTTGATTCTGTTCAAGATGGATGCTGTGACTTCGTCGAATCCCAATCCTGGTAGACAGCTTCGATAAAGAGCAATTTCAGTACCCGCCAGGCCAAAGTAGCCCCATCTGGTTTTGAAAATCGTATATCTTGGTGTTTCTCCCATTTTTACCGGCCTTAATGCCCAAATATTCTATCTAAGTGCCGAAATTCATTGACGCAAGGGCAAAATTCTGTTAAACAAAAACGCTTTTATAAAAAATGACTAAATCTGTTGGTAGCGTGCAAGACCGAGCAGCCAGAGACATGGTATGCACAATGAGGCCTCTTGGATGTGCCATGGGTGTTTTTGGCTTGGTTTGTTTGGTTGTTTTCAAGAATGTCCCTTGAAGAACTTAGAAAGCGGATAGACGAACTCGATTCTCAACTTGTGCAGCTTCTTAATGAGCGTGCGCGTGTTGTTGTCGAGATCGGTAAACTAAAGAACGAGACGGACAAGCCTGTCTATGCGCCGGACCGCGAAAAGCAGGTTCTTGAAAAGATCATCCAGGTCAATACAGGTCCATTATTAAACAGGACTATGGTAGCAATCTGGCGTGAGCTAATGAGTGGCTCATTTGTTCTGGAGAGACCTTTGCGAATAGGCTATCTTGGTCCGCAGGGCAGCTTCAGCCACACCGCAGCCATGCTCAAGTTCGGACAAAGTGTTGAATACGAGCCGTTAGCCGACATCAAAAGCATCTTTAACGAAGTCAGTAAAGGGCACTGCGATTTGGGACTTGTTCCGGTTGAAAATACAATGGGTGGCGGCGTAATAGAAACGCTCGATGCCTTAATTGATTCTAACGTGAATGTCTGTGCCGAGGTGCTGATGGCGATCCATCACAACCTTTTGGCAAACTGCCCATTGGAAAAGATCGAAAAGATTTACTCCAAGCCGGAAGTCTTTGCTCAGTGCCGGAATTGGCTCAGTGCTACGTTCAAAGATGCACAGACCATTGCTGTGGCCTCAACCGCTAAGGCGGCACAAATGGCCACTGAAGAACCGAGTGCCGCAGCAATCGGTTCCAGGATCGCCGCAGAGTTATACGGCCTGAAAATCATTTGCGAAAATATCGAGGACATAACCAATAACATAACAAGATTCTTGGTAGTCAGCCGTGAAGACGCCAAACCAACTGGCGAAGATAAAACTGCCATAATGTTCAGCACCGCTCATAAGGCTGGTGCGCTGGCCGATGTACTCGAAGTCTTCAAAAAGTACAACATAAACCTGACAAATATAGAATCCAGGCCCAGCAGAAAAAGACAGTGGGAATACTATTTCTTCGTGGATTTTATTGGACATCGAATTGATAAACACGTCATAAAGGGTTTGGAAGAGGCAGGCAAACATTGCCTGCAACTTTCGATGCTTGGTAGTTTTCCTCGGGCGACAGAACTGCTTTAATCTATCTCGTAGTTCTCTGTTTGTTGTTCGTCGACGAACAATGAACGAAGAACTATGATCGGGAGACTATAATGAGAAAACCATTCGTGGCCGGCAACTGGAAGATGAATACCGACACTCACACCAGCGTGAATCTTGCCAGGCGCGTAGCCTCTGATTCATCGGAATTGGTGGGCCACAACATAACAGTAGCGGTTTTTCCGCCTTTTGTTTACTTACACTCTGTTGCTCAAGCCGTCAGCGCCTCTAACATTGCGGTGGGGGCTCAAGATGTTTACTTTGAGCCCAAAGGCGCCTTTACTGGCGAGATAAGCGCGTCCATGCTAAAAGACATTGGCTGCATTTACACTTTATGCGGACATTCGGA
Organism: uncultured Pirellulales bacterium; assembly: GCA_964519995.1. Lineage (GTDB taxonomy): Bacteria > Planctomycetota > Phycisphaerae > Sedimentisphaerales > Anaerobacaceae > CAZFLY01. The sequence continues at coordinate 143,427 of CAZFLY010000001.1, read as the reverse complement.
ACGCCGACATGTGATCGGTGAAACTGATGAACTAATCAACAAGAAAGTCGCTGCTTCTATTAGTGGTGGTCTTCTGCCGATATTGTGCGTGGGTGAGTTGCTGTCAGAGCGGGACGCGTCCAAAACCGAAGAGGTAGTAACCCGACAGCTCAAGAACGGCCTGGCCGGTTTGAGTACAGAAAAGGTCTCCGCAGTAACAATAGCATACGAACCGGTCTGGGCAATCGGAACTGGACGAACCGCAACATCACAGCAGGCGCAAGAAGTGCATGACATTGTGCGTAAATTGTTGGCCGAGATGTACGATAGCGAGCTGGCCGAAGAAACGCGCATTCTCTATGGTGGTTCAGTAACGCCCGGTAACTCGGCGGAGCTTATGAGCCAGCCTGACGTAGATGGCCTGCTGGTCGGCGGGGCGAGCTTGAATGCAGATGATTTTCTTGCAATAATCCGCTCGGCTGCGTAAATATGGAAAAGTTGAAATTGAGCAAACTCAGAATATTGCGGCAATGTTTTTGATTACAGAGCTGTTTCGCTTTTAGCTTTAAGTTTTCAATTCTTTTTCAGGGTGACGGTATGATTTTTTTACCTTTATTAGCAGTAGGCTTTATTATGAAAGTAGTTGCCGTGCTCTTTATTTTTTGCTCGGTAGCTCTGATTCTCATTATTTTGATCCAAAAAGGTAGAGGTGGCGGTTTGAGTGCAGCGTTCGGCGGCGGTATGGCCAGTAACATCCTAGGTTCCAAAACCGGAGACTTCCTTACCTGGATTACGATAGTCTTGGTCGGCATTTTTCTTACATTGGCGGTGTTGATGGCGAAATTCTATCGACCAAGCATCAGTGACTATGATGTGGGTCCGCCGGTTCCACAGACACAGCCGGCCGAAACACAGTTACCACCAAGTGATGAAACACAGACCCCGGTTCCTGATAGTGAAACCCCAATCGGCGATATTGAAGAAGATACTGATGCAAATTTGCTTGGCGGCTAAGGGACAGCGCCTTTTTGATAAACAGTGTTGAACTTGATCCGAGTCCCGTCATCTACAGAGCTACACTTATATTTAACTTGAAAGTGCGGTACTATGATAAACAGCATGACTGGTTATGGCGAAGCGGAAGGTGAAGTCAACGGCGTTATTTACGCCGTTGAGATTAAATCAGTCAACAACCGTTATCTTAAGGCCATAATCCGACTGCCGGATGTTGTGTTGTTTTTGGAAGAGGATATTGAAAGATTACTGCGACAGAATCTTTCAAGAGGGACAATCAATTATGTGCTAAGGTTAAAAGGGGTATCTGCCAATACGCTTTTTGATATCGATGAAACAGCATTGCAGACAGTCATAAAGAAATTGAGGCGGATTGGTTCCAGCACGGATATTGATGGCACAATTGATATCGGCAGCTTACTGAACCTGCCGGGTATGGTTCGGCCAACATTGCCGGACGAAGAGACTGCCAAACAGATTAAGACCGTAGCTTTGAATATTACTCAAGAGGCAATAGACAAGCTCAAGCAAATGCGTGCCGCAGAAGGACAATTCCTGGAAGCTGACCTGAAAAACCAGCGTGAGGCAATGAAGGGCTATCTGGAGCAGATACGTGCTCGCAGCCAGACAGTCCTACAGGAATACGCACAGAGATTAAAGAGAAGAGTAAATGAGCTGCTATCAGAGGCGAAACTAAAACTGGATGAAGAGACGCTTGCCAGAGAAGTGGCAATTTTAGCTGACAAATCGGATATATCCGAGGAGATTGCGCGGCTGGATTCCCATCTGCAACAGTTTGACCAGAGTTGCCGGACGAATGAACAGGCCGGGAGAAAGCTGGATTTTATAAGTCAGGAGATGCTCAGAGAAGCCAACACAATCGCCAGTAAAGCCTCAGATACCGAGATCAGCCGTTGCGTGGTAGACATCAAATGCCGAATAGACCGGCTCAAAGAACAGATTCAGAATATAGAGTAGAAACCACCGAGCTAACCCCGCATATTTTAGGCAAGGCCAAACATGCAAAGCAGCCCACAACAAGGTAAAGTTGTAATAGTGAGCGGACCTTCCGGCGTAGGCAAGAGCACGGTATGTAAGGGAGTTGCAAGACGGCTGAGCAATATTTATCTTAGCATTTCCGCTACGACCCGGCCAGGAGGTCCGGGCGAGACTCACGGAAAAGACTATTGGTTTATATCAGAGCAAGACTTTCAGGAACGGCTCGAAAAGGGCTCATTTATCGAACACGCGGAAGTCTTTGGACATCTTTATGGAACTCCAAAGGATAAAGTTGAAGAAGCCCTGCATGCTGGTAAGACCGTAATTTTGGAAATCGATGTGCAGGGCGCCAAACAGGCAAAGGCACTTTACCCAGATGCTATGATGATCTTTATTTTACCACCGAGCGCAAAGACCCTTGCCGATCGTATGAACCGCAGGGGCAGGGATGATACGCAGACCGCCGAAGAACGATTGGACGGAGCAAGCAGTGAGATAGCTGCTGCATGGCAATATTATGATAATATGGTTATAAACGACAATCTTGAGCAAGCCATAAATGAATTAGTACAGATTATTCAGGGACCCGTGTTACGCGAAAATAGTGAATACACCAGGGCAGACTTTGGAGATAAGTAATGTTGGATGAACTCAAGAGTGAAGAATTGGTCAACAAAGTGGGCGGAAAATTCAAATTAACGGCGCTTGTTCAACGGCGAATGACTGAACTGCTGCAAGGCTCTCGGCCGCTGATCGAGAATGTCGAGGGAAAAACAATGCTTGAAATCGTAGTCCAAGAAATTCTGCAGGACAAGATAACCGTCGAAGGTGCACCTAACAATGCTGCGTCGCAAAAAGACTAAGGCAACAATCTTGATTACCTGTTTGTCCGTAAGCGCGGATATTTTTTATGACACGACGAAACCTTGAGAGCTTAAACATATTGCTGGGCGTCAGCGGTGGAATTGCCGCGTACAAGGCGGTTGAACTAGCCAGTAGTTTGACAGGTAGCGGTGCTGCGGTTAAGACTGTAATGACAGAAAACGCGTGCCGATTGGTTGGTCCAAAAAGCTTCGAGGCAGTTACCTGTTCTGCGGTTTACACTGATTTGTGGAGTACACATGATCAATACAAAAACAGCCATATAGCGTTGATGGATTGGGCCAACATCATTGTCGTGGCACCTGCAACTGCTGATATTATCGCCAAAGTCGCAAATGGTATTTGCGACGAATTGCTCAGCACAACGCTCTGTGCTTGCTGGTCGAAGCCTGTGCTTTGGGCTCCCGCTATGAACAGTAATATGTGGCACAATCCGGCCGTGCAGCACAATATTGAGAGATTAAAAGAAATAGGTTTTGAATTGATTGGCCCTGTTGAAGGTCGGCTTGCCTGTGGCGCGGAGGGCATCGGCAGAATGGCAGAACCACGAGATATTTTCAAGGCCATTGAAAAAATTGCAACGAAGATTAATCATGGAGCAAGGCAAACCGGCGGTGAAACCGCCGGCTAAATATTTAGTATTTAGCCCCACGTTTCACGTGGGGTTTTTCTACTGAAAAATCATATGCAAATTTTAATTACAGCAGGTGGTACGCGTGAATATATTGACCCTGTCCGCTTCATTTCCAACGCAAGCAGTGGCAGGATGGGTTACGCCCTAGCGAATACGGCGTTTGATGCAGGACATAAGGTGACACTTATCAGCGCATCTGATTTGCAACCGCCGATAGGAATGGAATTTGTAGGGGTCGAAAGTGCGCAGGATATGTTTAATGCCGTTAAGGAGTTTTTTCCAAAATGCGATTGCCTGATTATGGCAGCGGCCGTAGCGGATTATACGCCGGTGCGGGCTTATAAGAACAAGATCAAAAGAACCAGCAAAGCTCTGACCCTAAAATTAAAACCTACGCCGGACATCCTTAAATGGGCAGGGATACACAAAAACGAGCCACGGGGCACGGGCCACGGGCCACGAATTATTGTTGGTTTTGCGCTCGAGGATAAAGCTCTGCGAACTCGCGCCGAAAAGAAAATGAAAGCCAAGAACCTTGATATAATAATTGTTAATACTCCAACTGCGGTGGGTGCCGAAAGAGCAGCAGTGCAAATCAAAATCAGCGATGGTCGATGGGTGAAACTGCCTTGCTCAAGCAAGTCAACCATAGCGAAAAAGATCATTTCATTAGTAGAAACCCAGCGATAGTGGCTCTCCCACGGAGCTTCGAGGCTGTCACACAATCAATCCTGGTCTTTTATTCCGAGGTCGTCTTTTGTGAAAATGGATTCGAACTTATAACCTGCTTTGGTGATATTCTCCTGCGCTCCTTGCTGGCGGTCGATAACGCAGACAATTTTCTTAACGTTGGCCCCAGCCTCAGTAATCACCTTGGCTGCCTCTAAAACTTGTCCGCCGGTAGTAGCAATATCCTCAACAAGCAGTACTACATCATTTGGTTTCAGCACGCCCTCGATTAGTTTGCCGGTGCCGTAGCCTTTTTTGCTATTGCGAACGATTATCCAGTTCTTGCCTGTTTGCATAGCCGTTGTCGCAGCAAGCGCAACGCCGCCCAACTCAGCACCGGCTATCAACGTAACATCCTCTGTTATGTGCCTGGCGAATTCCTCACCGAGCGCCCTAAGAATATCCGGGCAGGTCTCAAACAGATATTTATCAAGATAGTATTTACTTCGCTTGCCGCTGCGAAGGACAAAGTCACCTTCCAAGTATGCCGTTTCCTTGATGAGCTTTATTAGGTCATCTCTTGTCACTATTTTTCCTTTTGTAAACCCGTGGTAAAACCACGGGCTAAATAGTTAGCCCCACGTTTTACGTGGGGTCTGCATTAGATTTTTCAAACGCTAAGTTCAGTTTTTCTACCAAGTTCTTTGCGATATTTCTTGCGGATTGGAGTCGCGACACTTCGGATAAATTCGCCGACCTGTTGTGGCGCTCTTCCCACGTAGGCTTTCGGATTCAGAACCTTAGCGAAGTCAACTTTAGCAAATGCAACATCCGCACGTAGTCTGGCGATAAGATCATTGGGCCTGCCGAACTGCTTTACCTGTGCCGCTGCAGCGTGCGAATGCAACCGGATTTTCTCATGCAGCTCCTGCCTGTTGCCGCTTGCCTTTACTCCTGCCATCAGGATATTTTCAGTTGCCATAAAAGGCAGCTCCGCTGCGATCCTGGCCGCAATTACCTTCGGATATACAACAAGTCCATCCGTAACATTGATAAGAATCTCCAGGATTCCATCGACTGCCAGAAACGCCTCAGGTATCACGACTCTTTTATTCGCTGAGTCATCCAGCGTTCTTTCCAGCCACTGCTCAGAGGCCGTCATCGCCGGGCTGCTTGCCAGGCTAAGAACAAATCGGCTAAGCGCCGTCGCCCTTTCGCACCGCATCGGATTTCTCTTATACGCCATCGATGAAGAGCCAACCTGCGACTTCTCAAACGGCTCCTCAATCTCTTTCAGATTCGCCAACAACCTTATGTCATTGCACATTTTATGTGCGGACTGTGCCACCGATGCGAGCGCGTTTACTATCAGCGTATCAATCTTGCGCTGATATGTCTGGCCTGTTACTGCGCAAATCTTCTTAAATCCAAACACCTCGGCTACCATCCTATCAAGCAGCTTTACCTTGCTATGCTTGCCATCGAAAAGCGCAAGATAAGATGCCTGCGTGCCGGTCGTACCTTTAGCACCTCGGAACGGCAGATTTTCGATTCTGTGCTCGATCTCCTGCAAATCCATCACAAACTCATAACACCATAGCGTTGCTCTCTTGCCCACAGTCGTTAGTTGTGCAGGCTGATAGTGTGTGAAGCCAAGTGTCGGCATCTCACGATACTGCTGAGCAAACTTACCAAGCAGGTCAATTACCGCAGCGAGCTTGCCAGCCACAATCTGCATACCCTGGCGCATTATTATCAAATCCGCGTTGTCACCGATATAACAGCTCGCCGCACCAAGATGAATAATCGGTGCGGCTTTCGGCGCAGCTTCGCCGAAAGTGTGAATGTGCGCCATCACGTCATGACGAAACTTCTTCTCATATCGGGCGGCCTTGACAAAGTCGATATCATCGAGGTGTCTTGCCATTTGATTTATCTGGCTACGTTTTATATTAAGGCCAAGCTTCTTCTGTGCCTTTGCCAGTTCCAACCAGAGCCTGCGCCACGTGCTGAACTTTTTCTGCGCTCCGAAAAGCTCGGCCATTTCCTTCGAGGCGTTCCTCTCAACTAGTGGACTTACATAGATGTCTCTTTTCTCCCGCATGCGTGTTCCTTTGCAATGCTTTACTTCTTTGCCAACTTCGCTTGTCTTTCGGTCAACAACTGCTCGATTTCTTCAACATCTTCTTTGCTGAGATTCCAGTCCGAGGCTGGGGCAGTTTCTTCGATCTGTTCTGGCCGACGTGCACCTACAATCGCTGCGGTCACCTCCGGTCGTCGCATAACCCACGCTATTGCAAGCTGAGCTAATGTCCTGCCATTGCGCTCAGCAATTGGACGGAGTTTATCCACAAGCTCCAATGTCGCAGAAAACTGCGGCTCGTGAAAATCAGGATTCCTTCTGCGATGGTCACCCAAAGGCAGATTGGCAAGTCTTTCCTGACCAAATTTGCCGGTCAAAAGGCCCCTCTGCATTGGACTGTACACAATTACGCCAATACTATGCTCGGCACAATACTGAAGTAAGTCATCTTCAACTTCGCGGTGAAGCATACTATATGGCGGTTGTAGTGACGCCACCGGATATATTTTTCGAATCCGCTCGATCTGGTCAATATTAGAATTGCACGCGCCTAAGTGCCGGACCTTGTCCTCGTCGGCGAGCCTTGCCATTTCCTCCCAGGCCTCTTCAATATCCTCATCCGGATCAGGCCAGTGAATTTGATACAGGTCAATCACTTCGACACTGAGTCTTTTCAGGCTTGCCTCACATTCCTGGCGGATACTCTTTTTCCTGAGGCAATTGACCTTCTCGCGTTTCTCATTCCATAGCAGGCCGCATTTGGTGGCAATATACGGCTGGTCTTTTATTTGCTTAAGCGCCTTTCCTATAAGCTGCTCCGAATGCCCGCACCCATAAATCGGGGCTGTGTCAATCCAATTAATCCCTTGGTCCAGCGCGGCCAAAACAGCAGCAATCGCCTCATCATCATTTTGCGGCCCCCAGCCGAACTGCCAGGGCCCGCCCATCGCCCACGTGCCCAAGCCGACCGTAGTCAATTTCAAATCCGTATTGCCCAACTGCCTCTTCTGCATAGTTTAGCTCCCGCAACACAGTCGGTATGACTGTGCCAGTACCGTAGCATATTATGATTCGCAGCCCTTATCAATACCTTTGTGGCTTGATTCTGCTTCAACGGTAGTTGGGTAGAAGGTGATTGGTTAAATCGACACGACGTGCTACCAACCACTTATCAATCACTAATTACCATGCTCTGTTGAAAAGAATTCAGAATGTCATTTCGAGCGAGCCGAAGGCGAGTCGAGAAATCTGTTTTTGAGTAGATTTCTCCACTTCGCGACGCTCCGCGTCGCTTCGGTCGAAATGACGGTGAGGCTTTTCAACAAAGCATAATTACCATTCACCAATTTAGAGCACCCCAAGTCAGCTATGGCTATTCGTCCTTGTTGGCGGAGCGAACAAATCCCTTCAATCCCCAAGCCTCGGCGGAAGTTACATAAGTAGGCCGGAGCCTGCCGCAGCCTGCCACATGCTCCGTAGTGCTATCGCCGAGCCTATAGTGATTCCGGCCTTGGAGCAGATTATCGCCTCAGATAGTTTGTTGTTTTCCCATTGTATATCGAACAGTGAAGAAAAGATTATAGGACTTGACATGTTATTAATGGGCTTATCGGTCAGCTACAAAATATTGCCTGTTATCGGGCCAAATAGGCAACTGTTACAGGATTAAAGAATGTCAGCATCCCGCGAAAAAGCAATGACAGATGACCGGAGATAGGGAATTCATATTATATGTGGTTTGCTCCCAGCCGAATTATTACGTATATGTGTAATAGAAAGACCACATTTTGCGAAGGCTCCTCTCAAGCTGTGCAGCAGGATAAGCCGCAAAATGCGCAGACAACAAAAATCCAGGGAAGACTCACGAATCGCATCGTGAGAAAAACAGCTTTGTTGATGATGAAATCAGTTTTGCAGGTTCCCATCCTGCGAAGCTTAACAAAACTTAGAGCCAATAGATGGGAGGGCTTAAAATATATTGCTGGGGAGGTTTGTATGAGCCAGGTGGTTATGCTCCATGGGCGTGAGGCAGAGGAAATCCTCAGAACAGCAACTCAACGAAAAGTACCTGCCATCATGTCATATCTATCCAAGGACAAGTGGCACGTAGCTAAAGTAGTCCTGACCGATATTGGATTTAATAGATTAAGTGTCGAGAGTTACTACCCGGCCGAAAGTTCGCATCCTATAAATATCCGGATTAATCAGCCGGTCGGGATATCATTTAAGTATACCTATGGCAAATTCGTTTTTGATACGACAGTAGTAAGCCTTGAACCGTCTGCTGAGCTAACCAAGGGCGGGACCATAATTCTGGCATTGCCAGACAGGATTGAGGTAGTACAAAGAAGAAGCTATTTCAGGGTCAATGTTCCGGAATCCCTGAAAGTAAATGTAGTCCTTTGGCATCGTACTCACAAGCGTCAAGTAAAGGACAATGTCCACGAATATTACCAGGGCAGACTGGTTGATATCTCCGCCGGTGGCGCACAGGTTGCAGTGCCGTGCCAAACCGAACCCGAAAAAGATTGCGTTGATGGAAAAAGTACGAATTTTAAGAAGGGACAATTTATAGGCCTGCGATTCACACCAATGCCTTATGAGACGCCTTTGATGTTCAATGCCCAGATTAGAACTATCCTGCCGACGGCAGACGACAAAAACTTATGTCTCGGTCTGCAAATCGTCGGCTTAGAGGCAAGCCCCGAGGGCCGGCAGATTCTCTCGCGCATTACAGAAATCGTTGAACGGTATTACAGAATAAACCAATCCGGTGCCAAACAACAGGATATGCAAAGTAAGATAATGCCGGAAAGAAGTGCTTTGGGCCAGCGCGATGGTATAACAGAATCGGCAATGAACTGACACGAATTCTCCGACATAGCCCTACAACCAACTCATGCCTTTGGATTTTATCCGTGTTCCTGCTCCGCTATTCCAACATGGGAAGTTTCCGTCAAAGTTGCCTGTCTGGCCCCTGCGTCTCCCGACGCAAGTCGGGGCAGCGGGTCAGTTGGTAGAGTCAAATAGCCTTTCTTGCGGACTATTTTATAGTACAGCCATTTAACAAGGCTACTTGCCGCAAAGCCGCAGAAGATTAGCACTAAAGCCGTTTGTATACTCCAGATAACCAGCCCAAGGAACAAAAGTGCTCTTATCAGATGTGCGAAAGGCTTCTTTCCCTTTAGATACTGATTCAGTACGTGCGGATATTGAATCCTACTGACCATCAGAACAGCAACGCCCAGGGTCAAAAAAGGCAGAATGTAAACAATAGCATTGAGCGCAGGTGTCTTTTCCTGATCGAATATTACTAAACTAATTATTACACCTGCGGCAGCTGGGCTTGGCAGGCCAACAAAACTCATATGTGCAGATTCATTCTCCGCATTTTCGACATTGAATCTGGCAAGTCTAATAGCCGCGCAACTTATGTATACAGCCGCTGCAAACCATATAAAGCGTTGCATAAAGCCTGCGTTGGCAAAACCTAAGGATTCCATCTCGTGCCCCACAACTCTGAGCATCAAAAATGCCGGTGCCACACCAAAGCTAATCATGTCACAAAGGCTGTCAAGCTGTCCCCCAAAGCTGGATGTACTCTGGCTCATTCGAGCCAGTCTACCGTCCAGCATATCCGCAAGCATCGCGAGTAGGATTGTATAGCCGGCAAGCGCGAAGCAGGAAAACTGCCCGATCTGCTGTTCCGCGCCCCTACTGGCAAAAATAATGGCTGTGAAGCCAAAGACACCATTGAGAATCGTTATTAGCGATGGCAGGACAGTGATTTTCTTTACCCGCGGTTTTCGTACCCTCCGTAACAAACGCTTTCTGTCAGATTTAGTTCTTAATCTTGTCATGGCTCATATCTCACTACGGCTGTTAGTCCGGCTTTGACCTTGTCGCCTATCTTGACCATGCACTTTATGTTTTCACTAATCGGTACGTAGAATTCCGTCCTTGAGCCGAACTTTATCATACCGAATTTTTGGCCATTGGTTAATTTCTGACCTTCTTTCGCCTCACAGACAATTCTCCGGGCGATGGCTCCACTTATCTGCCTAACTACAAGTCTATCGGCAGGATTGTCTACTCTAATCAAAGACAGGTCGTTGGATTCATTAACCCGTCCAGAGCTGGGGTTCGCAGCATTGGTGTATCGGCCCTTTCTGTAGGTTATCTTTTCGACTCTCACATTACATGGAGCACGATTGATGTGAACGTCAAAAACACTCATGAAGATGCCCAACCGTAACGCAGCACCGCCAATAAAATTATTTTCCTCAGCGACCTCGATATCGGTTACGCGGCCATCGGCTGGTGACAACAATATGCCATCCTCCGAAGGACGCTCTCGATAGGGATCGCGGAAAAAAGACAGAATCCATATTAGCACAGCTAATAGAAGTAACTCCACAACGACAGTAACCCAAATCGGCAACAGCATAATACCTGTAAGCAGACAGATAACCATTACAAAAACAGCCAGTGCTGGATAAAGTATTACTTGTGGCCAACCGTATTTGGTTAACGGAATTCTCATATCTAAAACCAAGCATTCATTGCTACAAGCTTTACACTTTCATCTTTACATTTTAAGTTTTTTCGGTATAGACAATCAATGAAAAAACTCGATCCCTGGTAAAAGCCCGTGTAAAATGTGCTTGAAAAGGCATATTTATTCTCTCATGAGCTTGCAACCGAACAATAAAACTTGTGGAATCAGGCCTTGACTTGGCCGGACAAACTATGTAATCTCTTGCGGCTTCGGTGTGAGCTCAACCGAACGGACATTGTGGCTGGGTAAACAACACGGCTCCTGTGCAGCGAATAGCGATTAAAATCCTTAATGAATCAGGCAAAATTTCCACGAAACGCAGAAGCCGGCAAAGCACAATAAATAGTAAAGGAGAAAGTTAGAATGACGCAAATTGAGGAAGCAAAGGCCAACGCGAGAAAAAATAGGCGCGGACTGACGAGTATATCTGCTGCCAGAGCCAAAACGGCAGGATATTTGGAACGCGGCTGGGTAATCGCGAACCACAAGCTCGTATCATTTCACGCTGCTTTTATTTCTTCGGTGCTCAGTCTTCCCGCAGCGGCGCTTGCAACCGCTGCTGCCGATCCGGATATTAATATCAAACTCCAAGTGCTGAAGTTCATGTTTCTCAGCGGAGAAACAATCGTTTCTCTGATCATTCTATATCTGTCCTGGCATATCGGTATTGCCATTCACGAGATTGGCCACTTCCTGACGGCTTTCAAGCTGACAGCCCTTAACAAGGATTCGCAGGAAAAAGCCGATGCCATCGTGCAGGGCGGCGGAAGTAAAATCGGCTGGTACATTCAGATGTTCCTGCTCATTCCCTGGGGCAAGTTTTACGGAGTCAAGAAAGAGAACGGCAACTACGCACCGGATGCGCCGTACAACCTGGCAGTGGCTGCATCGGCGCCGGTATGGAGCGGGTATCTGGCGACAATCTTTTTGCCTATCGCCGCAATCTGCATCGGTCTGGGGCTCGCTACAGGAACCCACTTCGGTGAGATTCTTATCTATATTGGTCGCTTTTTCTTGGCGCCCGGCTGCGTGGCAGCACTCGACAGGTTCCTTGCTGATCCAGGTAAGCTAAGAGAGTTCCGCGCCAGAGAAAAGATCGCGGCTGAGCAGGCAGCAAGAGCGGCGGAAGCTGTCTCGAAAGAAAGCTGGTTTGTCAAGGTTGCCGAGGTCAAACAAAAGCTCCTGACCACAAGGATGCAGGCAGTTACGCTCAAAGACGGAACCAAAGTGACAGCTCCATGGCAATTCAGAAACTGCGCTATGGGCGGACGCCATACCGAAAAAGAGTACCCCGAAAGCAACATTAGTATGCAGGAAAGCATGTTTATGCCGCTCTCGGCCAAGACATACGAAGACGCTCAGGAAATGACGGTTAAATTGCAGTATCGTCTCAAAGAAATCATAGAGTCAGCGCCGGGCGCAAAAGTCATGGGTATTGGATTGGAAGGTGGTCTGTCACCCTATATAGACAAGGAGCCACAGGACCGCGTCCCAGAGCAGAGAATGTGGCGTCTGATGAAACAGACGATACTCGACTGCGAATATGTACCCGGAGTCGACGTAGCTATTGCGCTGGACCCTGCTGCATCTGAACTCGAGAACCTCTATCGAGAAGAGACCGGCCAGAAAGACTCCGTAGGCATGTACCGGTTCTGGCGTGACAAGAGCAAGGTCGATATGAGCCGGGACGAAATCCTCGAACTCTATAAACAGGCAATGGAAGAGGGCATACCCGTCCTGTCGATCGAAGATGGCTTTGGTGAACTTGACCACGAGGGCTGGAGGCTGTTGATGAAGGAAATGGGCGATAAAATATTCATCATCGGCGATGACCTGGTAACCACCAAGGACGAGAATATCGAAGCCTGCGCAAGAAACGGCGAAATCAACGCAACACTGATCAAAGCAAACCAGATTGGAACACTAACAGAAACCGTTCTTGCTATGCTTACGTCACTCGGCTATGGTGCGGAACTTGTCGTTTCGCACCGCTCCAAATCCCCGAACGATCCATTCGAGGCGGAGATTTCAACGGCGATGAATTCGCTTGGCCTGAAAGCCGGCGGCGGCGCCAACACAGAGCGACTGCAAAAATATGGTCGGGTGATGGAAATTCTGGCACTGGCACGGGCAAGTCAGAGAGAGATTTCCGACAAAGAGCGAAAAGAAATCGAAGCCACCGTCAGAGAGCTGGTGCGGATATTAACCGGCCGAGAAGACGTCTCGATTATGCCGGACGCCGCTGAAATTGATATTACGAGTCTGTTGCTGCGTATGCTCGCCATCGAGTCCGTAAGCGGCACCGAAGAAGCAACCAACGCAGGCATTCCTTCAGCAGCGGCAACACTTTTCCTGGGCAGAACCGGGACCATTCGTTTCAAAGGCTCAACTCCGCTCGGAACCAGTGCCGGCGTTGATGAGGCTATTCATTACGTCGACAGCATTATCGAGCCTTGCGATGCGACAAAGAAATTCCCAGATATGTTTAAGGAGGCAGGCGACGGGACGTACCGTTTCAAGAAAGGCGTCGAGTTCGGAGATGTAAAAGCGAAGAATAACGATGAGTTGCTTGCACTTTGGAAGAAATCACGGCGTTACGATGGCAAAGGCTGCATGGATGCAGTCAAGCATATCGAGACGGTGCTGGCAAAGGCCCTTAGAGGCAAACGCCTCGCATCTCTTGGTGGATTGCTTGAAACCGACAAAGAACTGCTGAGCCTCGAACTAAAAGAGGCCATCTCTGCCGGCAGAATAACAGAAAACGCTTCTGCAGATGAGAAGATTCATGCGATGCAGCGAAAAGGCGTTCTGGGTATGAACGCGATTCTGTCGGTATCGTTGGCGCTGGGTCGGGCGATCGCCGCCAGAGAGGGCAAGGAACTCTGGCAGCTAATCCGTGAAATGAGCACAGAGACTATGGCTAAATTCGTGGCAGCCAATCCGGATGGCGAGAAGAAAGAGCTGGCGATCCTCAAGACTATGGACTTCGACAAGTTAAAGACCGAGTTCAGAAACACCGCTGACAAGGCAATCAAAGAAGGCAAAGACCTGTATAAACTGCTTAGAGAGCAGTTGCCTGTTTACCCTATATAAAAAAGCCAATTGAAAATGCGGTTCTGCGCTGGAAACCATGCGGAGCCAGAATATAAGCCGGATCGTTTTATTCATCATCTTTTTCAGCATCGGCGGTGCGTCATTGACAGCTTCGGTGCTCTGGGATGATTTGATTCAATACTACCAGAATAAACAACTACTCCGAGATAAACAACAGTGCCTGGATAAGCTTGAATCATTGAACACGGAATATGATGCACTGCTGAAGCTGTGGGAGAATGACCCCAATCTCTTCAAACGTATTGCGCCTGCAGCGATAGGCACAGAGCCGGAAGACACTAACGCCATTTATCCAAGGGCAAGAGTAAAAGAGTTGGCTGCTGCCAGAAAAGCCCTAACAGAGCAGTCAAATCAACTACTGGCCCCTGCGTCTCCCGACGCAAGTCGGGGCAGCGGGCATAAAGATTCAGCAATCCCTGACTGGCTTATTCGATGTGGTCAACCCCACCGGCGAATAGTGCTTTTTTTGGCAGGAGCCGGATTAATACTCATTTCATTCGGATGCTTTGCACAAATCACAACAACCCAACAAAAGCGTCGCGAATCAAACGGCTGAGCCATTAAACTGACCAATACAAACGCGAGTTCCGAGCTCTATGGATTTGCTTGGCCAGGTGATGGTTCAGCGGCCTGCCAATTAACAACGTCGTTGCCATAATCAAAGGGCACCATCCGTGATAACGATAAACCGCCTCCATCAGCTTCCATCGGCCAAGGATCCTCGCCCACAGGATGAGAACCATCGCTATATACCACCCTATCCACTCGTATCCACTGACGTACGCTCTGGCCATCTATATCTCCAGGCTTACTTAACTGAATCTTCTCGCCGCCATTAGATAACTTGCCCGAACCCCACTCAAATACCAATTCACACAAAGGCTCGCCAAACCTCGCTCTATATATCTCAATATCCTTGACCAACAAGATATACTCGCCCGGCCCAACCGTAACCGGCTCATCCGATGGGAATAAATACTCTATCCCGGGATCATCAGGATCATCCGTAAACCGCCAAGGCTCACCAGTGATGGAATCATACAACAAAACAGAATCACCCGTTATGTTGAGCAACTCCACATACTCAGCATCACCCTCAATGTCCGGATGGTACATTATCTCATTAATCACAACAGGCCCTACCAACGGATACGCATTGGCATAACCAGCAGTATTCTCGCTCATAGCCACAAAGTTATATGAACCGGTACTCTTTTGATACCTACCAAACGCTACAGCCGTTTCCGAAGCTCCGAAGTTTTCCTGCTCACTATATCCTGTCAACTGTCCATCTCGGCCTGAGTGTAGATACAAGGTCTCGCCGTTCTCACTCAACGCAAACTGCACATGACAGCCGGAATTGGCCAAGTTGCCAAAGTGAATGTCCTCATAAAAGACTATGTAGCCATTTGCAGGTATCGCTGTACCTGATGCTATCTCGTACTTGGTAAAATCGCTGTCATCATCACTTAAGAACCAGCCGCCAATATTTATGGTGTGATCTGTAGTATTGTGCAGCTCTATCCAGTCAGGCTCTCCCAGGTGGGAATGCGTGAGTATCTCATTTATTACGACAGAGCCGAGGGCCGGCACCTCATCGCTGTCATCATAACCCGGTGAGCCGTCGATTGTGGCGCTGGGCCTCCAGTCGGCCTTATCACCATAGACATCGGGGTCTGTATTTACAGGGTCTTTTATGGTAAGTGAGAAGCCAAGACCATCGGTGATATCGTACCAGTTGTCTCTGTATCGGAAGTTATGAATAGACTGGCCAATGGCATCCTGCAATTCTATTCTTTCTCCGGCATTGTTGAGTGAGCCTGTGTATTGGCCTGCGATGAGACCTGAGAATGAAGGATATTTGCCTAAGAAGGCGGATTCATCTTTTACTATCAGAACAAATCCACCTGGAGCAAGTTCCATATCGCTGAAGGTAAAGTCTACACCGTTGGTGAATTTGACGAGGTTGAGGTTTATGGTTTCTGAGCCGATGTTGGTTAGTTCTATGTACTCAGTATTAGGATCGTTTGGCTCATTGTAGTCGCCCGGATTGTACATGATTTCGGTGATACGCAGATTCTCTGCGACAGGGCCTATGGCAAAGATGGCCTCGTTTAAGGCGCTCCACTGGCCATTGTCTAGTGTTCTTGCCTTGACATATCTGCTTTCGGAAAGTGTGAAAGGATATGTGTACTCAATAGCAGTTGGATTAAGACTGCCACCTTGGAGCCTTGGATCGGAGCCGTCTGTAGTATACCAAATAGGCGCTGAACTGTGAGTGATGTCAACAAACTGGCCTACGAGCCTTGGCATTACCAGCATATCAGAACTGGTATTTGAAGTGTTGACACCGTGAAAGGCTAGGACGTTTGTGCCGACTATCAATAGATGCTTAAAACCGGTGATATCAAATTTTTCATATTCACTGCCTGCTTCGTGATTACCTGCCGAGGCGAAACCCGGCGTGTCATTGTAAACGTTACTGCTTCGATAAACTTCCGTGCCGTTCAGATAGGCGATAAAGCCATCATCATATCTCATTTGAAGCTCTAACTTATCAAAGCCCTGACCTCCGTCATAATTAAACTCGGTTCTGGTAAAAACAGAAGTGCTTCTGCCATACATTTGACTAGACACGTCTGTGCCAATCCATGCCCCATATCCACTTCCCCTTTCATAACCAACGCCTGTTCCTGTGGAGCCGTCGGTCCAGCTCGAATCGGGCACGAATGCTATGCTTGTCCAGGTAAACCCGAGCGAATTATCAACCGGTACACGGACACGTACCGGGGCGCCTTCAGCAACCAATTCAAAGTCTATATACGATATAACATCAAGAACGGCCATAGAGATTTGGTCGGTCAAGGAAATCTGTCCACCGTGTTGCAGAGAGCCGTTTACCAGGAGAGCCGGTCCCTGGCTGGGGAAGAGACCCTCGACGGTGAACTTGTCCAGCATTATCTGATGCCGGTTGGGAATCCAACTGGTGAGAATTGAGGTATTCATCCCAGGCAGCACCTGGGACATTTGCTGCCTTAGTTCGGTGAACCGTCTTTCAATATTGGCAGGTGTCAATGCTCCGTCGTAGAAGAAGTGTTTCTGAATTCGGTCAGCAAAGAGAATTCGAAATTCGGAATTGGCTTTTAGCGATCTGTAAAGCCGGGCGAG
Organism: uncultured Pirellulales bacterium; assembly: GCA_964519995.1. Classification (GTDB taxonomy): domain Bacteria; phylum Planctomycetota; class Phycisphaerae; order Sedimentisphaerales; family Anaerobacaceae; genus CAZFLY01. The sequence goes on along the minus strand of CAZFLY010000001.1, from coordinate 126,327 downwards.
CGGTGACCCTAGGCCGTTGAGTCCTCCTGGGCTCCAGCTCGGGAAATCATCAAAACCGAAACTGTTGAGGTATTGGGTTTCCATAGTTCCTTCCATGTCCCAGCAGTGAAAGCGAAACTTGCCCTGCGGCGTACGTTCCCGTGAAACGGTCCAGTTGTTGTTTGGCCAGTCCCAGTTGGCAGAATACAACTGTATGATGAGGTAGTCGATAAAATCCACAATATCGATCATTTGGCCGGCCTGTTCATAATTGGCAGTAATTGACAGGTCATTGTATCGGAAGAAATCAATCGTGGCATTCCACGCCTTGCTGTCGCCGTTACGGACCTTTAGCTGTGTAATCACATCCCAATCGGTATCTACGTCGTAATAGTCCCTGAAAAAATCATGGTCCAATCGTTCACATGGATTGTAAAAGGACTTGTGTTGGCCGTTGAGGAACAAGTTTGCTACCGTGCCGATCACAGCGACGCCTCCCATATCCTTGTGCAGACGTCTGAGCATTTCATCTTTTATGAAGGGGTTATGCACATCGTTATGCCCGCCTCGGAGTGAGATGGCTTTGAAGCTGTCGGTGTCAGCAAGTGGAAAGAACGGATAATCGAGTTTGTCATCACCATATGTGTTGCGGAAGAAAAGCTTAAAGCTGAACTTGTCATAGTTGTAATCCCAGTTGTCACCCCGGGTATACCTTGGGCGATGATAATTACTCCCTGCAACCCGAATACCACAGTCAATCTGCGTGTTAGTGCCGGCCTGTGAATCGAGGATTTCGAAGGAAACAGGACGTTCGTATGCTCTTCCTCGATTTATAGGATTGTTGTAGCTGCCCGGGCCATCCGACTGCCATACTCCACCGCTATAATGACCGCCGACGATGGCCATAATGCCATCAGGCTCATAGAAGGTTTTACCTTCATCGCCGACAAGAGATATTAGCGGCATCGTCTTAATAATATCACTGGCATTGAATATGTACGTATGGGTGTCAACATTTGAGGGTTTCCAGCCGGTCTTCAAAGCTATCGCCCGCAGGCAGGTGGTCTTCGTAATTGGAATTTGTTCAGTATAAACGTAGCCGTTCAGTAATCGACCTGACATGTCACCCGGTTCACTGCCATCAAATGTATAATATATTGTAGCGTCCTCAGTTTCGGTTGTGATCGTGACAGAAAATGGCGTATCGTAAAATCCGCGATCCTGGCTGAATTTCGTGTCGGCTACAATGTCAAGGTATCCAGCGTTATTTTCTTCACCAGGCGTGGGGTAACCAAAGAAACGCAGATTACCACTTGCATCGGGGTAACGGCCATAAGAGATATCAACAGTTTGTTGACCAAAAGAGATGCTATCAATCACAGTATTGGCATCGGTGTTAAAAAGACCAAGCTCTTCGCCTGCCGCGTTAAGGTTAAAGTTCGTATGTAAACCTGTATCCTGCGTGTCACCATCAGCCCAAATCACAAGATATCCGCCAGCAGGGATCGTTGTTACGGACGGATTATTATCGGGAATTTGCCATTTTGCCGGCTCAGCTAAATCATCAGTCAAATGCATACATCCAACATCAATAGCTACTCTGCCGGCATTATAGATTTCAATCCAGTCATCATATTCATCTTGCGGGTCCGCATATGTGCTGTTGTTGGAAGTCATAAATTCGTTGATGACCAATGGGATGTTCGACTGGTGCCAGTCCTCTGCCAACAGGGCAAAGTCAATCATTCCAACTTCTTCGTCATTATTGAGGTCAGCAGAGCTTTCTGGAGGGCTTAGCCATTGTTGAGCTAAAACCTGTATATCTTCAAAATCAACCCTGCGATCAAAATTGAGATCGCCGAGAGGATAATCCTTTACAAAGGCCGGCTCTGCCCAAAAAACGAGCACAACAAGGAATGCTAAGGACTTTCTCATCGGTCTGCGTCCCTTTCTATGTTATTCACACCGAGGCTTGATTTAATCATGAAGATTCAAAACAAAGCAGTCTATATGTCCTCCTATGAGGTATCGGCCAGAAATGCCCCATTTGTATGAATCGTTTATGTATTTTAACACATATTCGACACAAATACCAAAACTTTTTGGCTTTTACAACAATCCCATAATAGACGCAGATAATGAACCTTTGCTATATCAGTTATGATCTAATAATGAAACCATAACAAACAACACCATTCATTTAAATATATGGTATAAATACAACTAACACATTGTTTATTTTAACAACATTTTTTATTTCTATCATTTTCGCCTCCGCCAATTGATATCCTTAATCATGTATAATTCCAATTGTGATTAAAATTTGCGCTTATGTCATTTCGACCGACCCCGCTTCGCCAAAGCTACGCGGTGGCGAGAGGGCCACAAAGTGGCCTGTAGTGGAGAAATCTGTTAAAATAGATTTCTCGACACGCCCTTCGACTTCGCTCAGGGCAGGCTCTTTGGGCTCGCTCGAAATGACACGAATAATCGCATTAATTATCCTCAATTTGTATAGGCTGATCCAGAGCTGAAATCATAGGCATACTTTTAACCGCCTTCGCAGAAAGCCACGGGTTCTACCCGTGGACGCCGTCGTCCATAGCCGGACTTTGGCGTCGGGCGATGAATGCGAGAAGGGTATTTACCGAAGCTTTAGCGAAGGCAGATGTGCTTCGGCGGGTTCCGCCGTAGATGAAGGCGCCACGGGCTATGATACTCTGCAAAGTAGCTTGCTACGTAGCACGAGTGCCCGTGAGACTCCACATTTCAACGGGTTAAGGCCTATGTCAGTCAGAGCTTCAATTTTTCTACACCTCTGTTCCACGTGAAACACCCACGACACGACAAGTTCATATTTAACTATTACATTTTACTTTTCTACACAAATGTATCGCAGAAAGACGATCTTCAGCAGACTGATTCCTACGGTTAATCTTTGTAATCAACATCGAAACTCCTAAATTTTCTACTCCATAACCTGTTTTACCATGTATCTCTCTGACTCTTTCTGTCTTTGTATATTGAATCAGAGCTAATCCTACTACAAATATTGTCGCACTTTCAGCTCTGATTACACGCATGACTGCCGCAAAATTATTTCTCTTTCATTGAAAATTCTTTTGCTTGTATTTGCCCGGCGTGAAGCTGGTTGATAATACCAATTGTGATTAAAATTTGCGCTTATGTCATTTCGACCGAAGCCCCCGTTCTTGCTTTCGCAAGAAAGCACTGGGGCGTAGTGGAGAAATCTGTTCAAATAGATTTCTCGACTCGCCCTTCGACTTCGCTCAGGGCAGGCTCTTTGGGCTCGCTCGAAATGACACGAATAAGCGCATTAATTATTCTCAATTGGTATAGTTTTCACATCTCACAATGTGTCACGTGAAACATTCTTTTCAAAAAACGGTTTTTTCAGGTTTCTTTTTTGCAGAATTTCTCACTGTAATTCCGAAATACTATTTGTGTCAAAACACATTTTTTGCCAATAATATACACTGTTCGTTCTTGTCCAGATAACTTTACAACATAGGAGGTTTATCATGAAAAGGGAGAAAGCAAAGCATCTCGGCAGGGGGCTTGAGTCTCTTATAAGTCCTATAATATCTAATATATCTGAAGATAAATCTGAACTTGACTTCCAATTAGATTCACCTAACTTCCCGCCTGATAAGGAGTTACGTGATTCTCTGCAAGATATATCTATTGATGCAGTATCACCAAATCCATACCAGACACGCACCGTGTGGAATGAGAAAGATCTGGCAGATTTGGCAGAATCTATAAAAGCAAATGGCGTAATTCAGCCAATTGTTGTGCGCCGCAGCAGAACTGGATACGAGCTGATAGCTGGTGAACGTAGGTTCAGAGCTGCCAAGCTCACCGGATTGGTAACGATACCAGCACTCGTCCGCGAAGCAACCGATGAGCAATTATTCGAGTGGGCCCTAATCGAAAATATTCACCGGGCACAACTAAATCCTCTCGAACGTGCACGTGCCTATCAGCTTTATATAAGCACGTTTTCACTAACCCAAGTCGAAGCGGCTGAAAGGCTTGGAGAGGACCGCTCTGTTATCGCTAACTATTTGAGAATACTTGATTTACCGGCGGAAATCAAGCAGATGATCACTAATGAACAGCTAACCATGGGCCATGCCAGAGCAATCCTTGCTCTGCCAACTGACGAAATGAGGCGAAAACTGGCAAATAGAGCGATGGCAGGCCGGCTGAGTGTTCGAGAGGTTGAAAGGCTGGTTCGCAGATACCTGACAACTACCGGCCAGACGATAAAAGCCTCTCGCACAAAACCTGCCCATATCCTTGATTTGGAAGATAAGCTCAGTAAACAGCTCGGCACAAGAGTAAACATAGAGACTCGAAAGAATGGCCAAAAAGGCAAAATTGTCATTGAATTCAATTCGCTGGACGAATTTGATACAATTACAGAAAGGCTTGGACTGAAATACGCAGAAGAACTGTAAATCGCTAATCTGTGATGAATTATTTAAGTAGTTTGTTAAGATTAAACGTAACATTTGTTGTGTATAATATGTATATGATGTTGAACGGTCAGCGGTCGAATCCGTCTATTTTTTGTTCTGACTTATTTTTGGAGGTACTGCCATGAAAAGCTTGGCTATCGTTATATGCGTGTTAATTAGCGCATCGCTCGGTTTGCTTGTCGCCTCAGCTCAAACAACTGAACGAATTACCGGTCGTATAACAGGACCGAACGAACCGAACGCTGAAAATGCCTACGAACAGGGCACGGCTCGGCGGGCACGTAGAACTGTCGAAAGAAGAAATGTTGAGGCAGAAGTAGAAGAAATACTCGCTGATCCGAATACAATAATTGCCAATATTAAAGAATTTGAAGGCATCGAAGATGAACTGAATCAATTGGACGACGATAGCAGTGAAGAAGAGCGTTCATGGCTGCAAGATAGAATTGACAACAGAGTACAACTTGCAAGAGATGTGCAGAGACAGATTCAGGCGGAGCTGATGTTGCTGCGGAGATTGGCCAATGAGGAAGGAGCGAAAAAGACTGTAGCTGCGATAGATGGTCTGCTGCGGAATCGGCACCGCAGAATGGAGCATATCACCGCCAGGATCGAGGAAGAAAGGCGACAGGAGCGACAACAGCCGCAGGATCAACGATATGATTCGAGACGCAGACAACCCCGTATGAGAGGTCGCCAGCCAAGGGATGCTGGACAAAACGGCTATATGGATCAAGAAGACGCATCCAGGTCACGCCGGCGACGGTAAGAAGCTCCTTGTTGCATATTTTTTTAGGAGGGAAACGATGACAGGGAGGGAACGCATACCCTTATGGTCGACAGTAGCAGTTATTCTGTTGCCGATATGGCTTTGCACATCTATCGGGCGAACTATCCACGTCGATGCCAACGGCACGGGTGATTATTCCACCGTCCAGTTCGCTATTGACGACTCTAACGATGGCGATACAATAATTGCCTCCGAAGGTATATACCATGAAAACCTCAACTTTACTGGCAAGAACATTATCGTCCGAAGTAGAGATCCTACCGACAGCACAGTAGTCGAGGCCACGATTATCGATGAGGATGATGGGGGACCTCCTGCTACAGTTACGTTCCTAGGCACCGAAGGGCCAGATTGCCTTCTGTCTGGCTTTAACATAAATGGCTATATTAATGGCTTCGACCTCTACGCCGAGACCATGCGCCTTACTCACACCCACGCTACGATCAGTCATTGTCGTTTCTTTGACAACCGAGGCAATTGCAGCACGAGCATCCAGTGGTGCGATGGTGTTATCTCCAACTGTTTATTTGCGGATAATAACCGATGGCATTGTGGTTTTGATCAATCGCTGGACGGCTGCCACGGTCTTGTTGTCAATTGTACTTTCGCAAACAATCGCGGGGCCATTTATGTCTGGCCCGATTACAAAACTACAATTAGAAACTGCATCTTCTACAAGAATCAAATAGGTCCGCTTGAATCCACTGCCCAGTTCCATGTATCCTACAGCATCTTCTATGGGACTGATCACTCTCCTGATAGTCCATTTTTTGGCACTGGCAATATTTTTATCGATCCGTGCTTTGTGAATCTCAGGACTCTTCCACAATGGCCTACAAATCCTGACTATCACCTTAAATCCCAGGCCGGCAGATGGGAGCCGAAAACACAAAGCTGGGTGAAAGATGATGTCACCAGTCCCTGCATCGATGCAGGTGACCCGGCCACTCCCATTGGGAATGAGCCCTTCCCGAACGGCGGCCGAATCAATATGGGCGCCTACGGCGGAACAACAGAGGCCAGTAAATCTTATTTTGGCGAGCCTTTATGCGAAACAATCGTCGCTGGCGACATCAATGGCGACTGCAAAGTAAATTTCGCGGACTTCAAGATAATGGCACTTCACTGGCTCAACGATTACATACCTTAAAAATAGCAGATATATAGACCTCCCAATGGGGTTTTGCTGGATGCTGCTTTGCGTTATAATCCAGCCTTGTTTTTTAATAAGGGCAAATTATGGCTAAGAAACTCAGTGGAAAAATAGCTATTGTAACCGGAGCCAGCAGAGGAATCGGAAGAGCGATAAGTCTGGCGCTGGCAAAAGAAGATGCAACAGTCGTACTTGCTGCACGCAATGAGTCGAAACTCAAGGAGACCGCTAAGCTGACCCAAAAAGCCGGCGGAAAAGCTGAAATCATCGTTACCGAACTTGCCGAAGAAGATTCCATCAAAAACATCATCGCAATGGTGACGGAAAAATTCGCAACGCTCGACATCCTTGTAAACAACGCAGGTGTCACGCACTCTGCTCCGTTCGAGAAGACCACAACCGCTGACTGGGACAGATGTTTTGCAGTCAATTCCCGCGGTCCGTTTATTCTTTGCAGAGAGGCCCTGCCGCTACTGGAAAAATCAGAGCATGGCTACATAATCAATATTGCCTCAGTAGTGGGGATTAAAGGCTATCCGCTCCAAAGCGCGTATACCGCATCAAAGCATGCAATTCGCGGAATGACGATGTCACTGGCAGAAGAACTAAAAGGCTCGAATATTCGCGTGCATTTGTTGTGCCCCGGCGGAGTAGATACAGACCTTATAGACCAGGTGAGGCCGGACATAAAGAAAGAAGATTTAATGCAGCCCGAAGAAATCGCTGAGTTAGTCGTCTATCTCGTTACGCACGGGGGCAATGCTGTCATCGATGAGCTGCATATTCGCAGGGCTAGTTCGGGTCCGTGGTTCTACTGATCTTTAGCGGGTGCAAAGAGAAATATTATGAGAGCTGTTGTGCAAAGAGTTTTGCAGGCGGAAGTCAAAATCGGCGATAAATCGATCAGTCGGATTGACAAAGGCCTGCTGGTATATTTAAGCGTCGGTAAAGACGATACACTAACGGACGCTGGATTCATTGCGGATAAAATCGTGAATCTGCGTATATTTGCCGATGAGGCCGGCAAGATGAATCGCAGCGTTCTTGACATCGGGGGCGATATTTTATTGGTGAGTAATTTCACGCTTCACGGCGACTGCCGCAAGGGACGTAGGCCGAGTTTTGATGCCGCTCCTAAGGAGTTAGCGCAGCAGCTTTATGACAAGGTTGGTGATTTGATTTCCGCCCAAGGGATCGCCATCGAGAAGGGGGCCTTCGGTGAATACATGCACGTCGGCAGTATCAACGACGGCCCCGTCAATTTCCTTCTCGACAGCAAACACGAGTTTTAGGCAACAGACTCACAGTACCACAAGTGGGGTCAAATAAATTTCTTACCGTCTGGGCCTCTGGTTTTTCTTAAAAAAACTGCTCCGAACGTTAAAAGCAGCACCGTCGCGGGTTCCGGCACAAAAACCGTAGTTACAGGCTCGCTGTGCCTTTGAGTTCTGCCAATTCCTCCGCCTCCGCTGAATCCATGCCTGCTATAATCTGCAGCAGCGGCGAGCATACTATCTCCGCTTGAACCGCCGCCTCCACCACTGCCGGCAGGGACATATTTTTTCTTAACTAAGACTCGCTCCTCGATAGGCTCAAAGACCGCGACAATGACTTTTGAGCCATTAAGGTATACAGTCGTGCGTCCTGATGTCGGATCGCCCACATCACCCAACCAATAGGCAAATTGATAGCCAGGCTGTGGAACGGCGGTTAAAAGTACCTGGGAATTCGTCGTAAAGTGGTGTAGTCCGACATCTGGTGTTATCTGACCACCTCGAACAGGACTTCGCTCAAGAAGAAGCTCTACATTTTTCGATTGAGTATATGCAGTCTGTGAAATACCCAAAACAGCAATAAGTATAAATATCAAACTCAATCGTTTAACAAATATGGAAATGTCAAGCCTCATAGCCTTTTCATCAACCTCCCCCATTACGCATGACAAAGAGCATTATAGATTTTTGTCTATGCTTTTAATTTAGAATGCAATTCGGCTTGTATAATCAAAAGATGCGATCTGAAAAACCCCCAATCCAAATCTTAAAACCCCCATTTCGAATCACGACCATAGCATATACTATCCGTAGGTAAAAGTCAAGGACTTTGGGCGGTGACATCTTAGAAAACGCCGCATGTTTTAGATTTTTGCTGCTTAAAGTCAAAAAGCAAGATTATTTTAGGACGCATGCCAAATCGCAGCAGCAATTTGCCGCGATTTTTTCAGTTTTTTCGGCATAAAATTGTGGTCATTAACAAGCGTTGCAGACCCAGTGCGCATCTGGTATTATTAACAGCCAGGCTCAACAAATATGTGATTCAACAATGAATGGATAACCGTAGTGAAAAACAAAAGATCCAATCAAGCCATAACCCTCAGCCGACGCGAATTTCTGAAAGGTTCAACTGCCACAGCAGCGATTTTTGCCTTTCCTACTGTCGTACCGTCTTCGGTCTTTGGCACCGAGGCTCCAAGTGAGCGGATCACAATCGGCTGCATCGGCTTAGGATCAATGGGCACTATCAACACCAGAGCATTCCTGTCCAAATCTGGTGTGCAGGTTTTAGCTCTCTGCGATGTCAATAAGGGAAGCGGCCGTTATAGGGAGCCGGGGGATTTCTATGGTCGAGAGCCGGCCCGGGAAATAGTCAACTCCTATTACGCCAGCCTTAGTAGTTCCGGCCAATACAAAGGCTGCGATGCCTATAACGATTTCCGCGACCTATTGGCACGCGATGATATTGACGCAGTTGTGGTTAGCACACCCGACCATTGGCACGTACTGATATCAATCGCAGCGGTAAGAGCCGGCAAAGATGTGTACTGCGAAAAGCCTCTTACGCTGACGATCGCTGAAGGCCGGGCCCTCGTTAACGAAGTCAAACGTTATGAACGTGTTCTGCAGACCGGTTCTCAGCAGCGGTCCTCGGACGGATTCCGCTTTGCTTGCGAACTTGTTCGCAACGGCAGGATTGGCAAAGTGCATACCGTAAACGTTGAGATTCCTGCCAACAACAAGACGTGCGGTCCTACCTGGACGCCGGAGTCTGTTCCGGAAGGTTTCGATTATGATTTCTGGCTGGGGCCGGCCCCCTGGGCACCATATACAACACAAAGATGTCACTATCAGTCTCACTTTAACCTTGATTATGCCGGCGGACAGGTGACAAATTGGGGTGCGCATCATCTCGATATTGCTCAGTGGGGCCTTGGAATGGACAATTCCGGACCGGTTGAGATTGAAGGTTCGGGCGAGTTTCCCACCACGGGACTTTTCACTACAGCCACGAAGGTATATTTCGAGGCGACATACGCCAATGGCGTGAAGCTGATCTGCAAAACAGGAGACCCTGTTCTTGATTCTAAGGGAGTTGACACATTTGATGGAATCGACAAATTTGAAGGAACCGACGGCTGGGTGCTGGTGAGACGCAGCGGCCTGCTTACGTATCCTGAATCGCTTAAGCAGGAAGTCATTGGCCCCAATGAAATCCATCTGTACAAAAGCAAAGACCACCAGCAGAACTTTCTCGACTGTGTTAAGAGCCGACAAAGTCCCGTTACCCCTGTTGAGGTCGGACATCGTTCCGCTGCTGTCTGTCATCTGGGCAATATCGCAATGCTGCTGAGCAGGAAGCTGCGATGGGACCCCGATAAGGAACGCTTCATCGGCGATGATGAAGCTAACCGCATGCTCTCAAGACCAATGCGTTCGCCCTGGCATTTGTAGCGAAAGTGGATATTTGGTTATAACCCCCAAATAAACCCGTCCTGAGCCGGGTCGAAGGATTTGGGGGCTAAACACGGAATATCAACAACGGATGGCATATTCTCGTTTGGTGTTTGATCTACACGTATTGAAGGAGATGTAGAAAGATGGGAATAAAACTGGCGGTTGTCGGCGCGGGCGGAAGAATGGGAAAACGCATTGTCGCTCTTGCCGTAGAGTCCGGCGAATTCGATATAACTGTGGCGATAGAACGCAAAGACCATCCGGACATTGGTAAAGACGCCGGCCTCGTCGCCGCGACAGGTGCGCTTAACGTAAAACTGTCCGACAGTTTCATTGGTAGTTCCGATGTGGCGATTGACTTTTCGCTGCCGGAGGCTGCGGATAAGACCGTCGAATACTGTATGGAGAATAAAGTTGCTCTTGTTCTGGGCACGACGGGCCTTAGTGATAAACAGAGGGAAAAAATCAAAGCCGTCTCAAAGAAAATCCCTCTTCTTTACGGCACCAACATGAGCGTTGGAATGAATGTTCTATTCAATCTTGTCGGCAAGGTCGCGACGCTGCTCGGCGAAGATTATGATGTTGAAATAATTGAGCAGCATCACCGATTCAAAAAAGATGCACCGAGCGGAAGCGCAAAGACCTTAGCTGAAAATATCTGCAAGGCAACGGGGCGGGACTTTCCGCAGGCGCTAATCCACGGCAGAAGCGGCAAAGAGGCGATGAGGCAAAAGGGCACGATTGGTGTGCATGCCGTAAGAGCCGGTGACATAACCGGCGTTCATTCGGTTATTTTCAGCACACTTGGCGAGACGGTCTCGCTTAATCACATCGCTCATAGCAGGGACACCTTCGCTCGCGGAGCGCTTCGAGCTGCGAAATGGCTCGTTGGCAAAAACCCTGGCCTTTACTCGATGGTTGACGTATTAGGCATCGAGTAATTTACAACATTTACACCTTCATTTGTGCGACGATTTGGCGGGTTTGAGGTGATTGGCTGGTGTGAGCAGCTTTAAAAGATGATACAACATCGGCGTTGTGCTTCTTGAAAAGTTCGTTGCCCACAACAACTTCGCGAAGTGCCTGCGATTTAACTTTCGCGTCCTTTAAGAACCGCACCGCTCTTGTGCCGTAGACGCCGCCAAGTATCGCGCAGATGCCGATGCCCAGCTCCATCGCAGAATCCGCAACCTGCCAGGCGTCGGGCCGCTCGGCTGATTCAGCTAAAGCGCCTTGTGCAAGTCGCCAGTTTGCCTGAGCAAGAATGTCCTCAACCGTCTCAGCTTCAGGAAATTCCTTCGGTAGGCCGCAGTAAGAGACAAACGCTCTACTCTGCAGCTCGGATAACTGCGTCAGCGCCTTTAGCTTTTCCGAGGTCTGCTCAGCTTTTGCACTCTCGGCTGCAACAAGCGTAGTGCGACTGTGCAGCCAGGCGTTTTGTTTTTGCTGTTCGACCGGCGCAAAACGAAGACTTTCACAACCCGCCAACAAAATGCCAAGCCCTAATATAGTCAGTGACATTTTCTTCATAATTTCTCTCTTTCACGCTTCGGTAGCCTAAACCGGCGGTAAAACCGCCGGCTAAATATTAAAACTTATTTAGCACCACGTTATACGTGGGGTCACTCATTGTAAGGTATCTGACCTTCTAACGCTCGCAGGCGATAGTCGTAAGAGATGCTTTTGGCTGATAATAATTCGAGCCTTTGCTCAAAGCGCTTCTGACACTGAAGCAGCATAGCGACATCACGCTGCACAATATCGAGCTGACGCTGCAGATTGAGCCAACTGCCAACAATCAAACAGGCCAAAAAGATCAACTGTACAACCATCGAAAGATTTATCCTGCGGTCGAAATGCCATGATTTTAATTGTGCGTCGGACATTGGTTTATTTCCATTTTGAGGGTTATAACCCCCAAATAAATTTGGGTGCTAAACAGCTACTACGGTTTGGCGTAGAAGACGTTTCTGTCGCCCACTCTGCTCATCACGGCGAATGTGCCGGCGGACAGCGTTCCCTCATCCAAAAACGATTCAGCGAGATTCACCGCCTCGGTCTGTTGGCCAATCTCGATGGGAAACGAGCCTGTATCGCCAACCACTACCGCTCGGATATTGTAAACGTTATAAGCAACGTGGCTTTTTATTTTTACTGCCCAGGCTGGTGTTCGTGCTCCGGGCGAAGTGACAACCGTAGTCTCGGTCCGACTCTCAGCTCCTTCACGTGCAAGCCGTTCCAAAACCTGCTGACTATCTTGAACAGTCATAGTCTTTGCCTCACAATTCTCAAATTCGTGCACTGCTGTTGAAAATCCATCTGCACACGCTCAATCCAGCTTTTGCTTCGATTGTCGCCACGGCAGCCGAGAAGGTCACTGCCTTCAGGACTTGTCGTTACGATGTCACCGACCTGATTGTGCAGTGTAAGGATCGGCGTCCGCAGATCAACTGTATCGATAGTGTGCGCAGAAGTTGCCGCCATCTGACGCACATACTGATAAAGAGCCGTTGAATCGTCCACCTCATCCGGCTCGCCGAGCGCCTCATCAGCAGAGCCTGCGAAGATGCTTTGGCCGGTGACCTTGCGGAACTTGAACTGACGTGGCAGCGTGACCAAGTGCTCGATGACAGGAGCCGCTGAGTCAACGGGTCCATCTGCAACGGCGCAGCTCAACCGTTCGTCGCTGATCACCGACACTGTTATTCGGAACCGCAGCACTTTTTTCAGCGCCGCGACCCACGTATCGACATCGAGCTGGTCACTGCTGAGCCAGATACCGCACTCGTCGAGCAGATTGTTGAACGCGTAAAGGTACTGCCACCAGTGGACGCCGTCGTAAGAGACCTGCAGAAAATAGCCGAGCGATTTTCCCTGCTTGTCTGTGCTCAGTGCCGGCCAGAAGCGTCGGCGTTTGCGGGCGAAATTGCTCGTAGAGAATATCTTTGAAAAATCGAATACCTGTCCCTGATTGAACGGCGAACCGGTATAGTCACCCGCTTCGTTGAGACACCATTTGCGATATACATCTTTAACCTTGTAGAACTCCGGATTGGTCGAGGGCGAAAACTTGTAGTAATCGGTATCTTCGAGCGCAGGGTCCCAGGCCTTTATTAGTTCAAACGATGCCTCGTAAACCTTGAAGTCGCCCTGGCCGATGTACCGGTGCGTAACAGGATAAAAACTCTTTCTGCTGCGCATGGTGTCGATGTCCGTTTTTGAGACGCTGAGTTTTTCGCCGGCCTTTTGACAATTCAGCTCGACCTTTCTGTCGGTACCATTCTGATAGAATACTATCGCCTCAGCAGGACCAATCGGCGTAAGGCACGGGACGAATTTGAATTTCAGGCCAGTCCTCTCACAGCAGCGATGCAGCGCCTCTAAGAGATTCAGGCCGGTGACATCAAGATCGCGAAGCACATGGTTATTCGTCAGCGCTTTTAATTGTTCGATTCCGGGCCTTTGCAGTTGACCGAGCGGCAGATATTCCAACAGTAGATAGTCAATCGCTTCTGCGCAGCTGAAGAACTTGCTCTGGGTCCGCTCGGCGCTAAATGTCGTATAGGTTTTACCGGCCACTTCCACTGGCGTGTCACCAGCATTAGGCTCGCCGTCGGAATTGAAAATCGTAGCAAGGCCCGTTAGAAAAACCGTCGAACCATCTGAGTTTCTGATTCGTCTGCCATATACAGTGATGCGTTTGAAGTTAGCGCTAAGGTCTCTTGTGACAATTTCTACCTTCGTGCCATTTTGGCTAACATCTTTATCGATGCCTTCTATCTGCCCGACGAACACAGGGATGCTAAAAGTTGCAACGCTGGGCGGCACACCATTATAATACTGCCGAATGCAGATGGATTTTCCCATCGCAAATCGGGATTCGACTTGCTCGGCGTCCCGTACATCGGCATCCTGCTGTGCGGCAGGATTGTAGGTTAGCTTTGCCCAGCCGAACTCTGGCCAACCGGCTCGTACAATTTGCTGTACTTCAAGATCGGGACATAGAATTCCATCGAGCAAAACTGAAACAGTCGCCGCCGGAATCGCTAACTGCGTCTGAACAGATTGGAAAAATTCAATTGCGTTCGACATGGTCACCTAACTATATTTAGCCCCGCGTTATGCGGAATTGTAACCCCCAGTGAAACTGGGTACGTGTTTAGCCAGTGATAAAACCATCCCCATCCCGATAAACCCACTCGGGATGAGGCTGCCACCCCAAAAGAATTGCCTCTGAAAGTGTGGCAGCCTCAAGCGTAGCTTGGGGATGGGCTTTTATGCCACATCTGGCTAAACACGCACGAACCTGGGGGCTAAACAGTTTGTACCGCAACAATATCTACTCCATCAGGGACATTGGTGCAGGATTGAATTTTCAAAATCACCAGAGAGTTATCCTGCACGCCTGCGGTGTCCTCGGCGCGAATGGCAAAAAGATTCGTAACCTGGCTGGAAGCATCGCATTGATAACTGTAAAATCTTCTGCCCTTATAGGTGATTGTAGTTAGCGGATTTTCGTAGTCGATTTGTCCGGTTCCATTGTCGCCATAAATCTTAAAGCGTATTGGCTGTGATTTCTGTTCGAGCACACAATAAAACCAGACAAGCTGCACCTTGTCACCATCCACGTGCCTCGCTGTCCATGCGAAGATTTTGTTTGGATGTGGCGGTGCCAGCTCGCCGGCGGAATCTATCACGACCTTAGCGGCTGCTGATAATGTGTACTCCTGCCGGCCGCAGGAGTTGAAATTGCGAAGCAGATAGAAATAAGTTGAGTCAGATGCGTGCGGCAAATAATCCGGCGGTGATATGCCCTGGGCATTTTGGTCGGCGACGAGCAGTATGTTCGCTAAATCAATCATCTCCATATCGGCAGCGCGAAAAAGTGCGCAGCAGCCGGCTCGCCTCATCCAGAACCAGCCTAACGACAACGGCGTCCCGAATTTGAAGGCATCGGTTGTCATGCCGGCAAACAATGCGTCTTTTTGCCAGAGCATTTCCATTAGCCCGGTGTCCTTGTAATTTCCGATTCGGCGTCTGTCGGGGTGTGAGTAAGAATGACGTTCTGGCCGTCGTCATCGTAATAGTCGATTGCGCCGGTGACTTTGTTTTGGACGGCCTTATTTACAAGAATCTTGTCTGTAGTTAGCTCTGCATTTGCCATCCAGAAAATCTGGCCGCTTCCAATCAGATTGTCACTATCAGCAGGATTCGTTCCCGCCTGCAAAAAGACCTGCACTGTGTAGCGTCCTGCCGGAACGTTCGTATCGAAGCTGCCGACATATCTGTCGCCGTCTTTGTCTGTAAGGGCAATATCGTAATCGTCGGCATTGTGTCCATCAGTGCCCCAATCTTCAAAGACCTGACCTGCTACATACCAGACCTTACCTACACCATTGCGAATAATAGCGTAAAGCGTATTGCCTGAGTCGTAATCTACGTGAATTTCATTAGCCATTGTGGTTTCCTTATGTGTCCTTTGTGTTCCAGATTTCGGTCCAGCCGCTGGCAAGTACATTCCATGTCGAGGTCGCGGCATCGTACGACCAGTGTGTGCCCTGCAGATAGTTGCCATTTACAACGCATTTGCTTGAGGTTGGAGAATCCCATCTGACACACGAACCGCTGCCGTGAGTGCAGCCGGCGATGTGATTGTTTACTACGTGCATATTGTCGACGGTGCCGGAAATTCCAACACCCTTCCAGCCGAAGTTGTTGACCTGATTGCCATCAAAACGAATGTTCGTAAGCGTACCGGAAAACGAAAAACCCGTAAGAGTATTGCCGGCACTGAGACTGCATTTGAAGCTGTTATTGGCGAGCGTAACGTTCTTGTTGGAATTCATGAGTCGGCCGCCGAAGTAGCGGGTATTGACGCTGTTGCCGATGAAGGCAACATCCTCAGCATAAGTTGCACAGAGAGCATAGCTGGCGTCGTCAAGTGTAAAGATTACCTGGTTGTTTGCCACGGTCACAGACTTGTGATAGTCACTGGAGTTACCCTGGATGCTTATTCCGAAGTCACCAAAATTACGCACCGTATTAGCGTTTATGGCCACGTTTATACAGGGGTCCTTGCCCGAATGCACCGAAACCTGGATGCCGTCAACATCACAGTTCTCGATGGTATTGCCAACAACGGCAATATCGCGTGAGCCATCTTGAATCTCGATGCCGTTTGAAGCACCATAGCTTTTACCACCTTTGCCAGCGTCGGAAACCATGTTGCCATAACAACTGCAATGATATGTTTCTTCATTTATCGCTATACAATCGTCGCCGGGATTATGCACACGGTTGTTCGCAATAACCACATAAGAGCAGAATTCTGTTCTGATACTGGTCGTCCAGCCGTTGACGACGATCAGGTTTTCAATAACCAGATTCTCAACGGTATTAAATCCGACGGTCCAGATCGAATCTGCGCCTGAGCCTCTGTTGGCTTTGTCACCGTCTATATACATGTCTCTGATGGTTATATTCTCGTTGCCTGTAGCGTGTCGTGAACCTGGTGTATAATCGCAGTTGTTGGTGATCATAGTTTTATCGCCGACGCTGGTGGCAAATGTTAGCTTTGTATTTGGCCCCGCTCCGGTGAAAATAGTATGCGACGGAATCTCAATAGTATCGGTGAGCGTAAAACCACCTTCGGTCAGAAAGACTTTGCCGCCGCCCGCGTTTGCAGCCTGCGTCAGCGCTGCGTTTATTTGGACATCGTCTGCGGTGCCGTCACAGACGTAGTTGGCTCTTTGTTTCTGCTGAGTGCTCGCCTCGGAAGATGCAACAACAAGCGTTGCGGTTCCGCCGGTCTTCTGCTCGGCGGCAGTGGTTTTACCTGTTATCAACATATCTGCAATCCTTATTTAGCCCCGCAATTTATTGCGGGGTTGTAACCCCCAGTAAAACTGGGGGCTAAATGTTACGTTTCCTGCGTCCATGTTCCGTTCTTGGCAATTGTCACCCAGTCGCCGTTTTCGTCCGCAACCAGGCGCAAACACGCACCAATCGTAGCGGCGTACTTGTATTTATCAGCGGTCTGGCCGCTGTCATCTCTTATCGCTGCAGCACCAGGATCAACATGCAGTTCCTGTGCTGCCTGTACCGCAAAGGTAAATTGCGTTCCCGCTGGTGCTGAGGCCGGCAAAGTAAGTGTCACTGTCCCAGTTGCAACGAGATTTGTGTGAATGCTGCCGGATTCAGCGACCGTAAGCGTATCGTCGCTGTCGTGCGCCTCGACAGTTGCCTTTATGCCGCCTGCTGCGTAAGGCAGTACGAAATTGTGCCCCATTCTGCAGTCGGTGATTGAGTCGATGTCACCGCTTGATGTACTTACTATCGCAAGACGCACATGCGGCATGATCACCATATCTGGAAATTCATTGTACTCATCGGTGATCAGATTTCCCTGGCTGTTAAGGTATATATAGGTATTCGCCTTGTCGTCAGCCACCGTATTTGACGATGAGCCTTCGTAGCTGACAAGCTCGGTTCCGAGCCAGAAATTTCCCGGCTTTACGCCGATATCAAGCCCGCCCTCATCGTAGACTCGCAGGTCATTGGCCCGCCTCGCTGCCAATAACAATCGATACAAGAGCTTGCGGAAATGCAGATAGTACGGAGCCGTGCCGGTCGGTATATACTCAACGCCGGTCTCAGCGTCGGACTGAATATTCAGCAATTCGTTTTCTGTCGGATAAACCTCAGCCATAATTTTCCCCTTGTGAATTGAGAATTGATGCTCCGTAGAAAGGATGTCATTTCGACCGTAGTGAGCGTAGCGAACGGAGTGGAGAAATCTGGATTCGCAGTGCGGTTGCATGCAGATTTCCCTTCGGGGCTCTGCGCTTCGCTACGTGTCTCGACTTCGCCCCTGTTTCTGTCTTCGACAGAAGATACAGGGGCTCCGCTCGAAATGACCTTGTTGTGAAGGTTTCTAAAAAGCAAGAATTGAAAAAACCTCTTAATTCTAAATTCATTTACGTTATTTCCAATACCAACTGGTTCTTTTCTTTATCGAATGATGTAATGCTTAAAAGTTCTGCCGGTCTCGGCGCCGGTATCACGGTCACTGAGCCGGTTTCGCTTGGGCTGCTTTCATTGCCGTACTGGTCGGTGACTTTTACGCCGAATTTGTAAGTACCCAAAGGTAACGGCCTGCTTATCCATTCGATGGTATCGGCGTCCATTCCGAACTGCCCGTTACCAAAGCTGCCCTTACCGAAGCCGACCGCCGCTGCGCCTTCCCAGCCGAAGTCACCGATACCAAATGCAGCCATACCGAAACCCGCCTTATCCATCCAGCTCGGCCAGATTTGGATGGGTGAATCGTTGAGCGGATTTTCGTAGTCGATCTGGCCGGTGCCCGAATCGTAGTAAATGTTCGCTGTTGCACCGGCGGGCAAATTCTGACTGCGTAGCAAAACTATCCGAACGCGTCCGCTATTGGCAGGCGAGGTAACCTGCTCGGAAAAGTCAACATGCCCCTGCTGTGGCAAAACAGCAAACACCTCAATCTGAACCGCAGACTCAAACGATGTGGGTATCGGAACGAGCATTTCTCTTTGCTGGTTGTCGATAGTTGTGCCCGCGTATCGGCCATTGACATAAAGTTGATGAAGCATGTCACTGTGGCTCGATCGCCACTTTACAAGCGCCAGCTTCGGCGTCGCAACGCCGTTGCCGTCCGCTCGGATACCGGCCGGCAACGGAAATGCTCCGACCGTATTTATTCC
Organism: uncultured Pirellulales bacterium; assembly: GCA_964519995.1. GTDB lineage: Bacteria > Planctomycetota > Phycisphaerae > Sedimentisphaerales > Anaerobacaceae > CAZFLY01. The sequence continues at coordinate 107,437 of CAZFLY010000001.1, read as the reverse complement.
TTCACTAACCAGTGACATAATTTCTATTCCACATAAACCCCGCAATAAATTGCGGGGCTAAACACCTAATTGTGTGTAGACAATTTCGTAATCGACTTCGACGCCGATGCCGCTTGTGCGCTGTTCGCTGACCTCAAAAACATCCATACGGAGATTGTCGAACTGTAGGCCCGTCTGTGTCGCCAGCGTGTGCGTGTCACCATCGATAAAAGCAGATATTGCATCGAGCCTCGCTGTAAGCTCCGCCCTGCTTTTAGTGCGAAGCACACCTTTTTGCTTTATGGTTCTGCTTCGAGCGCCGAGGTCGATACTCAAGATGCCGTCCAAGCCCGCTACCTTTTTCTCAATTGAATCTCTGCCTGGGCTGCCAGGCTCAATCTCAAGCTGCTTCTCAAACAGGTTTTGTCCGTCTAATGTGACATTCATCTGTCGCTATCCCTTAGCCATCAATCGCGCACGAGTCTTATCGAACCACCGACACTGGTAACATCGGCGACACCGTCCGAGCCCACGTCAATACTGAGCCTGCATCGCTGCCGGGCCTTCTCAAAAAGCCTTTGATAGTGCAGACTCTTACTCCAGAAATTCTCGTCCTGTGCTTTGCTTGCGAACATTGCATAGACCGTCGAGATGACCGCAAAGACCGAGGCTCTTCTGAGCACCTCAGCGTCGAGAATATCATCCGCACTGAAGTCGCTGGTCGGATTGCCCGGCTTTATTCCGAAGTACTCGGTCAGCTTAAAAGCCGCCTCAGCCGCCTGCGGATCGAAGGTGCTGATTCGATACGATATGTCACTTGCGGCAGGCGGCGCAACGGCTGAATCATCAGAACCAGCCCTTACAACCGAAACCGTAAGCTGTGTCGCCGAATCAACAGAAACTATCTCGTATGCTCCGTCGAGCGTACCATCTAAGGACCGCAAATATATCACGCAGCCTGTGTGAACCTGGGTGGCGACGAAATCAGCACTATTTGCAGTAAGCGTTGTGCCACTGAGTGTTCCGTTGGTTCCTGTTGTCAGTACCTGAGCCGGCAGATGCAGCTCGCCGAACAACACCGGCTCATATTTGAGAATATCCACGTCGTCTGAGAACTTGACCATTTTTGTCCTCTTTCAATGTTTAGCCCCCAGGTTTATCCTGGGGGTTTTAACCCCCAAATAAATTTGGGGGCTAACCCTCGTTTTTTAACTGGTGCTTAGGCCACGGATAAGACCGTGTGCCGTCTGATTTTTGAGCTCCAGCGTGTATTCGCCGATAAGCTCACCGCACTCGAAGTCGCCACCGCTCGCCAGAGGCTTAAAGTGAAAGCTTCTGCCCGCCAGCGGCAGCACGCCTGTGCGCGAAGAATCCAGAAGAAGCGCCGCATCCTGCGGCAGCCATCGCGTAGTAACAATCCTGCAGACGCCGAAGTCACTCTCATAGACACTGACCATGTCGGTAAACGTGGTCTCGGTTGCTGCGTAACTTCTGCTGTCGGAACAGAACGCATTTATTCTTCGTTTCTGAAAACCGCCGACGACAATCAGATCGACATTGCCGCTTGAGTTTTCCCAGATTTTTCGCAGCACATAGTTGATCTTTGCCTCGTCGAGGTCGTTGCCGGAAGGAAATCCGCTGTCGCCTGTATGAAAGACGTTCGTCGAGAGGTTCTGAATGATGCCCTTCATCGAGCGTCTAACCGAGCCGCTGCCCTCCGGACTGCTCGCGGGCTGACCACCATTAACGATAGTGTTTTCCAAATCGCGCAGCAGCTCACGCAGCCTTTCCTGTTTTTGAAAGTCGAGCTCGTCGGCAAGTCCGAGATGGCTGACCGCCATATCGGTTCCGCTGACTTCGACCGTCGCGGCAAATATCTGCGTGTGGTTGCCGCAGCGCGTGCGATTAGTAAATCTTGCTGCGGGTTTGTCCGCACCTTCAAGAGCCGCGTTGCCGAGGATGTTGAGTACCTGATCGTCGGCAAGATTTTCCGGCGTAGTGCCCGCGTAGCCTCGCACAACTGTCAGGGTGTCACTATTGATAGCCGTTACCAACATCAGCTCTTCGCTGCCTTCGACCTGAATCTGATCGCCGACGCGGAATCTACTGCCGTGATCAACGTCAAATTCCGTATCGCTGGCAGGGTCCGTCCATGTGCTGTCGTTGATTGCATCCTTGTTCGGCAGAAGTTCATCCTCAAGCCACTCGTGATGCGTGCTGGTAGATTCTCTTAGAGGATCGCCCAGCGCATCCAAGAGCGGCGTCTCGTAAGGTGAAATTATGCCGATCAAATCCGATACGTCTTCAGCAATCTCCGGCAAAGTTGCGCCGGCTGAATACGTTGCTTTACCTGTAAATGCCATGATTATGTTCTCCTATTATCCATATTTAGCCCCCAAATTTATTTGGGGGTTATAACCCCGCAATAAATTGCGGGGCTAATTACTACATGAAGTTCCTTCGTAATTTCAGATACTCCTGCAGGTCTGCTCGATTGCCTGTACGGGCGGCCTTTTTCGCCGACCTTTCCAGAGCAGTCTGAGCAGGTAACATCCGGTCTTTTGCCGGAGCCGTTTTTGTCGTTGCCACCGCACCACCGCCTGCTGCGAACAGATACTGCTTTTCTTTCTTGAGCTGCTCTATACATACATCCGGATTCGTTTCGCCTTGGCTTTTAATCCTGTCTTTGGCAAGCAAAACAGCCGTCTCAAGATCAACCGCACCGGCGGCAATGAGTTTTCGCGTCAACTTTTGTTCTGTTTGAAGGCTGTTTAGCTGTTCAGAAAGTTCCATCGCATTCTGATTCGCCGCAGCTAATTGTTCGCTCAGTACCTCGGCTTTCTTCTCGGCGCTCTGCGCCCTTTTGCGATAACGAATCGACTCCGTCACCGGAACAAGTTTTGTGTCCTGGTCTGTGTCCTCTGACAATTCCATCTCTGTGTCAATCTGACTCATGGTGTCTCCTTTGTGTTCATTGTTTTGTGTTCGTTGTTCATTGACTATGAACAACGAACAATGAACTACGAACGCTCGTAACCTAATTCGCGCAGTACCTGCTCGGTCGGTACGCCAAGCTCTTTTTTGATCTGCGCTTCTTTTAGCTTTTCCGTCATGTTCTCCGGCAGCGGACTGGGAAAAATAACATCCACCTGCCGGTCGGCTTCATCCGTCTTGTAAATATTGGCGGTATCAAGAATGCTAAGGACCATTCTGCAAATCTTCTTCAGGCCTTCGCTGTAGGTGAATTTCTTGCGTTCGTTCTTTGAGAGTGTTCCCATCATCGTCAATCTTAGTGCCACCGCGCTTGTAAGATTGCCGAGCTTACTCTTGAGTACGCCCGCGACGATTGGTGCTACGCTGCTGACCTTGTCTATCGCTTCTCTAATTTCAGCGATGTGCTGGTCTTCGCTTGGTGCAGCCGCGTCGCCGCCGAACTCCTCGATCGACGCATCCGGATTATCCGTGCACCACATTCTGCCTGGCGATATGGGTTTATCCTCAAAGCCCTCGATGCCCTTTCCCAGGTACATCTTGAAGGACTGAAAGGTAATTCTGCTGGCCCTGTCGCTTAGTCTGGTATTAAGCTCATCCTGCAGCGGCATCAAAGGCTCAACGTCACTTAGGCCCTCGTAATAATATGGCTGAGCAACATTCTGAATGTGCACGACCGGCAGAAATCCCCAGGGCAGCTCACCTTCTGCAACAAGCTGCTTATCCTCATATCTTTGCCAGGCGTCGGCGGAAGTAATTTCCGTTACCGCAGCAACCTGCGGTGCGTCACCGCCGGCTCCGGCCCAGGAAAACAGCTTTGACAGAAAAGAGTTCCTGCCGGCCAGCATGTTTTTCGTCTGGTGAAAATGCTGAACGTAGACTTTGATTTTTTTGTAGTCGTTCTCATCCAGGACCGGCAGTGCTCTCGGTGCTTCGATCAGCTCCAACTCGATTGTTTGTGCCAATTGCAGCACGGTCTGTAGTGGGAGTGTTTGGCTGGCCCCTGCGTCTCTCGACGCAAGTCGGGGCAGTGGGGAGGAGGATGTGTGTTGGATAATTTTGTCGCTAGGCCTGACAAGGCAATCGACGAAGCCGTACACACTTCCGAGCACCGCCATATCCTGGAAGAATCCGATAGCGCCATTGGCCAAAAACAATGCCTTTAGAATCGCCTCAATTTCTGCACGTTTTTGGCCATCTGGTGATTTACTGGCGAAACTAATAGGTTTGCCGAAGAGAAAATCGACCGCGGCGTTTATCCGCCAGGCGATGTCGTTTTCAATCACAACTTCTTTTCGTTGAATGTCATTAACCGCGCGGGCGCCGGCTGTTGAAGCCTGTGCCGAACGCACAAGTCCGGTTATTCGGCTCGGCAGTCCGTATTCCTGCGCCTGCACATAGCAGCGACCGGACTCGTTGACCTTGCGGCCCACAGCGCCGCTGCTGAGCGTTTCGATAATCGGATTTGTGTAATAGTCCCACAGCTTGCCGAAGTGCCGACAAATATTCGCCGAGCGCTCATCAATCAGCCATTCAACGTAGTTCGCGTCAAGCTGTTCGTTTTTGAAAATATCAAGCTCAAATGCCATAAGCTTTTCTCCTTAACTGGCCCCCCTTCTTGATCGTCGCTCGTCGCCAGTTGCCCGTGACTCGTAAAACAAAATGAGTTTCGAGCGACGAGTCACGAACGACGAGTCACGAGCCAAGCGCCTCTATAATTGGAGCTATCTGCAGTTTCGATGCGAAAAAAATGGTTTTTTGAGGTGAGGTGATTTGCGCTAAGTTCTTGATAGATATACAGTAAAAAATTTTTTCAATTTTGGCATTTTTACTGCGCAGCTATCAGCACTTTTGATTGAAATGATTGACTATTTAGCCCCCAGGCCTGCCCTGAGCGAAAAAAGCTTGCCCTGAGCGCAGCCGAAGGGTCGAAGGGTTTACCCTGGGGGGTTCCAACTCCGCAATAAACCCATCCTGAGTGCGGCCAAGGGACGCATCGAAGGATTGCGGGGTTAAATATGGATTTGACGAAATGAATTCATTTGGATGTTTTATGTGGGCTTAGTCGACATCTTGACTTTGCAGAAGTTGAATGATCTATGCAAAAGTATGCGCCGTTGTTTCAGGCACAAGTCTCACCTCGACCCTTTGACGCAAGGCAGCAGCAATCTTGCTCAACATCGCAAAACTGTGTCCATTATAATCGGCATCCTCCAAACGACTAATAGCAGACTGTGTCGTTCCCACAAGAGAAGCCAACTGCTTTTGCGTTAAGCTTGCCTTCATACGCAGATGATAAATCTGCTCTGCGATATTGGCGTTGTCTCGTTCCTGTCGGAGCGACGCAAGCCGACTTTTACTGCCCTTAACGTATCGCTTATGCAAAATCTTTACTGCATCGGTTGTCGCTTTTCTTTTTCCTGCCATTATCACAGCTCCCCTGAATATGTATGAGCCTTGGGATTTTCGGTATAATTATCACGGTTTCTTGCCACTCTGTTAATTTCCCTTTTGGGCATCTCTTTTGCTTTAGTGCAACCATGGGAAAGAAGAACGATGCCCCTGCCTACAAAAGCATATAATATACGATAATGAACATTCTTGTGTCTGGCTCGCAGCTCATAAATTCCCTGCTCTAACAAGTCGCAGTGAGGCCTTCTTAGCTCGTATCCCTGGTTCTCAAGTAGCTCGACCTTCACAATAAGTTTATCTTGAACCTTCGCGGATAAATTATCCAACCACTCAATCAGAGGCACTGTTCCATCAGCTTCCCGATATATAGCTACTTTCGTTTTGGGCATCCTAACCTTTATATATAATATCGCATATTTGCGATATTAGTTCAAGTGAAATCTGGAAAATCTTTAAAAATTTTTGTTCGTTCATAAAACACCGATAGCGTTGAGCGAATAGCGTGGAGTTATTCCTATACACTCCACGCTATACGCTGTCGACGTCTTGACTTTGCAGAAGTTGAATAATTTCCGCCTTTGTCGGCATAGCCTCGATAGAGCCGAACTTCGTACACGCCAGCGCTCCTGCCGAGGAGGCAAATGTAGCGGCTTTTCTAATATCGTCTCCGACCGCACAGGCCGCAGCAAGTGCACCTGCGAACGCATCGCCTGTGCCGGTCTGGTCAACAAGCTCTACCTCAAATGCGGCAATATGATCTGCTCGTTTTCTGTCAACAATCATACATCCGCGTCTGCCCATCGTTATTACCGCATATTTTGCCCCACGAGCTACCAAATCTGAGCCGATCAGCTTGGCTGTACGAATGCTCACCGTCGATTGGTCTGTGATATCGGCGGCTTCTTCGAGATTCGGAATCAAAACATCAGCCGAGAAGTACTCCATAGGAAGGTCGATATCATGGCGATTACGCTGCTCCATGGGTCTCGCTGGATTGAGAATTACCTTAACACCGTGCAGCTTGGCGCATCGAACCGCAGCTACAATAGCCTCTTGCGGCAATCCACCGTGAATTAGACAAACATCAGACTCGGAAATAACCTGTTCCGCTGCTTTGACATCCCTGCTTTGCAGAGCGATGTTGGCTCCCGCGTAATAGCAGATGGCATTTTCACCCTCGGCGTTAACCATTGTAACCACAACCCCCGTGTTCATGGCAGCAGCAGTATAGAGAAAATCTGTCTTGACGTTGAATTCAGTCAGACTCTTGCGGACCATCTCAGCGAACGGATCACTGCCGACCTTGCTGACGAGGTGCACCTGGCATCCGCAAAGAGCTGCTTGCGCAGCTTGATTGGGACCGGGACCGGTCGCTGTGTATGAAAGTGCTGCCCCGCTTACGCTCTGACCGGCAGAAGGAACCTGGCCGCACTTAATCGCCATATCCACATAAGTACTGCCGACGACAACTAATTTGGGCATCCGTTCTGGCATCCTCGTAAATCCTTCTGCTGGCAAAGTATAACCAGCAGTGCATAATCTGCAAAGTATTTTTGGCCGCAGGGAACCTACCTTTTACCCTATTTAGCCCCGCAGTTTACTGCGGGGTTTTCCACGCGTTATGCAGGGCTATAATCCCCAGGATAAACCCTTCGACCCTTCGGCTGCGCTCAGGGCAAGCTTTTTTCGCTCAGGGCAGGCCTGGGGGCTAAACGTAGCTACAATTGTCTTTCACAAACAGTAAAATTGATGTGAAAAAGCCCATTTTATTGGTGTTTACCACATATCTCAAAAAATTTGTCAAAAATCTTACAAAATAGTTGACAATGTTTTCTTTATAGTTAATATTGCTTTTATGTTAGATAGATACTTAATAAACAGATTCATCCAAATGTTACTATGCAGATTAATCTGTTTGTCAATAAGGAAACTTCACATCGAGGATTGGATAACTTACTTCACCGTAGGCTACACCGGAGGCGAGAGTCCGCAGGTTCTAAACCTATGAAGCGAATCGACTCCATCATAGCCCAGGATGATCTCAAACTAAAGACTGCCCACCGTGATGAAGTAGAGCTTTTACGAAGCAGACTCCACTGGCTTAACGGCGATGACAGGCTGTTGATGTCGATGTATTTAGAGGCTGGCAGCAGCTATCGTCAACTCGCTCGCCTTACCGGCCTGGCCGACACACAGATAGCCAGAAAGATTCGCAACCTGGCGCAACGCCTTACAGACCAGCGCTATGTAACCTGCCTGCGGAACCGTCAGAGATTCACCAACGACGAGCTGGCGATCGCGAAGAATTATTTTACCAGAGGTCTGCCTATACACAAAATCGCCCAGCAGCGTAATCTCACATACTACCAGGTTCGTCAAATGCTAAAAAAGATTCAGCGCACAGTTACTAAAATTCATAGATATTCCGGATAATAATAATCATGTATAACACAAAATCAAAAGACTTCGGGTTAGCCCCCAAATTTATTTGGGGGTTAAAACCCCCAGGATAAACCTGGGGGCTAAAAGACTCCACATGCCGACATATTGCGTGGAAAAATCGTTTCGCTTCACCGGCCGAATTACCGACCGCGTCGCGCAGGTCTGTCGAATGTTCGGCCTGACCGCAGATAGACTCACCGAAAGAACCGTCACTCACAGTTGTCAGCTTACCGTCGAGCCTGGCCAAATCGTTTACATCACAGGACCATCAGGAGCGGGAAAGAGCGTTCTGCTGCGCGAGTTTGAGGATGCGGTCCCAACAGCGGAGAGAATCAATCTGAACCAAACACCTTTGCCCGACGACCGAACCGTCATCGACTGTTTTGACGGCGATTTGCTAACGAGCTTACGTCTGCTCAGCGCCGCAGGACTTAACGACGTATTTTGTATTTTGAATCAGCCAAAGAATCTAAGCGAAGGTCAGAAATGGCGTTTTCGACTGGCAAAGGCTTTGGCTGCGAAGAAAAAGTTTGTATTTGCCGATGAGTTCTGTTCAGAGCTGGACAGAATCACAGCGGCTGCGATCTGTTACAACATACACAAGTTTGCCAAACGGACCGGCACAAATTTTTTTCTCGCATCGAGTCACGACGATATTCTTCTTGACCTTCAGCCCGATGTTTTGGTCGTCAAGGAGCTGTCCGGCCCAACGCAGGTAATATATAAATATTTAGCCCCGCAATTCATTGCGGGGTCATAACCCCCAGATAAACCCTTCGACTTCGCTCAGGGCAGGTCTGGGGGCTAAATAGAGGATTTTTCATGCGAAGCTGTTCGGTTTGCAAACAGTTACAGATCGTCTCCGGCAGTTCGGATGATTACGGCCGGTTGGCCTGTTATCACTACCGCGACGGACATCCTGGTCCTGCGGTTGCGACTTTTGCGCTGAAGCCGCAGGCTAAATATTTAGCCCCGCGTTTCACGCGGGGTTCTGCGGTTATGCCGCAGACGGTTGGCGTTATCGTTTACACGATGCCGACCGCTGGAACGGAGCTGCGCAATGTCGCGACGGGCGATATATTCAGAGGCTTCGACAGAAAAACTCGCCTTGCGCTTATCAACAAGACCATTCGCAGAATTGCGCGTGTGATAATTGAGCCGAGGTTTCGCGGCCTTGGTCTGGCGAGCAGACTCGTACGAGAGACGATGCCGAAGCTGAACGTCCCCATCATCGAGGCCCTTGCGGTCATGGGCGCGGTCAATCCGTTTTTTGAAAAGGCGTCAATGACAGCTTACACCGCTCCGCTGCCGGAAAGATGTGCTGAACTTGCCGAGGCGTTGAGTCTGGTTGGAATCGAAGAAAAAGAGCTTATCGATCCGCAGGCGGTTCAGCGAAAGCTCGACGCCCTTTTTGCATCTCAGAGACAATTCGCAGAAGCGCAGATAAATCGCTTTCTGCAGACCTACGGCAAAACGCACAAGGTCTGGCCATCGTCGCTGCAGCGAACGAGGTTCGTTCTCAGCAAGCTCACGCATCGCCCGATTTATTACATCTGGTTCAATCCGAATGTGCCGTTTAACCTGAACCCTGACTCCTGAATTCTGGATTCTTATGAACAACCTTCAATCAATCGCGATCGACAGACTTATCGCGCATCCGGACAATCCGAACCGGATGAGTAAGGCAAACTTTTCAAAGCTCGTTCGCAACATCGAGCGAACCGGCCGATATGAGCCTCTAATCGTCCGGCCACATCCGCGAAAGAAAGATTTTTTTCAGATCATCAACGGCCATCATCGATTGCTTGCGTTGCGCAAGCTCGGCTACGAAACCGCAGACGCAATCGTCTGGGACATCGACGATGAGCAGACAGAAATTCTGCTTGCGACGCTGAATCGCCTGACCGGCTCGGATGTGCTTGAGAAGAAACTGGCTCTTATAAAGAAGCTGACTGAAAATATGCCGACTTCCGAACTCGGCAAATTCCTTCCGCAGACCGCAAAACAACTTGAGCGTCTGAAGGATTTCAAGCTGCCCAGCGTACCGGCAAAAGCCGATGCAAAGGCCTTCGCGGTGCCGCTGGTCTTTTTCGTCACCGTGGACCAGCAGAAGATAATCGAAGATGCGTTGTCGATCGTTGATGTCGCTGGCCTGACCAAAGCCGCTCAACGGGCACAGGCGCTTACCGAAATTGCGCAATCGTTTTCTGTTTGTCACTCCCGCGTAGGCGGGAGACCAAAAAAACCACAAAAGAATGGATTCCCGCTTCCGCGGGAATGACAGTGGTGATTACGCGGTAGTGTCAGTGGGGATTAAATATGAGTCGCAGACGAAGAAAAGTAGATTTTGTTAGTCTTCAAAGCAGCGCCTTTCTTATGGACCAGGACTTTATCAAGATGAACGCAGCCGAGCGCGGCGTTTACTGCACGCTCATATTCTATTTGTACTGCAACAACGGCCGATGCAATCTTGATATGCCGACTCTGGCAAGACTGTGCAACTGCAGAAACTTCGCCTCGCTGTGGGAAAACATTAAACACAAATTTCAAGTTCGAGCCGGCACATTAAGACATAAACGCGTCAGTGAAGAACTCAAAAAGGCTAAAGAGAAGATGCAAATCCGCTCCAAAGCAGGAGTTGTCGGCGCAACAAAAAGATGGCAAACGCATAGCAAAGCTAATGGCAATGCTGTAGCTAACGAGAAACGAAACGTAAACGAGAAGGATAAAGTTAATAAATCGAATTCGAGATTGCAATCTGAACTTGCCTCGATTTCGGCTCGACTCGAATCCGGTTCTAATGCTCGGACTAGCGCTCTTAGATTCCATGAGAATCTGCTCAGGCTGATTCGCCCCAGAAGTCAGGCGGATCGCACGTGTTTTCGCAACATCACTAACTGGCTGATTGCCGGCCGAGACGCAGGCAAATTTAACGATGATATTTTCGAGTGTGTCTTGGATTACGCCCGCGAGGCGACGCTCGGCCGAAAGCCCGCAGCGGTGTTTATGTCGCTTCTGAAAAAGGAACTCGGATACAAACCAAATAAAATCGGCACGACGCTATTACAAATTGCAACGGAGTCAAGAAATGGAACACAAGCATAGAATCATTCCGGTCTCAAAAGGTCTTTTTACCGTCGTCGATGAGCAGGATTATGATGAGCTGGCCAAATACAGATGGTTCGCGCACAGAAACGGTGAGAATTATTATGCTTGTCGGTCCGAGGCCGGCAAAACAATTTCGATGCATCGCCAGATTCTCAACGTGCCCGCAGGACTGATGTGCGATCACAAGAACCACGATGGCCTGGACAATCGCCGATGCAATCTGCGCATCTGCACAGCTTCGCAGAATCAGCAGAATCGTCTGCCGCGAAGCGCAGGAACATCGCATTACAAAGGCGTTCACTGGGACGCTTACAATCGCAAATGGCGTGCGGAAATCCAGCACAACGGCAGACGCATTCACATAGGCTATTACGACTATCAGGCTGACGCCGCGATCGCTTATGATGATGTTGCGATAGAATTATTTGGCGAGTTTGCGTGTCTGAATTACCAACATCGTCCGGAGATAGAGCTTTGGCTGCACCAGACGTATCTATTCACACCGGCTCGATGTTTAGCCCCGCAATTTATTGCGGGGTTATAACCACGAAAATCAATTTGCTCCGCGGCAATTATGAGATAATACAGCGATGCACAGAAAAAAACTCAGCACAAGGCAGCTTGCGGTGATTGAGGATTTATTCAGCGGCGAATTGGATGAATCCGCCATTCTGCAAAAGCACAAGATAAGCAGAAATCTCCTCAATAGGTGGCTCGCCGATGAGGCGTTCAAAAAGCAGTTCGATGAACGTGTTGAAAGTGCGTATCGGCAGAGCGAACTTATTATCGCGCGTTACGCACCACTTGCCGCAGCGAAGCTGGTTCAGTTGACTGAGTCGGACAAGGAAGAGACTGCTCGCAAGGCTTGTCTTGACATCATTTCCTTACGTCGGCCAACCGAGCGTTTAGCCACCGCAGATTCGCAGAGTGTCGAAACACAGCTATCCGATGAAACCGCCGCAAGATTGTTAGCCGCCCTGGCAGCACAGAAACAGTAGATGCGTAGATGAGTAAATACATCAACGCATTTACGCATCAACGCATTTTACGCATTAACTTTACTGTTCGCTGAACGCTGACCCCTGAAGGCGAGTTTTTCCTTGACTTGCGATAATCTTTTTCTAAAATATAAGTAATACTTTGGAGGTAAGCGATTATGGAAAGGCGCTTTTTTATTTTAGCGGTTGTAATGTCATTTCTTTGCTCGACCGGCCTACAGGCAGATATCATCTACGAAGTCATCGACCTGGGCACACTCGGAGGCGATTATAGTGAGGCCCTCTCCATCAACGACGCCGGCCGGATCGTAGGATACGCTGAAAACAGCCAGGGCTGGGATCGTGCCACTTTATTTGACCCAACAGGAGCAGGCAACAATATCAACCTGGGAACACTGGGAGGCAATGCAAGTTGGGCCTGCTCCATCAACGACGCCGACCAGATCGTAGGATGGTCTTACTACGGGCCGGTACCGGGGTTTTACCATGCCACTTTATTTGATCCCACAGGAGCAGGCAATAATATTGACCTGGGCACACTGGGAGGAGATAAAAGTGGGACCAAGTCCATCAACGAAGCTGGCCAGATCGTGGGAATTGCGCAAAACAGCCAGAACTATTCTCGCGCCACTTTATTTGATGCGACCGGTGCCGGTAACAATCTCGATCTGGGCACACTCGGAGGCGGTTGGGGTCATGCCTACTCCATCAACGATGCTGGCCAGATCGTAGGACAAGCTTCAAACAGCCATGGCGAAGATCATGCCACCTTATTTGACCCAACTGGAGCCAGCAACATCGATCTGGGCACACTCGGAGGGGATGGTAGTAGAGCCCTGTCCATCAACGAGCGCGGCCAAGTCGTAGGACAGGCGCGAGACAGCAAGGGCTGGGCACGTGCCACTTTATATGACCCGACAGGGGCAGGCAACAATATCGACCTGGGTACACTTGGAGGCGATTGGAGTGAGGCCTTCTCCATCAACGACGCCGGCCAGATCGTAGGAAGGGCGGAAAACAGCAACGGCATTGACTTTGCTACTATATTTGACTCAACAGGGTCAGGCAACAACATCGACCTCAATACTCTCATAGACCCTGCCAGCGGCTGGTTCTTGTGGTATGCATACGATATAAATGCTTCCGACTGGATAGTAGGACACGGAATCAATCCGCAAGGCGAATCGCACGCGTTTCTTTTGGTCCCAAAGCAGCCATGCCTTTACACACTTGCAGGCGACTTGAACGACGATTGCAAGGTGGATTTTGGCGACTTTGCAGTGATGGCGACGAACTGGCTCGTGGACTGCGGGGTGGAGCCGACGGACCCGGCCTGTGTCTCGAAATAACCTGGTCGAAACCGCCGACAGACTCTTAGCCGTCCTAGCAGAAAAGTAAAAGTGACGTGAGTCAGCAGATTAAATATTGGTGAGTTGTTGCATAACCTCAGTAAAGGATTCCGGCAGCGGCGCTTCGATTGTTAATTGCTCATCGGGGGGCATCTGAAAGCTGATCTTCGCAGCGTGCAGCATAAGGCGTGGAAATTGGCTCTGGAATTCTCGATCGCCGTAGTACGGATCGCCGACAATCGGATGGCCAATGCTATAAAAATGAACACGAATCTGATGCAGCCGACCGGTCATCGGATGAACCTGGCAGAGCGTGTACGAATCGAATCGCTCGACGACCTGAAACTCGGTGAGGCATTCTTTACCGTGCTCGTCGTCGATCGCGACTCGGCCGGAGCCGTATTTACGCAGCCGTTTATCAATAACGCCTCGGTCGTCGTCGAGCACGCCGTGCACAAGTGCCAGATAAAACTTCTGGACGGTCCGCTCGGCAAACTGCCTGGTAATAAAGCGATGCGTTCGAGGATTCTTTGCAAAGATGATTACGCCGCTGGTATGTTTGTCCAGACGATGTACGATTCGCAGCTTTTGCTCATACATTTCTGACAGCATTATGCGTAAGGATGGTCTTTCTTTTCGGCGTTCGGGTATCGAGGCCAGGCCTTCGGGCTTATTGACCACGACGATGTCGTCGTTCTCAAACAAAATTGGCAGCATTTCGCTCATCTGATGCAGTATTATATATTTGGGCCGAAAAGTATAATAAAATCTCTGCGATTAAACAAAAGTATAATATGACACAAAGTCCGTATTTTCAGGAGTTTAAGTTTGTAGTTGGTAGGGTAGGGCTTGCCCCACCTCGCCGATTCTGATAGTCAACTCAGATGCAAAAATTACAAAAATATAAAAATATATTTGCTTTTTATTTGAACATATTGTACAATTTGGACGAAAAGTAATTAACGTACAAATTATACAATAACCTCTAATCTTGAAGGCAATAAAAAATGATAAAGATTCCTATAAGCGATTTTCGCAAAAGTATTTCTGACCTGGGTAATCGTGTAGCATACACAGGCGAGCATATTTGCGTGGAACGTAACGACAAGCCTCTTTTTGCGGCAGTACCTGTTGATGATGCCCAGTTACTCGAATCCCTCGAAGATAAAATTGATCTGGAAGCTGCGAAAAAGGCGCTGAAGAGAAATGAATTTATGTCCTGGGAAAAGGCAAAGAAGGAGCTTGGCCTATAGCCCGTGAAATACACCGTCAAAATTGACAAACAGGCGCTCAAGGCCCTTGGCAAACTGCCCGCGCGTCAGAAACGGCAGATAGCCAGAAAGATCGATTCCCTTGCAGAGGATCCCCACCCCAGCGACGCAACACTAATCAAAGGCCAAGAAGATATCTGGATGATCAGACAGGGCAGCTATCGTATCGCGTACAAGGTCATGAAAAATGTGCTTCTAATCCTCGTCGTACATATTGGCCATCGCAAGGACTTCTATAGATACTTCAGTCGCTAATGCGCGAAAGTGCATGGCTTCGCATAACTTTTTTGGCGAATTGTTCATCAAACAATATTAACACTGACAAAAGATGCTACGAATGAACCGTTTTTTTGTACCCGTTCAGAGTATTCAACTCGACCAGGTGCGGCTTAGCGGTCAGCAGGCGCATCAGATTCTCAATGTGCTGCGGCTAAAAGTTGGCGATAATATCATCGTGCTGGATAACACCGGCTACGAATACGAGGTGACTCTGACGAAAGTTACAAAGGACGAGACCGTCGGCAAAATTCTGCAAAAGCGTCCTGCAACCGGCGAGCCGAGAACGCAGATTACGCTGTATCAGGCGCTGCTGACCCGTGAAAAGTTCGAGCACGTCCTGCAAAAATGCACCGAGTTGGGTGTCAGCGAGTTTGTGCCGATTATCACCGAGCGAACAATTGTTCGCGATGCTGAGAAAATCGATCGGCGAAGACTCGCCCGTTGGCAGCGAATCATCACCGAGGCAGCCGAGCAGTCAGGTCGTGGCAGAATCTCACAACTGCAACCGGCTCATAGGTTCAATAACATCGTATCAAACCTCGGCGAGTTTGATCACTGTTTGATTGCTTCGCCGAACGGCCAATCGCTGCGTCAAATTTTTCGAGAAGGTGACACTAAGCCGGTACGGATTGGTTTATTCATCGGTCCGGAGGGCGGCTTCACCGAAGCTGAGCTTAAGGCCTGCTGCGAAGCCGGTGCTAAGAGGGTCGGTCTTGGCGGACGCATCCTTCGAACCGAGACCGCAGCAGTTGTGGCATCGGCTTTAATCCTTTATGAGTTGGACGAACTTGAGCCTTGAAACTACTGAAAAAGTTTTGTATGATTCGCTGCCACAGATTGATAACTATACTGTAGAATGAAAGAGAATCTATGGAGAATCATCGCAAGAGTAAAATCAAAAAGGTTCGCAAGGGCGGCTTTCGAGCGCGTATGCGCACCAAAAATGGCCGAAAAATCCTCGCCAAGAGACGCAAAGGCATGTATTGCAAGTGACAGGTGCATCATACAGTGATATACACATGATAGCGCAACAATGTATTTAGCCCCGCGTTAAACGCGGGGTTTTCCTGCGAAACCGAGGTGACACAAAATGCTTTACCTCGTAGCCACACCCATCGGCAACTTATCCGACATTACGCTGCGTGCTCTGGATACGTTGCGTCAAGTCGATTACGTTGCCAGCGAAGATACACGAAAAACGGGCCTGTTGCTCAAGCACTTCGAGATTAAAAAACCGCAGATTTCCTTTCACGAGCACAACGAACGGCAAGCCGGCAAGAGAATCATCGCTTTGCTCAAGCAGGATAAATCCGTAGCTCTGGTTACTAACGCAGGTACGCCCGGCATCTGTGATCCTGGTTTTACTTTGGTGTGGGAGGCGATAAAAGCAGGCCTGGATGTCTCTATGCTGCCGGGCCCGACTGCTTTTGTGATGGCGCTGGTGTTGTCGGGCCTGCCGAGTCATAGCTTTACGTTTCGCGGCTTTGCACCACGCACAAGCAATAAACGAAAGAAATTTTTCGCGGTGGATAAAGATTCGCCGCACACTTTGATTTACTATGAAAGCCCATACCGACTTCGCAAGTTCCTCGAAGACGCGCTGGAGGTCTTCGACAATCGTTTCGCTGCTATCGCCAAAGAGTTGACGAAGATGTTCGAGTCGGTTAAGCGAGGAAGAATCTCAGAGCTGCTCGACGGCCTCGCCGAAAAACCCAAGGGCGAATACGTCATCATCATCGAAGGTATTTAGCCCCGCGTTTCACGTGGGGTTTTCATGAAGGTTTTTAAACGATTTTTACACTAAAAGTGTTGACAGACGCACGCCGTCAGCTATAATAAACCGCGGAATATGAGGCGAGAATTATGAAGCGCATCATTACAATATCGGCTGCGATCATGTGCCTTTGCGTGGCGAGCTACGCTCAGACTCCACCGCAGGCCGAACCAAACGATCCACAGCAGATGGAGCAAAAAGCCCGCCGGTTAGCCGAGGAGCTTCTGACCGGTAAGAGCATCATAGTTCGGCTTTACAGAGACGGCCTCTCTGATCCGTGCTCATTCGAATCGACAAGCGTTCCGTTAAGCGGATTGCTGATTGAATTGAGCTCGATAGAATCGGCATTCGGCCGGTTGTCTGATTCAGCCATTATCGTAGTTCTCGGCACGGATCAAAAAGACAAGGCCGTTTCAAAACTGCTGCAAGACTTCGTTTATGCGAAGGCTTACAAGCCGACACGATGGCAACAGATTGATATTTTCTATCCGATTCTCAAAGACCTGAGCCATAAATGGTGGACGTTCCTCGATGCGGTGGGTAATCCAATCCCTAAAGCCGAGATTGAAATGAAAATCGGTTTCGGCTACGGCGAGAATGCCGAGATATGGCTTGGCAAAGCAGCTCTTGATGAGAAAGGCCGACTCAAGCGAATTAAGCGCGGCTGTTCGGAATCAAGATTTATCTTTACCGTCTCTGCTGCCAACTACGGAACAGCAACAGCTATAGCCGCGGGTTCCCCACGACCGTATAATGACCCTGCCACGATCTTTGTTGTACCGCTTGTTTCGGTCGATTCGGAAGCCGCCAGCCGGTCGGTGAGCGGAACCGTCAGGGACCAAGACGGAAATCCGATACAAGATGTAGAAGTCTCCTGCGAATACCTAAATGCGCCTGGCGATGTAAGTATACAAAGTTACATTGGTACACTCGGTTCATCAATTACCAACAAGGACGGCTGGTTCAATCTGTATGCACCTGTCTGTAAGGATAGTCAATTCACAGAGCTGTCGCGTAAGCTGATGCCGGTTGGCTCTGTTTACGAGATCATGATTAAGCCGCCAAAAGAGCTGAACCTGCGGCAGTATAACTGCCAGACCGGCGCGGGAGCCAAGCTCAACGTAACTTTGACTGCCATGGACCCAAATGAGTATTTTCACGTCTTTGTGTTTGAATACAGCAATAAGCCGATCACCGACATCGAGCTGCTCAAAAAAACCACCATTACTCTAAACAGGGATGGCAGGGAATGGCTCAGTCTCGAATATGATGATTGGAAAAATGGCAGCTACCTGCCGCTAGGAACACTGTGGGCACGAACGGTTCGTTGGGGTGACCGTTTTCATTTTAAGCCGATAGAACTGACTGCGGATAGCCCTGAAAAACTCATTTTCAAAACGGGACGGGAAATTCTATACCGGGGCAGCGTCGTCGATGAAGCCACCGGAGAGCCGATGCCGGGCGTGCTGGTCCTGGCAGACCACCATCTCGACAGTAAAGACCCATGCACATTAAAACCGGAGCAGTGGGACCGTCTTTACAAAGAGGCCTCTGAGCAAAGCGAGGCGACTTCTGAAAAGGCGCTGTATAAACATAGAGACAGAATAGCAATCACCGATGCGAATGGCTGTTTTGAGATAGGGTTTAAGCCAGGCCTCAATAACGCGCTATACCATTTTTCCGCTCTGGAAAAAGGCTTCAAAGCCCGGCCTATAGACAGCAGCTATGCTACTCACAAAATTTATGCCGAAGGTGTCGTTGAGCTTCCATCGATAGTAATGTCACTTCCGCAGCCAGAAAGGGAAAAGTATTTTCCGACACTAATCTTCGAAGATGAGTTCGGACCTGTAACCGATCCCAATATGCTGGAGCGAGTTCGGCTGGAAGTCGTAGAACCTAATGGACCAACGCATGGATATGCTTCTTACAAATACTGGCTGGAGCGCAGGGACTTCATACCCGGAACATACTACGCAAAAGCTGATTGGAACGAAAAAGAGTACGTATTTGAGCCGGTTGAGATAACCACTGAAAGTCCCGAAACGGTGTTTTTCAAAATTCAAAAGATAAGAGATGCTGAGATTGTATATCGTGGACAAGTTATAAACGGAATAACCAGTGCGCCTATTGCAGGAGCATTTGTCATGGACTTTCTACCATTTCATGACACCGACCTTTCCGATCTTGCAGCCGAGCAGGCCGAAGCGATAAGTTCGCTTGAATCTGAGGACGATCCCAACAACCCGGCGCTGGGCGTTCTGAAAGGAATGTTCAACGGAACGATAATGACCCGGACCGATTCAGAAGGTTGGTTCCAGATAGCTCTGAAACGCAAAATGGTAGAGAGTCGTGACAGCCTTTTGGCCGTCTACAAAGATTATCTCGGCGCAGAACAGCAATTAAAGTATATAGTTGTCGATCCGAACAACAGCGGCGATCCTTATCGAAGGTTTATATATAAAGAATTCCCACAGGACGAAGATGGCTGCGTGACACTGCCGCCGATGAAGTTGTTTCCAGCCGGCACCATAATTGTTGAGCCACATATTCCTACTCAAGCCGAGCATAAAGATATCAGTATCTGGTGGTATACACGCGAAGGTGACACAACGCCTTGGCTTAAAGACCTCTGGGCCACACCAAGAGACAATCAAGGCGGTAGCGTTGAACGAAAATGCGAACTCAGGCCAAACCAAATTCAGAGTGTATACGTTGCTGCGAATGTAGAATTAAATATTCGGGTCGTGTTGACGCAAGAAGATAGATGGGCGCCTGTGGCCATTCCTGGTGTCAGGCTCCGTCAAGGCGAGGTCCTTGACCTCGGTCGTGTAGCTTTTAAGCCGGCTTTGAAAGTTGCTGTGAAAGTCGTAGATTCAAAAGGCGCTCCAATCGAGGGCGTGTCCGTGGTTACGCTTGACGGTAACGGTCAACATACGAATTGGGGCGTCAGGACTGACGAGTATGGTATCGCAATGATTTATGTGCCCTCACATTCGGTTGGCCAGCTTGTCGTGGAGCATTGGATTGATATTATGACCGATAGACGACTACGGGAAGGCATCCCTTACGAAGTGGCTGGCAAGCAGGACGCCGACAAAATCTTCACGCTGCAGCTTTCCGACGAAATGCTCGAGCACCTATTCGAGGAAAAATTTTAATTATGCGTATAAAAGGTCTATTGTTTTTGCATTTAACAATTGTGATGTTTTTCTCGGCTGTAGCTGCATTAGAAAAAACTGTTCCTGCATCAACGAATGGTTTTATTGATACGCAACCTGATCCACAGCAGATTAAGGTCAAAAAACAAGAGGATATCTGGGCCAAGTACAGACAGACCCGCAGCGAAGCAGAGAAACTTCTGAATGGAAGATTGGTTACTATCCGGCTCTACGACGACTGGCAGAATGATCCCTGTGCATTTGAGCTTATCAGCGTACCTCTGAAAGGGCTTGAGCTGACCTTCAAATCCGTAAAATTTGTAATGCCTCGAATAGACGGCTCGACAATCCTGGCCGTTACTCCACAAGACCAGCAAGACGACGCCGTAGCTGCGGTCATCACCAATATTGTTTTTGCTGCTCCTTACAAGGAAAAAGAGAATTTTACCCTCTGGCCCATTTACGGCGGTCTCACGCGACAGAGGCTGCTAAAGTTTTGTGACGGCATAGGCAATCCACTCGCGGGTGCAAAAATTGACGTTTTTCTATACGATTATCCCACAAAAATTAAAATTTTCCTCGGCTCATTCATACTCGACGAACTGGGCCAATGGACCGCACCTGCTCCGTATTACAGCCTCAGGCAGTATTCTTTTATTCTGAGTCTCTCTGGGTATGGCGTTGTTGCCGTAAAGGAAATCTGGCCTGAGTGTGATACTGTTTATGTTCCATTTGTTCGCCTGGGTTCAGAGGCTTATCAACGTGCGCTACGTGGTACCATTGTGGACCCGGAAGGAAATCCTGTCGTCGGCGCATCAGTCGAGTGCGAAGAAATACGAACACTCGGTGGGGGCCTTATCAGACGGCCATTGTACTGCCAGGGAGAAGTCATAAGTGACTCGTCAGGCCGGTTCTGCATATATGTACCCAACGATGAGTCCCTGCAGCCGCCCGAAGGCGAAGCTGAGCTTGTCCCTCCGAAATCGACGTACATATTCTCTATCGAAGCGCCGGCTGAGACAGGCCTTTTACCTTACAATGGCAGAATTACCAATGACGAATACACTGTTATCAGAATGGAACATGGCGCATATTTTCACACCTTCGTCTTTGAAGATGCAAACGGTCCTATAGTAGATACTGAAAAACTCAAGCAAATTTCTGTGTTGATTGAACGCAAGGACAAATCCCAGCTTAACCTTGAGTTCAGTGACTGGAAGGACGGTGCTGTGCTGCCTGTGGGCGGATATGATGCAGTCGGACTATGGCAGATTTCAGAAAAAGAATTTGAGCCGATAGACGTGACGCCAACGAGTCCGCAGGAGCTAATCTTTAGACCCAGAAAAGGTGTTCTCTACTATGGCCAAGTTATCCATGGCATTACCAGCAAGCCAATGCAGGGAGTATTTGTTATTGCGATGACTGGTAGCATTGCGAACTCTGGAGGTCTGTTTCAAATCACTCCACAACAATGGCAAGAGCTGCACTCGCTTGGTGAACACCCTGCCATTGATGACCAGGCCCTTGAGCCTGTGCGAAACCTGTATCGCTTCATCGGCGTGACCAGAACCGACAATCAGGGACGCTTTCAAATAGACGTCGCACCGGGACAAGAGCCATACGGATTTATATTCTTCGAGCAAGAGTACCTCGGCGTATTGTATCGCAAGTACGCTCTGGTGGTTGACAAGGATCAACTGGCTGAAATTCCGCCAATCAAGTTATTCCCCGCTGCAACGGTCACAGTTGAGCCTTGTGTCGAACAAGAGCGCATTACAATCACTCCCAAATGGATAATTGATGAGAATGATAATCCTGCTTGGACCCGAGAGCTTTTGGCAATACACAACAAACAAGTTAGCGAGTTTGAATACAACGAGACCCTGCTACCAAATCGAGCTCAGAGTTTTCAAATTCCAGCGGGACTGAAACTGCGCATCAGACTTGATAACCCGCCCCATGATAGAAGATGGTGCCCAATCACAATCGATAAGATAATCAATCTGGCCCAGGGCCAGACACTCGACTTGGGTGAAATTACTCTTGAGCCGGCCGTTGAGATTTTCGTCAGAGTTGTCGATTCAACGGGAACAGCCGTAGAAGGCGTCCCTGTCGCAGTGTATGTTGAAGGTGAGGCTTGGGCCGTTACTATCAATACCGATAAAAATGGCTTGGCATCTTTCAACGTACCACCTTCTTCCGCCGGCGAGTTTTGGGTCACCTATCACGACGAAAAGCGTTGGCTGAAGGAAACCAAACCATATCAGATAAACGACAAGCAGGACGCCGGCACAGAATTTAATCTGCAGCTTTCCAACGAAATGCTCGAGTTTCTATTCGAGCAGAACCGAAACCTGCGGTAGAACCGCAGGCTAAATATTTATATGAATATTTAGCCCCACGTTTCACGTGGGGTTCCCTTAATTCACAACCATCGTTCAATCGGGGAAAAAACCATGTCACAAACAAATTTGTCCGAACATGGAACCGTAGAAGCAAGTGACATCCAAAAAGCAGCCAGTGTTTACGAAGCGCTTCGGCGAACCCGTCCTGCGAAAAGACAGGACCTGAAAAACTACGTCAAAGTCTTTCTCGGCATCGACATTCCCGACAAGCGCATTTGTCCCGACCATAACAGCCCAATGGACTATCTCTGGCACAGCTTCTCCGCTGACTTTTCCGCGCCCTCAAGGCAAAACGCCGACGCAATCGTCTGGGCCAACCGCACCGGCGGCAAAACCGAATTAGCTGCGATCGCAACGCTTCTGGATTGTATATTTAAGCCGAGCTGTCAGGTCAGAATCCTGGCCGGCTCCGGCGAACAGGCCTCAAGAATGTATCAGTACCTAACCGGATTTCTGCGCAATGGTTTCGAGCAGTTCCTCGCTGGTGCGATTCGCAAAACAAAGTGCCGATTCGCAAACGGCTCTGCTGTCGAGGTTCTGACACAATCTGCGACAAGCGTTCGCGGCCAGCATGTGCAAAAACTTCGCTGTGACGAAGTTGAGCTTTTCGACGAGGACGTCTTCGCAGCATCCAAGTTCACTACGCATAGTACCCACAGTGTCTCCGCTGCGATGGAAATGATTAGCACAATGCACAGGCCTTACGGCCTTATGCAAAAAATAGTTTCTTCTGCGCCGCAGTTCGGCACGCCGATTTTCAAATGGTGCATCTGGGAGGTGATTGAAAAATGCACCGACAGAAATTGTTCGCAATGTCCTCTTCTTGAGGACTGCCAGGGCAAGGCAAAACACGCCTGCGGTTATTTAAAGATCGACGATTGCATCACGCAGATGCGCCGTGCCAGCAGAGCAGGTTGGGAAGCGGAGATGCTCTGTAAGAGACCGTCGCTTGAGAACGTTGTTTTTGCTGAATTCGATCCTGCGGTTCACATCAAGCCTGTGGATTACAATCCGGATTTTCCCTTGTATCGGTCGTTTGATTTTGGCTTTGTCAATCCGTTTGTGTGTTTGTGGATTCAGGTCGATGACGAAGGGATGGTGCGTGTGATTGACGAATATGTTCGCAGTCGCGCGACGGTTGACGTGCACGCAGCAGAGATAAAGGCCCGCACGCCGTGCGACGAGGAGCAGGTCGCTGCGACGTTTTGTGACCCGGCTGGTGCGGGTGTGAACGATGTGACCGGCACAAGTATCGTTCGCGAGCTGCGTTCGCACGGCATCGTGACGCGCTTTAGGCGTAGTGGAATCTTGGAGGGCGTTGAGCATATCCGCCGGGCGATTCGTTCCGGCGACGGCGGGAGCCATTTTGTGATTTCGCCGCGATGTCCTCGGCTGATCGAGGCGTTGCAGTGCTATCATTATCCGGACTCCGCGGGCAGTGTCAGCCGGGAACTGCCGCTCAAGGACGGCCTTTACGACCATCCCATTGACGCTTTGCGTTATTTCTTCGTCAATTATAAGAACACCAGTAAAACCACCACTCGGCTGTATTAAATATAGGGAAATCTTGACAAAAATATTACTATAATTATAATAAAGCTATGACGTAATATTGGCGAATAATAGCCTAAACCCTTATATTACAAATGGTTAATTATGACATAAATATGACTATAATTTTTATATATCTATGACAGATTATAGCTGGATAAATTTCAAAATCAAATTGGATAAGCTTCCATGGTACGTCTGGATTAAGCTTGGCGAATGCGCCGCGAAGTGCGAGCAGATAAAGTCTATTCCGCTTAAACCTCATATTAAAGAACAGCTTCACCGGATTTATCTGGCCAAGGGAGTTCACGCTACCACTGCAATCGAGGGTAACACTCTTTCCGAAGAGCAGGTAAAAGACTTGCTCGAAAAGAAGCTTAAGCTGCCGCCTTCAAAACAATATCTCGAACAGGAAGTGAACAATATCATAGAAGTTTGTAATAAGATGGCCGTTGATGCTTCAACGGGCACTTTAAAAAGAATTACCGTGGAACAAATTTGCCAGTATAATAACTGCGTTCTCAGTAACGATGTCCCGCGCGATGAAGCTGCTGTCCCGGGTGTGATCAGAACCCACAATGTTGTAGTTGGCAATGTGTATAGAGTACCACCGGCCCAGGACGCGTTTATCCTGTTGGAAAAATTCTGTGATTGGATGAACGGAGGAGATTTTATCAACGAGCAATTACCGCTTCATTTTGCCATTATAAAATCTATTGTGGCCCACTTGTATATAGCATGGATACATCCATTTGGAGATGGTAACGGCAGGATGGCAAGGTTATTGGAATTTATGATACTGCTAAATTCAGGCGTGCCATCGCCGGCAGCGCATCTGCTTAGCAATCATTATAACTTGACTCGCGCAGAATATTATAGACAGTTAGACAAGGCAAGCAGAATTGGCGATCCGACAGAATTTTTCACATATGCTATCAAAGGCTTTCTTGATGGTCTGCAGGAACAATTACAATATATACAGGGACACATTGTGAGTGTTTGCTGGCGCGACTATATTTATGAGGTGTTTAGTAAACAGCACAGCAATAATACCATCAAAAGAAGAAGAGAGCTGGCGGTTAGAATTTCAGAGCAAGGCGGGCCTGTTGATAAGAGTAGTATTTTGTTGCTTATGCGGAAAGAATACAAAGATAAAACTGAAAGAACCCTTTCTCGCGATTTGAATGAGCTTGAAAAAATAGGATTAGTTACCAGAAAAAAAAGTATATACGCCGCCAACAAAGACTTGATTTTGCAGTTTCTTCCTTTTAGCACATTATGATAAAAATATCTTCACAACACGATCCAATCGACGCCCTACGATACTTCTTCGTCAACTACCGCCACAGCCCCAGAACCACCGCCAGACGATATTAACTATGGCTCTGCTTTTCGTACGTATTGGATACTATCAAAACATTGTGTTTTCTTGACAAGGCCCCTTTTAATAATTACATACCTTGGATATGAAGCATAAGATACTTGTTGCTACAACGAATCCAGGTAAAATCGCCGAGATAAGAGCGATGCTGAATTTAGATGTGCAGTGGATGGGACTTTCTGATTTTCCGGATATCGAACAAGTCAAGGAGGATAGAGACACTTTTGCCGATAACGCTCGCAAAAAGGCCACATATTACGCCAAAGCTACAGGGCTGTGGACGATAGCTGACGATTCGGGCTTGGTTATCGATGCGCTCGGCGGAGCACCCGGCGTCAAATCTGCGAGATTCTCCGGCGACAAACTAAAGGGCGATGATAGAACGCTGATCGACCATCGAAATATATCAAAGGTTCTAAAGCTGCTTGAAGGCGTACAAAAAGAAAAAAGAACTGCACGGTTTGTTTGCTGCCTATGTTTAACGAGTCCGGAAGAAGTTCTTACTGAAACTCAAGGGATTTTGGAAGGATTAATAGCCGATAAGGAGATCGGAACGAATGGTTTCGGCTACGATCCGATTTTCTTCGTGCCACAGCTAAATAAGACGGTTGGTCAATTAACCGCCGAAGAAAAAAACGCCATTTCACATCGTGGAAATGCCATTCGCGAACTTAAACCGTTGCTCGACAAGCTCTTAGAAAAGGGCCAAAAAGCTTGAAAATCCCATTTTCACTTGACATATCTGATGGCCACCTGTATTTGTCCACTTCTTAATGTGACTGTGGAAATTGCCGATAAGGCTCTCAAATAATGTTGGTGGTACTGAGAATTTCAATCCTGGCTGAAACTCAGCGCTAAAAAAGAGACTTTTTTTATGGCAAAATCGGACTCACAAAAATCTTTGGTTATTGTCGAATCACCGGCCAAGGCCAAGACCATTAACAAATACCTCGGTTCAGAATTTGAGGTCAAGGCCTCAATGGGGCACGTGCGGGATCTGCCTTCCAGGGACCTGAATGTTGATATTAAAAACGATTTTGAACCGACCTACGAGGTTCTGCCGGGCAGAAAACGCACGGTAACATCCCTGAAAGAAGCAGCAAAGAAATGTGATAAGCTATATCTGGCGACCGACCTTGATCGTGAAGGTGAAGCGATCGCGTGGCACTTGGCGCAAATCCTCAACGTGCCGGAGGGAAAAGTTTATCGAGTGATCTTTAACGCTATAACCCAGGCGACTATAAGGAGCGCTTTTGCTGAGCCGGGAAAGATTGACATGGACAAGGTCATGGCACAGCAGGCCCGGCGAATTCTCGATAGAATAGTCGGCTATCAAATAAGTCCGCTGTTATGGAAGAAGGTCGCTCGTGGTCTTTCAGCCGGTCGAGTCCAGTCGGTCGCGGTCAAAATAATAGTCGAGAAAGAGCGGGACATCCGCAACTTCAAGTCGCAGGAGTATTGGCTTATCCCTGCGGTCTTTACTACCGATTTACGCCAGGACTACCGTCAGCAGTGGCTGAATTTTATCGCCGGCAAGGGTGATAATGACAAAGGTCCGAGTGTCGCAGAACAAAGCAGATGGCTTATTGAACATAACGCCTTCAAAGCTGAGCTGCACAAAGTAGCTGGGGAAAAATTCAAGGCTTCCAACAAAGAGGAAGCTGAAAAAGTTTTCGCCGCATTGGAAAATGCTGAGTTCAAAGTCACAGGCATAGAGACCAAAGAATCCGTTTCGAGACCTGCTGCTCCTTTCATAACCTCAACGCTGCAACAGGCCGCTGCAAATAGGTTGGGTTTTACAGCAAAAAGAACAATGTTGGTCGCGCAGCAATTGTATGAGGGAATTGAAGTAGGCTCGATGGGCTCGCTTGGTTTAATCACTTATATGCGAACCGATAGTACTCATCTGTCAAGCGAAGCCGTCGGTGAGGCAAGAAATTACATCAGTGCACACATTGGATCAGATTATCTTCCCAAGATACTTAGGACTTACGCCTCTAAGAAAAGCGCTCAGCAGGCCCACGAGGCCATCCACCCAACGGATGTTGACCTGACACCCGAAGACATAAAAGCGTTTCTGACTGAGGGACAGTTCCGACTTTACGACCTGATATGGCGCCGCTTTGTTGCTTGTCAAATGGAATCAGCTAAATGGGATGTAACAAATCTGGATATCGCTGCGGAAACTTCTCTTGGTCCGTGCTTATATCGAGCTACGGGCCGCATTTTAGTTTTTGACGGCTTTACGAAGATTTGGCCGGTCTCATCGAGCGAACAGTTATTGCCGGCGATGGAGGTTGGCGGGAAGGTTCGCGCTGTCGAGATTAGACCGGAGCAGCACTTCACCAAGCCGCCGGCACGATATACCGAAGCGTCCTTGGTAAAAGCCCTGGAAAAGGAAGGCATCGGCAGGCCAAGCACCTACGCTGCAATCATAAGTACCATTCAGGATCGAGGCTATGTCGAACAAAGAGACAAAAAGTTCATTGCTACGGACCTGGGCCAGATCGTCACCGATAAGCTTAGTGAATACTTTCCTAAGATCATGGATGTCACCTTTACACGCTACATGGAGGAGCAGCTTGACAAGATAGAAGAACAGCACATCGATTGGCTTGGTGTTTTGAAAGATTTCTATGGTCCTTTCAGGCGGAATCTTGAAACCGCACAGGAACAGATGAAGCACGCTAAAGCAGAGGCTATGCCCAGCGAGTATAAATGTCCGGATTGTGGCGAGCAACTGTTTTATCGATTCGGCAAAAATGGCAGGTTTCTGAGTTGTTCTGCTTATCCTAAGTGCAAGTTTGCCGCACCTTGTGACAGAGACGGCAAAATTATCGAAAACAAGACAGCCGATCATAAATGTCCTGCTTGTGGCAAACCGATGGTCTATAAAACTGGCCGATTTGGGCAGTTCATAGGATGTAGTGATTATCCCAAGTGCAAGACGACACTTAAGCTGGATGCCGACGGCAACGTTCTTCCGCCCAAGCCTGCCCCCGAATCTACCGGCATAAAGTGCTACAAGTGTAAGGACGGTGAGTTGGTAAAAAGGCAAAGTAAAAGAGGGCCGTTTCTTGGCTGTTCTCGATTCCCTAAGTGTAGGACAATCGTAAGCATCAAAGAGATCGACCGCCTCAAGGAGCTGCAATCGACTGGTCAATGGCCGCCTGAAACGCCTGAGCAAGCCGAGCAAATCCTTGGCAAAGCCAGGGCGAAAAAGACTGTGACAGGCAAAAAATAGTTCAACGCTTGTCGTAATATGAGTTGTAAGAACATCGGTCATAGTTATAATTAAATTAGCCACAAATCAATAGCCTGTGAGGCATGTCTTAGAATGGATAAAAACAATCAGACAGAATTGACGGCCCTTGAAACAATCGAGCCGGTAGGCAAACGCGTTCTCATTCGCAAGGACCAGGATAAGAAGGAGACGAAGGGCGGAATAAAACTGCCGGATAACATAGAAATTCCCACAATAACCGGCAGAATCGTAGCCGTTTCAGCAGAAGTTGAGAATTCGCCTGATACGCCTCTGCGAAAATACGACAAAGTTCTTTTCAATCCGAAAGGTGCGATACCCGTAGATTTCGAAGGCGACAATCGCCTGTTCGTTGTTGATGTTGAAAACGTCGTTGCAGTCTTCAGAAAAACGTGAAAAGCCGATAACGAGTCGCAGCTTATGGCCAATGATAGGACAAACACTTGGCTTGCCAAAGCCAAAAGAACATTCACCTCGGTACTGCCTGTTTCCAAAAACCGTAAAGGTCGGTGTGTCAATTGCGGGGCTTGCTGCAAGCTGCCTAAGGTTTGTCCGTTCTTAGGATACAGGTCCGATGGCAAATCTTACTGTTTAGTCTATGCGATTCGTCCTTTGAACTGCAGAAAGTACCCGCGGAACAATTCCGAGTTCATCACATCTGATACTTGTGGTTACAGATTCGAGTGACTTTTATTCTATTCGATTTATTGAAGCCGTATTTTGCTAACGAGCTGATGGGCAAGGCGGGTCGGCTCCGGTAAACGATATTTCGTGGTGGACTCAAGAGTAATCCTTATAGCGTCTTCGAGCAGACACTTATTGCCCACTGAGACAAAGACAGGCTCGACGTTTTTGCGCGTTCTGACTACCGCGCCGATGATTTCGTCATTCGTGGCTTGTGGCTCGTGACTCGTATTAACCGTCCGACTTTTTCTGTCTTTTAGTAAGCTGAATGCACCTTTTTCCGATGGAGGCTCCTCGAATCGGCCGGTTAGTCTGCTTTTCGCGCAGCCGATGGTTGGCTTGTCGAAAAACAGGCCCAGATGAGCCGCAAGGCCGAGCCTTCGAGGATGAGCGACACCTTGGCCGTCAATGAAAAATACATCTGGGATTTTCTTTAGTTTTTCGACCGCCGCGATACAGACGGGAGCTTCGCGAAAAGAAAGCAAACCTGGAATATAAGGGAAGGTTACATCCTCTGATGCAGTGACTGTCTCGACGATCTCGAAGCCGGAAAGTTCCGGAGGTTCCCAGAGACCTTGCGTTTTGCCTGGTCGGCTTAATACGATCGCTGAGGCGATGATTTTTTTGCCATCTTTGCTAAAAGCGCAATCCAGTCCGGCAATTAGTTGCGGCTGCTGTTTTAGTGGCACAAACTGCACTTGGCTTGCGAGGCGTTTCTGCAGGCCTATGGCCTCGGAATACGACAAATTCCAGTTGTGTAGCTTTTTTATCTGCATGTAGTACTCAATCTAACTTGGATAGTTTTTCTTCAAGGTCACTTACGGGTGTAAAGTACCACGTTTTCCCTATTTTCCGACTAATTAGAAGTCCACGATCTTCCAAATCAAGCAAATCCATTCTGGCTGTTTGATAGACTACGTTGTGGCTTATCTGCTGCGACTTAATTGTATAACGATGGTGTGGATGCCGGAGAGCATGGCCAATCAGCGCACGCTGGCGATGATTGAGCACGATTATGCCTCGGAGTTGATTTTCAATCGCCTGGAGTCTCCTGGTTTTTCGTTCCAAATATTCATAGAAGGTTTTGATCGCCTGCCGGATAACTTCAAGATGATAAACAATAAAGTATGTTAAATCATTATCATCTGTCTCCGTGTAAAGGAAAGCTCGAGCATATTTGGCCGGTGCTTTGACAATAATCTGTGAGATTGAAACAAACTCAAAGAGCCAATATCTATGCCTGAGCATCAACCAATAGAATAGCGATCTGGCAGTTCTGCCGTTGCCGTCAACAAATGGATGGTCGTAGGCAAGCCAGAAGTGCAATATGATGGCCCTAATCACCGGATGAATAAAGTAAGCTGGCATTTTACCGTTGGCAAAGTCACACATGGCTGCCATTCTTTGCTCAAGCTGATTTGCAGGCGGAGGATCATGGAAGACTTCATTGTATATATCTATAACACGTATACGTTCATCGGTGGTGCGGAATCGTCCTGCGGCTGATGAAGTGTCCAGTGTCTTTTCCGTAATGAGTTGATGAATATCAAAGACTAATTGTCTGGACAAAGGCTCGTCTTTAAGTGTGTTTATACGTTTCATAGCAGCAAAATTATTAAGAATCATCTGCTCACTCTTATCAGAAGGCAGACGCCCTGTTCGGATCATTTCCTTTGCCACTAAGCGAGTGGTAGCTGCACCTTCAAGCTGACTTGAGGTAAATGCCTCCTGGATCAAAGAGTTTACATAGTACCGGTTCTTTGTCTCTGTATTCTTAATCTGCTCAGGCATCCCACTGAATGTAGTCGTAGATTGATCAATCTTGTGCAGCGTTTCAGTAACAAAATCATTATTAAGATACCGAAAGGGCTTTTGGTTTTTATCAATCAACGGCAGTTGTCTAAAAAGACTCTGTCGCAGCTTCTTTATGGCCAGCCACCATTGTTCATTGGAGAAGCCCTCGGGTGGGGTGTGATATTGCAACTTGTCCCAATGGAGATATTTGTCAATCCTCAGGCTTGGAATCATATCAAGAAACTTTGTGGCCTGTTCCGGATCCTCCTTTATTTGTTGCCATATGAGGTCTAAATCAGGTGGAGATTTTGGTTTTCTCATTGTGTTATCACTCTTAATATCAAAGCTTTATACAATTACTATTTATATACTAATTTTGATTTATTAGTATATACATGTATATCGGCCCTGTCAAATACTAAATTTAAAAATTTAGTATTAAATTAGTATAACGTGGATTAAATGGGGTTATACCGATAATATCAGCTGCACATCCGGAAGTGAGGATTTTCGCCCGATTTGAAAACGTTTCACCTTCTTGCATCGGTTTGTTACAATGCTTAGTTTGGATTGTTTCTAATTTTCTGTATTAAGACTGTTTGCTCAAGTGCGACGTAAGAATGGCACAACGTATAGAAAAAGCTATTGTGATTACCGGGGCAGCAGAGCATAACCTCAAGAATATCAACTTGAGCATTCCGCGGGATAAACTCGTGGTAATTACCGGCATAAGCGGCTCGGGAAAAAGTTCGCTTGCTTTTGATACAATTTACGCTGAAGGGCGCAGAAAATACGTTGAGTCACTTAGTGCGTATGCCCGGCAGTTTCTCGAACAAATGCAAAAACCCGCCGTGGGCGACATCACAGGTCTTCCGCCGACCATAGCGATTGAGCAGCGAAGCGCTAGTGGTAATCCTCGTTCAACCGTCGCTACGACCACTGAAATATATGACTACTTTAGATTGCTTTTTGCCCGTGTGGGTCAGCCGCATTGCTGGGTTTGTGGCAAAGAAATAACAAGTCAACACTCCTCACAGATAGTTGAGTCGATAATGACTCGGCCTGTAGACACGAAGGTGCAAATCTGTGCCCCATTGGTCAGAGGTAAAAAGGGTGAGCACAAAGATATTCTAAGCGGAATTCAACGTGAAGGCTTCGTTCGTGTCCGCATAGATGGAACGATTTATGATGTCTCAGCCGCAGGGCGAATTCCTGCTCTTAACAAAAATAAAAAGCATGATATTGCTGCGGTCGTTGATAGATTGATAATCAAAGATTCCGTTCGGGTCCGGCTTGCCGATTCCGTAGAAACAGCGCTAAAACTGGCTGATGGAATATTGCTGGTGCTGGTGCAGGAACCCGAAGCAGATAATACAAATGGTGGTAACGGCCAATGGGAACAAGCGATATACAGTGAGAAATTTGCCTGTCCTGAGCATCCGCAGTCCAGTCTTGAGGAGCTATCGCCACGCCTTTTTAGTTTTAATAGTCCTTACGGTGCATGCAAAAGCTGTGACGGCTTGGGAACTGTTCTTGAGTTTGATCCTGACTTGATTGTGCCCGACAAGAGCGTTTCACTGGAGAACGGTGCTATTGATGCCTGGCGCAAGGGCGGCAAAAGAATGAACATTTTCTATAACCGGCTCATCAAGAGGTTCTGCCGGGATGTGGGGTTTAGCAAATCGATGCCTTATGAGCGATTATCAAAGGAGAACCGCAGAATTTTGATGTACGGCACAACTACAGCCGACGAGCAAAAATACGGCATTTGGTTTGAGGGAGTTATCCCAAATCTCTCCCGGCGATGGGAAAACACCACTAGCGAGTACGTCAAAACCAGATTGCATGGATATCTTTCGGAACAGCCGTGCAAAAGCTGTGGTGGCGCGCGACTTCGGCCCGAAGCCATTGCTGTTATCGTTGGAGGCAAAAACATTTATCAACTGACCTCCATGAGCATCGAGCTGGCTCAGAAGTTTTTTAATAAGCTGCAACTGGACAAAGAGAAAACGATTATTGCTGCCCAGGTGTTGAAGGAGATAAAGGCAAGACTGAAGTTTATGGTCGATGTTGGACTTGGATATCTGACGCTGAACAGGATGAGTAGTACACTTGCCGGTGGTGAAGCTCAGCGGATTCGTCTGGCGACTCAGGTTGGCAGCGGCCTTGTTGGAGTCTGTTACGTTCTCGATGAACCGACGATTGGCTTGCACAAGCGTGACAACGACCGCTTGTTGGGAATTCTGCAGCGTCTAAGTCGGCTTGGTAATACTGTCATTGTGGTAGAACATGACGAGGACATTATTAAAAGTGCGGATCACATCATTGATATAGGCCCAGCGGCCGGCGCACACGGCGGAGAAGTGATAGTCCAGGGAAAGCTCGCAGACATAACAGAGTGTGACAGGTCGCTGACAGGACAGTACCTTAGCGGCAAAAAGAGTATAGCTTTACCTATAAAGAGAAGAAAATATAATCTCAAAAAGTGCGTCGAGCTAAAGGGGGCTTGTGAAAACAATCTTAAGCATATAGACGTGGCGTTTCCATTGGGAGTATTCACCTGTGTGACCGGCGTTTCCGGCTCCGGCAAGAGCACACTGGTTAGCCAGATTCTTTTGAGGGCCTTAAGGCGTCACCTATATCAGTCCCGTGAAAGGCCTGGAAAACACAAAAACGTCTTTGGCATTTCACAAATTGACAAAGTTATTGAGATAGACCAGTCGCCTATCGGCAAAACCCCACGCAGCAATCCAGCTACATATACGGGAGTCTTTGACCTGATCAGAAAACTGTTCAGTCTCACTCGCGAAGCAAAGATTCGCGGCTACAAACCAGGCAGATTTAGTTTCAACGTCAAAGGTGGACGTTGCGAGGCATGTCGCGGACAGGGCACAAAGAAAATTGAAATGCACTTTTTGCCTGATGTTTATGTTACCTGCCAGGCATGTCGCGGCAGTAGATTTAATCCTGAGACACTGCAAATCACATACAAGGGCAAGAACATCGCTGATGTACTGGATATGCGAATTGAAGAGGCTCTTGGTTTCTTCGCGAACTTCCCTGCTATAATGCGGATACTGCAGACGCTCAATGACGTCGGTATGGGCTATATGCAGTTGGGCCAGTCCTCAACGACACTTTCCGGCGGCGAAGCCCAGCGTGTGAAACTCTCCGCCGAGCTGGGCAAGTCAGCCACAGGGCATACCTTTTATGTCCTTGATGAGCCTACCACAGGATTGCACTTCGCGGATATTCATAATCTGCTCAATGTATTGGGAAGGCTGTGTGATTTGGGTAATACCGTTGTTGTTATCGAACATAATCTTGATGTTGTAAAGATGGCAGACTACATAATAGACCTTGGTCCTGAGGGTGGTGACAGGGGTGGAACTGTTGTTGAAGCCGGTTCACCAGAGGACATCATAAAGAACAAGAAAAGCTACACAGCCAGCTATCTCAAAGCTAAACTGCAAGCCGAAGCCAATTTTTAGCGAAATCTACACGCGTGTAATTCATTATGGTTGTTCAGGCAGTCAAATGGATTGGTAATGTCGATGGGTATCTGGAGCTTGTGGACCAGCGCCGATTGCCTACCGAGTTTATCAAGCTTCACTGTCGCGACATCGAGCAGTTGTGTGGAGCGATAAAAACACTTACTATCCGTGGAGCACCGGCTATCGGCGTGGCTGTGGCTTATGGGCTTGTTCTTGCTGTGCAAAAGCTCTCAATCGGTGCCGGAAAGCAAGATGCACTTAAGACTATCACCCAGGCTTGTGATTATTTGTCGTCCTCTCGGCCAACTGCGGTGAATCTGTTCTGGGCGCTGGAGAGGGTCCGCAAAAAGGCTCATGAGATTGCCTCCAAGCCGAAAGTGGATTTGCAGGCATTGCGAGAAACCATTCTTGCTGAGGCAAATGCTATCTATGATGAAGACGTTGAAATGTGCCGGCGAATCGGTCAAAACGGCCGGAAATTCATAAAGAACGGATTTGGAATTTTGACTCATTGTAATGCCGGTGCGCTGGCAACTGCAGGACAAGGAACAGCTCTTTCGATAATTTTTCAGGCTCACAAAGAAGGCAAGAAATTCAGAGTTTATGCAGACGAAACCCGCCCACTATTGCAGGGTGCCAGACTAACGGCATGGGAGCTGCAGCAGGCGAACATAGAGGTCACCGTCATCTGTGACAACATGGCGGGTTGGCTGATGAAACAAGGCAAGATAGATATGGTGATAACCGGTGCCGACCGAATTGCAGCAAACGGCGATACAGCGAACAAAATTGGAACTTATAGTCTGAGTATTCTGGCCAGAGAGCATGGGATACCTTTTTATGTTGCTGCACCGTCAAGCACATTCGATCTGAGTACTGCGACCGGCGCTCAAATTCCGATAGAGCAAAGGGCTGCGGATGAAGTAATACGGTATGGCAATATTCAAATTGCTCCTGATGGTGTTGGTGTATATAACCCAGCTTTTGATGTTGTTCAGGCAAAGGATATTACCGCCATTGTTACTGAAAAGGG
Organism: uncultured Pirellulales bacterium; assembly: GCA_964519995.1. GTDB lineage: Bacteria > Planctomycetota > Phycisphaerae > Sedimentisphaerales > Anaerobacaceae > CAZFLY01. The sequence continues at coordinate 72,072 of CAZFLY010000001.1, read as the reverse complement.
GATAATTGAGGAACCTTGCACCGAAAAAATCACCGACCACTTGGCGAGAAAGTAGGTTGGTGATGCCGTTTAATCAACCGCAACGACTTCTTTGACCTCAGGAACTTTTTCTTTAAGGATTCGTTCAATACCCATTTTCATTGTTATCGTAGCGCCGGGACAGCCCTGGCAAGCCCCTTGCAGACGTACCTTCACAGTTCTGTCGTCATCGGTTCCGGCCAACTCAACGTCGCCACCATGACCTTGCAATGCCGGGCGAATTGACTCGATCACCTCTGTGATTTGTTCTTCGAAACTTTTTTCATTATCGGCTGCGCCACAACCGCATTGTTCACACATTTATAAATCTCCTGTTCTTAGCTCTATGTTGCGCTTCACAGTCGCTTAGTTGCGAACTTTTATCTTACAAATAGATATTATACTGATGATTGGGGCAAAAGCCAGACTGATATTCGAAGCTGCTTTGTTTTTAAGACGTACAGAAAATTTAATGGTTTGATTAGCAAAAATTGCCGAAATTAAATTGACAGGCAAACATGGTGTTTATACAATGTGTGTGTGTTTGTGTGTAAACATGCAAATACAGCCCTGAGATCCGCCGTATGCGGAGTTATGGGGTTATGGCCCGGGTGTAATCTTCGGGTTTCTTGGCCGGTTTTGGTTGGAAAACGGTTAAGTGCCCGAAATAGCCCATCGAAGCCATGATTTACCGGAATAACGAAGTATCGTTTATCAGGAAAGGAAATGCACATGAAAACCAAGTCCCGCGATTCTACCAAGTCCACCCAAAAATCAACGATTAAAACCGGTGCGCAAATCGTTGTTGACACACTGATCGAACACGGCGTTGACACGATGTTTGGCTATACTGGCGGTGTCGTACTGCCGTTGTTCGACCGATTATATGATGCGCCGATAAATGTAGTTGTCCCGCGACACGAACAGGGTGGTTGCCACATGGCTGATGCTTACGCACGTGCCAGCGGGAAAGTCGGCGTTATGGTCGCAACCAGTGGTCCTGGTGCCTGCAACCTTGTTACGGGTCTTGCTACAGCTATGATGGATTCGGTGCCTTTGGTTGCTATAACAGGACAAGTCCGGACGGAGCTCATCGGCAACGACGCTTTTCAGGAGGCCGATACCACCGGCATAACCCGGCCGGTTACAAAATACAACTGTATCGTCAAAGATATTAAAGACTTGGCCCGAACCGTTCATGAGGCTTTTCATATTGCTTCAACAGGAAGGCCGGGACCAGTTCTCATTGATTTGCCGGTAGATGTCTCTGTCGGCAAATACAGCGTCGATGGAGCGGTTGAGATGGATCTGCCCGGATATAAAATCCGGCCCAAAGGAAATGCCAGGCAAATATCAATGGCGGCCGAGGCAATAAATATGTCTAAGCGACCGGTCCTCTATGCAGGTGGCGGCATTATAACCGCCAACGCAAGCGAGGAACTTCGCAAATTGGCGGGAAAAGCACACCTGCCCGTGACAACAACGCTTCTGGGTCTGGGCAGCTTCGATCAGAGAAAGCCTGAATCGCTTAATATGCTTGGAATGCACGGTACGGCTTATGCAAACTACGCTATTCAAGAGTGTGATCTGTTGATTGCCATCGGCGCACGCTTTGACGATCGGGTGACGGGCAAACTCGCGACATTTGCTCCAAATGCAAAGATAATTCATATCGACATCGATCCTGCCAGTATATCGAAGAATGTCCATGTTGATATTCCGGTCGTGGGCGACGCAAAGGCAATAATTGCTGAGCTTATCGAAGAAGTTGAATATCATGATCGGAAGACTTGGTTTACCAAGATTGCGCAGTGGAAAAAGAAATATCCACTTCGTTACGACCAGGACTCAACCGGTATAAAACCCCAGTATGTTATCGAGGAGATTTGTCGCCAGACAAAAAGTGAGGCGATAATTACTACCGGTGTAGGCCAGAACCAGATGTGGGCTGCGCAATTTTATAAGTTCATCAAGCCCAGACAGCTAATCAGCTCAGGGGGCCTTGGTACGATGGGCTACGGTTTGCCTGCTGCAGTAGGCGCCCAGATAGCAAAGCCCGGTGAGACGGTTATAGATATCGATGGCGACCACAGTTTCAATATGACGATGATAGAGCTTGCCACGGCAGTTGAGCACAATTTGCCGATCAAGGTCTGCATCCTCAACAACGGATATATGGGAATGGTTCGGCAGTGGCAGGAACTGTTCTATGGCAAGCGCTATTCTAAAAGTTACCTGGCCAATCCTGATTATGCCACCGTGGCCAGGGCGCTGGGGGCGGTAGGGATGACCGTTGAGAAAAAAGATGATGTTCCAAAGGCTGTAAAGCAAATGCTTGCTGAAAAGAAGCCTTGCGTTGTCGATTTTAGAGTCGAGCGAGAAGAAAACGTCTGGCCAATGGTGGCAGCGGGCAAGAGCCTCGACGAAATGGACGGACTGGACATATTGGAAAGTATGGCGTAAATTCGTCACTCGATGCTTGATACTTGCGCAGCATCGAGCATTAATAATCGAGGTACGAGAAATGAGACACATAATAAGTGCATTGGTTGAGAATAAGCCGGGTGTTTTGGCCCATGTTGCGGGGATGTTCGCCGCGAGGGCATTTAACATTGACTCGCTCGTTGTCGGTCGAACGGAAGACCCTGAGCTCAGCAGAATGACTATTGTTGTTGTTGGCGACGACAGGGTTGTTGAGCAGGTTCGCAAGCAGTTAGCCAGGATAGTTCCTGTTGTCAAGGTTCAGGATTTTGCCGGCCAGCCTGTAGTTGCGCGGGATTTGATGTTGGTGGCAATTTCGGCGCCACCGGAGAAAAGGCCAGAGATTTTTACGATGATTGAAATGTTCAGAGGCAAGGTCGTGGACATTAGCCCGAAATCGCTTATGGTTGAAGTCAGTGGTCCTGAAACGAAGATAGAGGCTTTCGTCAATGTCTGCAAGCCTTACGGGATCAAGAGCATGGCCCGGACCGGGACCATTGCTATGCCCCGCCAGGGGAAGATTGAGCCATAAGTTGCATTTGTGTTATCGGCACATCGAACTGCAAATCGCTTGCCCAGCAGGTGCCTTTCGCTATAATGACGAAACCGGAGAGCCTTTTTGGCTGGACAGCGTTTGTATGTTTTGATCCAAGACAGAGCAATTATAAATTGTCAGCGTAAAATTATATCGTAAAGGAATCGTGTGAAAGGTTGAGTAAAGTTTTCTCGACGTGTTGACAATCCCAAAGAAAGGAGAACTGAAGTCATGGCGGCAAGAATCTACTATGAAAAAGACGCCCCAATTGAACCTCTGAAGGGCAAAAAGGTGGCGGTTATCGGTTATGGCAGCCAGGGCCATGCACACAGCCTGAATCTCCGCGACAGTGGTATAAATGTAGCGGTCGCTGAGCTGGAGGGAACTGATAACTACAAGCTCGCTATAGAGCAAGGTTTTAAACCAACGGACATCAAGACAGCGATGGATGGCGCTGCGTTGATTATTGTCACGGTACCCGATGAAATTCAGGCAAAAGTTTACAAGGAAAAGATTGAGCCAAGCCTTGTTGCGGGTCAGACAATTGGTTTCTGTCATGGTTTTAATATCCACTTTAAGTATATTGAGCCACCGAAGGATGTCAACGTTGTGATGATTGCGCCTAAAGGGCCGGGACATCTCGTCCGCAGTGAGTTTGAGAAAGGCGGCGGTGTGCCGAACCTTGTGGCTGTCCATCAGGACGCGACCGGCGACGCTAAGCAGATTGCCCTTGCCTGGGCAAATGGGATTGGTGGTGCACGCGCAGGGATTATTGAGACTACATACAAAGAGGAAACTGAGACAGATTTGTTTGGTGAGCAATGTGTGCTGTGTGGTGGCCTTACTGCGCTGATAAAGGCTGGCTTTGAGACACTCATCGAGGCTGGGTATCAGCCGGAAATCGCGTACTTTGAGTGTATGCATGAGGTCAAACTTATTGTCGACCTTATGTATCAGGGTGGCCTGAGCTATATGAGATACAGCATATCTAATACTGCCGAGTATGGCGATCTAACTCGTGGGCCGAGAATTATCACCGAGCAAACAAGAGCTGAGATGAAAAAAATTCTCTCGGAGATTACATCGGGCAAGTTTGCCAAAGAGTGGGTGAGCGAATATCAGGCAGGACTCAAGAATTTTAAGCAATTGTATGAAAGGGACTATAATAGTCAATTGGAGACTATTGGTAGGCAGCTCCGCGAAATGATGAAGTGGATTGACTCGAAGCAAGTCTAATAATTGATAAAGGCTCCCGCCGCATAAGCCGATTAAGAATCAGGCTATTAAAAGTCTGTCTGAAGGATAAATATTCATGATAGTAATACAGACCAAAGGCTCAAAGCACCGTTGGGTCGGGCGATTATCGGTGTTTGGAACATCTCTTTTAGTCGTGTTATTTTTGGGTTTATGTGGTTGTGCAATTTTGGGCTATATTCCTCCAGAGAGGTTAGCGTATGACAAGCTCTCGGCTGGCTACCGCCAGACAAAGCTAAAAAAAAGCAGCACCCTTGATCTGGTGGGAATGTTCAGATCTCCACAATATGGATATGACGCCAACATGGTGGGGATTGAGCTATTTAACCAAAGTGACACGATAATAGCCTCGACAGGGCAGAGCAAATCCGGGCATAAAACTTGGTTCAACCTTGTTGCGTTTGAAGAGCATACCATGATTGCTGAACGTAGGTACTTCTTCTGTATGGATGAGAAGGCCGAAATTGCGCCAACCGAGCCCAAGCGGTATGTGGTCCCGCCAAGAAAAGCTATTCTATTCGACGGCGAGATCGTCCTGCAACAAGAGCTGCTCCGTCAGCCTTACGCAACTGAGCAGGCAAAATTACTCGCCATATTGAAGCAGTTTCCTGAGAATCTAAAAAAGGATATAAGTGACGTTATCGGCAGCAGTGGTGAATCTGGCCAGGAGAATAAAATACTTGCTGTATCCGGAATGCTGATGAACCAGGCATTCGAGGCCGCCTTGCTTGAGCTAAACGAATCGTTTGCACTGGCACAAAAACTAAGTAGTGAAAAAGGTGTCGCGTTCAGTCACATCACCTTAAAAAAGGGTAGAATCCGAATGACCGTCCGTGACGATATTGCCACGGTCAGAATCAGAATAGGTCTGCCTCTGTAGCTTTTATACCGCACATATCCAGCCCAACAAAATAAGAGAGTGGGTCTGTAAGCCGAGTTCTGTACCCCCGCCGTTTTGCTTCGCCAGCCCCCGCGTCTCTCGGCGCGAGGCGGGGCGGCGGGCAGAAACGAAGCAGCGGGGGTGGCAGTCATTTATCTTGACCAACTGTTGCCAGTTGGTTCCAGCGGCCTACCCGCCGGCTGAACGAATCGATAAAGCGTTCATACCCGGGCCAAGTTATGGCGTAAGCCAGCCGGCTGCTTGGTCTTGCAGGCGGTGGGGTTTACCGTGCCAACGACGTCACCGCCGTTGCGGTGCGCTCTTACCGCACCTTTTCACCTTTACCTGTGCCCCCCTGCTTTCTTGCCCCTGCCTTCGCAGGGGTAAACTTGTCCCCGCGGAAGCGGGGAGCAAGAAGGGGGTCATCGGCTGTGTCTTTTCTGTGGCACTTTCCCTAAGGTTGCCCTCGGTGGCCGTTAGCCACCACCACGCCCTTTCCTGCTCGGACTTTCCTCCCCCGCTGCTTCGCTTTTGCCCGCTGCCCCGTCTTGCGTCGGGAGACGCAGGGGCAAGCGAAGCAAAACGACGGGGGCGACCACCCGACCCACTCTCAATTAATTATTTAATATTGACGATAGATTACTGCCCGTTGCTTCCTGTAAGAATTATACCATATACTTGCGAAGAATAAAATATATAACACATTATGCATAGCATGAATGGTTTCAGGCACAATACTACGATGTGTTTCAACGTTGGTTTGTACAGCCATAAAGCACAGATCAGGATATTTGTTAACGGGCGGATATAACTACCGGTTTGGGCTTGTGCCTTAGCTTATTCGTCAATGTGCTATTTCTATATGCTCTTTGAAGTGCTCGTCATCGGTGTTCGGGAAGTCGTTTCTAAAGTGAACGCCACGGCTTTCCTGCCGCATCTGTGCTGAGCGGGCCATAAGAAGACAGACTGTTAGCATATTCTGACATTCCCAGTCTTGCGGCGAATCAAAGACCTTGTCCATTACATATCGCTGCCAGAAGCTGATAATCTCCTGAGCCTCCTTGAGTGGCTGGATACTTCGCGTGATGCCGACGTTGCGCCACATAAGAGCTCGGAGGGAATTTCTAACATCGGCAGTATCCAGTTGGCTGCGGTCTGAATGCGGAACGTGATATTCTATCTGTCTGTGCTTGAGCTGCAAAGTATCGTCTTTTTTATTTTGTGTAACAGACCGTCCGGAGATTTTACCAAACACCAATCCTTCAAGTAGAGAGTTACTGCCCAAGCGGTTTGCGCCGTGCAAACCCGTAGAAGCAACCTCACCACAGGCATACAGGTTTCTGATTCTCGTTTCAGCTACGGAATTAACTCTGGCGCCACCGATCATATAGTGTGCACTGGGCCTGACCGGAATAAGGTCGTGACCGACATCGATGTCGAAGCTCTCACAAAGTTCAGTAATGAGAGGAAATCTTTTTGTCAGATATATTTTATCTAGGTGTCTAACATCAAGATATACGTGCGTTGATTCGGTCTTTCGCATCTGTTCAAGGATAGCCCTGCTTACAACGTCGCGTGGTGCAAGTTCGGCTGCCTCGTGATACTCTTTCATGAATCGTCGTCCTTTGCTGTCCACAAGCACAGCACCTTCGCCCCGAAGTGTTTCAGTAATAAGCGCACGTGTGGCCCCAGCGATATATAGCGTTGTTGGATGAAACTGTACGAATTCGAGGTCCCTCAAGATGGCTCCTGCGCGGTAAGCCATTGCAATGCCGTCGCCTGTTGCGCCTTCGGGATTCGTGGTTTCACGATAGAGTTGGCCTGCCCCTCCGGTTGCCAGGATCGTGTTTGAGGCCCAGATTATCTGCAGATTACCTTGATTGTCACTTCCAATTATGCCGGCACATTCGCCTTGGTCGCCCGTGAGCAAGTCAATGGTGTAGATGTTCTCCAGTATTTTTATGTTCTGATTTTCTGTAACTTTTCTGATTAGCGTCTCTGCAATTATTCTACCTGTTTCATCGCCGTGAGCGTAAGCTACACGGGCGTGGCTGTGGCCACCTTCAAGTGTGGTGGCGACGTGACCTTCCGTCAAGTCAAACTCGGCGCCCCAGTGTAGGAGTTGTTCAATAAGTTCAGGTCCCTGTCGAACAACCAATCCGACTATGTCCTGATTACAAATTCCACAGCCGGTATTTAGAGTATCGGCTATATGTGATTCGAAAGAATCTGACTTTTCCAGCACTGATGCGATACCGCCCTGGGCCTTATAGGTATTGCTGTCTTGTAGGCTGCCTTTGCAGACTATCATGACATTACAGTCATGGGCCGCTTCAATCGCGGCGCGAAGACCAGCTATGCCAGCCCCAACTACTAAGCAGTCGGCAAAAAGCTGAGGGGTTGCGGTGGAATCGATATTCACAAGATAACGTCTGAATTTTGATTTGTCCACCATAATGCCACATCAAAAAATTAGCATTAGCTCAGGGACGAGAGAAACGAAAAGCGTAAAACGTAAAGTGTAAAACCACAGCTTAAAACTGAAAATTAAACAGGTTTTGAATTTTGAGCTATGGTTTTGCGCTTTTAGCTTTAGGTTTTTAGCTTACTGTTGTTATTAGCCAGTCTCTCAGTCAATAACCCAACTCAAGGCTTTGTCTTGTTCGGCTCAGAACTACGAATATCCGTTGAGTTTTGACAGCGCACCAGAGCGGTGGCTCCCTCACTGGTGAAGACTCTGTCATTGTCGGCATATTTGAGCACGAAGGTCTGCAGTTCTTTAGTTGATGCTGTCAGAAGGATTCTATCTTCGGCTATCGTATGTTTGACAGCATTAGGTTCTGCCTTGAGAAGTTCTTCAAACTTGTCATCATCGGTGATACGCATCTTCAATTGAGGTTCGATAGAATCAATTCTTATAAAAGTGTGTACCGGCCAAAAGAAGAACGTGTTGAATTGCGCTTCACTTTTCTCGATATCTTCTTCTGCGCAGGGGAACTGACCAGGAAACACGTCCAAAAATAGCTTCTTATCGAGCTTCACCAAACATGCGATAAACAATCCTTTTTCGCCATCGTTGTCAGATACCATCAGCTTATATACCTTGTCACGATTTTTCTCGAGTGCCGGTGACAAGAACATAGGTTTTTCTTCACCAATACGGTTGAATTGCCATGTGTTTTTCGGGTCATTACAGTCATTTACCCAAGTGCCAAGTAGCTTCTCTTCGAATACGAGGTTTTCTGTGGTAAAAAGTGAATTCAGCGACATCACGGGCACGCAGCCACCTAAAAGGCAAGCCAGCAGATAAAAAAGACACTTTTTGATGTTCATTTTGACCTCCTTGAGATTTCATAGCGCAAGTTTTTTGTTCGTCTCTGAAGTATTATAGGTGCTATGATTCTGAAGTCAAATCCGATTTCTCACAATGGAGGCGATGACCTATTTTAGGTAGGCTCCGGGCTATACGCAGTCTTTGCCAAGCAACTTGGAACTCTTCCTATCAAGCGACCCTGATTATATAGTACGTAACGATCCTCCAATATAGACCTCTTAGCAGGATTGTTTGACCTTCTCCGCACTTACGGTATAATAGTAGATTCATTTATCCAGCAAAGGTTAAATACAACGATGGGCAATAAATCAGTCAGGGCGATTTTCCCGGGTTCGTTTGACCCGATTACGAATGGGCATCTCGATGTAATAAATCGTGGGATGAAGCTTTTTGATGAGCTTATCATTGCAGTCGGGAGAAGCCCTGTAAAGAACCAGCTCTTCAGCCCCGAAGAGCGAGTTGAAATGATAGTGGAACTGATAAGGAATATGCCAGGTGTAAGCGTCGAGAGCTTTGATGGCTTAACGGTTGAATATGCTGCAAAGAAAAAGGCTGATGTCATCCTGCGTGGACTGCGAAGTCTTACCGATGTACAGTATGAGTTTCAGCTCGCTATGACTAATAGAGCTGTAGCTGGAATAGAGACTGTTTTTATTATGACCAGTGAGCAGTACGGCTTTACCAGTTCGACCCTGATTCGCGAGATAGCCTCGCTTGGAGGAGATTTGTCAAATTTGATTCCGGAGAATGTCCATGAACGATTGCTACGCCGCTTTGAGAAAGAAAAAATGTAAAACTCGTCTCTCACGCGGCGAGCATCGAGTTTCAAGTATCGAGTATCAACAAGATATGTTTACAATTAGCGTTGAAAGTCACTTTAAAGCATCGCATCAGCTAATGCTGCTGGACGGATCACAAGAACCTGCTCATGAGCACGGTTGGTTGGTTACAGTGGACGTCAGCCAAGGCAAGCTTAACAGTGTAGGCGTTGTTATGGATTTCCTTCAATTAAAAGCGATGGTCAATGATGTTTTGGCTGAACTTGACGATGTGCCGTTAGGAAATGTCGCGTATTTTCGACGGAACAACCCGTCGGCTGAGAACGTAGCTAAATATATATACGAGAGACTAAAGCCCAAATTGTCTAAAAGGCTGAAACTACAAGCTGTTACGGTTGTTGAGGAGCCAGGTTATTCGGCAAAATTCTGTCAATAGCTTTATAGCAAGCTGAGAAATATGACGATACCTTACATGGGACTTTGGTATAATAAGGTCACGCTAATTCATAACTTTTAGTGTGTGAAAAACAGGAGGCAGAGCAGTCATGCAATGCCAGTTTTGTCATAAAAGAGCTGCAACTATTCACCTCACGGAGATTGCTGACGGCGAACGCACGGAGATGCACGTCTGTGAGAATTGTGCCGTTGAGCAGGGCATAGCCGCTAAGAGCCAGATATCTGTTAACGAACTGCTCAGCAACTTATTGGCGGTGCAGCCGACGGACGATGATTTACTCAGCTCTTCGGAGCATGACCTCACGTGCCCACATTGTGGCTTTACCCTGGATAAATTCCGCAAAGAGCCCGTCTTAGGCTGTCCCTATGATTATGATGTCTTCGAGAAATCATTACTGCCGCTTATCGAAAGGGCGCAGGGTGGAATGACTTACCACTGCGGTAAGGTCCCATCCAGAATGCCGAAGCAATCAAGAAAACAGATCGAGCGCTCGCGTCTGCAGCAACAACTGGATATCGCAGTGAGAAGCGAAGACTATGAATTGGCAGCACAGTTACGGGATAAAATGAATCAACTCGAGTAATTATCTTGACCTTACCGGGACCGTGGATATGAAGCTGACGAACATAAGCAACGACATAAACGAGTGGTTCAGCGGTGCAGGACCGTTAGCCGACGTCGTAATCTCTTCACGCATCCGACTCGCGAGGAACCTTGCCGGTCACAAATTCCTTAACTGCTGCTCAAATGAAGAAAAATCCGAAATCCTAAAGAAACTCAAAGACATCATCATATCACTCAACCTTGGTGATGAAGTCTTCTATATAAGCATCGACAGAACCTCTGCTCTAAATCGAAATTTTCTCGTAGAAAGACATCTTATTAGTCGGCATCACGCCACAGCTAAAGGTCCACGAGGCGTTGTAGTTGCCGGCCGTGAGTCCTTCGCTGCGATGATCAATGAAGAGGACCATCTGCGAATGCAGGTACTTAAAGCAGGTTGTCAGCTATCGAAGTGTCTACGCCGAATAAATGATATTGATGATATGATCGAGCAGAAGGTTGAATATGCCTTCAGTCCTCGTTATGGATACCTGACTGCTTGCCCGACCAATATCGGAACGGGGATAAGAATCTCGGTAATGCTGCACCTGCCAGCTCTGAAAATAACCGGACAAATCGAGAAGTTCTTAAACACCACAAAAGACATGAACCTTGCTGTACGGGGGCTTTTTGGTGAAGGAACCGAGGCTGCGAGTGATTTGTATCAGTTGTCGAACCAGATAACACTCGGTGTCTCAGAACAAGCAATTGTCTCGGAATTTGAAAACACTATCATTCCAGAAATAATCGGGTACGAGAATGCTGCGAGGACACATTTGCTCTCGCAGCAAGTCGATACCCTCAACGACAAGATTTCACGTGCAATGGCACTACTTCAAAATGCTCATCTGATAAGCTCTCAGGAGGCGTTATTCCTGCTTAGCCATTTGCGGTTGGGCCTGAATATGCACGAACGCTTGGGAGCCTCGACGCCCGCAATAAAAAGACTCTGTGCTTTGAAAGGTTCAGATAAGAATAAAGGCCTATCCGTCGCGACCATTAATCGGTTGTTTATGCTGACTCTGCCGGCGCATCTGCAACTGAACTATGGTAAATCATTGGACGCAACCCACAGAGACGCGCTCCGAGCCAAAATCATCCGCGAGGCTTTGGGTGAAAATCCATAGAATAGAAGATACGACGCAACAACATAAAGCAAAGAAATCAACAGCCCTCAGCCTACGAATGCCTAGTAATTTCCGGTTTGTTTTGCCCACATCTGCCAAAATGGCACAACGAACGAACTTTTTAAAGAGAACAAAGTAATAAGCCAACGATTTAAGTCCATGAGGTAAAAGAGCTTAGATAAAGCCGGCAACTGGGCTATGGAATTGGCACGCCTTTTGCACTTTTTATTTTACATAGTCTGTATGCGACTGGATTTTTAACGACGCAGAAAACTGTGTTTTTTTCCAATTTAGTCAGACCGAAAGGAAGACAATTATGGCTAAAACCATCGGAATAGACTTGGGTACAACGAACTCAGTGGTTGCGGTTATGGAAGGTTCATCACCGAAGGTTTTGACTAATTCATCCGGCTCTCGGCTGACTCCTTCGGTAGTTGGATTTACGGATAAGTCTGAGCGATTGATTGGTCAGATCGCAAGACATCAGCAGGTTACCAATCCGGAAAACACGGTGTTCTCTATCAAGCGCTTCATGGGCCGACGGCACAATGAGGTCGCTGCAGAAGAAAAGATTGTCCCTTATAAGATAACGGGCGGGCCAAATGAATTAGTGAAGGTTGGTATCAGAGGCAAAGAGTATACTCCTCCAGAAGTATCCGCGATGATTCTGCAGGACCTTAAGAAATCGGCAGAGGACTATCTGGGCGAAAAGGTCACTAAAGCCGTCATCACAGTTCCCGCGTATTTCAATGATTCACAACGCCAAGCGACCAAAGACGCCGGCCGAATCGCAGGGCTGGAGGTCGAGCGAATCATTAACGAACCTACTGCCGCTGCACTGGCTTACGGATTGGAAAAGAAAAAGAATGAGAAAGTTGCCATTTTTGATTTTGGGGGCGGCACTTTTGACATTTCTATACTGGATATTGGTGACAATGTATTTGAGGTCCTCAGCACCAACGGTGACACCCACCTCGGTGGTGATGACCTCGATGCGGTGTTGATAAACTATCTTGCTGATGAATTCAAAAAAACCGAGGGCATCAACCTGCGTCAGGACGCAATGGCCCACCAGCGGCTCAAGGAGGCTGCTGAAAAGGCAAAGTGTGAGCTGAGTACTCAGCTTGAGACTACAGTTAATTTACCATTTATCACAGCAGACGCCTCCGGGCCGAAGCACATGCAGATTACTATCACCCGTAGCAAGTTTGAATCGCTGGTGGAACACATTCTGGAACGGCTAAAAGATCCCTGTCACAAGGCGCTGGAAGATGCAAAACTAACAGCAGGTAGTATTTTTGAGGTTCTACTTGTCGGTGGCTCGACAAGAATTCCCAAGGTCCAGGAAATTGTAAAGGAAATCTTCGACAAAGAACCAAACAGGAGCATAAATCCCGATGAAGTTGTGGCTTTAGGGGCAGCGATTCAGGGAGCAGTTTTAGCTGGTGACGCAGGCGTTAAAGACATTTTACTTCTGGATGTGACACCCCTGTCATTGGGTGTTGAAACGCTTGGTGGAGTTATGACAAGGCTGATTGAGCGAAATACTACAATCCCAACCAGCAAGAAGGAGATTTTTTCAACTGCCGCAGATAGTCAAACCACCGTTGACATCCATATACTGCAGGGTGAGCGTGAATTCGCCAGGGACAACCGCACGCTCGGCAGGTTTCAGCTTACCGATATTCCGCCGGCTCCACGAGGCATCCCGCAAATTGAGGTTGCATTTGATATCGACGCTAATGGTATTCTGAACGTCTCAGCTAAAGACCTCGGCACCGGTAAACAGCAGTCCATCGTAATTAAGTCCAGCTCCGGACTGAGCGAACAAGAGATTGACCGGATGACAAAGGAAGCTGGAACACACGCTGAAGAAGATAAAGAGAAAAGGCAGGTTGTGGACCTGAAGAACCAGGCTGACCAGTTGATTTACTCAACAGAAAAGACTCTCAAAGAGCACGGTGATAAAGTTTCAGCGGATACAAGAGGTAAAATTGAAAGCGCAATGAATAACCTCAAGGAAGCAATTAAAGGTGATAGCGCAGACGCAATAAAAAAAGCTATCGACAATCTTGGCGAAGCCGGCCAGGAACTTGGTAAGGTCCTTTACGAAGAAGCAGCGAAGAAACAGGCTGCGTCGGCTCCGGCCGGCCAGGCCGAACAAGCTCCTTCTCCTGAGGGCGAAGTCAAGAGAAAAGGTGGCGATGATGTAATCGACGCTGAATTTGAGGCCAAGGACAACTAATAGCATAAACATATTCATTGCATGAGAGACAGAATTATAAGGGCCAATATCAAAATGTGTTGGCCTTTTTCCTTTTGTACCAACACATCTGAATATTTAGACCTGCCAATATTCAATATTACGTGGTAAATTGCCATGGTTTCCCAACGGCACATTTCCTGGACTATTGGGGACTCATTTCGTATAATATTCTTTGTTATTACAGCAGGAGCGGATGGGGCCCAAATCGGCCAGTCACAGCAAGATCATTTCGAGCGGAGCCCCTGTGTCTTCTGTCGAAGACAGAAACAGGGGCGAAGTCGAGACACGTAGCGAAGCGCAGAGCCCCGAAGGGAAATCTGCGTGCAACAGCGCTGCTAACCCAGATTTCTCCACTCCGTTCGCTGCGCTCACTACGGTCGAAATGACATCCTTTCTACAAAGCAATTTGAATTTCTAACTTGCTCATTTGCCAATGCAAAAGCGGGAAAATATCTTTTCTAATATCTGCTCGTCAACAGGCTGTTGCTCAATATCGGAAATAGCCTGATAGGCAGCCCGCAACATCATTGTAGTGACTTCATTGTTGCCTGCATTTAGTTCCTTAATAGCTGTATCAATATTCTCTATCGCTTCCGTAACAGCTTGTCTATGACGGACAGTAATAGCGACGGCGCTTTGGTCTGTTTCGGAAAAAGGCAAATCTGCGTGCTCCGGTGCAGAGCCGCTTGTTAGCTGAATTAACCGCGTATCGGCAGCATTTCGCAAAGACTCAAGGCCATCGTCTGTTTTGACCGAGACCGGCAAAAATTCAAAGCCGAACAAATTGCTCAGCTTCGCGAGATTCCGACCTAAAGTTTTCTCTGAAGGCAGGTCGCTCTTAGTTGCGACCGCCAGCAATGTACTCGGTTCTATCAAGGCATGAATCGAAACATCTTCCGACCAATCCTCTTTTGACAGGTCAATGCAAAACAGGACCAGCAAACTGTTACGCAATGCTGCTGTAGCTGCCTGCTGCGCCAGCTCATCGAGTATATTCTCTGCCTCAGCCACGAGTCCCGCGCAATCAAAGAGCACACATTGACTGTGTTTAAGAGTTAGTACGCTCGTGAGCACATCACGCGTGGTCTTACACTCGTGCGAGACGATGCTGCGTTCCTTGCCGAGCAATGCGTTTAGTAAGCTGCTTTTACCGGCGTTCGGCGCACCGGCAATTCCTACCGCAGGCAGATCGAGCAGCGACTCGTACCTGATAGTGCTCGCGAGCAACTGACCAAGCTCACTTTTTATAGCAGAAAGCCTGCCAATAGCGTCATCTCGAGCTAAGAATTCTATATCTTCTTCGCTGAAATCCAGGCCCGCTTCAATCAGGCTAAGGCAATCTATGATTGCCGATTGAGTTTTTTCTGTTTTTTTTGCCAACTGGCCGGTAAGAAGTTTTTCCGCAGCAGCTAATTGGAACGTGTTGGAAGTGGTTATTATTTCGTTTACCGCCTCAGCCTGGGCCAGGTCGATTTTGCCGGCCAGATATGCGCGAGCGGTGAATTCGCCGGGCCCAGCCATACGCAGGCCACGATGGAAAAGACCTGCCATTAGTGCTGTGGTGACGGCCCTGTTTATGTGAAGGTGAATCTCCGCAACGTCGTCGCCTGTGTAGGAATGGGGAGCGAAGAAAAGATAGAGCCTGGCATCAATTCTGAGTCCGGTGACTATCGCAATCTTACCTTCAATGATACCGTTTGTTTTTTGCGCAATAGGCGAATCGAAGAGCTCTTTGCAGATATTCACGGTATCAACCCCGGTGATACGAACTATTGTCCTTGCACCTACCGGCGGCGAGCTGACAGCTACGATTGTGTCTTTGAGATCGTACATTTGGGCGGCTGTGGTTAGCCCCCGAATTTATTCGGGGGCTTTTGCTTTCAGATGAAAACCCCGCGATAAAACTGTCCTGAGCACAGTCGAAGGATCGCGGGGCTAAATATTTGTTTTTTTCATGTTATATTTTAAAAAACGGTTTTGGTTTTTTCTTTTTGATTTTTCCGCCGGTTTTGCTTGTCGCGGCAACAAGGCCTTTAGATTCCTCTTCTTCTTTTTGCTGGATGTGCTTGCGGATAACGTACTGTTCAAAGACGCCAGCAAAAGTACTGGCCATGATGTACAGATTGACACCTGAAGGTGCCTTGTAAAGCATCAACGGAAACAACAACGGCATCATAATCATCATCATTTTCTGCTGCTGAGCAACCTGCGGATTAACTGAAGCCTGCGATTGTGAGGGCATGAGCTTTTGTTGCAGAAAGAAAGCCACACCCATCAAGATTGGCAGCAGATTCAGCGATTCTATCTTCCAGCCCAGTACAGGCACTGTCAAAGCTGAGAATCTAACCAGTGCGTCAGGAGCCGAAAGGTCGGTAATCCAGAAAGGTAAAAAGGCAGCGCCGCGTAAATCGATGCTGGTATAGACAGCACTCCAAAGCGCAATCCAGATCGGCATCTGCACCATCATCGGCAGCATGCCCATGATTGGGGATGCGCCCTGCTTTCTGTAGAGCGCCATCAATTGCTTGTTCATCTCGGTTTTGTTGTCGGAGTATTTTTTCTTTATTTCCTCAGCTTTTGGGGCAAGCTTGCTCATTTTACTCATGGACACCTGGCTCTTTCTGGTGACCGGATGCATCACAAGCCGCATAAGAAACACAAGTATAATGATTACCACGCCATAGTTACCAATAAAACCGTACATCCACTTCATCAAGACCAGTATGCCAAAGGCCAAGGGATTGATGATACTCGCTGGACAACAACAGGCCAGAAAGTCTATCGTTTCGACGAAGCCCAACTCCTGATACCGCTCGTTCTTATCGAACAGACTTTTATCTTTGGGGCCAAGATAGAGTTCAAAGCCGTAGGTTTTTATGTTATTGGGTTCACCTACCGGACCAAGTGTAGTTGATGCGAGCTTGAGTCCAAGGCCAATCGTTTCATCACCACTATCGGCCTTGTTATCTCTGTCGGGATTGTAAAACACACCCGTTCTGTTCGTTAACCAATCACAGTATTTCTTGTCTGCATCAGGCAAAGGAACAATTACCGCAGCGAAGTACTTGTTTACCGTAGCAGCCCAGAGGAGGTGCTCGTCAGCTTTTCTCGCTCGCAGTTCTCGGTCTTCAGAACTCTTTGCCTTGGCCAATTTTTTCTTATCCAATCTTGTGCTGCTGATTTTGCCCTGTGAATTTTTGAACCCCGCCACGACTTTTCTCATATCCGCGCGGAAACCCTCTCTGCCGATTCCCGCAGGTCCGGTTAGATTCAGGCGCACATTCTGTTCAATTTCTGAGAGGTTCTCCACCTGCAAATCACATTCGAGCATATAGCTGTCAGGAATGACCGTGTAAGTTTTGGTCAGTTTGATAACCGGCTTATCAGCCGAGTCCACAATGGTCGCTTCGAAGCGAGCCGTCTGTGAGCTGTACCCTGTTTCAACCGGAAAACTCTCCCAGCTTAGTCTATCCAGTGGGAGTTGCTGCTTCTGCTGAACAAACGCAAGTTGGCCATTTGCGAGCGAGAGAATCTGTCGGTTTGAACCGATAGCTACGGGCGAGAGTAGAACGAGAGGCTTTGGATTCTTGTAGTCACGGTCGTCGAATTCACTGAGTATTGCCTGTCTGATGGCTGCGCCTGTAGAAATAAGCTGTAGTTGAAATTTGTAGCCGTTCTTCGGATCGACCGAGCCGAGAGTAACGGTTTTATCTGGTCCGCCAACGGCACTAAATTCTTCCGAATCCGCAGCTTCAAGATACTCGCCTTGCTGCGTGGCGTCCGGCATGAATTGCTGGCCTTGATTAACGGTTGTTGTCTGTTGTAATAACACACAGGATTTAGCTGACCTTTGGGGCTTCTCAAACAAACCTGTATCGGCGATCATCCAACCACAAAAAATAACAAACACTAATACCACTACTATTAAGAGATTCTTCATAATTCGGAGCTTGCTATTCCTTATGAAATTTCTTTTTATGATACGATTCACAAACCACGAGCGACGATTTCACCTTCCGTCTCGCAATCGCTCTGCGTGGAAGTTATCCAATCGATCGACAGCATAGATCTTTTTCATCGTTGTTTCAAAGTCATATTCCAACCGGACAAAGTGCACCTTACTATCCTCAACATAGACGTAGCTGGCCCGATTATCTTTGTCTCTGGGTTGGCCGACTGAGCCAATATTGATAATGGCTTTTTCGTTTTCGACAATGGGATATACACTACCCAGCTCATCCGGCAGATAGAAATCCGGCTCATCGAGGAAAACGCCCGGCATGTGCGTATGGCCTACAAAGCAGATGTGCCTGACCCGTTCAAACTGCATCCGAACCTTGCCTGGATGGGTGTAGACATCGTCGGGAAAGATATATTCGTTGATTGGTCTTCGCGGCGAGGCGTGAACAAAATCTATTATAGCCTCATTCGGGCTGAGATCCACTTCCAATGTGCGGCGCATCGGCAGTTCGCCTAAAAACTGCCAGTGCTTGTCGCTGCGTCGCTTGTCTTTCTCTGCTTCGAGAACGTCGCGCGTCCAGAAACTTGCCTGTTCTGCTCCATAGTTGAAGTTTGTTGGCTCATAAAAAACTGCGTAATCGTGGTTGCCCAAAACACACCAGTTGGCCTTTTCAATAATGAGTTCAAGGCACGCCTTGGGATCTGCTCCGTAACCCACCACATCGCCAAGGCAATAGATCGTCTTTATGCCCCGCTTTTCAATATCGGCCAGTACCGTCGTAAGGGCTTCTAAGTTTGAATGTATATCACTTAAAACTGCAAACATTGCGATACCTTAAATGAAGACAAGCCATATCACATCTAAAAAATAGTTAATAGCAAAAATGTGGTTTAAAAGCCAGCTTAATTAGCTTAAAACTTTTCATATCGCTGTTGGCGCGGTACTTTTCGCTTTACGTATTCAGCCATGCTATATAGGCTATATGCTGAACGTCATGGAACAAGGCACTATTTTAATGAGCATAACGCTTCTTGAGACTCGTGGACTTGTAAAAAGGTACTCCGGTAGGGCCGTAGTTAATGATGTATCCATTGCCATCGAGCAGCGCAGCATTGTCGGACTTCTGGGCCGGAACGGAGCTGGCAAAACCACCACATTTAGAATGATGATTGGCATGATAACTCCTAATGCCGGCTCAGTCATTTTTGAAGGCAGGGACATAACCAAAATGCCGATGTATAGAAGAGCACAACTGGGTATAGGTTATTTGTCTCAGGAACCCAGTATTTTCCAGCGGCTCAGTGTGCGAGACAATCTACTTGCGATTCTTGAAACGATGGCGATGCCGAAGGCCGAGCGATATCGCAGAGCTGATAGGCTCATCGAGCGATTTGGCCTGGCTGAGGTCGAAAGCAGCCAGGGCAGATACTTATCCGGTGGTGAGCGGAGGAAACTCGAGATTGCTCGTGCTATGGTTACCGAGCCTTCACTGATCCTGCTGGATGAACCGTTTAGTGGTGTTGATCCGATAACAGTGGAAGATTTGCAGCAGGAAATTCGCAAGCTCGTAGCCTCAGGTATGAGCATTCTAATCACTGACCATAATGTTGAAAGAACGCTGGAAGTCGTCAATAGAGCCTATATCATCGATCACGGCAGGGTAATCGGTGCTGGCTCGCCCGCTGAGATTGTGCGCAATGAAACGGTTAGAAAAGCCTATCTGGGCAATATCTTCGCCGGCGACGAATTCGATGTGTGAATTGCTCCATCAAACTTGCTGCTGGCCTGATATTTGACATGAGGTGCGGAAAATGATTGATGTTGAAAAATGCCGAATCACGCATTATCCGGCTATGGTTCTAGCCAAGCGCGCCGAGCCGGTCGAAAGAGTTGACGACAATATCCGCCAATTGGTGGGAAAAATGACGGAAATAATGCTAAAAAATAAGGGCGTCGGCTTGGCGGCGCCGCAGGCGGGCGTTCCGCTGCGACTTTTTATCATATCGCTGGATGGAACAAAAGAGAGTGTAAAGGTCTATATAAATCCCACTGTCACGCCCGAAGGGGAGCTTCACGAGTTTGAGGAAGGATGTCTTTCCGTGCCGGGCGTTTATACCAAGATTCGCCGATACAAAAAATGCAAAGTTACAGCCACCGACCTTGACGGTAATGAATTTAGCGATGAAGCCGATGGCCTCTACGCAAGAGCACTCCAGCACGAGTTCGACCACATTGAAGGGTTTACTATCGTCAATCGTATGGGCTCAGCCTCAAAAATCGCTCACAGAAAACAGCTTAAGAAACTTTCGGAAGAGCACGAAAAAAACGAAAAGCATAAAACGTAAAGTGTAAAATCATAGCTCAAAATTGGAAATAAAACCGTTTTTGAATTTTGAACTATGGTTTTTCACTTTTAGCTTTAGGTTTTTAGCTTACTTATTATGAGGATAGTTTTCCTTGGCAGCGGCGAATTTGGTATTGAATGCCTGAGCGCCTTGGTGCAGTCAAGCCATGATCTGCAATTTATTATCACGCAGCCTCCACATCCTGCCGGTCGCGGCAGAAAGCTGAATCCCACACCGGTTGCACAGTGGGCGCAAACACATTCGACAGCCTTTGTCGAAACTGATAACGTCAATACGCCACAATCCTTTCAGCAGATAAAAGCCAAAGAGCCGGATTTGATTGTGGTTGTCGCGTTCGGCCAGAAGATTGGCAATGAACTGATAAATCTTCCACAGAAGGGCGCAATAAATGTTCACGCATCGCTACTGCCAAAGCTGCGCGGCGCTGCGCCGATTAACTGGGCGATAATAAACGGCGAAACCGAAACGGGTATTAGCATAATTACGCTCGCGGAAAAGATGGACGCCGGCAAAATCCTTTCACGAATAAAAACCGACATCGAGCCAAACGAGACAGCGGGAAGTTTGCATGATAGATTGGCTAAGATGGCGGCACCGCTATTGCTAAAGACGCTAAAGCAGATTGAAAACGGCACCGCAACCTATACCGAGCAGGACCATTCCAGGGCCACACTTGCGCCTAAGATAAAAAAATCAGATGGCTTTCTGGACTTCGGTGAGTCGGGCCAGGTACTTGTCAGGAAGATACGGGGCTTTTGGCCTTGGCCTGGCGCTACTGCTAACTACCTGTCAAAAAAGACCGGCAAAACCGAGCGAGTAACCATCGCAATAGCTGAAATAAGCGAAGCCGCAAAACGTGAAAATCTGCCACCTGGGACCGTCGATGAGAATCTCAATGTAATTTGCGGCGATGGAGCCTTAATGATCAGCAAGATCAAACCCGCTGGTTCTGCTTTTATGGATTTCGCTGACTTTGTCAACGGCAGACACACCCAACCAGGCGATACGTTCACGAAGATAGATAGTTAAACACCGTCGCAGCATTACCGTAAAAGAATTCCTTCCCATGGAAAACAGTATTTTAGGAACGTCTGTCTGTAGGCCTGCTATACTGTCGCAATGTGTTTTTTCTAATAGCTCTGGCGGACACACTGCAATTGGTATATACTAATGTTAGCTGTTGTATTCGCTAAGGAAAGCCACAATGGAGCAAAGAAATCGTGCAGAAAGAAATCGTACGATAACGCTCACCGCGCGAGAAACGTCGCAATACAACCAGGGATTGTTGCGTCTTGACTCGCCGGTAACGAAAGAGCAGATAATCAATAGAACTATCTGCCAGGACTTATACACCGTTACGCCTTTCTTGCCCAACAAATTTGTCGACCTTCTGTTTGTAGACCCTCCCTACAATTTGACCAAAGACTTCAATGGCACGGCTTTTCGAAAGCGCTGCCTGGATGATTATGTTTCGTGGATAGAAAGCTGGCTTTCAAAACTGGTCGGAATTTTGAAGCCAACTGCATCGGTATATATCTGTTCCGATTGGCGATGCTCAACAGCCGTGCATACGGTAGCCGGCAAATACTTTAAGGTCAGGAATCGCATTACATGGGAAAGAGAAAAGGGCAGAGGCGCACAGCGGAACTGGAAAAACGCGTCTGAGGATATATGGTTCTGCACTGTTTCGGATAATTACACCTTCAATCTCGAAGCGGTGAAGTTGAGGCGTAAAGTGATGGCTCCCTATACCCATGAAAACGGCCAGCCGAAGGATTGGGAGATTTCTGATCGTGGCAATTTCCGACTTACGCATCCGTCTAACCTCTGGACGGATATAACCGTACCGTTCTGGTCGATGCCTGAAAATACCGACCATCCCACGCAAAAGCCGGAAAAACTCTTGGCTAAAATTGTTCTCGCCAGCTCGAATCCGGGAGAAGTTGTGTTTGACCCATTTCTCGGCTCTGGTAGCACCAGCGTGGTAGCGAAAAAACTCGGTCGGCTATTTGTGGGTGTAGAAAGAGATGAGACCTACTGTTGTTTGGCGGAAAAACGCCTTCGTATGGCCGAGACGGACAAGTCTATTCAGGGGTACTGCGATGGAACGTTCTGGGAGCGTAACACACTACAGAATCAGATAGCATCCCAAACAAATTTTCGTAGCAGTGCTGAACGTCAGATGACAAATCAGTTTGCCTTATTTGAATCAAAGGCCTGATTCATTCCGAGGATGCGACTTATGGACCGTCTGAAAAGCTCTCTTTTCTATACTGACAAATACAAACGTGTGGAGCGGAGAATCAAAGACTTTTTGAGCAAGCAAGCCCCATCCCTTTCATTAGATACAACTGAAAGCACACGCACTGCAGGAGACGCGACTCAAAAATTGCTAGCCGAAAATTTCAGCACTATCCTTGGTCCAGCCATTTGTTCAAAGTATTATTCTGATTTTTCAAGAAAAGCAATGGAGGATATGGCCTTTAGAGATAATGAGGGATTCTACTACGCAGTCGATGTAAAAACGCATCGTGTTTTTGGCACAAAGTTCAACATGCCGAATATCACCTCTGTAGACAAGCTGGCTCGTTTTTACGAAGATGACAAGAATTATTTTATTATACTGATGCTTAAATACGAGGTTCAACAAACCAGCGTTCTTGTAAGAGATGTAATCTTTGTACCCATCGAGTTTCTCGATTGGGATTGTCTTAGAATTGGCGCCCTTGGCTGGGGCCAGATACAAATTGCCAATGCAAACGTCATTAAGGTGAACCTAGGTTACTCCCGCAAAGAGTGGATGGTCCAATTCTGTGATGTTCTGCTCGATTTCTATCCTAAGGAGGCTCAAAAGATTATGAGCAAACGAGTGGAGAGGTTTCGCCAAACCAGAGAATATTGGGAGAGTCACCCTGAGTAGGTTGAAAACCGTCATATGACCCACTCTAAAACCCAAACCGCCAGGGCAGTTGCTGCGGAAGTCCTCAATCAGTTCGATCCAAAGCGAAACTACGCTGGGTCAATTCTGGGTAAGCTGCTCGACCAAACGAGTGAAAAACAGCGTGCGACAGATATTGTCTTCGGCACGCTAAGAAACCGCACCGCGCTGGATAGAGTGATATCGCAATTCTCCGGCAGACGCGTCGAAAGAATCAGCTTGAGGCTGCTTAACATTATCCGAATCGCTGTCTTTGAGCTAGTCTATTGTCCTGAAACGCCAGAGTACTCGGTTGTCAACGAAGCGGTCGAAAATGCCAGAGCCATCGGCGGCAAAAAACAAACCGATTTCGTCAACGCGGTGCTGCGTCAAATCACGAGACATATAACCGCTCGGCAAATTCAGCTTGACAGAGCAGGCCCTCGCAGGACACTTGTTCAGTCGTCAGCAACAGGTTGTCAATTCGACATCGATTTTTTGCCCGATCCAGCGGCGCAACAAGCCGATTATCTAAGTATCTGCTTTTCACTTCCACGCTGGCTTGTAAGTGACTGGTTAAGCGAATTTGGATTCGAGCAAACCTATCAGATTTGTTTGGCATCCAATCGCAGGCCAGGTATTTACGTCAGGCCGAATATCCTGAAGACATCTATGCCGCAACTGCTTGATAAGCTCCGGCAGCAGGCTATTGAGGTTGAAGTTGTGTCCAGTCAGTCGATGATTAAGGTAAAAAGCCCGCAAGCAATTGTTCAATTACCTGGTTTTACAAAAGGCTTGTTTACAGTTCAGGATACTTCTACGGCACAGGCAGTTATTATGATGAATCCTCAATCGGATTGGAAAATACTCGATTTGTGTGCTGCGCCAGGTACGAAAACGACGCAGTTGGCCGAAACAACTAATGACTCAGCAGAGATCATCGCCACCGATATCGACGCACAGCGCCTGAAAAAGGTCAAGGAAAATGCTGTTCGGCTTGGCGTAAGAAGTATTAGAACAGTTAGTTATGATGACATCGAAAAAGAAGCTATGCGTATTGGTGTCTTCGATGCGGTCTTGCTTGATGCGCCGTGTTCAAATACTGGCGTTCTGGCAAGGCGAGTTGAGGCGCGCTTTAGGCTAAAGCACCAGGCAATGGAAAATATCGCCAAGCGACAAGCTAAATTACTGACAAAGGCCGCAACGCGGGTAAAGCCCGGCGGGGTCATCTGTTACAGCACCTGCAGTATCCAGAGATGTGAAAATAGTGACGTGATTGGAGAATTCCTGCAAAGCAACCGTGATTTCGAGCTCGACCGTGAAAGTCTTTTTCTTCCATCGGCGATGCAATTTGACCGCGATGGCGGATACGTCGCGATCGTCAAACGTCACTTGTGATTAGTTACTCCTGGCATCGTCGCTCGTTTATCAGAATTCTTCACCCGCAGGCTGGCCTGCGGGCTAACCGGTTTTGTCGTGATGATGAACATATTTGATTTTCTGCTGGAGTTGTTCAGTACTGAAACAGAACCTCTTGTCAAAACCGCGCGTCCATATCTTTTTTGTTAATCCCGTTTTTTTCAGGGCGCTGGTCGCAACATTCTTATACCGGGATACAGCATTCTCTATTGACTCATTCCCCAAACCAGCCACAAGATGAACATGATTCGAGCAAACCGCAAGCGCAAGTATCTCCAGCCCGATATGCTGTGCCTTTTTTAGCACTGCCTCTTCGACAACCCTTTTCTGCTCAGAAGTCAGACGAACAAGCCCAGTCTTTTGCAGTTTTTTGTTTGCCTCTTGGAGTCCTGGATATGCCGGCAGTATCTTTCCATCCCGCACATACCCTCTTTTATCACCCTGCAGCCACGTCCCATACGTTGTCCACGTCACCATGTACCCGACCATCTTTCCCATAAGATAAATATTAACCGCGAATCTGCTGGCGGGCAAACGCATACTGTTTAGCCCCCAGGCCTGCCTGGGGGTGTATTCGTTCCCCAAGCCTGCTTGGGGGTGCATATCATACCCGAAGCCCGCTTCGGGGTGGTGATTTACGCTCTGCGTCTTCTAATCACTGCCAAACCGCCTAATCCGATTAATGCAATCGTTGCTGGCTCAGGAATTAGAACAATACTGCCATAGTGCCCGATACGGAAATCGTTATTGATTGGTTCGCCGCTGGCTAACGTACCGGTCAATCCTTTAACTGAACAGCCAAAAAATTGTTGCTAAATTAACATCTCAACGCTATACTTATTTCAAAAGAGCATGAGGCTCATATCAGAGGCCTTATTCAATCAATCTTTTCATTCATTTTGCGAAAGAACCAAGGGCAAAATTTATGTTGCGCAAGTTTTGTTACAGCAAGGCCTTAGATAGCAATCCGGACATACACGTAGGAACTAATTAAGACGTCGCTCCTCCGAGAAGCTAAAGTTAAATATCAAAATTCAAAACCTAAGGCGGGCATATCACAAAACCAATGACTCTCCCACTGAAATATGATGAAACTAACTCCTCCCCAATAATCTCATTCCGTAATTCCACTTACATTGTAGACAATCTTTGAAGAACGTCAATAAAAAATGCGATTGGAAGTTTCCGGCCGGTTTTGGGTGCGGGAGTGTAGATTAGGATGAATCGAAGCTGAAAAAGGAGTTTAAATAGGTCGGCATCAGGGTGTTCAACTAAGTTGCCTTTGTTGTGCCATTTCTCCACTCGGAACATCGCTTAGCCAGTTTCTTTCGAAAGCGTGACCGCTACTAACAAACCTAAATGAAAATAGTTGTTTACCATAACGCACGACCACATTGCGCACCGTTTGAAGAGGCAGCCGTGACATGCTGCGGCGGGCAAGTTCACTCCACACCTCTTCCACAAAGCGTCTTTGTGTTGTGCAAAACCTGTTAAAGATAAATTTTTTTCTTGCGCAAACTTATTTCCAGCAATAGTCTCTATCAAGTGGAAAAGAATTTCTCTAAAATGGGATTGAATTGCTTTGCCACAGCATGATAATAGTTGCCAACATGCTTGAATTGTAACTACTAGAGCCAATTTTAATTTACAGACTCCTGGAAGATGGTGATAAGTAAATTCTTAATTAGCAGGGGAGAGTATCAATGCGCGGTACAATCACGGACGAGAGTTCCCGCACGGCACAGGCCCAGATAGATAGTATTAATCAGGCTCTTGCTGAAATAGTTGGTCCGCAGAAGTACAGAATATGGTTCAGGAATTCGACTAGTTTCACTCTTGTGGGCGGATACCTGAGAGTTGGTGTGCCGAACCTTTTTATAGCAAACTGGATAGAAAAACATTTTCTAACTGACATTACTCGTGCGGCTCGTGCTGCCACCGGGGCCAATCCCAAGATAACCTTCGAGATCGACCCAGGGCTTAGCGAAAATCCGCGGCGAACGCAAATAGACTCGCAAGCGCAACATGTCTGCAAAACCCAAAGCCGTCTGCGGCACCCAAGCCCGTACGTCCAACCGCTTTCAAAGAAGAGGCTGCGGCTGACTCTTGATACATTCGTTGTGGGTCCATCCAACGAGCTGGCCTACAACGCCGCAAAAGCGGTAGTCAGGGAGCAGCAGAGTCCTTTCAATCCCCTTTTTATTCACGGAGGATATGGGATCGGCAAAACCCATCTACTACAGGGAATATGCAATGCGGTCTCCGAAACACGTCTAACATCCAATTGGCTATACCTGTCAGCAGAGGATTTTGTCAATCAATTTGTACTTGCCTTAAAAACGAAAAAGCTGGAGGCCTTCAGGCGCCGAATGCGACAAACGGATTTATTGGCAATCGACGACATTCACTTCTTGGCCAGCAAGCCTTCAACCCAGGAGGAGTTCCTGCACACATTCAATACAATCAACCTGGCAGGTAAGCAGGTCGTTCTTGTTTCCGATGCACATCCGAAAATGATCGGACAGCTATCTGAAAAGCTGGTCAACCGTTTCATTTCCGGCATGGTCGTTAAAATCGAGCGTCCGGACTTTCAGACCCGCTGCCGAATCTGCAAACGTTTCCTATCCCGCTACGGCGAAGGCCTCCGCCGAGACGAGTTGAAACTCTCCACAGGATGCCTTACGGCAAACACTCAAAGCTGTGAAAGTGTCATTAGGTACATTGCGGAGAACTTGCGCACCAACGTGCGAGAATTAGAAGGGGCGGTACTAAAACTGGTTGCTTATTCGTCTTTGCAGAACGAAAAAATCACCCTTTCAATGGCACAGACGGTATTGGCCGAGCACCTGGAACGATGTGATCCAATTGTGCACGTCTCCGATATCGAGTCAGCCGCGGCCACTTATTTTGGAACGACACCAGCCAGCATACACTCGTCCAGGAAAGACAAAACACTTGCGTTGGCTCGGCATTTCAGCATGTACCTTACCAGAAAGCACACTAAGATGTCGTCATCAGAGATTGGCAGGTTTATGGGTAACAAAAATCACGCTACCGTACTCGCAGCCTGCAAAAAAATCGAGGACTTGATCAAGCGAAATGCCGATGTCAATTGGTCCGCCGCTGGCCCACAACAGGGCGCTGGGCGAAGAAACAAAGTGGCTAAAGCCCGAACAGTCCTTGCAGAAATAGAAGAGATCGTCTCACGATAGCCGAAATGAGCCTGGCTGAACAAGTGGCAAGGCCGGACAATGCAAGTACCCACGGACCTGTCTAACAACAGTCAAGATACAAATATTTTTTCTGGTTAAGATTATTTGGTGATTCGGCATTAGATACTGGATAATGGCCGGCTTTTTTTTAACCAGTCCCCCTGAGCGCCTTGTCAATGACCTTTTTGAGGGTCTGAACAGCCGGCACATCCGACATCTGTTTGCAGGCCTTGTCGATGGCCTGTTTTGCCTCATCGAGCTTGTTTAACTGCAGATAGATGTATGAAAGCAGAAACTGTAGTTCAGCCGCACCGCTTAGTTGTAAACACTCTTGAGCGTCGGCTATTCTATTGTTGAGCTTATCTTGGCCCCCCATTATGCCGGCAAGGTCGACTTTGAGCTCGGCATACTGTGGATAGATTTTTAGTGTTCGTGTAAGAAACAAAGCGCTGCTGATATACTGGCCCACAGCAAATAGCGCCTGGCTCCTGCCGGCATATGCGAGTGGACTATCCGGTTTGTACATAGAGGCCAAAGCAAAGGCATTCTCTGCCTGAAGGTACCTGCCCTGCTTCAGATATGTCTGCCCGGCTTTGAAGTATTGATTGAAGCGATGATGCGAGAACGAGGCGAGGTTTTCGTGTGTGCCCAAAATCTGTTTGGCCCGTGCCGAAATCTCGGCATCTGAAAGTCTGCTTAGCTGTTGCAACGCAGACTCGGTTGGCTCGGAGTCCTGCTCAATCAATTCGGCTTCGGATTTCGGCTTTTCAAGATGTGATTCACCCTCGTACGATTGCTCTTTCCGCTCGGCAACAGCTTCGGCTCCGGGTAGTGAGTCCTTCAGGGCATCCAACCACTCAGGCTCCCAAACGCGTAGTTTTGTTTTAGTTGGTTCTGGTTCTATGTATTCTTGCTCCTGCAAAGCCTCTAGAGCATCGATTTGACGCCTGGTTTGCGCATCAAAGTCGAGCTGCTCGTCCAACGCATCAATTCCTTCCTGCTCTTCAGCATGTGACGGCTCCTTGAGCAGGCCGGTTTCAAACTGACTCGCCTCCGGCGTAGCCTTTGGCGGAGCCAGGCTGGTTTGTTCAGGACTAAACCTTTCATCCCTCTGTTCCGGCGAAGGCCTCCGCTGAGACGAGTCGCCGATGTCCAGTAGTTCCTGGCGCAGTTGGTCCATTTGCTTTTGGTATTCCTGTTCAGTTAGCAGTTCGCTACGCGGAACTTTGGAAGGTTGGTCTGGGGCATGAGCCTGTGCTCGAATAGGCCCCGGCAGAATTGGCCAAAGCAAGTTCTGGCCTGCAACACTATCTGGACTTGAGATGGCCTCAGGCTGAGGCGCAGCCGATACCAGATCTGCACCACCGGTGGTGTCTAAGAGAACATCCCCCGCTCCGGCGAAGGCTTCCGCCGAGTCGAGTGAGATGCGGCTGTTGATTCTCATCGTTGCCCGTTCTGGTATCTTATCGTAGTAGCCGAGCGAAATCGTGCTAACTGTTGCTGTAGGTGAATAGAAGGGTATGAATCCTTCGCCGTAATGGCCAATGTATTCCGAACCTGTTGAATACCTCAGAAAAGAATCAAGTGATGATGAACCCAACGGTGCTGCGAAACTTGTTGTAGAGCGATACGGTATCGAACCAAGAAAATGTTTGCCTTCACGAACGTTGCCCGTAACTATCAAATTACCGCTGGTATCGGTAGGGCTGGGAGTATGGATCAGGCCGCTCTCAAAAGTGCTTGGCGGAACCGTGCCCGGTCCAATTGGATCAACGACAGATGGATTCTGTAGTGACCAGACTGTCGCCGCTGGAATTAACGACAATAGCACAGCTATAGCGAGAATTCGTCTTAGCACGCTATGACATCCTGTAGGAATTAGACGGGCAATAAACCATTGCATGCACCTGCCCGCCGCCCCGCTTTGCGGGAAACGCAGGGGCAGGTGGTAGCGCAGGCACAGGTGTCTTTGGATAGTAACAAATGGCCTATCACTCATAGTGTTTCGCGCTTCCCAATTTCTCCGCCTCAGTCAATCTTAGGCATTCATCTTGCGGCCTACGGTAAAACCTCCTGCTTTGTGTATTTCGGTTTCTCAGCCCAGCTAAGTTTGGTGGCAAGTGTTTCCCAGCGGGATCGCAGTGGATTGCTGACAATTAAAAACCTACT
Source organism: uncultured Pirellulales bacterium (assembly GCA_964519995.1). Lineage (GTDB taxonomy): Bacteria > Planctomycetota > Phycisphaerae > Sedimentisphaerales > Anaerobacaceae > CAZFLY01. The sequence goes on along the minus strand of CAZFLY010000001.1, from coordinate 42,294 downwards.
GCTCCGCCTGGCCACTTCTACTGTGTCATCTGTCGATAAACCAATTGAGACTTGGCCATCGATCGATAACGTCGTTCCTTTGTTCAATTGCACGCCTTGTATCTGAATAGTGCTGTCAGCGCTGATTACGATAGGTCTAAAACTCAGCGAATGAGGGCAAATTGGGGTTACGACCATCGCCTCCATTTGGCCGGCCAGGATCGGCCCACCGGCTGAAAGATTGTAGGCGGTCGAGCCGGTCGGCGTCGCGACTATCAAACCGTCACTTACGCAACTGGCGACGTGCTGGCCATTCACCGATATCTTCAGCTCTATCATCCGGAAAGGCGGGCCAGCTGTAATGAAAACATCGTTAACTGCCGTCGAGGAAAAACGCTCGCCTGCACTCGCGTAACCGCAGGTGCGAGTGTTTTTTTCGTCAGTGTCTTTAAAGGCTCTGCAGTCGAGCATCATACGTTTTTCTATAGGTGTTTTGCCCGAAATTATATCGTCGAAAAACTTCTCGATTTCGTCAATGCTGAACTCAGCTAAGAACCCGAGTTTTCCAAGGTTGACACCAATTACTGGTACGCTGGCCTGACTGAGGCTCCTGGCTGCCGAGATGATACTACCATCACCACCGAACACTACAGCAAAGTCACAGTTCCTCAAGCTGTCTGTCGTGCAATCCTCTACGCCCCCGCTGGCAACAACTTCTGCTTTGTCTCGAACGAAGCGCGCAAACTCATCAATTGCCTCAGCGACCGGTCCCTTCTTCGGATCGCCAAAAATAACCAGTCTGGACATTACCCTTTTTTCCGGCATTTCGTACTTCCTATCGTCCTTGTAACATCCGCTTGGCTGTCCGTACTATCTCATCGGCATTTATACCTACCTCCATAAGCTGTCGTGCACGCGAGTTCTGTCCTATAAATCTGCTTGGTGCACCCAGTGGATAAATGGAACTCATTATGCTGGCTGACATTTGACCCAGGTGAACCGCGGCCAATTCAAGCAATGCAGAGCCGAATCCACATGCCAGATGGTGGTCTTCGATGGTTATTATCTTTTTTCCAGCGTCTAGTAAAGAGAGAATCCTGCTGTCAACAGGAGCAGCAAAACGAGCATTGATTACATCTGCTCCAATGCCCTGTTTGGCTAATTTGCTGGCTGCTTTTAGCGCTTCTGTTAAGACACAGCCATAACTGACAATCACAATAGCTGAACCTTTTGTTTTTTTGACGGTTACGCTTTTTCCCAGCTTGAAGGGCTTGATACACGCGGCTCTGACAAACATTTTCGACGGAATAAGGTCCTTGGGATATCTGATAACTACCGGCCTATCGGCCGAGAGCGCGAATTCCAGCGATAGTTTCATTTCGATATCATTTGCAGGTGCTGTCAGCACCATATTCGGCAACATCCTCATAAAGCCGATGTCCATCAATCCGTGGTGCGTTGGGCCGTCTGGACCTACCACACCGGCCCTGTCAATACAGAAAACTACAGGCAGGTTCTGCAACGCCACTTCCTGAAAAATCTGATCGAAGCTCCGCTGTAAAAAAGTCGAATAAATACAGACTACAGGCTTTAAGCCATTCTTGGCCAAGCCCGCCGCGATATCCACGGCGGCGCTTTCGGCAATACCAACATCGTAAAATCGGCCTGCAAATTTCTTGCGAAATTCGACCAAGCCCGTGCCATCGCACATCGCTGAAGTTATGGCAACAATTTTGTTATTTTTCTCTGCCAGCTCTGTAAGGCTTCTTCCAAATACACTTGTAAAACTCGGCCTGCTAACTTCGGTCAATTGCTCAACCTTGTCCTCACCGACCTGGAACGGACCGGTTGAATGAAATTTACTAGGCTGAACGTCAGCCGGCTTAAAACCCTTGCCCTTCTGAGTATAAACATGCAATACCGCCGGGTGGGTTAGCTGGCCCAGCGCCTCGAATAGTTTTATAAGCGATTCGAGGTCGTGCCCATCAACGGGGCCAAAGTATGGAATATTGAGGCTCTCGAACATCTGACTGGCCGGCCAAACCATACGAATGCTCTTTTTTATCCTTTCAATCGCTTCCTCGACGGTCTTGCCGACGGCAGGCACATGATCGAGAATGTTGGTGGTGGTCTTACGCAGATCGTCGTAGGTCTGGCTCAGCCTAGCCCTGGAAAAATACTTTGCCACCGCTCCAACGGTTGCATCGATAGCCATTGAGTTATCATTGATCACGATCAATAGTTGTCTCTTGATAAGTCCGAGATTATTCAGAGCCTCAAAGTTGCTTCCATTGACAATACTGGCATCGCCAACCACTGCCACGATTTTGTTTGCATCCGCGCTGTATTCTTTACTTGCACCCTTTGCTTCTTGACGTTTAACATCTGAGTTCAGCCATTTTAATTCCTCCGCCAGAGCCATTCCAAGCGCAGTGGCGATGGATGTTCCCGCATGGCCAACAATGAACTGGTCATATTCACTCTCAGCTGGATTTGGAAAACCACTTATACCGCTGGATTGGCGAAGTAGCTGGAATTTACCTCTTCTGCCGGTAATGATTTTATGTGTGTAGCACTGATGACCGACATCCCAGAGCAACTTATCTCGCTTAAAATTGAACACATAGTGCAGTGCCAGGGTCAGTTCTACAACCCCCAAGTTACTGGTCAGATGACCGCCTGTTTTGCTGACCGACTCGACGATGAACTGTCGTATCTGTTGCGCCAGCGTTTCAAGCTGCGAAACAGTGAGCTTTTTCAAATCGTCTGGGCTATTTACCTTGTCAAGCAATCCAGCCATTCATGATACCTTCAGTTATGTTATATGACACCCTCAAACAAAGGTACAGTCAACCCTTCGGCAGTGAACTCCTGCCCCTGCGTTGTCTCTCACCACCGCAAAGCGGGGCGGCGGGCAGAGCCGAACTGCTTCTCGTCAGGTAGCTCATAGGTGAGCAAATCTTAAGGTCCATAGTATAGCAGTTTAATATTAAATGTGCTACTGACAACCTAAGAGGAGAAAGCACCGTAATGAAAAAGGCCGTAAGCTTTACGCTTATGGCCTCTTAGTTCGTAATCTATAATTACGAGTTAACTACGAAGGAGTGCTGTGACTCCCAGAGACCAAAGGCGGCGGACGGATGTGACTCGGTGAATTGAATCTCTTTAGAAGAGATTTCCGTTCTATAGGCCTGAACCTGAATTCACCGATAGAATAAACTGCCTCGCTAAGAAGTAACGCGGCATATATAACACACAGTACTTCGGCGACAAACTTCCATGTTTTCATACTTCATCCCCCAAGACGTTTCTACACTCTATTCTATCGGCTTGGGCCAGTTTTCCTCCTTAATAAAATCACCGCTCAGACAACCTCCTGCTGTTTGGTAATCCATTTTAGTCGCTTGGCCGCTTACCCATGGAAATCTTCCCTCAGTAGCGTGGGCTGTAAGGCAATAACACGGATTCTCAGTACTGATATGGGCGTTTTAGGGACTGGAATAAGTAAATATATGTTCCTGATGTTGTATAGTAGGTACTGTGTATTTAGCTCTATGCTGTGTGTATGAGTTATTTTTTCCTGTGTAAAAGCTGCATAGCCAAATGACGTAATGTGTCAGCCTTTTTGCCGAACGGCTCCAATGCGGCAACCGCTTCACGGGCAAATTTCTCTGCGACTTGCTTTGATTGCTCTATTCCAAGCAAAGCTGGATATGTTACCTTGCCAGCCCTGGCGTCTTTGCCGGCGGTTTTGCCCAATTCCTCACTCGACGTATTTACATCAAGAACGTCATCAGCTATCTGAAAGCCCAATCCCAGTTTCAGCCCATACTCGCCCAAGCACTGTAACTGCTTATTGTCCGCTCCCCCGCAGATAGCTCCCATTATCGCTGCACATCGAAACATCTTAGCTGTTTTGTTAAGATGAATATATTCTATAATTTCGATGCTGCCAGCCGTCTTTTCAGCCTTCAGATCGGCCATTTGGCCTGCGATCATACCATTGGACCCAGCGGATTCTGCCAATTGTGTGATTAACCTAACGGCAGTGGTCGGTTCATGTATCTCTTTTGCCAGAAGCTCAAATGCCAAGGTCAGAAGCGCATCTCCAGCCAAAATGGCCGCTGCCTCATCAAAGGCCTTATGACAGGTGGGCTGGCCGCGTCGCATGTCGTCATTGTCCATCGCTGGCAAGTCATCGTGCACAAGCGAATACGTGTGCAACATCTCAATAGCTGCTGCTGCAATCTCAGCATCGCGATTCAGACTTCCACTGACAAGCTCACAACACCATAGAACCAACACCGAGCGAATGCGTTTACCAGGCGCAAAAAGACTGTAGCGTATCACCTCTTTTAAGTCGTTATCAATTTGTTGGTAGTTGAGAAGTTGCTTGAGAATCTCGTTAATAAACTGTGCTTTGCGGCGCAACAGTATATCAAAGTCGGAATCTACTTTTTCAGCCGGTGCCATAAACAGCTTCCATAATTCAATTTGTAAAAAGATGATATCGAAATTATACTGCAAAACGATGACTTTAGAAGTCAGAATTCTAAATTCTGGATTCTGCTTTCGTTTTGCTCCGTAGAAAAGATGTCATTTCGACCGTAGTGAGCGCAGCGAACGGAGTGGAGAAATCTGGGTTAGCAGCGCTGTTGCATGCAGATTTCTCGGCTTCGCCCCTGTTTTTGTCTTTGCCTGCTGCCTCGTCTTGCGCCTGCACTCGCGTAACCGCAGATGCGAGCGACGAGAGTCGCAGAGGCAAGACAGAAGACACGGGGGCTCCGCTCAAAATGACCTTGTTGTGAAGGTTTCTACAAAGCATTTTCGTTTCATAAAATGGCCGCTAATAGAGTTCTAATTCTTGGTGTTACTGCGTCAGGCAAAGGGCAATTGGCCTTTGAACTTGCCAGGAGTTTGGACGCTGAAATTATTAGCGTCGACTCGATGAAGGTCTATCGCCGAATGAATATCGGTACGGCCAAGCCGCCCAAGGAGGCTCTGCAGCAAGTCAAACACCATCTGGTCGATGTGGTTGAACCGAGCGAGTCGTTCAGTGTCGGAGCATTCCTCGAGCATGCTCAAAAAGCAATGCAACAAATAACGTCTCGCAGAAAGAATATCGTTGCCGTTGGTGGAACAGCTCTTTATATAAAGGCGCTCTTGTACGGTCTTTTTGAGGGACCTGGAGCTGATGAGTGGCTGCGCGACGAACTACGAGCACGTGCAGAAGCCGAGGGACTGGTAGAGCTCCACAGAGAATTGGCGTTGATTGACCCAGTCGCTGCTGAGCGGATAAGTCCGAATGACGCGAGACGCATAATCCGCGCTATAGAGGTATACAAGATCACCGGCAGACCTATCTCGATCTTTCAGAAGCAGTGGGATAGACGCAATACACAACATGGTTGGATGATAATAGGCATACGAAGAGAAAGGGCTGAGGAGAATCGGCAGATCAATGCCAGGGTAAAGAGAATGGTTTCCGCTGGCCTGGTCGATGAGGTTAAGTTTTTGCTGGCTGAAGACAAACCTCTCAGTAAACAGGCTAACAGTGCCATTGGTTATGCGGAGATAATCGAGCACCTGGCCGGTCGGAGGACGCTTGATGAGGCTGTCGAGCTTATGAAAAGGAACACCCGACGATTGGCCAAGAGTCAGCGCACATGGTTTAAGACCTTTAGAAACGTCAACTGGCTCGACACTACGTCGGTAGAGCTGAAAAACAATATCCTCGACCGCGTAAAGAAAATAATCAACTACTGAACTCAATGAGTGGATGTGTTAATTTCAAAAAGTGATGGATACTGTGTGATAAGTCTGTTTAGACGGTTTGCAGTTGTTGCTGGGCCTGCAGAATAGCCGCAGCGTCTCTAAGGACGAGTTGCTTTATCAGGCCAGCCGGGACAGGCGTAATTCCCATGTTGAAAATCTTCTCCTCGACCATCGAAGCGATGGTCCTCGCCATCTGCCTTGAAAGGCCCTGCTCGGCTACGAGGTCATTTACTATCCTGGCCTTGTCCCAGCGGTACCTGCTGCGCAGGTTCTCGGTGTCGTTGAGAAGTTCAGCATCGGACAGTTCCTGAATGTCAACCCGAACAACTTCTATTCGTGATCGCCTGAGCTTACGCTCGTAATAGTGCTCGCTCAGTGCAATCGCAGCATCTTCATTATTCGTGGATGTGAGAACTACTTTGATTATGGAAAGGATTTCACTGGTGGCTACACTGTGCCGACTCTGCTGATGGTAGAGATGATAAGTCACCACCTCTGCAAGCTCTTCTGCGATGAATATATCCGGTCTGCCTACCTCGCTAAAAGCGTTACTTATGGTACCTACTATCTTGGTGTGCAAGTACTCCTCGGCAGTTCCATCTGCCTTGATGACCTTTAGCTGCATCCTCATCTGCTACAGGTCGCCTCCCTGCAAGGCTCAAGAGTAAGAGGCTATCAGACAGTGAACAAGGTAGTCCTTACCGACTGCCTTGCCTATACATCGAAAAGCTTCAGTTGTGCCATAGGTTCCGTCTGCTGAATAGCCCGACTGACCTCCTCAATCAATTCGCCTGCGTCTCTGAATCGACGGTACACACTTGCGAAACGTATATACGCAACCTTATCAACAACCCTAAGGTGCGTCATGACACTATCACCGATGAAAGATGATGTGACCTCCTTATCAAACCTCCGAAATATATCTTCTTCGACTTTATCTGTTATTTGCTGAACTTGTTCTACCGAAACAGGTCTTTTATAGCAAGCCTTCTGCAAACCGGCAATAATCTTGTCCCTATCGTATGGGATCCGAGACTTGTCTTTTTTAATCACCTGAAGTTTGAAGCTCTCACCCACCTTTTCATAAGTTGTAAAGCGTCTCTTGCATGCCAAGCATTGACGACGGCGTCGAATTATCCTGCCGGCGTCGCTTGAGCGTGAGTCAACAACTTTATCCCTGTCTTCCTTGCAAAAGGGACATCTCACAGCCCACGTTGACCTCCTTAGTCTATAGCAATCTTTTCTCTCTACTAAACGCCGATTTCATATAGCACGTCAATACCGTACTATATCTATCTAAGCTACATAGCGTAAGAACAATATATAGTATGTCAAGAAAAATCTTTCAATAAGTTTTTTTATTTGGAGCCTCCTCATAAGCTGCTGGATTTCTTTACTGAGCGATCTCGGCTCGATTTGAGGGTAAGTGTGAAAAAAGCCTCTGCGTCAAGAAACGCAGAGGCCAACTCGGAAAGAAACTCACATAGCCCCCCCATTGGGTTATGAATCAAAGCCCAAGTATAATGGCAATGCCCCATCCGGGGATTCTATATGCCCTATTTCCCTGAAATAGACCGCACGAGAGTTATCCTTACTCTGTATTGTCTGCTCACTCATGTAAAGTCTAATACAAAAAACACAAAAGGCAAATCAGAGCACCAATTTTTTGCCATTGCTTTTTCAAACCATCAGCGAAGTAGTGCAAGGTAAGGATTTATTGAAATGCGTCTTGCAAGGTTCTCAGTGGTTTATATTATTAGGAATCCTATGACGTGATTTTTTATATCTGCTTGATTTTGGTTTTACTTCCGAGCATGCCGAAAAACTTATTAATGTTGTTTTCTCGGTTCAGATCTGATTTTTGGATTTCTCGTCACGCTTGACATTTAGCCGCGAGCCTTAGCGTACCAGTCAGGGTCTTTTGCGAGTTTTTCTTTGGCTTCACGGGTCATAGCATTAAAAGCAGGGTGAGTACTCGCCCATGACCGCTGGTGAAACGAACTGCTACGCATCTTCTCTATCTCCGGTGCGACCTCATTAAAATAGCTGCCATAAATATGCAACGAATCGCTTATGTCAACATATCTGCCGACTTTTATTGACTTACCTATGTTTGCGGATATTTGCTCAGCGATAATCTTTTGAAGGTCGGTTAGTACATAAGCGTTCATAAACCATGCCTTGTACAGATCTCTGCTTCTCCAGTGTGTGTTCATATTAAGTGATACCTCGCCGGTCTCGTTCGCAGCTAATCTACACCATATCCTTTGCAGGCATGGTGGATGCTCGGTAGCTGGATCAGCAGTTGGCATCCATGTTATCGCTTGCGCTCGTCGGCTATGGCCAGCTTTTGACAGACAATCGACTATGTATTGAATCTGATCGACCCTTTCAAGCGGCCGTGGTGTATTGGCATCTTGAATGTCCCCAGAGGACGAGTACGAGAATAATCGCTCGTGATAGGTATAGGTCCATTTACCGGCGGCAGGGTCTATCCAATGGTCGTGTATTCCTGCGACTACCTCTTGTCGATATGCCTCAAGTTCCTCAGGCCCGCCTGGAAAGTTCTTATGTATGCGGGGTTCGTTAAAAGGGTTTGTAACAGTAATCACAGCAGTTGCATCTTTGCTTGGCGGATCTTCTAACTTATCGTACTGAGTTTTTATATCAAGGCCCTTGTCCCAGACGGCAAGAACCGCCTTTTCCCAGACCTCCGGCAGGCAATCTGCAGTGACCGATATCAAAGGTATGCCGGTAACCAAGGTTGAGGCAGACATTTTGTCTTTACTCCTTGTTTTTGAATTATTTACTATTTTTGTAGAAACTGCTAAGGTCGAGTTCTTCTTTCGTAACGTGGTACATTTCGTGGTATCGTTCGGGGATATCGGCGAGCATCCTCTTTGACTGAAAGGCGTACTCACTATCTGGCCAGCGACGAATTATCTCGCGGCAGTAGTCAACCATCTTCTTGTAGCCCATGACAGGAAGCCGGCCCATCTTCCGCTCGGCCTTGGCCATCTCAAATAGCTTCTGAGCCTCAACCTCTTCCTCTATGCTGAGCTTCCTAAAAGTCAGCTTGGGCAGCGGCGCTGTTGTGATTTGTGTGCCCGGCTGAGAACCTTTGGCGCTTTGAGCCTCAGAGCTTTGCCCTGTGGCCTGACCCGATTCGTATTTAATACCGAATTTCTCCTCGTCTTCATCAAACTGGTCATAGACCGTCTTCTGTTCGGGTTTCTGCTCTGTGGCCGATTGCCGATTAGAAGATGTAAAGACGCTTATAAGCACAATCCCAATCACAATTACAACAACTAATCCTGCAATTTTCAGCCAAAATGTACCCATAATTGCATACCCCCCCTTCTTATCTCCAGAGACCGATATTTCTCATGACAGTACGAAAAACGTTAAGAACCTGCACTATATTTTAATACTACCACCATACTATGGACTCTGAAAGCAAAATCGCTTTAATTCCGATAACTCCAGACTCACCGCAACAAAAGTTTGACTTTTAATCCTTGTCATCGTAGCATAAGAGTGTTAGCCAGAATGAGATACGGCCAACGGGTGACGAATTATGTTCACAGGGATAATAGAGGGTATTTGTAACGTTAAATCAATTGGCCATCGCCTGGGCGGATTGTTACTTACTGTGGACCTAAGCCAATTGGCTGAGGGCTGCAAGGTAGGCGATAGTATTGCTATAAATGGGGCTTGTCTGACTATTACGGAGCTTATCGGCAGCCTCGCGAGTTTTGCGCTTAGCGCTGAGACAATAACTAAATCGACATTAGGCACACTCAGGCAGGGACGCCCGGTCAATGTGGAACGGGCTCTCAAAGCTGCTGATAGATTTGGCGGCCATTTCGTTCTGGGCCATGTCGATGGCAAAGCCACAATTAAGGCTATAAAGAAAGGACAGGGCGAATTTGCCGATATGACATTTGCGACTGAGCCTGAGCTTATAGACCAGATGGTCGTTAAAGGCTCAGTTGCCGTCGATGGAATAAGCCTGACGATAGTTGATATTGACGACGAAAGCTTTAGTGTATCGCTGATATCGGAGACACTAAAAAAAACCACACTGGGCAACGCAAGAACCAGCGATATTGTAAATGTTGAGACTGATATAATAGTCAAGGCTATAAAGAGGCATCTGGACGATATTATGCCGACGGAACAACCGTTGACAGTTGAAAGACTGAGACAATCAGGTTTCTAACGCCTGCTGTATTTCGTGTCTCGTATTTCGTGTCTCGCTGAACGCTGTTCGTAGTTCGTTGTTTGTCGTTCATAGTTCGTCGATGAACAACGGACAATTAACACAGAACAAGATGGATAAATACAATAGCAACAATTCGATAACTGAGCAGCCGGTTGTTGGACTAACAATGGGTGATCCAGCGGGGATTGGGCCGGAGGTCATTGTAAAGGCTTTGGCTGATCCGGAGATTCGCCGATTGGCTAAGTTCATAATTTTCGGTATGAACGAGCAGCTTTATTATGCGGCGGATCGCGCAGAGATCGAGCCTTTCTGGGGCCGCCATCAGCACGAAAAAATAAGCAGAGATTATCCGTATAAAGTTGTTGTTGCCGATTATGATGAATATTCTGTGCCGCCTTGGGTAAAGGGGACGAGCAGAGCATCCGGTGAGGCATCAATAAGATTCTGCCTCGATGCTATTGATGCTGCTCAACGGCACATCATAGATGCGGTCGTGACTGGGCCTATAAGCAAATCGAGCTGGAAAATGGCTGGTGCCGAATGGCCGGGGCATACAGAGATGTTCGCGAAGCGCTGCAAGGCAAAGCGAAAGGCAATGATGTTTGTCAGTGGTCCACTCAAGATTGCCCTAGCTACGATACACCAAGCACTTTTTGAAGTGCGCCACAAGTTTACGATAGGCTGTGTCTTTGAGCCAATAGATTTATTAAACACCACTCTGAAAAAATACTTTGGTCTGGATAATCCGAGGATCGGCGTTGCGGCACTAAATCCTCATGCCGGCGAGAACGGTCAATTCGGCGATGAGGAAAATCGTATAATATCTCCTGCTATCCTGCTCGCTCAGGAGCAGGGAATAAACTGTGATGGTCCGTTTCCAGCCGATACGCTATTTGGCCGGGCATTGCAGGGTGAATTTGATGCAGTAGTCGCAATGTACCACGACCAGGGCATGATTCCTGTAAAGCTGCTTGATTTTGAACACGCAGTAAACATCACTATAGGTATACCAATAATAAGAACAGCACCGGCTCACGGTACAGCTTTTGATATTGCAGGTCGAAACCTTGCCAACCCAGCCGGGATGAAATCAGCAATAAAGATGGCAATACAAATGACCAAAGTGAAGCAGGCTTGTCAGCCTGCCGGTGTTTCTTCCCATCATGGCTCGCAAGATGGCCCACCACTGATCCAATAAAGTAGCTCGTCTGTGTTTTTTAGTGTCTTAATTAGTCGACCCGCCGAGTATAACTGTATCTAATGCAGACAAAGCAAAAAATCCGGCAATTGCTCTCGGCTACTGGTATCCGCCCAAACAGAAAGCTTGGCCAGCACTTTCTGATCGACCTGAATCTTATGCAACTGCTTGTAGACTGCGCGAATGTCCACAAGGATGATATTGTGCTCGAAGTCGGCTGTGGCACTGGTTCGCTGACTGAGGTACTGGCTCAGCGAGCCGGCACCGTTGTAGCCGTTGAAATTGATCGCTGTCTTGCTGCAATCGCCAAGGGCCTACTCGCAGACTGCAAAAACGTAGAGATTATCAACTGTGACGTTCTTAAGAGCAAAAACTCTATCAATCAAACTGTCGTTGGGATTCTACAGGCCGCCCGAGGACAGCACAGTGGCCGATTACTTTTACTCGCGAATCTACCATACAATGTAGCCTCACCTGTTATGGCGGATCTTATCACCGGCCCGGTAACGGCAGATGCTATGTTCGTTACAGTCCAGAAGGAACTTGCCGACCGGATGACTGCTGAGCCTGGCAGTAAAAATTACGGCATATTGAGTATCCTCTTATGCGCAACTGGCGAGGTAGAAGCTGTGAGAACTCTCAAACCGTCGGTCTTTTGGCCGCCGCCGCAGGTTGATTCAGCTATGATAAGCTTTGTCCGTCTAACAGATAGGTCGAACAGAATCAAAGATATGCAACTGTTCACTGAGATTGTTAGGTTGTTTATGGGCCATCGCCGCAAAACGCTAAAGGCCTGTGCACGGCTTGCACGTGGCAAATTGGCCAAAATCGACTGGCAACGTGTCTTTGAGCTGTGTTCCATTACCGCCAGCCAGCGTCCTGAGCAGCTCGGTCCACAAGACTATGTCTCCATGACAAATTTATGCTGCGACCATTTGAAGAGGTAAAGATACAGGTGGCGTGAGCTTTCCAATATTACCTAAACTGCCAAAAATCGAATTGCCCTGAGGATTGCCGAGTGTACGTTCTCTGCTGCTGTTAGTCCTTTATTAGCAAAAAGATAGGGCAACGTCGCAAACGCACAGAAATCAGATTTATCAATCTTTCGCCAGCCGGAATAGGGCCATAACTGTTGAAAAGCCGTAGCGCTTACACTATAATATAAATATCGTGTGAACATTCATTTGAGTCTCTTATAAAGGAGGAGAAAAATCGTATGAGAAAAGGTATGGTTCTATTACAAGTTCTGGCCATAGCAGCTCTTAGCTTACTGTTTATGTTTTTAAACAGAGGCTGCTGCTGCCCTGTATAACATAGAATTGCGAGCCATGGCAGGCTTGTGATGACAGACGCATCCGCGAGTACTGCCTGGCTGATCTCAGCGTATAGTCGCTGGCCGAATAAAGCTGGTCTGAGAACGTATCAGCGTACACGAGCTCAACTCGGCAAAGCAAGGGAACATCATAACGGTTTGCTGCATCTTAGGTAGGAAGTTGTTAGCCAGAGAAAAGGCCATCATTATGAACAAACGTACAGCATTTACGCTAATAGAACTTCTGGTGGTGATCGCCATTATTGCTATTTTGATGGCAATACTAATGCCGGCCCTGAATCGAGCCAGAGAACAGGGCAAACGTGTAGCTTGCCTTAACAATCTTAAGCAGTTGACGCTCGCCTGGATCATATACGCAGACAACAATGATGACAAGCTTGTTAACGGCGACACTGAAGAGTACGATTATATGTATAGGGCCGGCCTTTCGCCACGCGAATCACATTACAAAGAGCTTCCTTGGGTGGAGAGGGATTGGGATGAGGGCACGACTATGAAACAGAAAAAGCAAGCTATTCTGAATGGAGCCCTGTATCCCTACGTTAAGAACCTGAATTCATACAAGTGTCCTACCGGAAGGGATACGCAGAACGAATGTCGGATGTACACCGTGGTTGACGCAATGAACTGCAAAGGCTGGGATAACGACAGAATTATGCTTAAAGGAAAGATGGAGATTTCTGAGGCGGCTTTCAGATTTGTCTTTCTGGACGATGGCGGCACTGCAGGTGCTACGTTGGGCGGCTGGACTACATACGCTAATATAGATCAATGGTGGGACCCGCCTCCAATTCGACACGCTGAAGGAACGACGTTTTCCTTCGCAGACGGTCATTCTGAGTATTGGAAGTGGATGGACCAACGTACAATCGATTTTGGGTATCGAAAAACTGCCTTCTCAGAAACACAAAACGGCAATGAAGATATTCTCAGAACTCAGATAGCTTGCTGGGGCAGTTCAGCAAGAAGGTAAGCCACGTCACTTGAGGTCCCCTATAGTTATTCTACTCTATGGGCCAAGTTTATATAAACCTCTAATATTTGAGTCTTAGTCTTGCTCTATAAGTTCTAAGACAGTGAATATGAGTCATTAGATAACAGCTGTTTTATGTCTGTGGCTATGGCACTCGATGTTGACTGCAACGGGCAGCGATGCAATGTGGCACGGCTTAATCTCGACAAAGACGGCTAAGGCCGTCGTATCACCTCCAAATCCTTGCGGACCCAGTCCTAATGCATTAATTCGTGAAAGCAAATCAACCTCCAATTCAGCGTAGAACTCATTAATGTGTCGCGATGACAAATTCCTCAATAGTGCCTTTTTGCTCAGCAGGCAACTTAACTCAAAATCTCCCCCAATTCCTACCCCCACAACGAATGGCGGACAAGCATCAGCGCCGGCCTTTGCCACAATCTCAACAATCCAATCAATCACCTCGTTTTTCTCAGCGGTTGGCCTGAACATCCTGAACCGGCTTTTGTTTTCGCAACCACCTCCTTTGACCATTATCGTCAGCTTTAATCTATCGCCTGGTACAATATTATAGTGAATTATGGCGGGCGTATTAGTGCCGATGTTAACACGATTATTCAAAGGATCAGCAACAACGCTTTTACGCAGAAAGCCTTTTTCGTAGGCAGCTTTAACCCCAGCATTGATAGCATCCGACGAAGTCACCTCATCCTCGCCGTCGCCCGGCTTGATTGCGACCTCTGCACCTTGTTCTGCGAATACCACTGCAAGTCCTGTATCCTGACACAATGGTATTTTTTCCTCTGATGCTATTCGGGCGTTTTCGATAAGCTGTTTTAGTATTTTAGCCGCTTGTGGGTCGGATTCTCTCTGGACAGCTTTTTCAAGAGCATTTAGCACATCTTCGGGCAGTTCATAGTTAGCTGCTATACAGAGCGACTCGATGGTCTTAACGATCTTTGCGAACTTGATGTATCGCACGACGTCCTCGTGAATCGTGGCTCGTGGCTCGTGGCTCGTTTTTTTTATTCATTTCCCGTACCAATCAACATAAACTATGACTATGAACTACGAACAATGAACTACGAACTAATCCACGTTAATCTCGAATGTTTTATATGTTGTATTGCCGACAGCATCAATGGTTTTAACTGCAATAACGTGCTCGCCGGTTGATAAATTCTCGATTACAATCGTAAAATCCTCATTTAGCGTATCGCATACCAAATCGTCTGGTATCGCGCCTTTCCATTCTGTGTTACTGTCAACAGTGTAATGTAGCTCGCCGATTGCGCTTAGTTGGTCGGCCAGCCGCAGTTTTAGCGTTACGGTGGTTTCATTCTCGCTGATGGAGTAGTCTTCGATAACCGGTCCTGTATTATCAACCACCATAGGATCGCTTATCCTGCTACCTGTTAGCTTGGTTGCGACGGTGTTACTTCTACTATCGTCGACTGTTACCCTAATCTCATATCGACCATCTTCAACGGTTTTGCCGTCCCATTCGAAGTTGTCCGCTTCAATCTCGTCCTCCAGTTGGATCCAATTCGTTCTGCCAATTTTTCTGAAATCTATTTTGTAAATCAGATTATCGCCATTGTCATCCATGGCGTTATAACCGATTTTGAAAATTCCTGTCTTACCGGGCGCCTGCAACCGAGAGACATCTACCGCCTCAATACGTGGAGCCAAATTCGGCACTGTACTGGCCACAGCAACCTCTCGTATGACAGGGCTGTTAAGCCCATCCTCGCTTTGTAAGATGAGTTTATATTGACAAAATCTTCCTAAAGGACAGTCCAGTTGTACCGGTCCGGTTACCTCCACGGGCTCGGTCCATTCCGAGAATGTGGTGTCATTGGTGTCGTTAACATTTCCGCTCCGTGAAGCTACCAGAATCCTGCACCCTTGTGGGATATCGGCTTCAACCTGCAGTTTACCCCAATTCGCTGGCTGGCCAGCATCTACGAGATCCGAAGTGTAGGTTCCCTCGGAGGCAAACTCGGTGTTTAGTTTTATCAGCTTTGCAGTATTTGCCGTGCCCAGGTACGTAACTTGCCCGGAAATAGCAACAGCCGTAATTTGTGATGCTTGCCCATCCTCATAAATGATCGTCTCCTGCTCTGTCACCGGGTCGATGTCAAAAAGCTGGGCGTCATTTCCCGTTCCAACAAGCAACTTTCCATCTTGCTCAGCCAGGCAAAAGAAAACTAATACATCCTCAAATACATCTACCACGTAACCTTCTTTATCTATCTTGTATAAGTGACTGGCTTTGCTTGGCTTGGGCCTTTTGCGGACCGGTTTTTCCGGCTTAGCTGGTTTATCATTGGCCTGTTCTTTGGTGTTGGCAATCTGCAGCTTACGCCCGCCTTGGGTAGTGTTTTCAGGCTCTGGCGAGCTTGGTGGCTCAGGCCGACCAGCCTGTGGCATTTGGTCTGCAAACGTTGTCTCAGCCTCAACAATCTTAGCTGATGTGGCTGCTGCGTATAAATCTCCCTCTTTGGCGGTTGATATCCTTGATATCAGCAAGGCCGTAATCTCCGGCTGGTCGCTGTCATATAAAACAGTTGCTGTTTTGGTGCGTGGATTAATTTTATAAACCAACCCGCGAGTATCACTTCCAGCATAAACGAAGCCATCCTGATCAACTGCCAGTGAGAGAATGTTCTTGTCAATACTATCGTAGATAAGCTCCAAGTTCTTGCCGAGAGGATCAAGTTTATAAACTTTGCCTTCCGGCCCCGTACCCAGATAGATATCGCCTAAGACATTTATAGTTATTGCATATATATATTTCGTGTCATTTGGTTCAAAGATTGTTTCTATCTTGCCTGCTTCGAATCGAATCAATTTGCACTTACTACCACTTATACCGGCAAGAACTCTGCCGGCCACATCGGTTGCCATCGCAAAAATATGCTCATTTGACAAATATTGATCTTCGTCGACGGTTTCGCTGTCAACATCGTTTGTGTCGGCCAACTCATCTTGTTTGCTGTCGGGCTCAGTCTTTGGCGGAGCTTGTTCTACGGGATGCCTCTGTGAAACGGTATCAGATTCCAGTGGGTACATCTTCGTCAGCTTACCAAGGCTGTATTTGTAAATGTTTCCGTTTGGACTTGTGCCTAAATAGACTGTTCCACCGCTTATTGTGATACAGTTCACAGACCAGACATCATCGAATTCTTCCACGAGCACTTTAGCAGCCCGGCCAAGCTGAATTGTTCCTCGTGAGCTAATAACAACATTGTCTGTTTGACCCTTTAACAATTCCGCACCGGTTGATTGGCGCGTGACCTTACTCGTAACAGACCAACCTCGGCCTGCAAAACTGACAAGCAGCACACAAGTTATTAAAGACAAGGTTTTTTTGAATTGAAGTGTGTTTATCATGGCAACTCCACAGGTTAAAAACCAAAACGACATAGAAAAATTTGTAGATAGCTGTACTTTTTTCGCTGCTATTTCTCTACTGTTATTTGAATAGTCCTCTTGTCGGCCACAATGGTACCGGTCTGAACACTTTCTTCCAGCCAGTGTGGGTAAGCCTGAGTTCTTAGTGCCCTCGCGGCATCTTGCAGGATCAAAGACTTCGTTGCCGATAAATCAGGAAGCTCAGCCTGTTCCACTGTAATACCAGCCGGTGGTAAGACCAGCAGGCAATACAATGCATCTTGCTTCATTTGTAGAATTTTTTTTATAGCCTCGATCATGGTCGTCAAATTTTGTGCGACAAACCTGTACGGAACAGCTTTTCTCAAAAACCCTTCGTAATCGTTTGAGCCGCACACAACCAACTGGTATTTGCCTGCTTGCAAATTATCGGGTATGGTCAATCTAAATTCATATTTTTTCTTTGCGCCCAGGAATGACTCCACAACAACTTCGACTTCGATTTGTTCTCCAGGCTTGACCTTTGTATCAGAGACGGTGGCTGACCAAATATGCGCAAGGATACTACTTGGCTTTATGTGGATGTCGAAATCTAATGATTCGATATCTACTTGTTTGTAAGGATTGTTCATGAGAAGCGCCACAACGCTGGCGCTTTCCAACGCTACATTTTTCATACCAATATCGGTTGACATATTATCGTAAGTAATCGGTTCGAAGCCGTCTATGCCAAGAGATACCCTATATTCAATCATATGGTGAGGTGGCAAATCGCCTTGCATAAGCGCAGCACCGGCCACCACAGCGCCAAGGTATGTTGGCGTAATCACCTGATTTTTTGCTATCCGGCAGTTATAAATTCGCTGTTGTGTGTCATTGTAGCGATCAATCCGGATTGTCAAAGGTATCATCTTTGCTTCTGCGCCTATCTGTCCATAGACCGCAGTTGACTCGTCCTGCCTCAACGCTCCAATTATCTCAAGCTGACTTCCAACCTTGAAAGAGCGTAGCAAATTGCTGACAACCGCATGAATTTTCGCAGTAGCCATTGGTAAATCAATGTCGCCATATCCGAGCAACCAGTGCCCAAAACCATAGATTTTATCATCTACGACCTCGGTCACTGCTCCAATTGCGGTCATTGTTATGTCGCCGGTCAGATAAGGAACAGCCAAAGAAGCTCCGGGAACCAACTTTGCCTTCGCTGTGGCTTCACTGTTGTCATTGCCACTATCGCCGCCGGTAACAGCTACAAGTCCGAAAGGTTCGCTCAAAGCATTCAATTCTTCACATGCATGTGCCGGCAGACCGGAAACAATCAACGGGCAAGGTAACATCACAAGACCTGTTGAATCCGTTTTTTCAGGGCTTCGTTCAACAACAATCTGTTTGTAGATTTCAGCAAGATCAATCGGCTTTGAAAGGTCGAAGGTAAATCCCACTTGATGTACTGGTTGTGTGTCCCCTCGTCCGGCAGTATCCAGACCGACTCTAAGCATTTCCTTGATGGGCGTGACACCGTAAATCGGGTCTTTACTGAAGGTCCACGCGAAAGCCAGTGCTCCAGCCAATCGGCCGCCAATATAAACCGGCGACCCACTGCACCCACCGACCGGGCCCGTGTGGATGAAACGCTCGTCTGTGCCCAAAACGAGAATTACATCTTTGCTGCCCGGACCGGTCCTCGGATTCGCATTGCGTATCACGTCCAAGACCTCCAGCCCAAACTTCTCAACCTTGGTACCACTGTAACAGGTAAGGCAATACGCATCCATTCCGGCCTGAACTTCATCGACACTGATATATTTGGTCGGGTCCCAAACACCTGCTATTGGGTCTTCGCCTTTGTTTACTTGCTCTCTGGCCAGACAAATATCCGAAATTAGTGATAAAGCTAAAAATAAAAAGGAAAAGATCGTGTTTTTCCTGCTTCTTTTCTGCACTTTAACCTCAACTATCAATAATCGCACATGTCGTTTATTTATTTGTAATGATTTTATCCATTAAACAAGGTCTTTGCAAGGTAAAAGAAGTTTTGCTATAATAGTGCTTAACTATTCAGTTTATGTTTTGATAACTTAATAGGCACGTAATTGTAAATGGGTAACGGAGACAATAATGAGGTCTGACCATCGGCACGAATTGAAAACAAACGAGCTGGCCGAGTGGATAGCGCACTTTCCACAGTGGGTTAAGGAAAACCGTATAACTATTATCGGCATTTCAGCAGCCATAGTTGTAGTCGTGGTTGTTTATATTTGGTTCGTTTATAATAAGAACGTTGTTACGGTTCGCAGACAACTTAGGTTCACAAACCTAATCAACCAGCTTCGCTATAATAAAGTTCAAATCCTCCAGGCACAGGAGCAGGGAAGGGACATTTCATTTATACTGCTTCAGCCCGCGGAGAATCTTGAGTCATTCGCAAAACAAACAAAGGACAGCCAAATGGCTGCTTTGGCGCTTATCAAACGAGCTGAGGCTTTGCGGATGGAGCTGCATTACCGCCTCGGGGATGTTAGCATGCAGGAGTTAATTGAGCAGATCGAATTGGCAAAAGCCAGCTACACAGAGGTTCTACAGAAGGCACCACATAATTCCTCTTTGATTGCTCTGGCCAGATTTGGTCTGGGTCTTTGTGAAGAAGAGCTGGGCAATTTCGATAAGGCTCAGCAAATATATCGTGACATCGCCATGGACTCCGCACTTGATGGTACGACAGCTCAAGATGCTGCCAAGTACCGTCTTGAGACTATGGCTGATTATAAAGGCGAGGTTACCTTTATGCCGTCGTCAAAACCGGACCTAATCGCAGCCTATGAGCCGCAGGTCATCGACCTGGGTCCTGTCGAGGCTAATTTGCCTAACGATTCGAACCTGACTGAAAATGTTGCTTCAGCGCCCACGGTACAAAGCAGTGTCACCGAGGTTGAAGACGTCAACAGCGAACGTCAGAGTTTAGACGACACCGGCAGCGTTGCTGAATCCAATCTACCGGCCAAATAGCAAGCCAGAGACGATGTGCCAGTCACCATATCCGGGGTTTGAGCCATTGACACTTCACGTGGGAGTCTCTATCAAAGAACGCCGGATTGACAAATATCTTCATGGTCGATTAAGGAATTTAAGTCGACGCTTCATTCAGGATGCGATTAAAGATGGAGCTGTCAAAGTCAATGGCAAGACTGTCAAGCCAAGCTTTAAGCTAAGTCACGGCGACACAATTAGCCTGATTGTTCCCGAGCCGCCGAGCAAAGATATACCGCCCGAGAATATTCCGCTGGACATTATTTTCGAGGACTCCGACTTGATCATTCTCAACAAGCCGGCTGATATGATTGTACACCCTGCTAGAGGCAACACCCATGGTACGCTCGTAAATGCGCTTGTATACTATTCGGATCAACTATCGAGTGGGCTGGGAGAGTTTAGGCCCGGCATCATTCATCGGCTCGACAAAGACACAACCGGTGTAATGGTTGTCACAAAAAACGATACAGCCCAATGGAAAATCGCCAAGCAATTCGAACATCGACAGGTCAACAAAACTTATCTTGCTATTGTTCACGGCGAGCCGGACCTAACCCGCGACCGTATAAAAGCACCACTTGGCGTGCACCCAAGAATCAGAGAGAAGTACGCAATCAGACCCGAAATGGGCAAAGAAGCCGTTACATTCTACGAGGTGCTGGAGCCATTCCGTGGTTTTTCGCTGCTAAAACTCACCCCGCATACGGGGCGTACGCACCAGATTCGCGTACACCTTTCTTACATAAAGCATCCAATTGTCGCCGACGAAATGTATGGCGGAAAGTTAGTGTATCCCTGGCAGTTGCAGGATGCTGAACCTGCCGCGCAGGATCCTGTTATAACTCGCTGCGCCCTTCATGCCTGGACGCTTGAATTCAGACATCCCACAACCAACCAGATGGTGGAATTCGAGGCAGTATTACCACAAGACGTGCAGAATGCACTCGACATGCTTAGAAAATACAGAAAGACCTGAATAATACGACTGGGTCGGTAGGTATTCCCACTATTCTTGCGGCAGCTTTGCCAAGTCTGCGTCGGAGCCGGCGACCATCAGGATATCATCCTCGTAAATGACGGTGCTGGGCATAGGAACGTTTATAATCGAGCCCTTTTCACTCTTCTTGGCCTTGCTGTCCTCACCCCGCTTAATCAAAACCAGATTCACATTGTATTTCTGCCGCAGTTGCAAATCCATAACGGTCCTGCCGTCGAAGCTGGCAGGTGCCTTTATGCGGGCAAGGCTGTAACCCGGGGCAAAATCTATTTTTTCACCAATCTGCGGAGCGATAAGTTTGTATCCCCACCTCTGAGCAGACTCGATTTCAGGATAAATAACGTCGGTTGCTCCTACTTTGGAAAAGACTTCGCCAGCGACTAAGGTTTCAGCCCGTGCGTATATTTGCTTGATACCCATTTGTCGCAGGTTCACCACGGTTAAGATTGCCGACTCGAAATTGTTCTGCCCCATTCCAATAATAGCGACGTCGACCTTATCGACGCCCTGTGCTTTAAGGGCCTCCTCATCGGTGCTATCGAGCCGGACCGCATGACTTACCTGATCACGGATAAGCTCTATCTCGTTTCTGTCTTTATCAATCGCGATAACTTCCGCGCCGCTCATCGCCAGAGCAACAGCAAGTTTCTGCCCGAAGCGCCCAAGTCCTATTACAGCGAACTGCCTCATAACTCGTCCCTCTCATCTCGTATTGTGTTATACACCGGGAAGTTTCGACTGCACAATGCGCAATACCCGCGACACACAACGAATTATCCAACAATTATTGCTTCATCGGGATAGTTGTATCGAACTAGCTTCAGGTTAAACGTCACTGATGCCAAAAGCGTCAGCGGTCCCAATCTGCCGATAAGCATTACGGCAATGATAATCAATTTCCCTACGCTTGTCAAAAAGGCCGTCTTGCCGGTCGTAAGCCCCACCGTACCCAATGCCGAACAGGTCTCAAACATAATGTCCATCATGCTAAAGTCTGCTGAATTGCCGTTTTCAGTGATACTCAGAGCCAGCGTCGCAATGAATAACACAGCAACAAAAAGCATCATAATGGTAATTGCTCTTCCGACAACGACTATTCTGATGGAACGATTAAACATCTCCACGTCAGACCGCTTTCGCAGAGCGGCAAGTACAGTCATAATTATTACTGCCAACGTCACCGTTTTTATACCACCAGCAGTCGAGCCTGGTGAACCACCTATAAACATAAGCAAGATCAGCATAAATTTGCTCGAAGCTGACAACGCGGAAATGTCCAGAGTATTGAATCCGGCTGTTCTTGCTGTGATCGATTGAAACAGTGCCCCCAAGACACCGGGATAATTGCTGGCGGGATTTGCACCTGCGAACCGATCAAATAAAAGTATTGCCCCCGCTCCAAGGACGATAAGACCAGCACTTACAGTTAGGACAATCTTTGTTTGCAAACGCATTCTTTTGGGCGTTTCCATAGAAATCCTGTACTGTTTGTAGAACAGCTTCTTGAAAAAACGTTTGACCCTATCGGCAGCAGTATCAGCGAGATTATAGAGTACACCAAAGCCAAGACCACCCAAGACTATTAAAGGGCAGACAACCAAATATATTTCCCAGCTTCTTTTGTACCCAATAAAACTGTCACTGAATAAACTGAAGCCCGCATTGCAGAAAGCACTTATTGAATGAAATATACTGTAGAACCACTGCTGATGAATGTTGCCGGTCCAACTGGGCACATTATCCCACATTCGGAAAAGGCAGAGTGCGCCGACGCCCTCAAAAATCACAGTGCCGACAAAAATAAAGAATATCATATTACCTATTCGGCTAACTGTTCTTGTGCTTAATAAATCCTGCATTGCGACTGACTCGCGCAAGCTAAATGCCTGGCCCAGCAGCAATGCAAACACGGCACCAAAGACGACTATGCCCAGACCGCCAAGTTGAATCAGTACGAGAATAACAATTTGCCCCATCGAGCTAAAATCTTGGCCGGTGTCTCTGACAATAAGGCCGGTGACGCATGTGGCACTCGTGGCTGTAAACAGAGCATTAACGAAACTTGTACGTTCCTTAGCTGAAGCCCGCGGCAGCATAAGCAAACCCGCTCCAGCGACGATTAGAATTAAAAAAGAGGCGATTAGCCTACGCGTTGGGTTTTTGCCGGAAGCCGCAAGGCTCACCGAAGTAATACAAATCTTGGTGACAACCTCAACTATAAGATAGATACCTACCCCCAAATGCCTGACCTTACAGGGTTCAAATGCACCAAACCATCGCCCCGAACCAAAGACAACCACCCCCAGTGCAATCAGGAGGGGTATTTCAAACCAGTTGGCAGTTATGAATCCTTTTGCAGATTCTGCATTGAAAAGTCGAATAACCTTGCCGGATAGAAAGACACACAGCATACCGATCTGAATTTTGTATAGAATGTGCACAGGCAATATTGGCTCATCAAAGCCGAAGAGCATAATAAATGAAGCGACGACCATTGCAGATGTGAGAGCTTTGACACCAACGAGGATATGCTCGAGCCGCTTGTTTTTGTAGACAACCTTCATAAGCAGATTATCAGCCGTCACCCATCCATTGTCAATCGCAAAGACTGTGCTAAAAGCCGTAGGAAAGTCACCGGGTAGTCATCTCTGAGGGAGAGTCTCAATGCAGCGTTATTCAATATCATCCTATACGCGTTCACAACAACCTCGGTGACAGCTAGCCAACATCAACCAAGCCAAGTGAATCACCAAACTTGTCTAAAAGTGCCCGACGGATGTTCCTGTGAGCAGGCCCTGTCAGCATTGGGTCCTTCGCGGCAAGTTCAAAGGCGTTTTTCCTTGCCAAAGCCAGAAGATCGAAATCCTCAATGATGTTCGCAATCTTCAAATCCGGCAGACCGTGCTGTCGTGTGCTGAATAGTTCACCAGGACCCCGCAGACGCAAATCGTGCTCAGCAATTTCAAACCCGTCACTGCATCTGGTTAGTACCTCGAGTCTGCCTTTTGCGATGTTACTGCTCGTGTCAGCAAACAGAAGGCAGTATGATTTGGCTTCGCCTCTACGGATTCGCCCCCTTAATTGATGAAGCTGGGCTAATCCAAATCTTTCAGCTCCTTCGACGACCATTATGGTTGCATTCGGAACGTCAATGCCCACTTCAACCACTACGGTTGAGACAAGAACATCTATTTTGCCTTTGCGGAATTCCGACATAATTCGCTGCTTTTTCACAGAAGGCATTCGGCCATGTAAAAGTTCAACCTCGAATTCCGGGAACACTTCCCTCGAGAGTTGCTTCCACCCTTCAGTCGCTGCCTTAATGTCGCCATTTTGTTCTGTTTCGACAATGCGGGGATAAACGAAATATACCTGCCTTTTTGCCTTGAGCCTCTCACGGATAAATTCATACGCTTTTTGCCGGTCGCCCCTGTCGATCCGGCGTGTAACAACTGTACCTCTGCCGGGAGGCGAATGTCTGACGACCGATACGTCGAGGTCGCCGAAGGCCGTCATTGCTAACGTTCGTGGTATAGGTGTAGCCGTCATGACGAGGCAATGAGGTGTAGTATCTTTCCGCAGTTGCGCACGCTGATGGACGCCGAATTTGTGCTGCTCATCAATGACCACCAGACCCAGCCTGTGGAACTCAATATCCTTCTGCAATAGCGCCACTGTTCCAACAACAATATCCATCGCTCCGCGCCTGATTTTGTTCAGCAGCTCAGCTCGTTTTCTGCCCGTAAGACCTCGCGTGATCAATACTCTTCGCACTTTGCTGTTCTTCAAATATCGCTCGATACTTAGCAGATGCTGCGATGCCAGAATTTCAGTTGGTGCCATAATCACAGTTTGGGTTTTGTTGGCAACAGCAAGCAGGGCCGCATAAAGCGCTACCACCGTTTTGCCGGAGCCGACGTCACCCTGCAGCAGGCGGTTCATAGGTTCAGACATAGCCATATCAGTAGCAATCTCAGCAATGCACTGGTCCTGATCTTCTGTAAGCAGAAATGGAAACCGCTTGCGAATTCGCCTGTCGATTTCTTCGGTAAGGGTGCAGGCAGTGGCGGACGATGAATGTTGCCTGCTGTATCGTTTAAGTGCCAGTCCAAGCTGCATAAGAAACAACTCATCATACTTTAACCTGCGTTTTGCTTTGGCCAATTTGTCTTCATTGCCCGGCAGATGTATCCAGAAAAAGGCATCTTTTCTCGGTATGAGATCTGCCTGTTTGAGAAAATTCTTGTCGTAGAACTCCGGCACAAGCTCATCAAGCCTATCAAGCACAGGTCTAGCTATGCGTTTAATCTGTGCACTTGTAAGGCCTCCTGCCGCCGGATAGGCTCCGCCGCTAAAATATTCACTAGGCCTTGAGTTCTTCTGCTCAAGCACACGGAATTTGGGATTTGTTAGTTGCAACTGGTGCTTATAAGTGGTGGCTTTACCGGATGCGGTTATTATCTGGCCGGGCTTGAGCTGATTTCTCAAGAAACCGCCGTGAAACCAAATGACTTTGCATAGGCCCGTATCGTCACTGATCAAAGCCTCAAAGATTGGTGGGTTTCGGTAACTTTGATAATCTATTGATTCTATCAAGCCAACAATAGTAGCAGTCTGATTGGGTCGAATTTGGACTATTTTTATCGCCTTCGGTGCGAAAATCCAGTCACGGGGATAGTACTCTAACAGGTCTCCGACAGTATGCACGCCGGCATGCGCAAAGATTTTGGCCCTTGCCGGTCCGACGCCCTTGAGGTATTGAACCGGTGTTAATAATTCCAGTCTGCTTTTTGTTTCTTGCCTCGCCTCCATTATTAATGTCTGCTTATGTAATTGATCAGCGGTTGAAGCCTTTTTTGTCATTGCTGTGAAACTTGTCCCCGCCGTAAGGCGTCCTGCGGAGAGCGCAGTCGAGGGAACGGTAATCCATCCTCTTTTATTGCTCGAATCCGTATTTGCCAATCAACCTGACAAATCTGCAGCCGCAGACGTTTCGCTCGATTAGTTTACCGACTCGCTTTTTTGCGACTATCAACTCCTGCACACCTGCATAGCCGACCGGTGCCACAATCAAGCCACCATCGGCGAGTTGTTTTATCAAAGGCTCAGGAATAATCGGCACGGCAGCAGTGAGAATTATTCTGTCAAAATATCCCTTCTCTGGCAGCTGTTCTTTGGGCCAGCCGCAACTTCCATCACCAATGCAGAACTCAATGTTGCTTATCCCCAATTTGCGTAAAACAGTCTGGGCGGATTCAGACAGCTCTTTAAATTTTTCTATCGTGTAAACTACATTGGCCAAGTTGCTAAGCACAGCAGCCTGATACCCACTGCCTGTTCCAACTTCCAGAACCTCACAGTTGCGGTTGACTCGCAGCTCCTGCGTCATCAATGCAACGATATAAGGCTGAGAAATAGTCTGGCCCATGCCGATAGGCAGTGGACCATCGGAATAGGCCTGCCAACGATACTCCTGGGGCACAAATTCTTCACGAGGGATTTGAACCATTACCTTCAGCACCCGCTGGTCGATGATATCACGGCCCTGCAGGTCGTGTTTGAGCATGCGTTGACGCGCATCGGAGAATTCGTCTTTTTCCTGTCGGCCACCCATAAGGCTAATAATCACCTGTAAGCCACAGTTTTGCAACCAATTTTAGCCGGTTTAGTCACACGCTTCGCCTTTCTCATTTCGCCGATTGCTGTTTAGTTATTGTAACTCTCAGTACCGGCACTCTACCGATTTTGTAGTCTATTTGCAACCGCTTCCGGCACGACAAACCTTCTTCAAAGAGGAGCCGCGACCATAAGGGAGCGGCAAATACCTGCGTATTTGAAGTGAATTCACATTTTGCTACGGCACGTTTGTCTATAGCTTGCTATGTCAAGACGAGATTCACCGTGATGATTTGAGCGTAGATAATTTTTATGATTAGTATTAGACCATCCTGAGTTTGTGGCTATGCCGGCTGGCTTCTCAAAAACTGGCCGGCATTTTTTTGTCTAGGGTAAAAGGAACTACCTGGCCGTAAAACGGTAGGCTAAATAATCCATCACACGTGAAGGGGGAACTGTCACTCTTTCCTCGATGGGAACACAGGTCAGAATAACAGCAAATCGTTCCAAAAGCGATTGTAATTGTCTGCGTAACAAATTACCATACTGGGCAGAATTGTGAATGGAGGCAAAAGAAAATGCCCGAAGAATTAGTTGGCATAATCGGCGGAACGGGGCTCGGAGATGCGCTCGCTGAACAGCTAACAGATGCAGAACAGCGTGATGTCGAGACACCGTTCGGCAAACCGAGCACAGCGGTTCTCATCGGTAAAATCGGCGATAGAAAAATTGCGTTTCTTAATCGGCACGGTACAGGACACAAACTGTCGCCGAGCGAAGTCCCGTTTGCTGCGAATATTTTTGCCCTGAAAAAACTTGGCGTTCACACGGTACTCGGCAGTGGTGCAGTCGGCTCACTTCGTGCTGAGATAACCCCGGGCGATTTAGTTATCGCGGATCAGTTCATCGATAAGACATTCAAACGCATGAACACTTTCTTCGCCGGCTTCGGTGCGGTTCACTGCGAGATGACTGAGCCGGTCTGCAGCCGACTCCGAGAGAAACTCATAGATACAGCGCAAGGTTTCTCGATACAGACACATCCAAAAGGTACTTACGTATGTATGGAGGGGCCACAGTTTTCCACACAGGCTGAGTCACTATTGCACCAGGCCTGGGGTGCGGATTTAATCGGCATGACGGCAATGCCGGAAGCGAAACTGGCGCGAGAAGCGCAAATGTGCTACGCACTGATTGCTCTTGTTAGCGATTATGATTGCTGGAGGCCACATGCGATTGCAAAAGGAAAGCAAACGCTATTGAAAGAGATAATTTCAAATCTTAAAACCGCAACGAATAATTGTCTTGAATTGATAAAAGCTGTTTTGGCAAGCGAGCAGCAGCTCGTTCACGAAGACTGCACGTGTCGAAAAAGTCTTGAACTCGCAGTATGGACGGACCAGAACCAAATTGAGCCTGCAGAAAAAGAGAGGTTGCTGGCATTATTTGAATAGGTGTAACCGTCCTGAGTTTGTAGCTGAGGTAATAGAAAATAGCCTCTTTGCCAATGCGAAAGATAAAAACGTTTGGTAAGGAAATACTCTGAAATTCACCATCGGGATATCAGTAATCCAAAGGTACAGAAATTTGTTCGCGGCGGTGGAATAGCTCCTGCCCTTCGAGGCCTTCTCGAGCTTGTGATAATAATCTTTGTTTATACACCTTGTCTTCATCAGGGACGATACGATGTTCTCTCCTCATCCTTTACTCGAAAGGTAATTACCTTGACACAGACACAAGTTAGCGAAACAATTAGATTAATCAACTTTAACGAAATCCTTTATAACGTGTTAAATCTTCGAAAGGTCAGGCTATGAAACGCTATTCAGTACAATTGCGAAACACTCAGGTAAAAGGCAGAAAGAAGAACACCTTCCTTTTTATTTTTCACATCTTGCTTTTATGTATCGTCTGTGGTTTGGGCTGTCGCCAGAAGGCCCCAACTGAGACCGATGCGAACGTACCTAAGCCAGAAGCAGGTGCAAAAGCCCAGGCTGTAGCAGTTACCGTTAATGGTATGGAGATCACCGAGAGTGATGTACAGGTGCTGGTCGAGCCGGCGCTCGAACAGATAGCCATCAGGACATCGCATTTACCTCCAGAGTTTGTTAATCAACAAGAAAAACGCCTTAGACAACAAGTTCTGGAAAAGTTAATTGTTGAGAAATTGCTGGATGCAGAGGTTGAGAAGGCAAATATAGAGGTCACTGAGCAAGAGGCGATGGAAAGGATTGAGGCGATGGCTTCTAACCAGCAACCGCCACTTTCTGTAGAAGATATCAGATCGCAAATAGAAGCTCGCGGAAGAGACTTTGATGAATTCAAGCAGCAAATCCAAAGACAACTCGGCTATAATAAGCTCTTTCAGTCTCAGCACATTGAGGCCGTAGATATTAGTGAAGATGAAGTAAAACAGTATTACTCCGAGCACTCGGAAGATTTCGTAACGCCCGAACGGGTCCGGGCCAGTCACATTCTCATAAAGCCTGACGAGTCTGACCCTAACACCGATCCCAATCAGGCCAAGGCAGAAGCCAGAGCCAAGATTGAGGAGCTTCTTAAGCAGATCCAGAATGGAGAGGACTTCGCCGAATTAGCCAAGGTTCATTCAGCTTGTCCATCCAGCGTGAGGGGGGGAGATTTGGATTTCTTCGGTAGGGGCCAAATGGTTGCACCCTTTGAAAAAGCTGCCTTTGAGCTAAAGCCTGGTCAAGTCAGCGATATTGTTGAGACCGAATTCGGCTACCACATAATAAAAGTCACTGATCATAACGACGCTGTTGTTATACCCTTTGACCAAGCCAAGGATAGTATTATTGCCCAATTGAGACACAGTAGGCAACGAGAGATTGTCGAGCAGTATATCCAATCATTAAAGGCCAAGGCCGAGATTTCTTATCCATCCGGCAAAGAGCCGGCATCTGATTAGTCTAAGACTGCGATTCCTGACTAATTTCAACAGCTTGTGCGGTATCACAAAGTGTCGCTGAGTGATAAGTATTAGTACGGTGTTATACTAATTGTGATTAAAATTTGCGCTTATGTCATTTCGACCGAAGGGCCACAGAGTGGCCCGTAGTGGAGAAATCTGTTCAAATAGATTTCTCGACTCGCCTACGGCTCGCTCGAAATGACACGAATAAGCGCATTAATTATTCACAATTGGTATTAGGCGTGCAGGATTCACGAGCTATTTTAGCAATGTGGTTGGATCAAGATTGACTGATTCTATGTCTTTGAAGTATTTTACGGTGCCAACCTTTAACTCAATCGTGGCTTCTTCGTCACAGACAATAATGCCTTTCGGGTGCATTTGAAGAGCGCTTATTGTCCACATGTGGTTTACGCTCTCTTCAATGGCGTGCCGTAGCGCACGTGCCTTGTTATGTCCGTTCACAATAATCAGCACCTCTTCAGCGTCCATTACAGTCCCTACGCCTACCGTCAAGGCTGTTTTGGGGACCTTGTTGACATCACCATCAAAGAAGCGTGAATTGGCGATGATGGTGTCATAAGTCAGTGCCATAACGCGCGTTCTGGAGGAAAGCGACGAAGCAGGTTCATTGAATGCTATATGACCATCGGGGCCTATACCGCCCACGAAAAGATTCACACCACCAACCTTTTGTATTTTTTCCTCATAGGCAGCGCACTCTGCCTCAAGGTCCGTTGCGTTTCCATTGAGGATGTTTACATTTTCTTCTGCGATGTCTATATGACTGAAGAAGTTATTCCACATGAATGAATGGTAACTTTCAGGGTGGTCCTCAGGAAGGTTTACATATTCATCCATGTTAAAGGTGGCAACGTTTTTGAATGTTACTTTTCCAGTTTTGTTTAGCTTTATTAGTTCTCTGTACATTCCCAGCGGCGACGAGCCAGTGGGAAGCCCCAGCACAAAAGGCTTGGACTCACTTGGGCCAGAATCATTTATTTTTCTTGCTATGTAGTTGGCAGCCCATTTTGAGACTACCTCGTAATTCGGTTCAATTATTACTCTCATTTCGGCTCCTTAATAAAAGATATAATTAATAATATTTTGCGAGGATATCAGGCATTTTTTTGCGAAGTGAGATTTTCCATTCGACTGATAAGCTCGTCACCAAGCCTGGTTTTGTCGATCTTATGTTTTTCAATGTCGGCGACAAAATCGCTTTGCTCAAACGTGCCTCTGACCGCTGCGAAATCTTTGTGTTTTGTTTCTTCGTCTCCATCGAGGCCGAAGCCGATTTGAGCTGTGGCTGCAAATTCTTTTTTCGCATCGGCATAGAGTCTGTCGTCAAGTTCTATGACAGCTTTTCTCCAGTTTTCTGTCAGCTCTATAATATCCTCAGGTGTTATGTTATCTATTGTTCTGCTGAGCTGTTGCTGCAGAATATCAACCGCCCAGGCCCATTCGTACTTAGCATAATCCTCGTGCATCGCTCGAAAAGATTCAGTAACCTTCTGCAGTGTGTTAATGGTTCCAGATTCGATTTCTGACAGCATTTTATCCACGAGTCTTATGGGAGCAAACAACCCAGCCAAATCTACCCATTTGTCGGGTCCAATGTCGGTCTCTGGCTTAAGAGCCTGTTGGAGTTCATTGATGTTTTTGAATTGTTTGTTCTCCAGCCGTTTAATCAGGCAGTTGCCCAGAAATTTGTCGATGCCTATCTTATACAGCCTAATACCGAGGTCCAATGAGGAATTTGTGATTTTGACGCTGTGGTATGTGAAGTAATCGGATGTTTGGCCGGATGTCTTTTTAAGATTTGTTAGGAGCTGATGACCATTGAGCATTTTTTGAATCGTATATGGGCTTAAAAGTTTGAAGTTTATGAGGTCGAGCTTTTTAGGGTCTTTACGTCGGTCACGCTTCGGCCATTTTCTTGCGTCACGAACTGTCCCTACGCTGCGCAGATTCACGCCAGGTGCAAGGATGCTTTCATCCTCATGCTCAATAAGGTATGAGAAAGGCAAATCAGAGGTGTCCGAGTTTCTGTAATGTCGACCCATAACGACAGTAAAAGCACCGACTTTTGCAGGCCAGAGCATATATGAATCGCTGGCGGTCTTGGAGCCGCGTTCTACAATACCTTGGTGGACTGGTCCAAGTTTGTACATATGATTGCTCTGGTTGGTACCACTGCCGGCATTCAAAAATGAGAACAGTCCTGCGATTAGCAATGTGGATTTATGGTGTGTTGCTGTATAAGGGCCCGCGAAAATTGCGCACGCCTCACCGTGGAAACCGCCACAGTTAGCAAAGAAGACCGAATTCTCCGCCGAGTACTGCTTAGCTAAAACAGTGCCCTGACCCACAAAGCACTTGGATATTATTACGCCATCGGTTATTTTCGAGCCGCTGCATGCGATAAAATCTTCGGCGAAGACACCGGGACCGATGTAAACAGGGTCCTCTGGACAGCTATTAAGTGAGCCGTTCTCAAGCCTGCTGATTCCCTCGACCACGCTTGACGGCCCAACTTTGACATTTTTGATTATTCGGCTGTTGATGATTCTGGCGCCTTTTCCAACAAGGCCCATTGAGGATCTGATGGAGGAAGAGTAATCGGCTATCATTTTTTGCAGTTTTTCAATAACTCTCGGCCGGTGACGGTAGAAAGCTATCACATAAGCTGTGTGAGCCGATAATTGGTCGTAAATCGGTATCTCTCTACCACCGGCTTCGTTGACCACAGTGACCTCTGTGCCGTTACCGAACTTGCTTTCGCCTTCTACCACGAGCAAGTCAATATTATCTATTATAACTTCATCTTCAATTATGTAGTTGGCGATGTAATTTCGCACCTGACTAATGTACACATTGTCGCCGATTATGCAGTTGTGGATTATTGCGTTATTTATTCCCGCCGGTTTAGTAACACCGCCGAAGAATGAAACCGGTTTTTCAAAGACACCTAACTTTACCTGTCCACAAAAGCGTGTCGCTCTGACGGTCTTTGCCTTAAAACCTTCAGCGACTTGAACCTGTGACCAGTCGGTGCAGCTACAACCTTGGTTAGTGAGCTTGTCGATTTCTTCTGTCAACAGGGGACGGTATTTTCTCGCCATGTTCATACCTTTCTCAGCTTCTTGCTAATTTTACACTTTTTTCTTTTGGCTACCTTAACCCGATGTTCGCTCTATGGGTTGATAAGGAAAAAGGTATTCTGAGCGGAGATAAATATATAGACGACTGTTGAAGGCGTCAAGGTGTTTATCGGCCATGTTTGACAATGCGACTTACTACGGAGTATTTCCTCTTATTACTGCGACGATCAAGTATAACCGCCGAACAGGATACTGTGCCCGATTACCATAATGCCAAGATCGATAATCAAGTGACTTATCCAGGCTCCTATCAGGGTTTTCTGTCTTTGATACATCAGGCTCCAGACCATTCCTCCTGCCGCCACGAATCCTCCGAGCACAATACCCCAGAAAAGCCCGAAGAGCTGCGTTGTTATCACGATGTGATGTGCCGCAAATGCCAGTGCTGCTAAACCGTGTGCAAATGGTATTGCTATGATGTTTCTGAGGTTGCCAAATACAAACCATCGCCAGTAATATTCCTCTATCAATGAGTGTGCAACCGAGAGAAATAGTGCAAACAACCAATAGTGACGCATAATCCCTAGTGCGTGTGCTTTACTTCCGATGCTCTCAGAGCTCGCTATTACCACTTGCCCAAGCGTGGTCTGCATTAAGCCGAACATTAAAGCTGCAATTGAAGCTCCCAAGAGGATATCCATGCCGATAGCCTGCGTGTGTTTCGTGGGCCGGCTAATGGCTCGGCCAATGCGTTTTCCCAATACAAGGTAAGCGCAGACGGCTGGCCATGTGATGATAAATACCTTTGTGGTTACATAGATGATTGGCGTGAACCAGTAATCAGTGAAAATGACAAAGTAAAAGAGAGCCCCAATGGATGGAACAACCATTGCCGGCACAAGTACCGACCATATTCGTAACTTTCCGGTTGTCTCATACAATTAGATGGCTCGCTTGTTCTTCGCCTAAGTCCAGAGGGCTGGTGCTCTGTATATATCGAACTATCGTTAGTGGCCGTTGTTAAAGAGCTCTCCAATCCTACTTATTTGGGATGTAGTAGCTCGGACAGACAAATCGGAATATGCTTGTAATTCGCTCTGCTGTATTAAGTTCATTTTTGGCTTTCATCTCACGAAGCTGCTTGCCGAATATCTCATCGAAGTATTCTTCTGCGGTTTTCTTTCGTTCCTCTTCAGTGTTGAATAAACTTCGAATTTTCCTTAGTTCACCGCAGTCCAGCCAGAAACCGCCACAGCCTGGACACTCATCGACTTCGACCTCCTTTTTGACACTGAAAAAGTGCCTCATCATTACGACATCATCACATTTCGGGCACATTCTTTTCTTTGTATGGTCAATGGTTATACCTACATTTCGTTCTATCTCCAACAGGTGTTCTCCTGTGGACTCATGTGGTTCATCAAATTTCTTTATCTCAAAGTTGTCAAACCATATTCCTCCGCAGCCGCCTTTGCACACGTCGACTGTGACATCGTCAACTGACATTTGCTGTAACTTATTTCCACATGCCGGACATTTCATGGCTTTCTGCCCTCCAGAAATTTCATATTATATGT
Organism: uncultured Pirellulales bacterium; assembly: GCA_964519995.1. Lineage (GTDB taxonomy): Bacteria > Planctomycetota > Phycisphaerae > Sedimentisphaerales > Anaerobacaceae > CAZFLY01. The sequence goes on along the minus strand of CAZFLY010000001.1, from coordinate 8,159 downwards.
ATTGACTCATTGTTAATCGACATATTGCCCTATCTTAGAGTTAAGATAACGTAGGCACTTTACAGTGTCAAAACAAAACAGTGCAAGCTCAGAAAAGTCTACCCTTAGTCGATGGGCAGAGGAACGAAAATAGGTTTGACGCTGGTTTATGGCGTTATTATACTTACTTTTTTGGAAGGAATCGCCAAACAGATAATCGGAGATACGAATGGATAAGAGCAAGATCGTCGCTGAAGGGATAACCTTCGACGATGTGCTGCTGATACCGGCAGAGAGTGATTTTGTGCCGAGCCAAGCGGACACCAGTACGAAGCTAACCAACAATATCAATATAAACATTCCGATAGTATCTGCTGCTATGGATACTGTTACCGAGTCAGCTCTGGCGATCGCACTGGCGCAGGAAGGTGGCATCGGTATTATCCATAAGAACCTTTCTGTTGAAGCCCAGAAAAGAGAGGTCGCCAAGGTCAAGCGATCAGAACATGGCGTGATTCTTGACCCTGTGACATTATCCCCGAGCGAGCCTGTAAGAAGAGCCCAGGAGCTAATGAACGAGCAGAATGTCTCAGGCATTCCCATAGTGCAAGGCAAAAAGCTGGTCGGCATCCTCACCCGCAGGGATCTGAAGTTTCTCAAGGATTATGATGTCAAGATAGATTTAATCATGACAAAAGACAAGCTTGTCACAGGCCCTGCAGGGACGACACTCGAACAGGCAAAGGAGATTCTGCAGAAGCACAAAGTGGAAAAATTACTTCTCGTAAAAAATGGAAGCGAATTGGCTGGCCTGATTACTATGAGAGACATCGACCGCGTCCAGCAATATCCAAGGGCCGCCCGGGATAAGCGTGGCAGACTCCTTGTTGGTGCTGCTGTGAGTGTGCACGATTACGAGCGTATCGAGGCTTTGATCGCAGCAGATGTTGACATTATCGTTATTGATACAGCTCACGGTCATTCGCAGAATGTTATCGATACCGTCAAAAAGATAAAAGCTCAATACGATATCGATGTAATCGCAGGCAATATCGCAACGCTTGATGCCGCACAGGACTTGATAGCCGCGGGGGCAAATGCCGTCAAGGTCGGCATCGGGCCCGGTGCTATTTGCACTACAAGGGTAATCTCTGGCGTGGGAGTGCCTCAGATATCTGCGATCATTAACTGTGCCCGGGTAGCTCGGGAACATAATATCCCCGTCATTGCTGATGGAGGAGTAAGACAGTCCGGCGACATAACTAAGGCGATTGCAGCCGGTGCATCCAGCGTAATGATAGGTTCACTGTTTGCAGGTCTTAAGGAGAGTCCAGGCCAACTTGTTATCTACAAGGGAAGACAATTCAAAGAATATAGAGGTATGGGTTCACTCGGGGCGATGGTTAAAGGCTCTGCAGAGCGATACAGCCAGAGCAGTACCACCGAAGCGAGTAAACTTGTGCCCGAAGGTGTAGAAGGCAGGGTTCCATATAAGGGAGCACTCAGTGACTTTGTTTACCAGCTTGTTGGTGGGCTGCGCGCAGGCATGGGCTACTGCGGCGCTAAAAGCATAAAAGAGCTGATGGAAAAGGCCCAATTTGTTCGCGTAAGCGCTGCTTCGGTTAATGAATCTCATCCCCACGATATACAAATAACCAAAGAGGCCCCAAACTACTCGGCCACACTACCTTTTGAGGATTGATACTTAGCGTATAGCGTTTAGCGTACAGGCTACTATGCATTTCCTATTGCGCTGTATGCTAAACGCTGTAGTAAAAGGTGTGGGTTATGTCCCATGAAATGATAGCTATTCTCGATTTTGGCAGCCAGTATGGCCAACTAATAGCCCGCAGGGTGCGTGAGCACAACGTCTACTCGCGAATCTGCCGTGCAGATATTTCAGTTGATGAGTTATCGAAACTGCCGCTCAAAGGGCTGATACTATCCGGGGGGCCTGCCAGCGTTTACGATAAAAACGCCCCTCGCTGCGATGAAAAAATCTTCGAGCTGAACGTTCCTATTCTCGGCATCTGCTACGGCATGCAGCTTGGCTGTCAAATCTTAGGGGCCGAAGTAACACGAGCGCAATATCATGAATACGGCAGAACAAACTTGACGATACTCAATAAAGATGACCTGTTTGCAAACATGCCGGATTCGACGCTCGTCTGGGCAAGTCACGGCGATCAGATTGCCCCCGTTTCTGTCTTTGACAGAAGACACGGGGGTGATAATTTCGTTAAGCTTGCTTCCACAAAGACGTGTCCGCACGCTGCTGTCAGACATAAGAAGAAATTTTACGGCGTTCAATTCCATCCGGAAGTCACTCATACGCCGAAAGGCTCGCAGATACTCAAGAATTTTCTGTATGACATCTGCGGCTGTAGCAGCGACTGGAAAATGAGCGACTTTGTCGCTGAGTCTATCCGGACAATTCACAAACAGGTAGGCGGTGCTTCAGTAATCTGCGGATTAAGTGGCGGAGTCGATTCATCGGTTGTTGCTTCGATGCTGCACGAGGCGATCGGCGATCAGCTTGTTTGTATATTTGTCGATAACGGCCTTTTACGCAAAAATGAGCGGGACAATGTAGTCTCAACTTTTCGTGACCATTTTCATATCGACTTGAGGATTGTGGATTGGTCGAAGCAGTTTCTCTCGGCTCTAAAAGGGATTACCGACCCACAACAAAAACGCAGAATTATTGGTGCAGAATTTATCGGGGCCTTCAAGTCGGAAGCAACAAACGTCCCTAATGTAAAATTCCTCGCGCAGGGAACACTTTATCCCGATGTAATCGAATCGGGGTCGAAAGATGGCAATCCTGCTGCGAACATAAAACTGCACCACAATGTCGGAGGTCTGCCTGCAGAGTTGGGCTTTGAGCTGATTGAGCCACTACGCGATCTGTTCAAAGACGAAGTCCGGCTCGTCGGCGAATATCTTGGTTTACCAGAAGATATTGTCTGGCGGCATCCATTTCCGGGCCCGGGGCTGGCCGTTAGAATAATCGGCGAGGTCACCACCGAGAGACTTGAAGTCCTTAGGGCTGCCGATGAGATACTCATCGATGAGATTATATCTGCCGGCCTATACCGAAAAGTATCCCAGGCGCTCGCTGTGCTGGTGCCCGTCTCGACCGTAGGTGTTATGGGTGATGAGCGAAGCTATGAAAACGTTATCGCCATCCGAGCGGTGGAAACAACGGATTTTATGACTGCTGATTTCTACCAGATTCCATTTGAGGTATTGGCGCTCGTCTCAAGCAGAATTATAAACGAGGTTCGCGGTGTCAATCGTGTTGTGTACGATATTTCCAGCAAACCACCGGCCACGATCGAGTGGGAATAACAAAAACTCTAAGCATAAAGTTTATAGATTAAAGCTACATCATCGACAAGATCGGGAATTCGATTGGAAGACAACAATATAGCTGGTAAAGTCTGTGGCCGTGAGCAGGTTTATTTCAAACTCGTCCCGTTTTCGGTCTTAATGTCAAAATTTCATATTCTTAAGGATTTTGCGTGGATAAAAAGCTGCTGATTTTTCTCTGCGCTATCGTTATATCTGCCAACGCCGGCGCTCAGCAACAAACAGCTCCGGCAGCAAAGAATCTTTGGCTTGAGTCGGCTAAGGTTGATTCTGCTGTTTTTCCAGAAAAACTGTTTGAAGACACGAAAGATATTTTCCTGAGAAACGACAATATAGTTGCGTTGCTGCTGGCAGGTGGACTTAGCGTGATGATGACCAACAACGATATTGATGAGCGATTGGCTGAGCATTTCAGAAGTCATCCAAGTTTTGATGATCTTTGGGATGAGACCTTCGACATCGTTGGATCGCCTGCATTCCATTTTCCTGCCGTTGCTGTCTGGTATGCCATAAGTGCGGAAAATCAGGATGATCTTAACAAACAACGCTCTATGACCATGCTCTCGGCACTAGCTATAAATGACGCTGTGACGTTGGGTTTAAAGGCTGTCCGCAGCAACGATACGCCGAATGGAGATAGCTGGGCTTGGCCCAGCGGCCATACGTCGAGTTCTTTTACGGTTGCATCGGTGTTGCACGAATTTTATGGCCTTAAGGTTGGTATTCCAGCTTACGCACTAGCGGGTCTTGTCGCTTATAGAATGATGGACGCAGGCAGTCACTGGGCGAGTGATATTGTCTTCGGTGCAACCCTCGGCTGGGTGGTTGGTCACACCGTGGCTGGCAAACATAAGGACTTAGAAGTCGCTGGGTTTGAAGTGTTACCATATCTTGGGAATTCATACAATCCGGCCATTGGAGTTAATCTGCTCAAATGCTTTTAGCCGGCATAGCGGATAGGCTATACGCTCAAAACTGTACGCCGCATGCTATAAAAGGTTTTGAAAATTCACCTGTTTTCTGTAAACTATCCGATTATGTAGAGGCGAACCCTCAAGTTCATAGATAGGTGAGCAAAATGACAGAATTCAAGATTGAGCCAGCATCAAGAATAAAACGTCTGCCGCCGTATCTATTTGGGCGGCTAAATACGCTAAAGTTGGCTAAACGTCAGCAAACCACCAGCTACTATCGAGTGGGAATGATTTCGTCGCTCACTTTTCGTATCTCGCCTGCAGGGAACATCGATGGCCTGCAACGGGTGTTAGTTTGGTAAAGCAATTTTAACACAAAGCCCGCCCTGCCTGCCCTGCGAAGCCTCATCGTTTCGGGCGAAGCGGGGAGCACAGCCGAAGGGACGCAAAACGGAAATGCACCGCTCGCAAAGATCAGGATACTCGCTGTCAGAATCAGTAAGGTGCGATGAAATCGCACATACCCAGCTACAAACATCCCCAAAATGCTCCTGAACATTTTTTCCTTTACGCTAATTTATATGCGATCTGTTCTTCGAGAATGTCTTTAACGGTAAGGGCAATTATACTCTTTCCGGTCTTCTTGAAGAACGATTGTATTTCGCTTATGGCATCGGATGAGAAATCGAAGGAGACAAAGAACCCTTTCTGGCGGTCTTCGCGCATCATCACGGCCTCAAAGGAATCTATATCAGGCCTGCCGACCTTGTCTTTCTGCTTGACCTGGATAGGATACCATACATCCATAAAGGCCAGTTCGCCTTTCTCTTTCTTTGGCGTTGCCGAGACGGGATAAATTCGTCCATCGATACCCATATCTCCGACCTGTGCCTTATTGGGAATACCGCCCAGCGCTATAACAGCCCAGTTCTCAAATTCAAATGGCGGAATCTTGCGAAGTTGCTCCTCGGTCCACGGCAGGTCTCGAACGATAAATCCGCGTCCAATCCGCCAGAGCTTTTCATCTTCTTTCATACCACAGACATCACGCAAACGCTTTGCCATCACCCGACAGGCAGTCGGTGAAATATCAATACCTATCCACTGTCGTCCAAGATTTTCAGATGCAACTAATGCCGTTCCGCACCCACAGAAGGCATCAAGTACAATATCGTTTGGATTAGAGCTTGCTTTTACAATCCGGTCTAAAAGTGCAAGCGGCTTTTGCGTGGGGTAGCCAAGCCTCTCCTCTGATTGAGATTGAATGGGCGGAATATCAGCCCATATGCTATCAATTGGTATGCCCTCCTGTTCATCAAGATATCGTTTAAGGCGAGGGACAGCGCCAGGATGAGACTGTACAATAAACCCCTTTTCATATGCCTCTTGCATTCGTTCTTTTTTCCAACGCCAAACACGGTTTACTCCCAAGAATTCGTATGTTAGATTGGGACGGTCTTTGTTGGGATTTGCTAAGTTATCAAGTGCATATCTTCTCCCAGTTTCAGGCTCAACGTATTTATAGAATTTCTTTATATATTCCTCACCGTGAGGGAGATATTGACGGTTAAACGTGTAATTATCGCTTTTATTGTAATAATAAATTGTGTCATGGTCGTTCGGAAAAGACCGGAAAGCTAGTCCTTTGGCGTTAGTTCTACGCCAGATTATTTCCGTTTGAAACTGGTTTTCGTTGAATATCTGATCAAGCATTATTTTTACATAGTGAGATGCGTGCCAGTCGCAGTGGTAATAGAATGAACCGGTTTTCTTTAGAACGCGGGCAAGTTCAACACAACGCGGCCGCATAAATTCAATGTAAGCCTGTGTCGAAGCATGTCGGTCTTCAAAGGAACGTTTTTCCTTTGTCTCACCCCAAAATACTTCATAATTACGGTTGGAGTTAAAAGGCGGGTCGATATAAATCAGATCAACGCACTCATTAGGAAATTTTTTGAGCTGGTCAAGGTTATCTCCACAGTAAATCACCCGTGTATCGACCAGAGCCGATGGCCTGCCCTGAGCAATGTCGAAGGATTTCCCCACCTTTGATTTTGTCGCCTTCTTTGCCATAAACCGTCAGTTTAATCTCTGACCAATAATTTGCAAGCGGTAGCCATCAAAACCAATTTTTGGTAATTTTATTACATTACAAGGAACCATTGTATAAGATTGTCTCTTGTTACGACTTGCTATATAGTAATTTGCGAAAGCTCCTTTATTGCATCAGTGATATCCGAGATAGTTTTGCATCGGAAAAGAGCATCAAATTTCAGGTTCTTATCGCACACTAAATGTCGTAGGTTAGCTTCCGTCAGGAAATAATCACAATAGGGAACAGCTGCAGCTGCATGTTGAAAATCGTGTATATCATTTGGTTTGTATTTACGTCCTTTATCCCACTGCACCGCAGCATGAATTCCTGCACCTATGCGAAACGACGGCAGTTCGGATTTTATCTTGTTAAGTCGGAACGCATGATAAATAAGATTAGCAACCATTCGACCACTATTATCTGAAGAGATTTCATCTGCACTAAGACTCTGGCCGGTCTCGGATTTATAAAGGTATACCATCAAGTCTTGAAAATCTGGCTTGTAGAGGTCAAGTAACCCTGCCAGTTCTCCTATGAACAACTGCTTAAATGATTTATGGTCCTTAATATGTGAGAACTTTCCTTCATTCAGTTCTTGAGAGATATCCGGAAATTTTGACACTTGGGATATGGCGTCGTCACCCATTTGATCTAACATGTCGGTCAATGTAACAACCCACATTTGGTCTATGAAAGCCTTCTGGATTGCATAATTTATATCTGGAGGCCAGGAATCTGAGGTCGGAGTAGCAAAGCCCAGAACATAAGCGATCTTTGTCCAGACCAATTCGTCTAGTGAGTAAACGGAATCGGTCCCCTTCGTTTTTTCACCAATGAAATGAAATACTTCGAGGTCGATACGCTCTTTCATTGCCAAGATTGCAATACCCTTGGATAGATCATCTATGACTTGCACGCAGGCCTTCAGAGTTTCCGTGTCTGTCTGCTTGAAGATTTCTGCGAAGGTATCATTGCTAATTGGACAAACCACAAGGTTCTTTGCGACAAGGTCTTCTAAAACGTGAAGCAGTTTCATGGCGTTATAGCCAGCGGCATTTCCCATACGTGCATCTCGTAAAAGTATCCAAAATTTGGTGTCAAGATAAACCTTTTTAGCGTACTGAATTTCATGTGCCAATTCAACGCGCTTACTTCGAATATATCTCTCAACAGATATATCTGGATTTCCCTTATGATATTCAAGCGTATTCACATTTTTCATATAGGCATTTCTTCTTTAGTCGAGAAAAATTTAAGGCACCTTATTGTTCTGAATTGACCCTTTTTCGCCCAATTTTTCATCGCTCAATTATACATTCTAAATTCTCAATTCTGTATTGTATTTTTGAATAAATCTGGGGACACCATACATCTTTCTTTTTACCGACGTGTGACAGAATGTAGTATGTACACCGCACACCATTTTGAAGTTGGTGGGCCGTGCCCACCCTACCAAAACAAATCCACCTTTTATTTGGCCTTAATACGCCTGCGGCGTATAAACAACCAAAAACAAAAAAAACGCGTACGTAAAGCGCGTACGCGCTTTACGTATGAATAGTGTATAAACGATTTGTGAAAAGAACAATTCGTTGTCCAGCATCCGCACCTCTTGACGCGGGCGAGTAAAGGACAATTTTGGATAAAGATGCGGATTTTGCTTGTTTTTTAGTCGTTTTTGGGTATAATATGTATCGAACTAATGGACTGTTCATAGTTATTAGTTCGTAGTTCATAGTTCTTAGTTCGTAGTCAATCGTAAATTAGGGGGAGATTATTGATGTCGAAGATCCGGCCTT